>NZ_CP045725.1:1216621-1824932 GCF_009646095.1 Raineyella fluvialis | reverse complement strand
TCGCGGCACATCCCGCGCAACGCCCTCATCCTCACCGCGTTGTGCATCTCCCCCGCGATCGTGCTGGTGATGGTCAGCGACAAGGTGATGGACGCGTTCAGCCTGGTCGCCGGAGTCTCCTCGGTGCTCTACATCTCGGTGTGGGGGCTGATCCTGGTCAGCTACCTCGTCTACCTGAGGAAGTTCCCCGACCGCCACGCTGAGTCGACCTTCAGGATGCCCGCGGGACGGCTCATGTCGTGGGTGTCGTTGGTCTTCTTCGCCCTCATCTTCGTCGTCCTGGGCATGTCCGAGAGCTCCCGCATCGCCCTGCTGGCGGCCCCGATCTGGCTCGTGTTCCTCGCCGTCGCCTATCGCCTGCTGCGCGGCACGAGGATGACGGCCGCCGCCCTCGACTTCGACGCCGAGCGGGTCAGGGCGGCTGAGGAACTGTCCAAGTGACCCTCCCGATCGGGAAGGGCTGCGCGTAGAGTTCCTCCGTGGCAAAAGCGCCGAACCCCCGCCCCGCTCCCCCGCCCGGCAAGGGGCGCCGACCTCGGGCACTCGACGCCATCGACCATCAGATCCTCCGGCTGCTGATGCGCAACGGCCGGATGAGCAATGCAGCTGTCGCGGCCGCCACGGCGACCGCGGAGTCCACCAGCCACGCACGGATCCAGGCCCTCGTCGACTCGGGGGTGATCAGGGGATTCCACGCGGAGGTGGACGCCGCGGCCATCGGGCGGCCGCTGCTGGCGCTCATCTCGGTCCGGATCCATCCCGGCATGCGCGATGGGCTCGAGCAGCAGGCCCAGCGCCTGCTGAAGTCGCCGTGCGTGGTCCACGTCTTCTTCACCTCAGGCCAGTCCGATCTGGTCATCTGGGTGGCGGTACCCGACTCCCAAGCCCTGCGGGACTTCGTGCTGACCGACCTCAACGGTCACAAGGAGATCGCCGGCACGGAGACGAACGTGGTGCTGCAGCACTGGCGTGGCGAGGTGGACACCGTGTCCTGAGTCGGGCCGGGCCTGAATCGGGCCGGGCCTGAGCCTGGCCGCCTCAGCCGCGCGGCACCGGCAATGGCCCGAAGCGGAAGCTCGACGAGTCGATGGCGCCCATGAAGTCCGGCTCGTGATAGGTCCGTACGCCGGGTTCGTCCTCCGCCGCGCCGACCGCGACCATCAGCGGGATGAGGTGGTCCTCCGCCGGGTGGCTCGCCCGGGCTCCGGGCGCCGTGTCCCAGTGCATCAGGCGTTCCGTACGCTCCGCCACCGGACCCTCGACCAGCGTCTCGTTCAGCCAGTCACCGAAGGCCTTCGAGGCCGTGGCGGCCCCCGGACCGAAGTTGGCGAGGTTGTGGTAGCTGAAGCCGCTGCCCACGATCAGCACGCCCTCGTCCCGCAGCGGCGCCAGGGCCCGGCCGGCGGCGAGGTGAGCGGCCGGGTCGTACCCTCGGCGCAGCGACAACTGCAGGATCGGCACATCGGCCTGCGGATAGAGGACGTACAACGGCGCGAACACCCCGTGGTCGTAGCCGCGCCGCGCGTCGTAGTGGGTGGTGATGCCGGCGTCCTCGAGCAACTGCCCGACCCGGGCGGCGACGTCCGGCGCGCCGGGAGCCGGGTACTGCAGCCGGTAGGTGAACTCCGGGAAGCCGCCGTAGTCATAGATCATCGGCGGGTGCGGGCTGGTCTGGACGGTGAACTGCGGCTCCTCCCAGTGCCCGGAGATGACCAGGACGGCGCGCGGGGTGAGGCCGAGTTCGGCGGGGATCGCCTGCAAGGACGCTTCGAGCTTGTCCATCCCCGGCATCAGATCCTTGAGCCACGGCCAGGGGCCACCGCCATGGGAAACGAAATAGGTGGGCAGACGCGTCTCGCTCATTGCTGGCTCCTGGGGTCCCGGCTCCGATCCAGCTCCAGCGTACGAGCGAGTAATTCAACGGTCAACGACCGTGCCGAGCGTTCCCGAGACGTTCCCGGACGTTCCCGAGACGTTCCCGCGGGAACGCTGGTTCGGACCAGGAGGAGCTCTAGAACCCGCCGATCCCGCGCACCCGCAGTTCCTCGGCGACGACCGCGGGGATCCCTGCCTGGGCGGCCAATCGGGGCCAGTCCCGGCGGAGCACCTGTCGGACGCCGCGACCGTCGAGGCGGGCGAGCACCGCCAAGGGCGCTCCGGAGGGGGCGGAGGGACAGGCGAGGAGCAGGTCAGCCCATTCCTCGGCGCCCAGCCCGCGCCACCCGGCCAGACGCGCGCGCACATCGGCCGGATCAACCGCCGGTTGGGCGCGCGCCGCGGCGAGCACGGCCTCCAACCCCGCGACGTAGGCGGGGCGGTCTTCGGCGAGCCGGGCGAGATCGGCGGGTGCGTCGCTCCACCCCAGCAACCAGGACAGCACCGCGGCGTGGACGACCGGGCCCCACTCCTCGGTCAGGACCCGCCATTCGTACGCCTCCAGGGGGCTGCCCATCCCGGCGAGGGCCGACGCGAGCTTGCGATCGGCGACGACGGGCCGGTACTCGGCGGTGTCGCGGCTCAGGGGACGGGCGACGAGCCGAACGAGGTTGCGCGCGTCCATCGTGGTGCAGATCACCCGCTGGGCCTTGGCCTGGGTCTCGGGGTCCCCTTCCACCGGCCCGAACCAGGCGAACATCTGGTCGGTGAGCGCGGGAACGGCGTTCCACAGGTTCCGGTAGGGAAGCCGGCGGCGCGCCCGGACCACCTCGGCCAACCGCGTCATCGCCTGGGGGGAAGCCAGCAGCCGGGCGAACACCGCTGGTCCGACCTCCTCACCGAGCAGGTCGAGGGCGCGATCGTCGAGGGGGAGCCTCGGGTCGATGACCAACCCTTCGAGCCGCGCGACGAACTCCTCAAGGCCGTGGGAGTCGGCAAAGAGTTCGGGATGCTCCAGATAGGTCCGCAGCAGCGCCCAGGACCGGTCATCGACGGGTAAGGGCCCGGCATCGAGGTCGACTGTCCGCGGGCCGGCAGGGACGTCGACCGTACGGCGCCCCTCACCCAGGGGCGCACCGAAGGTCTCGAGCTCCTCGGCGCCGAGCATCGAGAAGGGCTCCACCACGAGACCCACGCCCGGCCCGCCGGCCTCCTGCGGATCATCGGGCTGGGCCACGAAGGTCGACCACCACAGATCTGCCGTGACCCGCCGCGGCAGCGCGTGCGCCAGCGCCGACAGGGTCTCCACCCCCTCGCCGCGCTCCGCGGTGTGCAGCAGCAGCGGCGTACGGTCGGCGAGGTGGCCCAGCAGCAGGGCGAGCAGGGCGTCGGGCACCTCCTCGGGCGCCGGTCGGGATCGGCGAGCGGGTAGGGCGAGCACTTCGAGCGCGCCGGCCCCCGGCTGTTCCTCCCGGGCCAGCAGCACGCCGTCGCGGACGAGACCGAGCATGTCCGATGCCCCCTGACGACCGGTGGGGTCGAGCAGGCAGTGGACGCTGAACGTGCCCGGGCGCCCCACCCGCCCGAGGTAGACCTTGGAGACGAGCAGCGTGCCGTACTCGGTGGGCCGGGCCTCCAGGCCGCAGGGGGTTCGGCACCGCGCATCACCTCCGCGTCGGAACCGCGCGGCAGGAACGTCCGCGCCGCCGCCGGGAGCCACGGCTGCCCGTCCAGCGAGGGCCAGCCGGTGGAGTAGCCCAGGACGCCCAGACCGTTACTGGTGGGGCCCCAGCCGATCACCGCCTGCTCGATCTCAGCCATGGGCGCGCTCCTGCGCAAAGAGGGGCGCCGCGCCGGCGAGCAGCCCCATGTCGTGCAGCAGGCCGAGCAGCGGCTCGTGCACCCGGACCGGTTCGATGGCGTCGAACATGCCGAGGTTGTTCACCGGGCAGCCGGTCGCCGACACCGCGTGGTAGCGGATGAGCAGGGAGAAGCGCTCCACCTCGGCGAGGATCGCCTGGCCGTGGTGGGCGAGCAACTCGTACGGCCACCGGGACTGCCTGCGCAGATAGGCGTCCTCGTGCCCGTAGAAGCGCCCGTCGAGCGGGATGGCCTGGCCCGGGTGCGCCTGACGGGCCTCCAACGGGGCGAGTTCGTCGCACTTGGCGACCACCACGCCGGTCGGGATGGGGTCGCGCCGCTGGTCCGCCACCGCGCGAGCCGACTGGAGCGACGCGACAACCGTGCCCGCGCCGGGCGCGGTGGCCCCTTCGATCCCGGGGGCAGCGCGAACCCGGCGTCCGCCCCGTCCGGACCGAACGCAAGGTTGATCGGGGAGCAGAAGACCAGGGCGCCGGACATCACCGACAGGTAAGGGTTGAGCTCGGCGCTGGAGCGGGCGTCCCGGTAGCCCTCCCCCGCCGCGTCGAAGAACAGCAGGTTGACGTCGTCCTCGGCCGCCCAGTCCCGGTGCATCCGTACGACGAGCGGGGCCGTCCGCTCCAGCCGCGTCTGCTCGGGCGGGCGGCGCATCGCCAGCGGGGTGACGTAGTCGCGCTGGTAGATCGCCTTGGACCGCTCCTCGACCGTGAACGTGAGGCCCATCGGGGCGAGGTCGGTCATGCCGACGATCCGCTGCAGCAGGACCGCGAGGTAGGTGGACTTCGACACCGAGGAGGGGCCGACGAGCCCGATCGGCAGGGTCTCGCGCCGGAGGAACTCCGCCGGCATCACATGGCCCTGAGGGCACCGGTGGTGCACGCCGAGGCGGAGCATCTCGAGGTGTTCGGCCCGCTCCCGGTCCCGGTCGGTACCAGTCGTCCCGAGCAGGGTCCGCACCCCGTGCCCGAGCGTACGCAGGGCGTCGCGTCGCGGCGGGGACCAGGGCTCACTCTGGGCGGTGTAGGTGGTGAACTCGCTCGCCCGGTAGTGCACCGCGCACTGGGGACACAGATAGCGCGCCATCAGCGGACCACCACGAGGACGAGCACCAGCACCGCGACGGCCAGTCCGGCCAGGCGCAGGATCCGGGTCCGGCGCCGGTACCGCATCGACGCCTCGTGCCGGGCGAGCCGGGCCAGCCGGCGCCGCTCGGCCTCGTCGAAGGAGGACACGCTCATGGGACCAGCACCCTTCCGAGGGCCAACAGGACGACCCCGACAAGGACGCCCACCCCGATGCCGGCCAGCACCGTGGCGGCGAGATAGCCGGCCCACAGACCCGGACCGAACGTCTCCGCACCGAGGTAGCCCTCGACGGTGAAGACCTGCCGCCACCAGGCGGCGAGCTGGGCCGGCACGGAGTCGGGATCGGCGGTGTCGGTCGGCAGCCCGGCGCGCGGCCGCTCCACCGGGGGCGGCGGTTCCTCCTCGCCCAGCGGGACGGGGACCGCCCGGGTCGGGGCGACCCGCGTGGCGGGGTCGCCGGGGGCGTACGGGGTGCCGGGGGCAGACGTTGCGGCCGGCCCGCCCGGGACGTACGTTGCGGCCGGCCCGCCCGGGACGTACGTTGCGGCCGGCCCGCCCGGCCCCTCGCCCGAGAGGCCGTAATTGCGCAAGGCGGTCGCGTCGGGGTCGTCCACGTCGCGACGCGGCAGCTCGAAGGTGGTCGTCGGCGCCTGCACCGGGCCGGCGGGACGCGCCGCGCTGCCTGCCGTCAGCCGGCTGTAGAGCGCCCGGGCGCTGGGGCGTTCGTCGGACCGTACGGTCAGCGCCAGGCGGACGCACTCGCGGACCACCGGGTCGACGATGCACGCCAGCACGGCCTCGTCGGCGGGACGGCCGGTGCCGTACGCCTCCTCGTACTCCCGCAGGTCCTCGAGGTCCCCGACGAACGGGTGACGGTTGGGCGCGTACATGTCGAGGACGGTCAGGCCCCAGGAGAACACGTCGGAGGCCTGGTCGATCCGCGGTGAGAGGAAGTGTTCGGGGCTGGCGAACTGGAACGTCGCGTGCCGCCAGGCCGGGCCGTCGTCACCGGTCGCGCCACCGGACTCGTAGTCAATCAGTTCCACGCCGGTGATCTCGCGGCCGGCGACCTGGACGATGACGTTCGCCGGCTTGATGTCGCCGTGGAAGAGCGGGTGGCCGTTGTAGGTGCGGGTGTGGAGTTCGGCGATCCTCGCCAGCAGCAGCCGGGCCAGGACGCCACGGTTGCCCTCCAGCCCGCCCTGGGTCCGCGTCTGGGACAGGGTCAGGCCGTGGATGTAGCGGCGGACCACCCAGGCGTACCCGCCGCCGACTCCGGTGGCCGGCACGTCGTCCGGCAGCAGCCCGTTGCGGCGCGCCGCCTCCTCCTCATTCGCCAGCAGCCGAGACGCCTGCGGGCCAACCAGCGGGGTGCCCGCGTCGGGGCGGCCGTGGGGTGTGGTGGCGATCCGGATGACCTTGATGACGTACGCCTCGGGGCTCTGGCCGGGCCGCAACTGGCCCCAGTAGCCGAGGAACGGGGTGAGCTTCTTGTCGTCGATGGGCGTGGAGGCCGGCCGCAGCCGCCGGGTCAGGTCGATCACCGGCTGCCGACCCGCGGCATCGACGAGGGCGCCGGGATCGTCCGAGCGGGGCTCGAAGAGGACGCCGGTGGCCTCGACGGTCGTCGTCTGGCCCTGCTGCCTCGGCTGCACGGCGGCGCCTCCCCTCGGTTCCTCGGCTCGCGAACCCGCACACGCGGTGGGCCCAGTGTAGGTTCGCGGGTGCCTCTCGGCCCTGCTGAGCGGCGGCGGACGACGCCGACAGGGGTCGGTTCAGGGATCCCCCGGGCACCTGTCGGGGAGGCGCCGGGAGGGTTCACAAGAACCCCAGGGGGCCGACACAGATTGGGCACAGCGTTCGGCTGTGCTGTGGAGTCATGCAGGAGCCCACGTACCGTACGACCACGATGACCGCCCCCGGCACCACCGGCCGCGGCGCCCGTGCCGCCACCGCGACAGTCACGGGCGACCGCAGCCAGGACGGACTCCCCCGCCGCGCGGCGGGTCACTCGGACCGCGGCCGCCCCGACCTCCCGGTCGCCCCGTCCCGCACCCATGTCTCCCGACGTACGCCGCTACGGGACCAGGCCGCCCAGGACAACACCAACGCCCGCAGGGCCACCGGGTTCCTGGTGGCGGTCGGCGCCATCGGCGGTGTGGTGCTGGGCCTGACCATCCAGGCGGTGCTGCCGCTCACCGGGACGCTGTCGAACCTCCTCTACGTCATCTCCGTGCTGGCCGCCTCGATCGGCACGTACGGGGTCCTGCTCCTGCTCCTGCTGATCGCCCGGTTGCCCGTGCTGGAGCGGGCCATCGGCCAGGACCACCTGGCCACCTGGCACAAGTGGATCGCGCCGTGGGCGATGTGGCTGGTCTTCGTGCACATCATCCTGGTGACGCTGAGCTACGGCATGGACGCCAAGCACAACTGGTTCGTCGAGCTGTGGAGCCTGACCACCACCACGCCGTGGATCCTGCCCGCGCTGGCCGGCACCGCCGCGATCATCGCCGCGGGCTACACCTCCTGGAAGCGGGTCCGCCGCACCATCAAGCACGAGACCTGGTGGACCATCCACCTCTACACCTACCTCGGCATCGCGCTGGCCTTCGCCCACCAGATCACCGCCGGTGGCCCGTTCCTGTCCGGCTGGTCCCGGGCGCTGTGGGTCGGCCTCTACGTGGCGGTCTTCGCGGCGATCATCGGCTACCGCGTCGCGGTGCCGATCTACCGCTCGCTGCGGCACGGCCTGCGGGTCGCCGCCGTCACCCAGGAGGCTCCCGGCGTCACCAGCGTCTGGGTCCGCGGTCGTGACCTGCCGCTGCTGGGCGCCCAGGAGGGCCAGTTCTTCAACTGGCGGTTCCTGCACCCCGGGCTGGGCTACGAGGGGCACCCGTACTCGATCTCTGCCATCCGCGGCGACATGATGCGCCTCACCGTCAAGGCGCTGGGCGACTCCTCCGCCGCGATGGCGAGCCTGCCGGCCGGCACCCGGGTGATGGTGGAGGGCCCCTACGGCGCCGTCACCCCCGGTCGTGTGGCGCCCGACCCGGAGGACCGCACGCGTCGTACGGTCCTGATCGCCGGCGGTGTCGGTGTCGGCCCGGTGGCCGCCCTGGCCGATCGGGTGGCCGGTGAGGCGCCGCTCGAGATCATCTACCGGGCCGCGTCGATGGACCAGATGCCACACCGCGACGAACTGTGGGAGCTGCAGGCCCGCCCGCGTGTCCGGGTGCACCTGATGCCCGGCCATCGCCGCGACTACCCGCTCAGTCCCGAGCACCTGCGGGCCACCGTCGGACGCCTCGACGATGCCCAGGTCTACGTCTGTGGCCCCGCCTCGCTGAACCGCCAGGTCGTCCGCTCGGCCCGGGCCCTCGGTGCCCGCACCGAGAACATCCACCACGAGATCTTCGATCTGTGAGATGACGATGAAGACCGCGCTCACCACCGTCCTCGTCACCGGAGCCACCGTCGCCGGAGTGGCCGGCGTGCTCGTCCTCAACCCCACCCGCTCCGCGCTGACCACAGCCGGCAACGGCAACACCAACGGTGCCACCCAGTTGCCGGGCACCGGATCCGCCCCGTCGGGTGGCCAAGCGCTCCGGCGAGGCTTCGGGGACGACGAGGACAGCGAGGGCGCGGAACGGTTCGCTTCTCGCGATGACTCCGACGACCAGCCGCAGGGCTCCACCCGCTCCGGGTCGACCGGGTCGACCGGGTCGGGGTCTACCGGCTCCGGGTCGACCAGCTCGGCCGGCTCCGGGTCTACCGGCTCGACCGGCTCCAGCTCCGGCGCTCCCACCACCGCCGCCAGCGGCACCAGCTACTCGGGGTCGGCCTACCAGTCGCCGTACGGCCCCATGCAGGTCTCCATCACCGTCTCGGGCACCAAGATCACCGGGATCCAGTGGACCCAGGTCCCGCTGAGCGACGGCCACTCGTACCGGATCAACAGCTACGCCGCTCCCCTGCTCGTCGAACAGGCGATGGCGGCACAGTCGGC
Source organism: Raineyella fluvialis (assembly GCF_009646095.1). Lineage (NCBI taxonomy): Bacteria > Bacillati > Actinomycetota > Actinomycetes > Propionibacteriales > Propionibacteriaceae > Raineyella > Raineyella fluvialis. Next base: position 1,816,085 of record NZ_CP045725.1, on the reverse strand, counting down.
CACGATCGACGGCGTCTCCGGCGCCACCTACACCACCCAAGGCTTCCGTACATCCCTCCAGTCCGCGATCAAGAAGGCAGGTCTGTGATGTCTCCCAGCTCCGAGATCTCTCCCGGCCCCGACAGCTCCGAATCCCGCCCCACGGTGACCCATCACCGCCCCGACGCCCGCCGCTACACCCACCTGCAGGAGATGTGGGGAACCGTCGTCGTCATCGACCTCGTCGAGGGCACCCGCACCTGGCCGTCCGACGACGACCTGGACACGGCGATCCACGAGGCGGTCGACCTGATGCACTGGGTCGACGAGGTGTTCTCCACCTACCGCGAGACGTCGCTCGTCAGCGCCCTGCGCTCGGGGCGCCTGGCCGAGGCGGATCTCAGCGCCGCTGATCCCGACCACGCCGCACTGATGGAGGTCATCGCCGCCTGCCGCTGGGGCCGCGAGGTCACCGGCGGGGCGTTCGACCCGTGGGCGGTGCCTGGCGGGTTCGACCCGTCCGGCTACGTCAAAGGCTGGGCGGCCGAGCTCGTCGCCGACCTGCTCGTCGACCGCGGCTTCGACAACGTCTGCGTCAACGCCGGCGGTGACATCGTCACCCGCGGCCGTCCGGCCCCCGACCAGCCCTGGCGGATCGGCATCCGCCACCCGGACGACGCCGAGGCGGTCGTCCGGGTCGAGGAACTGGAAGACGCAGCCATCGCCACCTCCGGGGCGTACGAACGCGGCGACCACATCGTCGACCCGCATGACCACGGCCCCGCCCACGGCGCGCGCTCCGCGACGGTCGTCGCCCTCAACGCCGGGCTCGCCGAGATCCTGTCCACCGCTCTCATCGTCGCCGGGCGTGACGGCGCGATCTGGGCGGCCTCTGAGCGCGGCTGCCGGGCGTACGTCGTCGATCCGGCCCCCGCCGACACGGCCTGGTCGACCTCCTGGGTCGGCGACCGGCTGCCCAAGGCCGGCTGAGCGCGCCGGTCCCCGACTCATCCCCCGCTCATCCACCGGTCCCCCATCCACCGGTCAGTGCCCGCGGTACACCCGTACCTGCTGGGCCTTGACCACGAACCACAGACGTCGCCCCGGCGCGACCGCCAGTTCGGCGGCCGCCGCAGGGGTGATGTCCGCGGCCAGGCGTACGCCCTGTCCCCCTTCCGGGGCGTCCACCGGGCCGCGGATCCCCCCGTCGTGAGGCTCCGGAGAAGTCACACGCTCGGTCAGCGCACGGGCCACCACCCGCAGCTGCCCCCCTCGAGGTTCCATCCCTTCCACCTCGACCGGCCAGCAGTTACGGGGGCTCCCGTGCGGGACCTCACGATGGAGGCTCACCGCCGCCGGATCGACCAGGGCCAAGGCACGCACCCCCGGTCCGGCGGCGGTGTCGTCCTCCCACAGGCCCGCCACCGGCCCCAGCGAGGTCCGGACCAGCACGGCGTCACCCGAGCGGACCGTCCCCTCGACCGGCAGCCCCGGCGGCAGTTCCCCTGCCAGCGTCCCCTCCAGCAGCACCCGACCGGCGAGGTCGGCGGCGAACCGGCTGTGCGGGCTCTCGACCAGGGCGCGGACGCTGCGGTCCTCCACCACCCGGCCGGCGTCGAGCACCACCGCGCGGCCGGCGAGCGTCACCACATCGACCAGGTCGTGGGTGACGACCAGCGCCGTACGCCCCTCCAACACCTCCCGCAGCAGGCCGCGCAGCTGCGGGGCGACGGCCACGTCGAGGGCGGCGAAGGGTTCGTCCAGCAGCAACACCTCAGGGTCGGCCGCGAGCGCCCGGGCGATGGCGACCCGCTGGGCCTGGCCGCCGGAGAGCTGCCCCGGGCGCCGATCCGCCAGCTCCGCCGCCCCCACGGCCTCGAGCCGTTCCCGGGCCAGCCTCCTCGCCTCCGTGCGGGTGGCGCCCGCCGCACGGGGGGCGAAGGCGACGTTCTCCAACACGCTCAGATGCGGGAAGAGCAGCGGCTGTTGGGCGAGCAGCGCGACCCGGCGGCGGTGCGGCGGCAGGCGGGTGACATCGCGCCCACCGACCATCACCCGGCCGGCGGTCGGTGTCAGCGTTCCGGCGAGGAGGCCGAGCAGGGTGGACTTCCCGGCGCCGTTCGGTCCCAGCACGGCGACGACCTGGCCGTCGGGCACGTCGAGGGCCACGTCCAGCTGCCGGGCAGCCAGACGCAGGTCGAGACGGACGTCAGCCACGCTCACCCCCCAGCGCGCGCGACCCGACTGTCAGCACCACCAGCGCGCCGACGGCGACGAGCACCAGGGACAGCGCCACGGCGGCGGCCGGGTCGACCTCACGCTGCAGGTAGACCTCCAGCGGCAGAGTGCGGGTGGTGCCCTGCAGCGACCCGGCGAACGTCAGCGTCGCGCCGAACTCCCCCAGCGCCCGGGCGAAGGCCAGCACCAGGCCCGACACCAGGCCGGGGGCGACCAGCGGCAGGGTGATCCGGCGCAGCACCAGACTCGGACCCGCCCCCAGGGTTGCCGCCACCCGTTCGTACGCCTCGGTGCCGGAACGCAGGGCCCCTTCCAGCGAGATGACCAGGAACGGCATGGCCACGAACGTCTGGGCGAGCACCACGGCGGTGGTGGTGAACGCGATGTGGACCCCGGCGATCTCCAACCACCGACCGAGCAGCCCGGTGCGTCCGTACGTCAGCAACAGGGCGAGACCGCCGACGACGGGCGGTAGCACCAAGGGAAGCATCACCAGGGAGCGGATCAGCCGGTGACCGGGCAGATCGGCCCGGGCCAGGACGACGGCGAGCGGCACTCCGAACACGAGGCTGAGGACGGTCGCCGCGGCGGCGCTGCGCAGCGACAGACCCAGCGCGATGAGGGCCGACGGTGAGGTGATCAGGATCCCGAAGTGACGCCAGTCGGTGCCGAGCGCCATGGCCGCCACGGGCAGCGCCAGGAACAGCAGTCCGGCGGTCGCGGGGATCCACAACCAGCCGGGCAGCGCGAACCGATGGCGCTGCCCGTTCCGGGCCGCGGGGTCCGTCCGAGCCTGCCTCCGAGCCTGCCTCACGGCCTTGCGTGTGCCCGGCGTCACGGCCTGCCGAACCCGGCCCTGGCGAGGATCGCCTGGCCGTCCGGGCCTGTCACGTACGCCACGTAGTCCTGCGCCGCCGCGGCAGCTGAACCCTTCGCGCCCGACGTCGTGACGCCGAGCGGGTAGCGGTTCGGCGTCTGGTCGATGCCCAGCGGGATACCCGTCCCCTTCCCGGCAGCCTCGGCCTTGGCCACGTCGGTGGTGTAGACGACCGCGGCGTCGGCCTGGCCCGAGGTGACCTTGCCGGCGGTGTCGGTGACGTTGGCCTCCTCACTGACCGGGCTGACGCTGATGCCGGCGGCCTTGAGGGTGCGGTCGGTGGCGGCCCCACAGGGGACCTGCGGGGCGCAGGTGACCAGCTTCAGTGCAGGGTGGCTCAGGTCGCGGGCGCCGACGATGCCCAGCGGGTTGCCCTTCGCGACGAGGATCGCCAGCTGGTTGGTGGCGAAGAGCGTGGACTGCGGCACCAGGCCCTGGTCCTTGGCCTGCTGCATCGTCCGTTCGTCGGCGGTGGCGAGGACATCGGCGGGCGCCCCGGCGGCCAGTTGGCTGACCAGGTCGGACGAGCCCCCGTAGCTGTAGCGCACCGTCACGCCGGGATGCGCCGCGCTGAAGGCGGTGGCGATCTGGTCGAACGGTCCGGCCAGGGACGCCGCCGCGAAGACGGTGAGCGTCGTCGCAGAGGTTGATGACTGCCCGGCCCCTGACGCCGCCTGCCCGGCGCTCGGGGCCGGCGATCCGCAGGCGGAGAGCCCGACGATGGCCATGATGGCGGTCACGAGGAGGCGCGCGGTGGCGGAGACGCGCCAGTGGCGGCTGGGCCCGACCGCGGGCCGGTCGGCGCGTGGAACGGTCATGGCCCTCACCCTAATGGCGGGCACCGAGGGCTGAGGCGGACGGTCTCCGCAGTGGCCTGTTGAGGGCCTTCCGTACGCCCTTCGCCTCCCGTCCGGTTTTGGCGATCGCCAGCACCACGCCGACGACGACTTCAGGGGACATCACGATGTCAGACCCGGCGCTCACCCTTTGAGGGTCGGGTATCGCACGTTTGTCCCATAGGGGGAGTCATGTGGGAATGGTCGGAGGCATTGGATGCCGATCGGATGCCGCGCGCCGCAGCCGAGGGCATCGGCGTCGGCATCCAGTCGGCGGCGACGGCACAGGCACAGTGCGACGCGCGCCTGCTGGAGTTGATCGGGGAGTTCGATGCCGGTGCGGGATGGGGTTGGTTCGAGGGGATCACGTCGTGCGCGCACTGGCTCGCCTGGGCCTGCTCGATGAGTGCCGGGACGGCCCGGGAGCATCTCCGCGTTGCCCGCGCCCTGCGCTCGATGCCGGTGGTGGCAGCCCGGTTCGCCGACGGCGTCTTCACCTACTCGAAGGTGCGAGAGCTGACGCGTCTAGCCGGCCGCGTCGACGAGGAACAGCTCTGCGAGCTGGCGTCGCTGCAGACGGCGTCACAGCTCGCCCGCACCGTACGCTCCTACCGCGCCCAGGATGGGAGTCACCTGGCCCAACTGGCCCGTCGTCGACTCTCGTGGCGGGAGACCGACGACGGCATGGTGCGACTGAGCGTCACCCTCCTACCTGAGGAGGCAGCCATGGTCCGGGGAGCTGTGGAGGCCGCGTCCGACCGCCAACTCGATGAGCCGGACGAGTCCGAGCAGTCCGACGACGGGTCCCACCACTTCGCGGATCCGGTCCTGGCGCTCTGCGACGTTGCCCGCGGCTACCTCGACACCGTGCCGAGGACGTCCACCGACGATCCTCACCTCGTCGTCGTCCACGTCAGTGCCGAACTGCTGACAGTTCCCCACGAGGTTGCTGCCGACGAGACGGGCAGGGGGACCGCCACAACGACGGGCTCCGGAATCGGCGTCGAGGATGTCACAGAGATCTCCGATGACGTTCCCGCGGGAACGTCCCCGGCCCCGGTCGCCCAGCCCGCCGCGGCCGCCGCGGACAGGCCTGGATCGAACGCGGCGGACCGATCGAGGCGGCCAGCGCCACCCGACTCGCCTGTGACGCCGACATCGTGGGGATGATCATCGACCACGAGGGCGACGTTCTCGCCATGGGTCGCACCCGCCGATTCGCCACGCCGTCCCAGCGCCGGGCATTGCGGGTGCGGGACGGGTCGTGCCAGTTCCCGGGCTGCACCCAGCACCGCCGGCTCAAGGCGCACCACATCCGGTTCTGGGCCGATGGCGGCGCCACAGACCTCGACAATCTCCTGCTGCTCTGCCAAGCGCATCACACGTACGTCCATGAGGGAGGCGTACGGCTCACCGGACGGCCCGGGGCGTGGCTCTTCACCTTGCCGGACGGGCGGGCGATCGGCGCCATCGGTCCCGACCCCGCCCTGGCCGACCAACCACTCGGCCCGGCCGCCAGCGACGCCATCGTCTCCGAGGCGGTCCAGTCCGCCGCCGCCGAACCGGACCGGATCTTCCCCGACGGAGCAGGTGAGGGCTTCAGCCTCCGCGAGTGCGTCGAGAGACTGTTCGCGATCGAACTGCCGGCGGCCGCCTGAGCCGGCCTCTGCCACACTGTCCGCCATGGCGAAACGATGGCGTGCGCAGGAACTTGTCGACCTTGTGGTCGATCCGGGTTCCCAGGAGTCCTGGGACGAGCCGATCGACCTGTCCGGATATCCACCGGACTACCGCGACCAAGTCCTCGTCGCCCGTGAGAAGTCCGGCATGGACGAGGCCGTCATCACCGGCCGCGCGACCATCGAGGGCCGCCCGATGGCCTACATCATCGGCGACTTCCGGTTCCTCGGCGGTTCGATCGGTCGGGACACGGCGATCCGCATCGAGGCCGCCGTAAGAAGGGCGACGGCCGAGAAGCTGCCCCTGATCGCGTCCACCTCCTCGGGTGGGACGCGGATGCAGGAGGGCACCCCGGCGTTCGTACGGATGGTGTCGATCTCCCGCGCCATCATCGCCCACAAGGACGCCGGCCTGCCCTACATCGTCCACCAGCGCCACCCGACGACCGGCGGCGTTTTCGCCTCGTGGGGCTCGCTGGGGCATATCACCGTCGCCGAGCCCGAGGCGATGCTCGGCTTCCTCGGCCCCCGGGTCTACGAGGTGCTCAACGACCGGCCGTTCCCCGAGGGCGTCCAGGTCGCCGAGAACCTGGTCGACCACGGCATCATCGACGCCATCGTCGCGCCGGAGGAACTGCGGGCCATCGCGGCGACGGCGCTGCGGGTGCTCACCCCCATCGATCTCGGCGCTCCCCGCGAGAAGGGCCAGCCGTGCCCCCTCCCGCCGCGCGAGGGGTCGGTCTGGGAGTCCATCGAGGTGACTCGGCGCAGCGACCGCCCCGGCATCCGCGAGGTGCTCCGGTACGCCGCCAGCGACGTCCTCACCCTCTCCGGCACGGGTGCCGAGCACGGACCGGGCATGCTGCTCGCGCTCGCCCGCCTCGACGGCCTGCCGTGCGTGATCGTCGGCCAGGATCGCCACATCCAGATGACGGGTGGGCCGCTGGGACCGGCCGGCCTGCGTGCCGCCCAGCGAGGCATCCGCCTCGCCGAGATGCTCGGCCTGCCGCTCGTCACCATCGTCGACACGCCCGGGGCCGACCTCTCGCCGGAGGCCGAGGAGGGCGCTCTGGCCGGGGAGATCTCCCGTACGCTCGCCTGGCTCGCCCGCACCACCGTGCCGTCGGTGTCGATGATCCTCGGCCAGGGCACTGGTGGCGGCGCCCTCGCGATGATGCCGGCCGACCGGATGATCGCGATGGAACGCGCCTGGCTCTCGCCCCTCCCGCCGGAGGGGGCCAGTGCGATCGTCTACAAGGACGGTTCACACGCCCGCGAACTGTCGGAGCTCCAACGCGTCGGCGCCCAGGAGATGCTCGAGGACGGGATCATCCATCGCATCGTCGCGGAGCCTGTGGACCCGGCGGCCGAGCCGCGGGAGTTCGCGCGGCGCGCGGTGGACGCGATCACCGAGGAATTGCGAGAAGTGGCGGCGGCGAAGGACCACTGGCGCGCCGGTTTGCGCCCATAGGTTGCTCACAGATCCATAGACTGTGCTCCGGCTGCTGGCGCGGCGGCCGGAGCACTGTCGCGCGCCGCTGGGACTGTCTTGCCCGATTGGAGTGCGCGTGTCCGAGGTCTCCGAGGCCCTGGGGCCGGTCACCATGCGGCCCCGGCCGAATCCGGCGTGGGCCCATGCCTGCGCCGAGGTCTACCCGTCCCTCACCCATGCCGTCCCGTCGCGCGCGGAGGAGCGCTGGGCCCGGGTGGCCCCGGCACTCACCGTCGCACTGTGGCTGGTGTTCGTCGCCGACACGGTGCTCCGCGTCCCGCGGCGCCACCTCACTGCGGTGGGTCTCGTCACCGTTGTCCTCATCGTGCTCGCCGCGACCGCACTGTGCTTCTCCTCGGTGATGTACCAGATCGGGCGGGCCGCCGCCCTCGACCGGTTGCGGACCCACCGGCGCACTGACCGTGAGGAGCTCGACCGCCACTTCCGGTTCTCTCCGGACACGATGACGGTGCTCGTGCCCTCGTACGCCGAGGAACCCCGCGTGGTTCGCGCGACGCTCTGGTCGGCGGCGCTGCAGGAGTTCCCGCGACTGCGCCTGGTGCTCCTGGTCGATGACCCGCCGTTCCCCACCGACCCGGCGACGCTCGCGAAACTCGACGAGACGCGCCGCCTGCCTGCGGAGATCGCTCAGCAGTTGGAGGCGCCGCGGCGGTTCTGCACGGAGGCCCTGGAGACGTTCCGGGCCGCCCCGGCCCCGGGGTGGCCACCCACGAGGTCCGGGCACTGATCGAGACGTACGAACGTGCGACGCTGTGGCTCAGGGACCTGGCCGCCGATGAGGAGCTCATCGACCATTCGGACGCCTTCCTCGTCGACCAGGTGTTCCTGGCGCTGGCCGAGGACCTCGTCACCGAGGCGGTGGCGCTGGACGAGGCGCTGGAGCGCGACGAACGCCCCACCGCCGTGGAGATGCTGGACCGTCATCGCCGCCTCGTCCGGATCTTCACGGCCGAGACCGGGCTGTTCGAGCGCAAGCGGTACGCCTCGTTGTCGCACGCCGCGAACAAGGCGATGAACCTCAACTCCTACCTCGCCCTGATGGGTCAGGCGTGGCGCATCTTCCGCACCAGGGCGGGTGCGGTCCTGGTGCCGGCACCCGACCTGGCCTCGGCCGACCTTGTCGTTCCCGACGCCGACTACGTCCTCACCCTCGATGCCGACTCACTGCTGATCCGCGACTATTGCGTACGCCTCGTCCACGAGATCGAGCGGCCGGGGAATGAGGACGTGGCGGTGATCCAGACGCCCTACTGCTCGATCCCCGGCGCCCCGACGATGGTCGAACAGGTCGCCGGGGCGACCACGGACCTGCAGCACCTCCACCACGTGGGCAAGACCTCCTTCGACGCGACGTTCTGGGTCGGGGCCAACGCGATCATCCGCCGCCCCGCACTGGACGACATCGTCACTGAGCACGCCGAGCGCGGTTTCCGGATCCGCAGCTACATCCAGGACCGTACGGTGATCGAGGACACCGAGTCGAGCATGGACCTCGCGGCGCGGGGGTGGCGCCTGGTCAACTACCCGGAGCGCCTCAGCTACAGCGCCACACCACCCGACTTCGGCTCACTCGTGGTGCAGCGACGCCGATGGGCGAACGGCGGGCTGATCATCCTGCCGCGGATCCGCGACGTGGTGCAGGGACGCCGGGCCCGAGGGGAGCGGGTCCGTCCGATCGAGGTGGCGTTGCGGGTGGATTATCTGGGATCGATCGCTTGGACCTGTCTGGCCGCCCTGTTGCTGCTCCTGATGCCGGCTGTCGGCGCGTTGGTGAGTCCGATGCTGTTCCTCACTGCTGTGCCGTTCATGCTGGTCCAGGCTTCTGACCTGCGCCGGGTCGGCCACACGTGGGGCGATGTGATCTGGGTGCAGGCCCTCAACCTCGTCCTGCTGCCGGTGAACCTCGTCGGCGTCCTGAAGTCGGTGCAGCAGGCCGCCACGGGACGCAAGATCCCGTTCGCCCGCACCCCGAAGATCGCCGATCGGGTCGCCGCTCCCCCCGCGTTCATCCTCACGCCGTACGCCCTGACCCTCGCCCTCGGCCTGCTGGCGTGGCGCGCGGACCTGCTCGGGTATCAGCTGGGGATGATGTTCGCGCTGTTGAGCGGGGCACTCATGCTTCTGGGGACGGTCGTCTTCGTCGGTGTCCAGGGCGCCGCGACAGACCTCATGGCATACGGTCGAGCCGGTCGGGCTGGCTCCCGGCCATCCCGCCGGAGGAATCGGCCGCACCCCCAGCCCGGCGAACCGGAGGACGCCACAACACTGCCGCCCGACCCGACAACGGAGGCGGCCGGCGCGACGCTCTGACGGCCTACACCAGGGACGCCGGCAGCACCGAGATCACGACCGTCAGCGACCCCACACTGAGCAGCGTGCTCAGCGCGACCGCACTCGCGGCGGTCTCGGGATCGGAGCCGTACTCCCGGGCCAGCATGAACGCGTTCACGGCGGTCGGCATCGCGCAGGCGAGGACCAGACTGCTCGTCGCCATCGCATCCATCCGCAACAGCGCCGCGACCGCCACGGCAAGCAGGGGGAAGGCGACGACGCGCAGGCCGACCGCGGTGAGCACCGGGCGGGTCAGCTGCAGCCGCTGGGACTGGGTGAGCTGGACGCCGAGGGCGAGCAGGACCATCGGCACCGCCGCGCCGGCGAGGAGCTCGATGCCGCGTGAGATGCCGATCGGCAGCTGCCAGTTCAGCAGCCGCAGCAGTCCGGCCAGCGCCATCCCCCACGTGACGGGAAGCTTGGCGAAGTTCTTCAGGCCGGAGAGGATGCCGCCGCCGGAGCCCATCAGGATCGGCCCCACCGTGAACATCACCACCAGCGACACGACGAACAGGATCATCGCCTGGTCCATGCCGACCTGACCAAGGGCGAGCAGGGCGATCGGCAGGCCGAAGTTGCCGTTGTTCCCGAGCACCACCGCGCCGACGACACCCGCCTTCGTCCCGCGCGGCGCCCGCAGCGTCACCAGCCAGGCGATCAGTGCGCCGAGGGCCGACACGAGCAGCAGCGCGCCGCCCAGGGTCAGTCCCTCCGTCAGTGACACCTTGGTCTTCATCAGCGAGTCGAACGCCAGCGGCGCCGTCAGCCCGTAGAGGTTGATCTTGCCGATCGTGTCCGGGTCGAGGACGAACTTGCGCGCCAGCACCATCCCGAGCCCCGCCACCAACGCCACCGGCAGGACGACCTGGAGCAGAGCGGCGAGCACGGGACCTCCCGGTGGGGCGTGGTGGAGAGTGGAACACCCATCCTGCACCAGCGGCACGCCCCACCCGCGGGCCGTCCCGCGGACAGAGGACCGTACGCCTCAGGAGCGTACGTCCTCAGGAGCGTACGTCCTCAGGAGCGTACGTCCTCAGGACCGCAGCGCCTCACAACCGGACAGCCACCACTTGCCCCTGGGCGGCGCTGCGCTGGGCGGCGTCGAAGATCTCGGCGAGGTGGAGCACGTCAGCCGGCGCGACGGGCAGGTCCGCCCTCCGCTCCGGCCCGCTCAGGCCGTCGAACAGCTGCCGATAGAAGTCGGCCCACTCCCCCGGCACCGCGGCGACGGGTTCACGCTCCTGGGGCCCGCGGTAGAGCCAACCGCAGGAGCCCGGAGCATCCGCCAGGTCGGGATAGATGGGCGTCACCTTGCCGTCGTCGGTGAAGTCGTCGTAGACGTACGTTCCCTCACTGCCGACGATCCGCAGGCGGGGTCCCGGGGCGGCGACCAGCGAACCGATGTCGAGGTGGCTCACCTGACCACCGACGTGGTGGAGCACCAGGTGGGTGTCGTCGTCGGAGACCTGGCGGCGCGAGCTCAGCTCCGCGTACACCGACCCGACGGGCCCGAACAACTGCACGGCCAGATCGAGCATGTGCGGCCCGAGGTCGAGCAACTGCCCCCCGCCCATCGCGGTGGGGGTGTCCTCGCGCCAGCGGTGCAGCGGCTCGGGACGCCAGCGCTCCCAGCGGTACTCCAGCCGCCACACGTCGCCGAGTGCCCCGGTCTCCACGAGATGGCGGGCGGCGAGGTGGGAGGGATCCCACCGACGCTGGAGGAACACCGTCAGGGGCACGTCAGCGTCGTCCGCGGCCTCCACGACCTCCCGCACCTCGGCCACGTCGATGCCGAGGGGCTTCTCCACGACCACCGGCAGCCCGGCGGCGATCACCTGGAGGGCGTGGTCGTGGTGCAGGCCGGTCGGGGTGCTCAGCACGATCAGGTCGAGATCCGGCAGCTGCAGCATCGCCTCCAGGTCGTCCACGATCCGTACGCCCGGGGTGTCCGCCTCGGCCTGGGCCCGCCGGGCCGGGTTGCGGGTCGCGACCGCGGACACCACCCCACCAGCGGCGACGATCGGCCCGACGTGCAGCCAGCTCGCCGACGAGTAGCCGGCGATGCCGACCCGGGGCGCCGCCGAGGCCACAGGGCCGGGCGCCGCTGAGGCCTGGGCTCGAGGGGCAAGGGCAGGTGTGGGCTGCGTCATGGGCACCATTCTGCCTTCCTGCTCTGACAAGCCCGCCTCCTAGACTCGGGCGGGTGAAGACGTGGATCGGCACCCAGATGTTCCTGTTCCTGGGGTCGTGGGCCGTCTACACCTCCTACTGGGCGGTGTTCCTGATCGGCCGAGGCATCTCGCCTGCCACCGCCGGCCTCGCCGTCACCACCGGCCTGGTCGCCCGCAGCATCGCCGTCGCGCTGATCTTCCCCATCGCCAACCGCTATGCCGGACTTCGCACGATCCTGCGCATCCTCCCCTGGGTCTCGGTCGCCGGCGCGGCGATGTTCCTGCCCCACGGCTCGGTCGCGCTGGTGATGGTCGCCTCCGTCGCGCTCGGCCTGACCTACCCCATCCTGCTGCCCGGCCTGGAGACGCTGGCCACCCTCTCCGCGGCGCGCAGGCTGCTCTCATACGGCCCCACCCGGCGGATCGGCTCGATCGGCTTCGTCATCGGGACCTTCGCCGCGGGCGCCGTCCAGGCACGGTGGGGCACCGAGGCGCTGCTCTGGCTGTTCGCCGGCGCCTGCCTCGTGCTCGGCCTGCTCGGGCTGGCCCCCACCGGGCACCCGGAGGTCGCCCTGCAGCGGGCCGGGTCGGGACGGGAGTGGTCGACGCTGTTCCGGCGCCGCAACGTGGTGGTGATGATGCTGGTGATGACGTTCCTGCAGTCCTCCCATGCGGCGTACTACACGTTCGGGGCGGTCCGGTTCGCTGAGCTGGGGGCCTCCCCCGGGCTGGTCAGCGCACTGATCGTCCTGGCGCCGCTCGGTGAGATCGCGGTCCTCTCGCTGGCCCCGCGCTTCGAGCGGCGACTGTCCGTACGAGCCATGCTGGCGATCGCCCTGGGCGCCGCGGTCGTCCGTTGGCTGGTGCTCGGGTTCACCGGATCGCTGTGGCCGGCGGCGCTGTCCCAGCCCCTGCACGGCGCCACGTTCGCCGTCGCGCAGGTCGGGTTCGTCCGCTTCCTCAACGACGACGTCCCGCCTCAACTCACCGGCGCCGTCCAGGGCACCATGAACGCGGTGGCGACCGGCCTGGGGACAGCGGCGATGACAGCGGTCGCCGGCCTGCTGTGGAAAACCTCGATCCCGCTGGTGTTCAGCCTGATGGCCGTCTGCGCCACTCTGGGCCTGCTGCTGGTCGCCGGCCGCGCCGTCGGACGCCCACCCCGATCCGGGCGAGAATTCGCCGAACCGGGGCAGTGAGGCAGAATCGACCTCATGAATGCCAGTGCCCATCCAGCTTCCCCGAGGCGAGTACAGACCGGAAGGACGTACGCCGCCCCGGGGATGGTGATGGCATGAAGTGGCCCTTCCGGAAGGCGGGCGCCAAGCCAGGCACCCGCAGTGGCTGGGCCGTGATGCGAACGCTGCTGATGCCGCACAAGGGGCGGATCACTCTGCTGTCCCTGGCATCCCTCGCCGCGGCGATGCTGGAGGCGATGTTCATCGTCCTGCTCACCGGGATCGGGATGGCCCTGGTCGGCGGCAAGGGTCTCGTCGGGCCGGCGTACGGGCAGTATCTGCCGATCAACATCGCCCTGATCGCCGCCGCCGGAAGTCTCGTGCTGCGCGTCGTCCTCAGCCTGGTCGCCGTCCAGCTGTCCGCGGACCTGACCGCGGTCGTCTCGACCGAACAGCGCCAGCGCCTCTCCCATGCCTTCCTGCGCACCAGCTGGTCGGTCCAACAGGCCGATCCGGCCGGACGGTTGCAGGAGCTGCTGACCTCCTTCGTCAGCCGGATCACCCAAGCGGTGTCCGTGCTGGCCACCGCGATCACCGCGTCGCTCAGCCTGGTCGCCTTCCTCCTCGCCGGCGTGGCCGTCGATCTGGTGTCGACGGTGGCCGTCCTCTTCGCCCTGTCCCTGGTCGGCAGCGTGCTCAGCCCGATGCGCCGCTCGATCCGCCGCCGATCGGCGAAGAACGCCCGGGCCGGGCTCGACTTCGCCAATGCGGTCTCCGAGCTCGGCGCGCTCGGCCTGGAGATGCAGACGTACGGCACACGCCGCGCCTTCGAGGGGCGGATCGACGAACTCACCGTCGAGTCGACCGTCACGCAGCGCCGCACCCAGGTCCTCCAAGGCGCCCAACCGCAGATCTACACCTCGCTGGCGTACGGGGCCGTCCTCGCCGGCGTCGGGGTGCTCTTCCTGGTGGGCTTCCGCAACCTGTCGATCATCGGCGCGGTCATGCTGCTGATGCTGCGCTCGCTGAGCTACGGCCAGCAGCTGTCCAACGCCTCGGCGTCCATCGCCGGGTTCCTGCCGTTCCTCGAATGGGTCGAGGAGGTCGTCAAGGGGTACGCCGACCGGCCCGCCCCGATCGGCACCGTACGTCCCGCGTCGGTCGTCCCGTTCGAGGCGGACGACGTGTCGTACGCGTACACACCGGATCGGACCGCCCTGTCCGACGTCACCTTCCGGCTGGAGCCGGGCGAGGCGCTCGGCGTGATCGGCCCCTCGGGTGCCGGCAAGTCCACCCTTGCCCAGCTGCTGCTGGGCCTGCGCCCGCCGTCGACGGGAACACTGCGGGCCGACGGCGTGCCGCTGGAGGACATCGACCGGGACTGGTGGAGCGACCGGGTCGCCTTCGTCGCGCAGGACGCCCGGCTCTTCACCGGCACGGTGGCGGAGAACATCCGGTTCTTCCGTGAGGGCATCACCGAGGAGGAGCTGCGCTTCGCCGCCCGCCAGGCGAACATCCTCGCGGACATCGAGGCGCTCCCCCACGGGTTCGACACGCATCTGGGCGAGCGCGGCAGCCAGCTCTCCGGCGGTCAGCGCCAGCGGCTGTCCATCGCCCGCGCCTTGGTCGGCAAGCCCGAACTGCTGATCCTCGACGAGCCGACCTCAGCCCTCGACGGGGTGAGCGAATCCCTGATCCGCCGGACGCTGGCGGACCTGCACGGGCGGCTGACCGTGGTGATCATCGCGCACCGGATGTCGACGCTGGACATCTGCGACCGGATCATGGTGATCGAGGCCGGCCGGATGACCGCCCTGGACACACCGAGCGCGCTGCGGGCCGACAGCGAGTTCTACCGCAACGCATTGGCCGTGGCGGGCATCGCCTGAGCGGTGGCCGATCGGCCGATAGTCGTCGCGGGACGTTCCAGCGGGAACGTCTGAGGCACCCCACCAGCATGCGCAACGCCGGTCCGGTCCGGAGGGACCGGACCGGCGTTGTCCTCCTGTCCTACGGTCGGCCGCCGACCTGTGGCGCGTCAGCGCACCCGGACGGTCGAGGTCACGGCAGCAGCCGTGTCCGAGTCCTCGACGAGGTGCTCGGCCTGGGTCACCACGGCCCGCTCGTCGGCGGTCTCCTCCGCGACGTCCTGGGCGGTCACGTGCCGGTCGATCGCGGCAAGGTGGTGCCGGCGGACGACCAGCAGCAGCGCCGAAAGGACGAAGGCCACGGCAGCGACCACGTACGGTACGGCCGGGCCGAAGGCCACCGCGATCGGTCCCGCCACCGCGGCCGACAGTGCGCCGCCGAGGAACCGGACGCCGGAGTAGGTCGACGAGGCGACGGAGCGGGGCAGGTCGGTGGACTCCATCACCGACTGGGTGAGCACGGTGTTCATCACGCCGAGCAGCAGGCCGCCGATGACGATGCCGGCGACGAGCACCCAGAAGCGAGCCTCGAGCAGTGCCATCACTCCGAGGTCGACGGCCAGCAGGAGCAGCGTCGCGGTGAGCACCGGGCCACGGCCGAGCCAGGTGACCAGCGGTTCCGCGGCGAACACGGACGTGAGGGCCAGGCACAGCCCCCAGCCGAAGAAGACCAGACCGAGCTGCTGGGCGCCGATGGTCAGACCGATGGCTCGGCCAGCGGTCTCGAGCGGGAACGGGCTGTACGCGAGCAGGGCGAAGAACCCGTAGTTGTAGAAGACGGCGGCCACCGCGAGGGTCATCAACACGGGGTGACGCAGGGCGGTGAGGGTCGCCGACAGCGGGACCGGCGCGGGCTTCGGAGCTCGCGGCAGCAGGGCGGCGATGGCGATGAGGCCGACGGCCATCAGAGCCGCCGTGCCGAAGAAGGGGCCGCGCCAGGAGATGCTGCCGAGGGCGCCGCCGACCAGCGGGCCGGTGGCCAGACCGAGCCCCATCGCCGCCTCGTAGAGGATGATCGCGCTGTCCACTCCGCCCGAGGCGGCGCCGACGATCCCGGCCAGCGCGGTGGAGATGAACAGGGCGTTGCCGAGGCCCCAGCCGGCCCGGAAGCCGATGATCTGCCAGACGTTGCCGGAGGCGCCCGCGGCGGCGGCGAACGCGACGATCACGACCAGGCCGATGAGGAGCGTCGTCCGCGTCCCGAGTCGGCTGGAGACCGCGCTGGTGAAGAACATCGCGAAGCCGGTGATCACCAGGTAGCTGGTGAACAGCCACATCGCCTGGGAGGGGCTGGCCTGCAGTTGGCTGCTGATCGCCGGCAGGATCGGGTCGACCAGGCCGATGCCCATGAAGGCGACGACACAGGCGAAGGCCATCGCCCAGACAGCGCGCGGCTGACGGAAGATCCCGGGCGCCTGGGCCTGCTGGCCGCTGCTCGGCTCCGCAGGGGTCGGTCCCGCCGTGATCGGTCCCGCGGGGGTCGGATCGGTGCGTACGGTCATCGTGCTCCTTCAGTGTCGTCGTGGGGCTGGTTGGCGTCGCGTCCAGCCCGCGTCCCGGTGGACGTGTCGGCCGGCGCCTCGGCCGGCGTGCAGGTGGGCGCAGGATCGGTCATCAGGCGCTCGACGGTGCGCAGGGCGCCGGAGAGTTCGGCTCGGGTCGCCTCGTCCATCGCCTCCAGGCGCGGGAGGAAGAAGGCGAGGGCGGACTCCCGCAGCTCGGCCAGGTGTGCGCGGCCGGTGTCTGTCAGCTCGTAGAGGCAGGCCCTGGCGTCGGAGGGGTCCACTTGGCGTTCGGCAAGTCCCGCGGCGGCCAACCTGTTGAGTTTGGCGGTGGCGGCGGGCTGGCTGAGCCGGTCCTGCAGGGCGAACTCCCCCACCCGCATCGGCCCACGTTCCTCCAGGCAGGAGAGGGCTCGCCAGTTTGCATCCATGTCGCGAGCGCCGGAGTGCCACCGCAGGAAGCGGGTGAAACGAGCGCTGGTGACCATCAGGTCAAGAGCGACGTCGCGAGGATCGAGTGCCATGGGTCACATATATACATCACCAATCTATGTATTACACGTCTCAGTTCGACTCCCGATACAGGAGTGCGATGCGGGAACACGGCCCGCCACGAGGACCGGGAGTTCCCGCGGGAACGCCTCGGAACGTTCCCGCGGGAACGTCCGAACGTACGAAACCCCCGACGAGGCCGCCGGGGGTCGAGAAATGCTGGAGCGGATGACGGGAATCGAACCCGCGTTCTCAGCTTGGGAAGCTGATGTTCTACCATTAAACTACATCCGCGCAACTGCTGGGACAGCCTAGCAGTCTCCAGCAGGACTCGCATCTCGGCCCTCACCGGGCCGCTTCTGGGGCAGCCGGCCCGGCAATCTCGTCCCAGGTGTCGGGCCAGGAGAGCCGGCCGGCCGCGGGCGGAGTCACCCCTGGGCCTTGCCCCAGACGTGCGCGCCTCCCCAGTCGATCGTGGTGACCGGCTCGTCGCCGACCACCCACGCGTCATGGCCCGGCGACAGGACGACGACATCACCGGCGCGGGCCTCGAACGCGGTCCCGTCCGCCATCCGCCCTTGCAGGTGGCCGGTGATGACGTACTGGAAGTGCGGCGCCTGGCACAGGTCGGTCCCCGCCACCGGCTTGACATGCTCCGACCAGCGCCAGCCCGGCTGCAACGTGATCAGAGCCACCTCCCCGCCGCCGATGCTGACGATGTCCCCTCGCCCGAGAGGAAACTCGCGCACTTCATCGGGAGTCCCGACGTTCTTCACCTCAAAATCAGACATGGAGGCCCTCCTTCAGGGGCATGGAGTCATGTGACCCCGATCACTAGCATCCTCGTGATCCGCCATGTTGTCATCGGCAGACGGAGCCCCCTGCACCAGAGGCGTCAGTCGAGCCGGGAACTGATCTCCTTCAGCAGGTCATCAGGGGACAGCCACATCGACGGGTACTCCCCGTACCATCGCTGCTGGCCCTGGGTGTCGATCAGGACGAAGCTGTGGCCGGGCAGGCCGGCGTGCATCCCCTTCCCCAGGGTTCCGTAAGCCTTCGACGCCGTGCCGTCGTCGAGTAGGAACGGTGTGGTGACCTTGTTGGCGGCCATATCGGCGAGGATCTGCTCCCGGGTGTTCATCACGATGGGCAGCACGACCACGTTCTGCTTGTCGAAGTCGGCTTGGCGCTTCGCGATCTCCCCCATCTGGACGATGCAGATCTGGCAGCCGGCCCCCTCACTGAAGTAGAGCAGTACGTTCCTGCCGCGCAGGTCCGCCAGGTGATGGGAGACACCCGAGGTGTCGGTGAGGGTGAAGTCCGGTGCCTGGTGTGCGCCGTCCGACCGCGTCGGCAGGCTGGTGAGGATCCCCGCGGTGACGATCACGAGGGCGACGACGAGGCTGATCCCCCAGGCGATGAGCCGGCGGCGGTGCCGGCGGGTCTGCGTGCGGTCGAGTTCCGCGAGCCGCTGCTGGGACCGGCTCTGCGATGGTGCCGGCTTGGTGGCGGTCCGAGTCCTGGTGCTCATGGTTCATGCCTTCGTACGGGTCTGGGGATCAGTGGCAGGAGGGGCGGGTCGGCAGGTCCGACGGCGCCGCGGCATCGGCGACCACGTCGGAGCGGTCCCCGGCGGCAGCGGCGGGGGATCGGCGATCCCGCAGCGTGGCGACGACGAACACCGCCACGAGGGCAAGCAGGCCGAGGCCAAGGACGACCTCCGGCACCGGCCGGGACCAGACCTCGACCCTCCGGAAGACCATGGCGATCGCGTCGCCGATGGCCACCTGGAAGCCGGGGCCGGTGGTCATGGTGCCGCTGTTGGCCAACTGGATGACGAAGCCACCCATGACGGCGAATGCGACCGCCACCAGGATGTTCACCACATTCGTGTGCAAGGTGCGCCGTCCGAGACGGATCGTCACGGACCGGGCCCGCAGGAACGTCCGCTCCCCCAGCCGGAGCCGATCCCACAACAGCGCCATCACGAAGAGCGGGAAGACCATCCCGAACACGTACGCCAACCCCAGCACCAGCCCGCCGACGGGGCTCGCCGAGAGCGCCGAGAGCGTCATCACCCCGGCGAGGACGGGCGCGCAGCACGCCGACGCCACCCCGGAGAACACCCCCAGGGAGAAGAAGCTGGCCGAGTCACCCTGCCGGGTGTCGGGCGCGCGCAGGATCGACGGAAGCGACCACATCCGGCCGGTCAGCGACCAGACGGCCAGCAGGATCATCAGCAGGCCGCCGGCCCAGTAGAGCACGCGGTGGTAGTGGGCGATCGCCCCCGACAGCAGCCCCATCCCCAAGGTCAGGGGCAGCATCACCAGGGCCAGACCCGCGGCGAAGACGAAGGTCAGCGGCAGCAGTCGCCAACGGCGGTTCTTGACCGCAGCGGCCAGGTAGCTGGGCGCCAGGAAGACGATGCAGCACGGCGCGAACAGCGCCACCCCTCCGGCGAAGAACGCCGCCAGGACCGATCCGGTGGTGAGCAGGTCTCCCATCTCACGCCGCCTCACGGGTGCGGGCGCGGAGCAACCGGCGCAGCCTCCGGCGCGACAGCCGCCCGGAACTGACGTACGCACCGTCGAGCAGCACCAGCGGTGTCATCGCGGCGCGCAGTTCCTGGAGCAGGGCCGCGCCCTCCCGCGAGCGCGCGTCGATCCGTTCGACGGCAAGGGGGAACTCGCCGCCAAGGTCGGCCAGGACAGTGTTCGCCTCAGCGCAGACATGGCAGGCCTCGGACTCCACGATCGTCACCACGGCCAGGTCCGGCGCGGCCAGTCGCTTGCTGCTTGTCATGCCCCCGAGCATGCCGAGGAAATGTCGAGGCTCACCCCAGACGCAGTGAAGATCCGATCAAGGTAGATCAAGGCAGATATACCCCCCAGGGGTATACTGATCGCGGAAAGGAGTCCCGATGAGCGTCCTCGTCATCATCACGATCCTCACCGCTCTCGCCCTGACCGCGGCGGCCCTGTGGTTCTTCTTCGGCCCTCGTACGTCACGGGAGGCGGCCCTCACCGACGGAGTCCAGGTCATCGACGTCCGCGTCCAGGGCGGCTATGCCCCGGACCTGGTACGGGTCCGCAAGGATCTGCCGGTGCGGATCCTGTTCGACCGGCGCGAGGCCGGGGAGTGCACCTCGCACGTCGTCTTCCCCGATTTCGGGATCAACCAGGCCCTGCCGGCGTACGCCACGACGGCGGTCGAGTTCACCCCGACACAGGCCGGGCAGTTCGGCTTCGCCTGCGGCATGAACATGATTCACGGGCGCCTCGACGTCCTCGACGACGGGGCGAGCCCCGACACCACCAGCGGGGGCACCACGAGCGGGGGCACCGCCACGGCCACCCTCGCCCCGGCACCGACCGGCGGCGGCCCCCGAGCGCGTGCCGTGGGCTCCGGCCTGTCGCCCGAGGCGGCGGCCGCCGCCGAGCAGTCCGAGATGACCGAGCGTACGGCCGAGATTCGTTCCCTCACCCGGCGCGTGGTCGTCGGTGCCGTCCTGACCGCCCCGGTCCTGTTCGCCGTGATGGCCGCCGAGCTGTTCCGGGCGCCCCGGGTGCCGATGGTCCTGATGAACCACTGGCTGCAGCTGGCCCTGATCGCCCCGGTGATGGTCTACACCGGCTGGCCGATCCACCGGACCGGCTGGCTGTCCCTGGCCCATCGCTCGGCGGAGATGAACGCCCTGATCACGCTGGGCACCTCGGCCGCGTTCCTCTACAGCCTGGTCGTCACCGTCGTCCCCGGCGCACTGCCCGCGGGGCTGCAGCAGGTGTACTACGAGGCGGTCGGCGTCATCCTGACCCTGATCCTCCTCGGCCGGCTGCTCGAGGCCCGCGCCAAGGCCGGCACGGGTGAGGCCATCCGTACCCTGATCGGCCTGCAACCCCACACCGCCCACGTCGTCCGGGCCGGGGTCGAGCAGGAAGTGCCGATCGAACAGGTCGTCGTCGGCGACACCGTGGTGGTCCGGCCCGGCGAGAAGCTGCCGGTCGACGGCGAGATCGTCGACGGCTCCTCCGCCGTCGACGAGTCGATGGTCACCGGCGAACCCATCCCCGTCACCAAGCATGTCGGGGACACCGTGATCGGTGCGACGATCAACCAGACCGGCAGCTTCCGCTACCGGGCCACCAAAGTCGGCGCGGACACCCTGCTGGCGCAGATCATCACCATGGTCCGTCAGGCCCAGGGCTCCAAGGCCCCGATCCAGCGCCTCGCGGACAAGGTCTCGAGCTATTTCGTGCCGGCCGTCGTGCTGATCGCCATCTGGAGCTTCGCGGTCTGGCTGCTGGTCGGTCCGCCGCCGACCGTCGTGTTCGCACTGGTGGCCGCCGTCTCGGTGCTGATCATCGCCTGCCCGTGCGCGCTGGGCCTCGCCACGCCGCTGTCCATCACCACCGGCACCGGGAAGGCCGCCCAGTACGGCGTGCTGATCCGGTCCGCCGAGGCGTTGGAGACCGCCCACCGCCTCGACACCATCGTGCTCGACAAGACCGGCACCATCACCCGGGGCACTCCGGCCCTCACCGACGTGGTCCCGGTCGGACCGTACGGAGCGGAGGAGGTGCTGGCCACCGTCGCCTCGGTCGAGCAGGCCTCCGAACACCCGCTCGCCGCCGCCATCGTCACCGGCGCCCACGACCGGGGCGTGACCACTCGACCGGCCAGCGGCTTCGACTCGATCACCGGTCAGGGCGTCCGCGCCCTGGTCGCCGGCACCGAGGTCCTCGTCGGCAATGCGCGACTGCTGGCAGGAGCCGGGATCGACGCCACGCCGTTGGCCGCCGACACCGAGCGGCTGGCGGCGGAGGGCAAGACCCCGATGCTCGTCGCCATCGGCGGCCGGCCGGCCGGCGTCGTCGCTGTGGCGGACACGGTCAAGGACGGCGCCGCCGACGCGATCGCCGCACTCCATCACCGTGGCCTCGAGGTCGTCATGATGACCGGCGACAACCGCGCCACCGCTGCGGCCATCGCCCGCCAGGTCGGCATCACCCGGGTCCTCGCCGAGGTGCTCCCGCAGCACAAGGCCGGCGAGGTGCAACGACTCCAGCAGGAGGGCAAGGTCGTCGGTATGGTCGGCGACGGCATCAACGACGCCCCGGCGCTGGCCCGCGCCGACGTCGGATCCGCCATCGGCACCGGCACCGACGTCGCCATCGAGTCCTCCGACATCACCCTGATCTCCGGCGCCCTGTCGGGTCTGGTCACCGCGATCGACCTGTCACGGGCGACGATGCGCAACATCCGACAGAACCTCGGGTTCGCGTTCCTCTACAACGCCATCGGCATCCCGATCGCCGCCGGCGTCCTGTACCCGGTCTTCGGGATCATGCTCAGCCCGATGATCGCCGCGGCGGCGATGGCGATGTCGTCGCTGTCCGTCGTCACCAACGCCAACCGCCTGCGGGGCTACCGTGCTCCTGAGGTCCCCGTCACGACGGTCCCCGCCGTCACCCCGGTGATCGAAACAGGCACGATCGAAACAGGCACGATCGAAACCGGCATCACCCCACCCCAGGAGAAGGAAGGAACCCCCACGATGACCGTCACCGATCCCGTCTGTGGCATGACCATCGATCCCGAGACCGCCGCAGGCTCGGCCGAGTACAAGGGCGAGATGTACTGGTTCTGCTCACCCGGCTGCCAGAAGTCCTTCGAGAAGGATCCGGAGAAGTACCTCGGCGGCGCCGAGCAGCACCAGCACTGAGCGCCCGGCGCCCGCGTCAGTCCTCGGCCAGCGCCAAGGGCTCGGCGCCGGAGGCGATCAGCAGGTCCAGCAGCGGCCCGGCGATGACCGGGTTGCACGCCAGGTAGAACGACTCGCCCGGGCCGGCGCCCCGTAGTCCACTCACGTGGGCGCCGGCCTCGAGGGCGACGATGGTGCCCCCGGCCAGATCCCACGGGTGCAGCCCCATCTCGTAATAGGCGTCGAGACGCTGCGCCGCCACCGAACAGATGTCGAGGCTCGCGGCTCCGGCGCGGCGGATATCCCGTACGGTCCCCAACAGTTGCGTGACCACCCGGGCCTGCGCCATCCGTCGCTCCGGCAGGTACCCGAAGCCGGTGCCGACCAAAGTCCGGGCCAGTTCCGTCTCCTTGGCGATCCGCAGCGTACGACCGTTGAGGCGCGCGCCGCCACCGCGATAGGCCTCCCAGGTCTCACCGCCGGACGGGTTGACCACCACGCCGGCCAGGCCGGTCCAGGTCGCCGGATCCGGGTCGCCCTCGACAACCGCCACCGACACCGCCCACGCCGGGATGCCGTACGCGTAGTTCACGGTGCCGTCGATCGGGTCGACCACCCAGGTGAGTCCGGAGGCCGATCCTGCCTCGTCGGTCTCCTCCCCGAGGAAGCCGTCCTGCGGCCGGACCCGGGCGATGGCGTCACGGATCGCCGTCTCGACCGCCCGGTCCGCCTCGGTGACGATGTCGGCGATGGAGGTCTTGCGGTCGGCGATCGCCACCCCCGCCTCCCGCATCTCCCGGGCCATCCGGGCGCCCTCCTCGGCGACGGTGAGAGCGAGCCGGTGCAACTCGGTCACGCCGGCCTCGGGACGGCTGGTGTCCGGCCGGCTGGTATCAGGCCGGCTGGTATCAGGCATGGTCATGTCGGGGCGCTCCAAGGGGTTGTAGGGGCTGGGGTCGCCGTGGTGTGGCGGGCCAGGGCGTGGCCGGGGTCGATCTGGCCGAGCGTCGGTAGGGCGACGCCGGCGAAATCGTCGGTGAGGCTACGGACCATCGTGGCAGTGACCCACTCACGGGCGAGCAGGTAGTGGTCGCTGCCCGGTTCGTCGCGGGCCAGTGCCGGTTCGTACGTCACCGCGGCGCGGCGCAGGTCCGGGGCGCCGGCCGTGGGGAAAGCGATGTCGGCGGCCTGCAATTCCCCGAATGAGGCCAACGGTGCGGCGCGCAGTCCCCGCAGCTGATCCATCGGGAGGTCGGGGATGTTGAGGTTGAGCACCCGCCCGTCACTGGCCTGGAACTCGAGCCACTCCATCATCCGCAGGGCGATCTCCTCGGCGGTGTCCCAGTGGTGCGGGTCGGGACCGGCCAGCGACACCGACATCGCCCGGATCCCCAGCACGGCCGCGGTGAGCGCGGCACCCACGGTCCCGGAGTGGAGGATGGCCCGACCCGTGTTCGCCCCGCTGTTGATGCCGGCCAGGACCATCCGGGGGACCTCGCCGTACTCGCCCTGCACCGCGAGATAGATCATCTGAGCGGGCGTGGCCTCGGCCACCAGGCAGCGTGCTTCGGGGGGCATCCCTTCCGGGTGCTCCTCCTGGATGATGATCGACTCGGTGGGCGTACGCATGCCGAGGGCGGCGCTGACTCCGGAGGACGGGTGGTCGGGTGCCACCACGAGCACCGCGTGCCCGCGGCGCGCGGCCGCTCGCGCCATCGCAGCCAGCCCTGGGGCGTCGATTCCGTCATCGTTGGTGATCAGGATCTGCATGCGGGGCCTCGCGCTCGGCGTTCTGGGCTCAGCCTAGCCCTCGTCGTCCCCCGGACCCAGGAACTCGGGCACCTCGCTGACCGTACGGCCCGCGGGCTCGAGCACGGCCGCGCCGCGGGTCAGCGAGGCGACGAGGGCGCCCAGGCCCTCGCGGTCGTTGTCTGCCACGGTGAGGCGGACACCCTCGGCCACGTACGCCACGTCGTGGACCACCACCCCACGGGCCCGCAGCTCCGACTCGACCCGGCCGGCCTCGGCGTGCGGCAACAGGACGGTCCACAGCGCCGAGGGGACCAGCCGCACCCGCGGGGCGAGCGCCAGGGCGGACGCGACCGCGTCGGAGTAGGCCCGGACCAGCCCACCGGTCCCCAGCAGCGTCCCGCCGAAGTAACGGACGACCACCACCGCCACATCGGTCAGCCCCGAGCCGACGAGCACGTCGAGCATCGGGCGCCCGGCGGTGCCGCTCGGCTCACCGTCGTCGGAGGAGTGCCACAGCGGCTGCGCGTCGGGGACCGCGATCACCCAGGCGCTGCAGTGGTGCCGCGCGTCGGGGTAGGCGTCGCGGGCCTCGGCCAGCAGCGCCCGGGCCGCCGCCTCATCATCGACCCGGCGCAACCAGGTGATGAACCGCGACCGCTTGATCTCCAGTTCGGAGGTGACGTCGGGACCGCGGGGGATGGTCCGGCGTTGCGTCACATCAGGTCGGGGTCGGGACCCAGCCGGTTGCCCGCATCGACCGCGTCGATGAGCGCCAGGTCGTGCTCGTCGAGCTCGAAGTCGGTGACGCCGAAGTTCTCCCGGATGCGCTCGGGGTGCACGGACTTCGGGAACACCACCCGGCCCTGCTGCAGGTGCCAGCGGAGGACGACCTGGGCCGGCGTACGGTCCACCCGGTCGGCCACGGTCCGCACGCCCGAGGCATCCAGGTCGGCGGCACGGCCGATCGGCGCCCAGGCCTCGGTGACGATGCCGTGCTCCCGGTCGAGGGCTTCGAGGTCCTTCTGGGTGAACGACGGGTGCAGCTCGATCTGGTTGACCACCGGGATCTCGCCGACCTCGATGAGGAGGCGCTGCAGGTGCGGGGCGTTGAAGTTGCAGACGCCGATCGAGGTGGTGAGGCCCTCCTCGCGCAGGGCGATGAGATCGCGCCAGCACTGGACGTACGCGTCGGCCTCGGGGTGCGGCCAGTGGATCAGGAACAGGTCGGCGTGGTCGGTGCCGAGCTTGGTGAGGCTCTCCTCCAGCGAGGCGCGGGCCTCGAGCTGGCGGTCGTTCCAGACCTTGGTGGTGAGGTAGAGGTCCTCCCGCGGGATCCCGGCGGTCGCGAGGGCCCGGCCGATGCCGGCCTCGTTCGCGTAGAGGGCGGCGGTGTCGATATGGCGGTAGCCGACCTCGAGTGCCGTCTCCACCGCGGCCTGTGCCTCGTCGTCGCCGACCCGCCACGTGCCGAAGCCGAGCTGGGGGATGGTGGTGCCGTCGCGGAGGGCGACCGAGGGGATGAGCGTCATGCGTTTCTCCTGTCCGGCGGGCACCGGGACGGCGTCCCGGTCGAGGATGGGCGGACTGCCACCGTACTGCCGCGACGGACCACCTGTCCGGCGGGGACGGGTCGGTGTGGTCGGGATGACCGGTCGCGTGGTCGGGCCCCTCGGGCGCGCGTGGGAGAATAGCCGCCATGTCCTCCCTTGTTGCCCAGTTGAGTGAACGGTTCGCGGCGGTCACCGGCGGTGTCGACCCGGAGCTGCGACCGGCCACCAAGCCCCAGTTCGGCCACTTCCAGTGCAACGTGGCGATGCGGCTGGCCAAACAGGAGGGCGCGAAGCCGCGTGACATCGCGCAGCGGATCGTCGCGGAGATCGCGATCGACGACCTGTGCGAGCCGTTGGAGATCGCCGGGCCCGGCTTCATCAACATCCGGCTGAAGAACTCGGTGCTGGCCTCGGCCACGAACGACCTGATGGCCGACCCGCACCACGGGGTGCCGCAGGACCCGAACCCGCGGCGTACGGTCATCGACTATTCCTCGCCGAACGTCGCCAAGCAGATGCACGTCGGGCACCTGCGCTCCACGATCATCGGTGACTGCTTCTCCCGCGTGCTGAGCGCGACCGGGTCGGAGGTCATCCGGCAGAACCACATCGGCGACTGGGGCACCCAGTTCGGCCAGTTGGTCGAACAGATCCTCGAGGAGGGCATCGACGCCGCCACCCTCGACCTGGCCGGTGCCGAGGCCCTCTACAAGCGGGCCGCCGCGCACTTCAAGTCGGACGAGGAGTTCGCCGACCGCGCGCGGCGTCGGGTCGTGGCCCTGCAGGCCGGCGACGAGCAGACGCGGATGATCTGGCACCAGTTGATCGACGTGTCCCTGGCCGGCTTCAACGCGACGTACGACCGGATGAACATCCTCCTCACCGACGAGGACCTGGCCGGGGAGTCGACCTACAACCAGGCGCTGGTGAAGGTCGTCGAGGACCTGCAGGTGATGGGGCTGGCCGTGGAGGACGACGGCGCCCTGGTGGTGTGGGTGGGCGGCTTCGACGCCCCGATGATCGTGCAGAAGCGCGACGGCGGCTTCGGCTACGACGCCACCGACCTGGCGGCCATCCGGCATCGTGTCGACAACCTCGGCGCGGAGCGGATCGTGTACGTCACCGACGCCCGGCAGGCGCAGCACTTCGCGATGGTGTTCGCCGTCGCGCGGCAGGCGGGATGGCTCCCGGAGGACGTGTCAGCGGAGCACATCGGCTTCGGGATGGTGCTGGGGTCGGACGGGAAGCCGTTCAAGACCCGCGACGGGTCGGCCGTCACCCTCTCGTCGCTGCTGGACGCCGCGGAGGAGATCGCCGCGCCGCCGATCGCCCTGGCTGCGATCAAGTACGCGGACCTGTCCAACGGGCTGAACAAGGACTACGTCTTCGACGCCGAGCGGATGGTCCAGACGACCGGCGACACCGGGCCGTACCTGCAGTACGCGCACGCCCGGACCTGCGCGGTGATGCGCGAGGCCGCCGCCAAAGGCCTGGCCCTCGACACCGCGGTGACCGTGCTCGACGAGCCGACCGAACAGGCGCTGGCACTGGCCTTGTCGCACTTCGGCGAGGCGGTGGTCGAGGTGGCCACAACCCTGCAGCCGCACAAACTCTGCACCTACCTCTACGAGCTCGCCCAGCACTACTCAGCCTTCTACCAGCAGTGCCCCATCCTCAAGTCGGAGGGCGCGGTGCGGGACTCGCGGCTGGGGCTGTGCCGAGCCGTTCGTACGGTGCTGGCCGCCGGCCTGGGGATGCTGGGGATCGAGGCGCTCGAGCGGATGTGAGACCTGGCGGGGGCTTCCCGTCAACGCGGGCCGCCGATGCCCGGAATGTGGCAGTCGCCGCGTTTGTGGGCGGCCGCGCATTTGTGGGCACCCGCCGCAGTTGAGGCCGGGGCCGCCCTTACAGCCGCCGCAGTTGTGGGCACGCGCCGCGGTCCCATTCAGCTGCGGCCTGCCGACGCGCGGCATCGAAATGGGACGGCAGCGGCAGCCGAATTGCGCGGCGGCTGCCGGGCCCAGGTGAGCACCGGGCACCGGGCAGCGGCACCTGACACCGGGCACCTGGCACCTGGCACCTGGCACCTGGCACCTGGCACCTGGCACCTGGCACCTGGCACCTGGCACCGAGGTCAAGTCCCTTTGTGTGGTGTAACCGTGTTGTCTCCTGGGGTGGGGTGTTGGTCAGGCAGTCAGGAAGAGCTCGGGGTGGGCGGGTTCTGCGTGGTCGTGGAGGATGTGGGCGAGTTTGCGCATGGAGACCTCGGAGAAGTAGCGGCGTTCGCCGTATTGCCATTCCTCGTGTTGTTCCTGGAGGACGGCGCCGATCAGGCGGGTGACGGAGTCGCGGTCGGGGAAGATCTGGACGACGTCGGCGCGGCGTTTGATCTCGCGGTTCAGCCGCTCGATCGGGTTGTTCGACCAGACCTTCTGCCAGTGCTCACGGGGCAGTGACGCGAACGCGGTCAGGTCTGCCTCGGCGTCCTGGAGCATGCCGGTGATCTCGGGGAACGAGGAGCGCAGACTGTCGGTGACCTGCTGGTACTGGCCGATCACGGTCTCGGGGTGGTCTGGGCGAAGATCGTCGAGATCAGCGCGTTGATCGGCTTGGACCGGGCCGATCCGAGTTTCTGGGTGACGTTGCGGGCGAAGTGGACCCGGCAGCGCTGCCAGCCGGCTCCGGGCAGGATCGCCTTCACCGCGGCTTTGAGGCCGGCGTGGGCGTCGCTGGTGACCAGCGCGACACCCAGCGGGTCGGTGTCGGTGGCGACCTTCAGGCCGCGGTCACGCAGGCCACGGAGGAACTCGGTCCAGAAGTCGGTGGTCTCGGCGTCGCCGAGGGCCATGCCGAGGATCTCGCGGCGTCCCTCGCCACTGACACCGGTCGCGACGACGAGGGCCTGGGAGACGACCCGGCCCCGGACGCGGACGTCGAGGTAGGTCGCGTCGAGGAACAGGTAGGGAAACCAGGTGTGGTCGATGCGCCTGTGCAGGAACTCGCCGACGGTCTCGTCGATCTCGGCGCAGATCCGCGAGACCGTGGAGCGGGAGATGCCGGTGTCGTTGCCGAGGGCGCGGACGAGCTGGTCGACCTTGCGGGTGGAGACGCCCTCGATCCAGGCCTGGCAGATCACCGCGTAGAGGGCCTTGTCGACCCGCCGGCGGGGGTTCAGCAGGGCAGGGAAGAACGACCCCTCACGCAGTTTCGGGATCGCGAGGTCGACCTCCCCGGCCGGGGTCTGGAGGGACTTGGGGCGGGTACCGTTGCGACGCGTGGTCCGGGCCGGGGTGCGTTCGTAGCGGCCGGCGCCGATCTTGACGGTCGCTTCGGCGTCGATCAGGTCCTGCAGCCCGGCCTGCAGCATCCGGCGGAACACGTCCGAATGGGCCAGGTCGGGATCGGTGAGGACTTCTGAGATCAGGCTTGTCAGGGCAGACTGGTGGCGGGTCATCGTGGGATCACTTCTTTGCTTCTTGGCGGAAACATCAGGTCTCCCACGATGGCCCTCCTACGTCGTCAGCAACGACAAGGACACCGCGGGAAGTGACACCACGCTATGGGACACATCCGGCACCGAAAGGCAGACAGGGTTCACAGCGCCTCAGCCCCTGGCGGCCAGAAGCTCGCGCAGTTGCTGCCCCAGCTCCCGGGGCCTGTCGAGGTCGCGCCAGATCCAGCGCACCACTGTCCATCCCGCTGCCCGTATAACCTCCTCGCGTCGCTTCTCCCGGAACACCACGTCCCCGGGCGTCTCTCCGCGGCGCGCGTAGCGCTCGTACTTCATCTTGCCGTCGAACTCCCCAACGACCTTCTGGCGCTCCCAGGCGAAGTCGGTGCGGTACTCCCGTGGTCCCCCGTCGCGGGTGCCGAGAACCAGCCGGTACTGGAGTTGCGGAGCAGGGACGAGTTGCTCGCTGAAGATGACCCGACACAGCGTTTCGCCAGGGCTCTCGGCCTCCCCCACAGCAAAGGACAGCATCCGGCGTGCCTCCCCAATGCCGACCGCACCCTTCAGCCGGGTGATCGACGCCAGCATTCCCCGGCGCAGACCCGCCCGGTCGCGGGTCTCGCGGAGGGCGTGGTCCGCCATCACGACACCTGCTCGGAATCCCTCCGTCCGGGCCACGTCGACCAGCGTGCGCGGCAGGGTCGTGACCCGGATCCCGTTGAGCGCCACGATCTCCTCGGGCAGCAGTAGGCCCGGATGCTGGTGAACCGTCGCCCGGCGGGCTCCATGGGCCACGCGCGGCACCGTGACGTGGGTTGTTCCCGGCGGGTCTCCTAGGAATGGGAGACCCCACAGTTCCGCGGCGGTGGCATGGCTGAAGACGGCCTCCTCACCCCACCGTGCGGCGACCGCCGCGACCCGGGCGCCGACGCCGATCGACGCCTGCTCCGCCTCCTTTCCCTTCGGCTGGTTCGTCTTCTCCCCGACCTGCACTCGGTCCGTGTAGCAGCCACGGCGGATCCTGACCATCTCACCGCTGGCCAGCGCACGCCGGATGTGGTTGTCGTCGAGTCCTGCGTCGAGAATGCTCTGCCGAGTGCGGACCAGAGGCAGGCTGAATTCGGGTCGCTCCATGCCTCCATCGAATCGGCTGGAGTCGCGGTCCGGCAGTGTGGCAACGCTACGGACAACACCCAGGGCCGTACGGACAACACTGGCCGTGCGACACCACCCGTAGGACAACACAGGGGTGACTTAGCCGCCGCGGTTGCGTAAGACCGCCGCGCCCCCATTCAGCTGCGGCCTGCCGACGCGCGGCACCTGAATGACACCGCAGCGCCTACCGAATCGCGCGGCGGCTGAGCGAGGAACGGGACCGGGCAGAGGAAGGCCGGTAAAGGGACGGCCGGGCCCGCAAGGGATCACGACAACGCCAACGCGACCGAACAGGCCCGCCCCTGGGGTAGGGCCATAGCCGCCGCGGTTGCATAAGACCGCCGCGCCCCCATTCAGCTGCGGCCCGCCGACGCGCGGCACCTAAATGACACCGCATCAGCTACCGAATCGCGCGGCGGCTGAGGGGCGGGTGGGCGTAGCGCGGCGGCTGAGGGGCGGGTGGGCGTAGCGCGGCGGCTGACGGGCGGGGCCAGGTGGGCGCGCCGTCGGGCACCCGCGGGCCAACTGGCCGACGCCCGGCCCCGTCACTCCTCGCCGGCGGTCTCCCACTCCTTCGGCTCATCCTCGGAGTAGTCACCCTCGATCTCGATCTCGGAGGGGCCACCGTCGCCGGACACCAGGATGCGGTCGGAATCGTCGGTGTCCGCGTGGTGGGCGGCCGTACGCTCCGCCGCGTGCCGCAGGGCCCGCTCGGTGGCGACGTCGACGGTCAGTTCGCCGACCACGTGGTCCTCGCGGTGCCCGGCCATCCAGGCCGCGCCGATGATGCCGGCCCGGTTGCGCATCTGGGCGGGAACGATCGCGGTCTTGAGGTTCAGCTTCGGCAGGAACTTGTCCGAGTCCCGACTGATTCCGCCACCGACGACGATGAGGTCGGGCCACAGCAGCGCCTCGAGGACCTCGAAGTACCGCTGGATCCGCGGGATCCACTCCTTGTACGACAGGCCGAGGCGGTCCTTGACCCCCGACGAGGCCTGGGTCTCCGCGTCATGACCGTCGATCTCCAGGTGCCCGAACTCGCTGTTCGGGATGAGCACGCCATGGTGGATCAACGCGGTGCCGATGCCAGTGCCCAGGGTCGTCAGCAGGACGAGACCGGGGTGGTCCTTCGCGGCCCCGAAGTGCGCCTCCGCCAGACCCGCGGCGTCGGCGTCGTTGAAGACCACCACCCGCCGGCCCAGCAGGTCCTCGAACATCTTCTCCGCCTCGAAGTCGATCCAGGACTTGTCGATGTTCGCGGCGCTGCGGGTCACACCGTGGGTGACGACTGCGGGGATGGTGATCCCTACCGGACCGTCGCCGATGACGTCAGCGAAGGAGGACACGATCTCCGCGACGGCAGCTCCGACCTTCTTCGGGGTGGACTTCTTCGGCGTGGGGATCCTCAGCCGGTCAGCGGCGAAGTCGCCGAGCTCCAGGTCGACCGGGGCACCCTTGATCCCCGACCCACCGATGTCGATGCCGAGCACTGGTCGCGCAGTCATGTGCTGAGCCTACGAGGGACGCGGCCCCGTGTCAGGAGCTGGGAGCCGCGTCGGCTGATGTTCCACCGACCCCGGCAAGGACGCCAGGAGCCCCCGCGCCTGTGCCCCCCAGGCGAGGAGCGTACGGGCGTACGACCGCGCCTCGGCCGCGGGCAGATGACGGGCGACCAGGTGAACGGGTCCCGGGGTGGTGTCGACGTGGACGCTGGCGACCCCCAACCAACGCTGCAGCGGGCCCTGGCTGAGCCGGACGGATTGGAACTTCGAGAGCGGCACGATCGCCCCGCGCCGGACGAACACCCCATGGTCGGCGATGGTCACCTCCGGAGTCGCGCCCCACCGCAACGTGTGGGCGTCGACCCAGCGCAGCAGCCGGACGCGGCGTGGCACCCGGTGCAGGGGGACCGCCCCCAGGTCGATGCCGGGCAGGACCTGGCGGAGGATGAACGCCAACTCCGCGCCGGTCCCCGCGGGCAGGACGGTCGATTCCCGGCGGTCACGCTCCTCCTCGGAGTGTCCGGTCGACAGGCCGACCATGTCGATGTCGACCGACCACCACCCGGGGATCCGCCACAACAACGGCTGCCTGATCCGGACGCCCTGGATGCGGTCCAACGGCAGCGTCTGGCTGACCAGCCGGGTCATCCCGGACGTCACCCGCAGCCCACCCGACGGGGTCCGCAGCAGCTGGAAGTTGAACTGGTGGTTGAGGCGCCGCGTCACCATCGAGACGAAGCCGAGCAGCAGCGGCAGAGCGGCTGCCAAGGAGAAGGCGCCGGCACCGGCGATCCAGCCGGCCGCGATCACTCCCGCGCTGATCGCGACGGACCACCACAGTTCGCTCGACAGCAGGAACGCGCCGATGATCCGGGCCGGCTCCATCGTCAGCAGCAGCTCATCGGCCACCGAGGCGTCCACGAGGAGGCCGGGGCGCGGCGCCAGGCCGGCGTCAGCAACAGTGGCGCGCTCCCCCACCGCGCGTCGCAGCAGGTAGTCCCGCAGGTCGTACGCCCGGCCGCGCGACAGATAGCGCAACCGGGTGGCGGCCTCGCCGGCGCCGGCCTCGATGCGCAACTCGGCCAGCCCGACGAGCCGGGCCACGAAGGGTTGGTCCACGTCCACCGACTGGATCCGTTCGAACGCCACCCGCCGCGACCGACGGCGTAACCAGCCGGTCTCGACACGGACCTCGTGATCGTCGATGACGAAACGGGTGAACCACCAGGACGCCCACCCGGCCAGTGCGGCGACGAGGGCGATGGCGAGCACGATCCCGCCGGTTACCCATCCGGGCGGCAGTCCGCCGCGCGGACGGCCAGTGTTCTCCAGGGTGTCGCGGACGTACGCGTACACGCCGGCCACCAGCACGATCCAGCCGCGGACGAGGGGCGTGAGGGGATGCGGACGTTCGAGGTGCGGGCTGGGCGATGGCCCCTCCGTTGCGGGGTCGGCGAGGTCCGTCACAGGCCGGACCTTCGCGGATCACTGTGCGCGGTCAGGGTGTCCCGCAGCCGTGCGGCCTCGGCCGCCGGCAAGCCGGGGATGCGGGCGTCGGTCTGGGCCGACGCGGTCACCAGGGTGACGGTGGCGAGCCCGAACAGCCGCTCCAGCGGGCCCGCGTTCACATCGATCACCTGGAGGCGACCGTACGGCACCACAGTGAGGGCCCGGAACATCACCCCACGGCGCACCCACAGTTCGTCGGCCGTCTCGGCGTAGCCCCAGCGGGGCCAGCGCCGATGCACGAGCACGGCGTTCCACAGCCACGCCACCGCCGCGACCCCCACCGGCAGCGCAGCCAGGGCGGGCTCCCCGAGGAGGAGCCACACCGCGACGGCCGCCGGGACGCCCACGACGACGGCCAGCAGGGCGGACGCGAGCCAGGACAGCGTCCGCCAGCGTCGATCGATCCCTCGCCAGGCGACACCAGGACCGGCGAAGAGGTCCGCCGTCGACGCCGACACCTCAGTCCTGCTCATCGTCACGCTTCAGGGTCGCGGAGACCCCGCCGAAGGCGGCGAGGCCCCGCAGGATGACGGTCGGTGCGTCGGGATCGGCGCAGCGGGCCTTCGAGGAGGCCCCGCCGAAGATCGGGAAGACCTTGTTGATGACCCGTACGCCGTCGGGCACCACCACGTCCACCCCGCCGAACATCGCGACGACGTCGATGGTGATGGTGCGGGACTCGAACACCGCCTGCCGCAGGTCGATCGTGGTCCCGCCGAAGATCGCCACCGCCGTCGTGCCCTTCGGGACGCGGTGCACCCCGGCGCGCTCGGCCCCGCTGAACACCGCGACCACCAGGTCGCGCGGGCTCTGCGTGGACGGGTCGACCGGCACCCCGACACCCCGGTAGGCCGTACCGTCGGCGGGCACCATGGCGTCGGCACCCGGCCCGGGGACGACCGGCACGACCGCTCCGCCCGGCGGGAAGGGTGCCCCGCCGAGGTCGGCGGTGAGCGGCCCGAAGTCGGCGAACGTCCGCGCCGCGAGGGCCCTGCTGACCCGGTCGCGGTGCTCCTCCAGGGTCAACCGCCCGTCGGCGTACGCCGCGTCCAGCAGGTCGGTGACCCGGGCCCGGTCGACGTCGGAGGCGCGGAAGTGGTCGGGCATGCCTGCGGTCATGGGTCCAGCGTACGAGGCCTCGGGGGCGGGCATCGGGGTGGTCACCGAGGCCACCAGCGGAGCCGTCAGCAGTGGGCCAGGACCCCCTCGGCGACCGCATGGAAACGCCGTTCGTCGAGGCGGGCGGCGGTGCGGCGCACGGTGTCGGGATCGATCCGGATGATGCGGTTGAGCCGCACCTCGCTCGGGCGCCCCTCGTGGTCCCAGGGACCGGCGCCGATGTCCAGCCAGTACCGGCCGACAGAAGCCTCCTGGGCGGCGTCGCGATCGTGGTCCTTCGACGTCAGCTGCAGCCCCAGCAGCCAGGGCCCGTCGGCGCCGATCAGCAGCACCGGCCGATCCTTGCCCCGGGTGGCGTCCTCCTCGAACGGGACCCAAGTCCACACCACCTCACCAGGGTCAGGACGCCCGTCCTCCCGCGGACGGTAGGTGATCACCGGGCGGCCGGTGAAGTCGCCGGGATAGACGGGAGTGCCGGTGCCGGTGCCGGTGCCCCGCTGAGCGCCGGACCGGGGCCGGGGCGGGGCCTGCGGTGCCGGTCGCGGCACGGGAGTGTCCGGGCGGCCGCGGTCGGCCGGCCGCGACGGCGGCGTCACCCGGAGGGCCGTGCGGACAAGGTCCTCGGCCAAGCGCCGGACCGCGCGCCCAAGGCCCTGCCGTCGATCGTCCATGCGCCCCACGCTACCCAGCCGGAGCGCTCCCCGGGACCGGGCCGGAGCAATCGGCCGGGTCAGGCCGCCCGGTAGCGGTGCCGCGCCAGGTCGGCCAGCATCTTCACGTTGGCGGCCAGCTCGCGGCGTACGGACCGCCGCCACGACGCCGGCGCGGTGCGGCGCACGCTCGCGTCGCCCACGCCGTACGCGTCGAGCCCGATGGTGCGGCAGATGGTGAGCGTACGGGGCAGGTGGTAATCCTGGCTGATCATCGTCACCCGCGTCAGTCCGGGCGTCTGGCGGGCCCGACGGCAGGAGGCGTACGTGTCGACGCCGTCCTCGTCGAGGACGATGCGGTCCTCCGGGATGCCCCGCTCGACCAGGTAGCGCGCCATCTGGCTGACCTCGGCGTTCGACGCCTCGTCGCCGGAGACGATCAGCCGGCGGACCTTCCCGGCGCGGAACAACGCGAGGGCCAGGTCGAGGCGGGCCCGTAGGGACGGCGACGGAGTCCCGTTCGGGTACATCTCGGCGCCCAGGACGAGGCCCCATTCGGTCGCCGGAACATCGGCCGGCGTACGACGACGGGACCGCGTCCCGATCACCGTCCAGGCGCCCAACCCTGCCAGCCCCGCCAGGCCGAGCAGGAGGGCGGCACCGATCCCGAGTCCGGTGGCGGCGGCCGCCCGACCGATGCGCCGCGACCGACTACTCAGGATCGTCCTCCGGGGTCCGCCGCAGCTCGCCCGGATGCAGTTCGGCCCCGGCCGGCGCGGAGGCCGGCGAGGCGGACTCGAGGCTGGTCCCGCGCCAGCGGGCGATCCCCCGCATCACGTGGTAGATGGCGATGGCGCCGAAGGCCCCGAGCGCGATGCCGTTGAACACCACGCCGCCGACCTGCTTGCCGTCGACGACCTGGCCGCCGAGGGTCCAGGTGTAGTTGGCGATGCCGGCGATCAGGGCCACGGCGGCGGTGTTGAGGTTGACCGGGTCGGAGAAGTCGACGCGGTTCTGCACCCAGATCCGCACGCCGAGCATGCCGATCATGCCGTACAGCACCGTCGCCGCACCGCCCAGCACCCCGGCCGGGATCGTCGCGATCAGCGCGCCGAACTTCGGCACCAGCGACAGCAGCAGGGCGAACGTGCCGGCGACCATGTACGCCGCGGTCGAGTAGACGCGGGTGGCGGCCATCACGCCGATGTTCTCGGCGTACGTCGTGGTGCCGGAGCCACCTCCGGTGCCGGCGAGCAGCGTCGACAGGCCGTCCGCCAGGAGGGCCCGGCCGGTGACGTCGTCGAGGTCATCACCGGTCATCGCGGCGACCGACTTCACGTGGCCGATGTTCTCGGCGATGAGGACCACGACCACCGGCAGGAACATCGCCAGCACCGACGGCTCCCAGGTCGGGGCGTGGAAGGTCGGCAGGCCGAGCCAGGCGGCCTTGCCGATGGCGGAGAAGTCGACCTCGCCCCGAAGCACGGCGGTGACGTAGCCGAGGATCACGCCGACGAGGATGGACAGGCGCCCGAGCATCCCGCGGAAGAAGACGGTGACGAGGATGATCGCGACGATCGTCACCACCGAGGTGACCGGTGCCTTCTGCACGTTGCCCCAGGCCGCGGGCGCCAGGTTGAAGCCGATCAGGGCGACGATGGCGCCGGTGACCGTCGGCGGCATCACCCGGTTGATCCAGTGCGCGCCGGCGAAGTGGACGATGACACCCACCAGGGCCAGCAGGGCACCGACGGCCATCACGCCGCCCAGCGCCGAACCCATCCCGTGGGAGGCGGTGGCGGCGGTGATCGGGGCGATCAGGGCGAAGCTCGAGCCGAGGTAGCTGGGCACCCGGCCGCGGGTGATCAGCAGGAAGAGCAGCGTGCCGATGGCGGAGAAGAACAGCGTCGTCGACGGCGGGAAGCCCGTGATCAGCGGCACCAGGAAGGTGGCACCGAACATGGCGACCACGTGCTGCATGCCGATGCCGATGGTGGCCGGCCAGGCCAGCCGCTCGGACGGCTTGACGACGTCGCCGGGGACGATGTGGTATCCGTCGCCGTGCACGGTCCAGCCCAGGAAGCTACGCCGGGGCCGGCGCTGCTGTGGGGTTTGGGGTTGCGGTGTCCTGGTGGTGTTGGCCACGGTCCCTCCGATCCGGGGCATACCTGGCGTACGCCGCGGACAATGGTAGACCCCGGCCGGGCGAGAGATCACCCCGCCAACCGCTCACCGCCATCCCTTCACCGCCGTGCGCCCACCGCCGAGCGCTCACTCGTGGTGCAGGGCGGCGACGACGTCGAGCCGGGCGGCCGAGCGTGCCGGGATGAGGGCGGCCAGTACGCCGAACACGATGCCGACCACGACGGTGAGCAGCACCCCGCCCCACGGGAACGTCCACGGCATCGGCCAGCCGATCATCCGCATCGCCTCGACCAGCGCGTAGCCCAGCCACAGGCCGGCGGCGACGCCGAAGACGGTGCCGATCACCGAGAGCAGCAGCGACTCGGCCACGACCATCCGCTTGATCTGGCGACGGGTCGCCCCGACGGCACGCAGCATCCCCAGTTCGCGGGTGCGGGCCAGCACCGAGATGGCCAGGGTGTTGAGCAGCGCCAACAGCGACGGGACCGCCAGGGCGGCGATCAGCCCGTAGAAGATGACGTACGTCTGGTTGAAGATGGACAGTTGCAGATCGCGCCACTGCGCCGATTCGTAGAGTTTGAAGCCCGGGTACCCGTCGACGATCCGCTGCACGGCGGCGGTGACCGTCGCGGGGTCGGCGGACGGCTTGCGGTTGGCCATCACCAGCAGGTCGTCGGTGACGTCGAAGTCGCGGGCCAACTGGTCCTGGCTGACGTAGATAGTGGCCAGTTTCGCATTGAGGTAGTCATTGCCGACACCGGCGACGTAGTAGACCCGGGGCCCGTTGGGCGTGTCGAGGGTGACGGCCTGCCCGGAGGTCAGCCCGCTCTGCCCGGCGAAGATGCCGTTGGAGATCAACCAGCGTCCCGAGCCGAGCTGGGCCAGGGCGGCATCGGTGCTGCCGGCCGTCCACTCGAAGTTCGCGACCTCGGGGTAGGTGGCGGGATCGATGCCGATGACCTGGACATCGTGGCCGTTCAGCTTCGCGCGGGCGAGCCGCAGCGTCGACACCGGCCCGATGCCGGCGGTGTGGGCGATGTCGGCGGCCAACTTGGGTCCGGCGGCGACGTTGCCCTGTCCCAGGACGATGGAGTTGGGGATGACCAGGTAGTCCGCCGACAGGGAGCGGTCGATGTAGCCGGTGAAGCCGGCGAAGATCGACTGGACGACGGTCACCATCGCCACGATCGAGGCCAGTCCGAGCATGACCGCCGACACGGTGTTGGCCGACCGGCCGGGATTGCGCTGCAGGTTGGACCGGGCGATCGCCCCCTCCCGGGCGTACGCCAACTCCACCGCGCTCCCGGCGGCCCGGGCCAGCGGATGGACGACCGCCGGGATGACCAGCGCCAACCCGACGAGGAACAGGACGGAGCCCAGCCCGACCAGCGACGCGTCACGGGTGACCAGGCAGAAGAGCGACACGACGAGGACGCCGACGCCGATCCACCCGCGGACTCCTGCCCCGCGCCGGTACACCTCCTCGGTCTGGGGCCGCAGGGCCTCCATCGGGGTGACCTTGCCGGCGGCGCGCGCGGGGATGATCGCGGCGAGCACGGTGAGGCCGATCCCGAGGACGATGGCCTCGGCGTACGTCGCCGGCTCGAAGCGGACCGGGCCGATCCGCAGGTGGACCACCGACTCGACCATCGGCGCCATCACGGCGAACAGGCCCGCCGCCATCAGGTAGCCGAGAACCATCCCGAGGAGGGTGCCCAGCACCCCCTGGAGCAGCGACTCGACCAGCAGGATGCCCGTGATCGTGCGACGCCGGGCGCCGATCGCGCGCAGCATGCCGATGTCACGGCGCCGTTCGGCGACCACCGTCCGGAAGCTGTTGAGGATGATGAATCCGGCGGTGGCAAGGGCGAACAGCCCGAACAGGGTGAACGCGTACCGGCTCACCTGGATGGAGGCGAGCAGGGAGGAGTTCGACGAGAGGCCACCGACGGTGTAGTCCGGCCCCACGGCCGTACGGACCGCGTCCTCGACCGCGGACCTGTTGGCGTCGGGTTGCAGAGAGGCCTGGACGGTGGTGATCTTCGCGCCCAGGCCGAAGAGGGTCTGCGCCGCGCCGATCGGCACGTAGACGGTCTCCTGCCCCGGGACCGTGGCCGCCGTGAGCAGACCGACGACGGTGAAGCGGGTCGACCCCACCGGGGAAGGGAGCACGAGGGGACTCCCCAGGCCGAGGCCCAGCCGGCCGGCGAGGTCGGCGGAGAGCACGGCGACATCACCGTCGGTGGTGGTCAGCGCACGACCGGAGGCCAGCCCGAGGTCACGGATGCGCCCGGAGACGGCGGGATCGATGCCGACGACGGTCACGGAGCTGACCTGCTGGCCGGTCGGGATGTCCCGGCGGACGGGCAGCGGCGCGGACTGTTCGACCTCGCCGGTGGCCAGGGCGATCCCCGGAACGCGGCCGACCTTGTCGACGACGGAGGGGGCGAACGGCTGGGCCAGCGTCTGGGTGACGGTGAGATCGATCTTCCCCGACGCCGACAGCAAGGAGCGGGTGAAGGCGTCGACCAGGGTCGGCACCACGCCGCCCAGGCCGAAGATCAGCATCACACTCAGCGCGACCGCCAGCGTGGTCAGCGCGGAGCGGAGGCCGCGCCCGCGCAGGTAGCGCCACGCGAGGGTCCACGTGACGGTGGTGCTCATAGCAGTCCGGCCCTTTCCATGGCGCGCAGCGGCGCCTCGCGGGACCCGTCGAGGGGCAGGTCGTCGACGATGTGCCCGTCCTGCATCAGGACGAGCCGCTGGGCGTACGAGGCAATCCGCGGATCGTGGGTCACCATCAGCACCGAGCGGTGCCACGCGGCGGCGACCTGGCGGAGCAGCTCGGCGATCTCGGTGGCCGACCGCGAGTCCAGGTTGCCGGTGGGCTCGTCGGCGAGCACGAGCGCGGGATCGGTGGACAGCGCCCGGGCGACGGCGACCCGCTGCTGCTGGCCGCCTGACAGTTGGTCGGGCCGGTTGTGCAACCGGTCGGCCAGACCGACGCGGGTGAGCCACTCGACGGCGGCGTCCTCGGCCCCGGCATCGCCGTCCAGGGTCAGCGGTAGGGCGGCGTTCTCCACGGCGTCCAGCACCGGGATGAGGTTGAAGAACTGGAAGACGAACCCGATCCGGCGCCGGCGCAGCTCGGTCAGCCGGTCGTCGGGCAACGTGGTCAGCTCGGCCCCATCCACGAAGACCTCGCCCGAGGTCGGGGTGTCGAGGCCACCGACCATGTTGAGCAGGGTCGACTTGCCGCAGCCCGACGGACCCATCACCGCGACGAACTCCCCGGGCGCGACGCTGAGGTCGACGGCGTCCAGGGCCCGGACCTCACTCTCAGCCGATCCGTACGTCTTGGTCAGCGCGACGGTCCGGACGATCGGGGCGCCCGCCCCCTCGGCCGCGACGGCGGGGGCGGAGGTCGCCTCCGCCGCGACGGCGGGGGCGGGCACGTCGGCCACGGAGGCCCGGCGGCGGCTACTTCCCCACATCGACGCTCGCCCCGTCCTTGAGGGCGCTCAACTGGCTGGTCGCCACGACGTCGCCGGCGGCGAGGCCGCTGGTGATCTGGGCCTGGGTGGCGGACGAGGCGCCGACGGTGACCGGGGTCCGGTGTGCCGTGCCGTCCGTCACCTTGTACACCCAGCGCTGGGCACCGTCGGCCTGCACCGCCTGCAGCGGGACCACTAGGGCATCAGGGATGTCCTGGGTGGCGAGCGAGGCGTCACCGCTCATCCCGAGTCGGAGCACGGCGTCGCCGGCGGCGAGGGGGATCTTGACGATGTAGGCGACACCACCGGTCTTCGTACTGACCGAGGTCGTGGCGACCTCGGACACCGCGCCGGGGAACGTACGACCGGGATAGGCGTCCAGGGTGACCGTGGACTGCTGCCCGACCGCCACGTGGGCGATGTCCGCCTCGTCGACCTGCGCCGCGAAGACGGGGTGTCCCAGGTCGGCGATGGTGAACAGCGGCACGGTGGGACCGACGGACGCCCCGGCCGCGGCCTTCGGGCCCGTCCCGTCCGTACGGGTGGCCGCGAGCACGTTGAGGGTGACGGTCCCGCCGACGGGGGCGGTGATCGAGGCCTTCGCCGCGTTGTCGCGGGCCGCTCGCAGCCCGGCCGAGGCGGCCGAGCGGGCGGCGACCGCGGCGTCATGGGCGGCGTTGGCCGCCTGGATGGCGGCATCGCGCGTCCGGGTCTGGGCGTCGGTGTCATGCGGCATGGCTCGGGCGAGGGCGAGCTGCGCGGAGGCGGATCCCGCTTGGGCCTCAGCCGCGGCGACCTGTGCCTGGGCCTGCGCGACGGCTGTCGACAGCGCGGCCGTGTCGAGGGTGGCGAGCTCGTCGCCGGCCTTGACGACCTGGCCGTCGCTGACCCGTACGCTCGCGAGGGTGCCGGCGATCGGCGAGTACACCGGGACCAGGCTGGCCGCCTCCACCGTCCCGGACGCGCTGACCGTGACCGAGAGCCGCTGCGTGCTCGCCGTGGCGGTGGTGACCGTGGTCCTGGCGCCGCGCTGCGACATGACGTAGCCGGCGACCAGGGCGAGGACCACGACGGCGACGACGACGCCGGCGATCAGACGCCTCCTCCGTCGCGTCCGCCGCGGAGCCTGCTGTGCTGTGGTGCTGCCCGTCATCGGGCCCTCCCGGTCGATGGGGTGGAGGCCGTCCCCGGAGCGAGGGCAGCCATGAAGAGTGGGTGCAGGCCACGCACCATCGCGTGGTCGAGGGGGATCGCGAAGGTGCCCTCGCGCGCCCCGAGGATGCGTTCCGCCGCCGTGGTCAGGGCGGTCATGCCGCGGACGATGTGGTCCGCGAACCCATCGGATGATCCGGCGGCGATCGCATCCTCGAAGATCCGGGTCGAGGCATCCAGCCAGAGGGACAGCACGAGGTCGGTGGTGGCGTCCACCTCGGCGACCATGAACGTCCCGTCGGAGGATCCCAACGCGACCAGAGGCCGGAAGAGGTCCCTGGTCCGGTCGTGCCACAGGTCGAAGAGGCGGTGGCGCAACTCGACGTTCTCCGGCTTGTAGAGCAGCGGGATGAACGCCATCGCGTCCTCGACGCGCTCGGTCTTCCACGCCGTGGCCTGGCCGAGGAGGGCCCCGAACCGGTCGGCCCCGGTCCCGGTCAGATCCTGCGCGCCGGCTTCGAGGCTGGCGAACAGGCCGTCCACGAAGCGCTGGACCAGGGCGCCGAGCATGTCCTGCTTCGAGCCGAAGTAGTAGTAGAACGTGCCCTTCGCGACACCCGCCTCGCGGGTCAGCTGATCGATCGACAGCGCGTCGTACCCCACGGTCGTGCAGAGCCGCAGTGCCGTGTCGAGGAGTTCGTCGCGGCGCTCCTCGGGTGCCTTCGAGACCCGTCCCACACCGTCAAGCGTACAACTGACTGACCGTCAGTCAATCGGTGGAGAACGTGACAGACGTGACATCGCCCCCGACGACCTGTGGGCCGTCGGGGGCGATCAAGGGAAGCTGTCAGCCGTTGTCGATGCTGCTCATGTCGCCGTAGCGGGGGCCGACGACGGCCTCGCGCGGCACGGCGTCGGTCAGCGCGGCGACCTCGTCGGCGGTCAGCGCGATGTCCCTGGCGGCCGCGTTCTCCTCGAGGTAGGCCACCCGCTTGGTCCCCGGGATCGGGACGACGTCGTCACCCTGGGCGAGCACCCAGGCGAGGGCGATCTGGCCGGGCGTCACCCCCTTGGCGTCGGCCACCTCCTTCACACGGTCCACCAGGCGCAGGTTGGCCTCGAGTGCGTCGCCCTGGAAGCGCGGGAAGTAGCGGGTGTTGCGGGAGTCGCGCTCCTGGGCGACGGACTCGGCGGTGAGCCGGCCGGTGAGGATGCCACGGCCCAGCGGGGAGTACGGCACCAGACCGATACCCAGCTCACGGATCGTCGGCAGGATCTCGTCCTCGAGGTCGCGGGTGAAGAGCGAGTACTCGGTTTCCAGGGCGGTGATCGGGTGGACGGCATGGGCCCGGCGGATCGTCGCCGCCGACGCCTCGGACAGTCCGAGGTGGCGGACCTTGCCGGCCGTGACCAGATCGGCCATCGCTCCGACGGTCTCCTCGATCGGGACCTTCGGGTCGACGCGGTGCTGGTAGTAGAGGTCGATATGGTCCACGCCGAGACGCTGCAGGGAGGCGTCGCAGGCGCTGCGTACGTAGTCCGGGCTGCCGTCGATGCCGAGCCGTTCCCCGTTCGGGCCGCGGACGTTGCCGAACTTCGTCGCGAGCTGCACCTCGTCGCGGCGCCCGGCGATCGCCCGGCCGACGAGTTTCTCATTGGTGAAGGGGCCGTACATGTCCGCGGTGTCGAGGAAGGTGATGCCGAGGTCGAGGGCGCGA
Source organism: Raineyella fluvialis (assembly GCF_009646095.1). NCBI lineage: Bacteria > Bacillati > Actinomycetota > Actinomycetes > Propionibacteriales > Propionibacteriaceae > Raineyella > Raineyella fluvialis. The sequence goes on along the minus strand of NZ_CP045725.1, from coordinate 1,772,463 downwards.
TGGATGGTCGCGAGTCCGGCGGCCTCGTCGGGGGCACCGTAGAACTCGGACATGCCCATGCAACCCAGCCCCATCGAGGAGACGGTGAGGGGCGAGGCGGTGCCGAGGGTCCTGGTCAGCTCAGTCATGACTCCAGCCAACCGCCATCGGGGCACCCCGCGTCAAGACCCGCGCCCCACGAATCGTACGGATGGGTTCGTCCGGCAGTGGCCTCGGCAGGTGCCCCGGAACGGTTCCGCCCCACCCCGACAGCGGACGGTCAGGGTGGGGCGGAGGGATCGGAGGGCTCGAGCTAGGAGACCCGCTCCTGTCAGACCCGCTGCGAGCGGTAGTAGCGGATCAGCGCCTTGGTCGACGGGTCCTGGGCCTCGATCGCGGCTTCGTTGCCGGCCACCGCGGGGGTCAGCTCCTTGGCCATCTGCTTGCCGAGTTCGACACCCCACTGGTCGAAGGAGTCGATGCCCCAGACGATGCCCTCGGTGAAGGTGATGTGCTCGTACAGGGCGATCAGCTGGCCCAGCACGGACGGGGACAGCTCCGGCGCCATGATCGAGGTGGTCGGCCGGTTGCCCGGGAACACCCGCGCGGAGACGATCTCCTCACGCGTGCCCTCGGCCCGCACCTCGTCGGCCGTCTTGCCGAACGCCAGCGCCTTGGTCTGCGCGAAGAAGTTGCCGAGGAACAACTCGTGCACGTCGTTCTCGGCGTCCCGGGTCGGGTTGGCCGGGTTGGCGACCGCGATGAAGTCGGCCGGGACGAGCCGGGTGCCCTGGTGGATCAGCTGGTAGAACGCGTGCTGGCCGTTGGTGCCGGGCTCGCCCCAGAAGATCTCGCCGGTGTCGGAGGTCACCGGGGTGCCGTCCCAGCGGACGCGCTTGCCGTTCGACTCCATCGTCAGCTGCTGCAGGTACGCCGGGAAGCGGTGCAGGTACTGGGCGTACGGCAGCACGGCGTGCGACTGGGCGCCGTGGAAGTTCGTGTACCAGATGTTCAGCAGACCCATCAGCGCGGGCACGTTGCGCTCGAGCGGCGTCGTACGGAAATGCTCGTCCATCGCGTGGAAGCCGGCGAGGAACGCCTCGAAGTTGTCCGGGCCGATGTAGACGGCCAGCGCCGTGCCCACCGCGGAGTCGACCGAGTAGCGGCCACCGACCCACTCCCAGAACCCGAACGCGTTCGCCGGGTCGATGCCGAAGGCGGCGACCTTCTCCAGGGCGGTCGAGACGGCGACGAAGTGCTTGGCGACGGCCTCGTTCTCCTGACCGTCGGCGATCGCGCCGCGGTCCTTCAGCGTGGAGAGCAGCCAGTTGCGGACGATGCGGGCGTTGGTGATGGTCTCCAGCGTGGTGAACGTCTTCGAGGCGACAATGACCAGCGTGGTCTCCGGGTCGAGCAGGAAGGTCTTCTCGGCCGCGTCGGTCGGGTCGATGTTGGAGATGAAGCGGCATTCCAGGCCGAGCTGGCCGTACGGCTTGAGCGCCTCGTACGCCATCACCGGGCCGAGGTCGGAACCGCCGATGCCGATGTTGACGATGGTCCGGATCGTCTTGCCGGTGATGCCGCGCCACTCGCCGGAACGGATCTTCCGGGCGAAGGCGTAGATCTTGTCGAGCTCACCCTGGACGTCGGCCACGACGTCCTTGCCGTCGAGGATCAACGACTGGCCCGCGGGCTTGCGCAGCGCCGTGTGCAGCACCGAGCGGTCCTCGGTGACGTTGATCCGGTCGCCGCGGAACATCGCGTCGATCCGGTCGGTGAGGTGCACCTGGTCGGCGAGGTCGACGAGGCTGGACACGATGGTGTCGTCCAGCCAGTTCTTCGACATGTCGACGAAGAGGTCCCCGGCGGTGAAGGAGAGGCGCTCGGTACGTCCCGGGTCCTCGGCGAACCACGTACGCATGTTCGGTCGGTAGTCCTGGGCGAGGGAGCTCAGCCGCCCCCAGGCCTCGGTGGTGGTGGCATCAACGGGAGACTGCATGAGGCAAGACTAGGGCCGCAGGTCCGCACGCGTCCGCCCGGGGCGCACCCCACGGGGGATCGCCCGCGATACCGCGCCGCGACGACCGTACGACCCGCTACCGTGGCGGCATGGAGAACTCTGAGCTTCCCGACGGTGTCACGCTCGAGCAGGGCGAGGGTGGCCAGCCGGTGGTGCGGGTGGCCATCGGCTCATGCACCGCGGAGGTGTACCTGCACGGGGGTCACCTCACGGGCTGGCAGCCGACCGGGCAGGAGCCGGTCATCTGGCTGAGCGGGATGTCGCGCTTCGAGGACGGGGCGGCGATCCGAGGCGGCGTACCGATCTGCTTCCCCTGGTTCGGCTCCGGGACGGACGGGCAGCACTACCCGCCGCATGGTGTCGCACGGCTGACCCGCTGGGCGCTGGTGGAGGCGACCCCGGTCGCCGACAGCATCCGGCTCCGCCTGCACCTGGACGGGCACGACGTGGACCTGGCCGGCCTGGAGGACTTCGACCGGGACTGGGCCGCCGACATCACCTACACCGTGGGTCAGGTGCTCGACATCGACCTGCGCGTCGAGGCGTACGGCAACCGCAGTACCCCGTTCACCTTCGAGGAGGCACTGCACACCTACCTGCACGTCGGTGACGCCCGCCGGATCACCATCGACGGGTTGGACGGTTGCGGCTACCACGACAAGGTGATCAACGGGGAGTTCGACCAGCGGGGCACCGTGGTGATCGTCGGGGAGACCGACCGCATCTACCAGCACGCGGGCGACGTGGTGGTCAAGGACCCGACGCTCAAGCGCACCCTCGGGATCAACAAGCGCGGCTCCGGGCAGACGGTCATCTGGAACCCCTTCGTCAGCAAGTCGGCCAAGATGGGCGATTTCGGCAACGACGAGTGGCAGGAGATGCTCTGCGTCGAGGCGGCGAACGTCGGCGCGGGCGCCGTCACGCTGTCCCCCGGCCAGTCGCACACCATCCACCAGCGGATCGCCGTGGATCGTACGCAACGGAGCGGCGTGAGGCGCAGCCTGGCCTGAGTGTGAGGGGGGACGGCGAGCCCTCCCATTAGAGTGAGGCCATGTCGACGCGTACGGATCGGGCCCGCACCGAGGACGGGGTCGCCCGGCCGTTGGCCGCCGGGACCAACTCGGAGTACCGGGTCGACCTGGAGCGGATCCGCTTCTCCCCCTCCTTCTCCCGGCTCGCCGAGGTCACCCAGGTGGTCTCGGCCGGCACCACCGGCGGGATCGTCCACAACCGGCTGACCCACACGATCAAGGTCACCGCGGTGGCCCGGGCGATCGCCGTACGCCTCGAGGAGGGCGCGGCACCGGAGCGGATCGAGGCCCTCGGCGGCCTCAACCACGTCGTCGCCCAGGCCGGGGCCGGCGCCCACGATCTGGGCCATCCGCCGTTCGGCCACCTCGGCGAGCAGGAACTGGACCGCCAGGCCCGAACCCGGTTCGGCCTGAACGACGGATTCGAGGGCAACGCCCAGACCTTCCGGGTGCTCACCGAACTCGAGACGCACGGACCCGGTGACGAGGGCCTCAACCTGACCACTGCCGTTCGCGCCTCGGTCCTCAAGTACCCCTGGGGCCGGCACCACTGGCCCGACCCCCATCCGCGGACCTGGGCGCGGCAGCCCCGCGGCGCCCGTCCGGACGCCAGCGGCGGCTCGTACAAGTTCAACGCGTACGTGCCCGACCTGGACGAGCTGATCGCGGTCCGGAAGGCGTTCCCGGACCTCCGGCCCGACCTGCAGACCCTCGACTGCGCCGTGATGGACCTGGCCGACGACGTCGCCTACTCCCTGCACGACCTGGACGACTTCCACCGGGCCGGGGTGCTGCAGTTCTCGGCCGTGTCGAGTGAGTTCCGCACCTGGGCGCAGCAGCGCGACGAACTCACCCTGCTCCCCGACGAGCGGCTGGCCGCGCTGACCCGGGCTCCCGGGATCGGGCTCGAAGGGCTCCGGCGGCGGCTGGCGGCTCGGGACGCCTGGATCTTCGACGACGACGCCTATCTGGAAGCGGTGCTACGGGTCGGCAAGGAGTTCGTCGAAGGGGTGCTGGCGATCCCGTACGACGGCTCGATGGCTGCCGATCGGTCCCTGTCCGGCTTCACCTCGACGTGGATCGACGACCTGGTCGCGTCCGTCCGCCTCGTCGATGACCCGCCGGTGCGGGGGTCGTCCGTCGAACTGTCGGCGGGGGCCTGGCACGAGGTGCAGGTGTTGAAGTTCATCCACCAGTACTTCGTCCTGCACCGCCCCGACCTGGCCCTGATGCAGCGCGGGCAGGCGAACGTCATCCGGCAGATCGTCGAGGCGTTCGACGACTGGCTGGGCGACCGGCTCGACGCCACCCGGGCCCCTCGTCGCTTGCTCGACCTGGTCGAGACCGCCACCGAGGGCTACCGGCGGGTGGCCCGGCGCCACCCGGGCTGGCTCGACGGGATGACCTCACGCGAGGACGTGCTGCGGATGGGGCGCGGCCGCGGCATCATCGACTTCGTCGCGGCCATGACGGACCACCAGGCCGAGGCGACTGCGGCGCGGCTGCGCGGTGGGTCGGGCCTGCTGTGGGGTGGCGGGTCGGTCTGAGGTGCTGCGGGGCGGGCGGTGTCCGCCAGCGCGCCGCGGACCGTCCAGCGCCGCGCGGACACTGCATCCTGCTGACCTGTCGGCATCGCGCCGACCCTCGAGCACCCCGCGGATGCTCCAGCAGCCCGCGGACCCTCAAGTACCTCGCGGACCTCAGGACGGCAGCGGGAGCACATGAACGTCCGCGGGGAGCTTGGCTGCCATCACAACGTCCGCAACAAGACCCGCGGCTCCGGCCTGGGCACCTGGGACGCGTGCCCGACTCGGCAGGGCAACCTTGTAGGCGCTCCGACACCCGCGGACCCTCGAGCACCTCGCGGACTCTCGAGCACCCCGCGGACCCTCAAGTACCTCGCGGACCTCGGGACGGCAGCGGGAGCACATGAACGTCCGCGGGGACCCAGCACCCCCGCAGGAGCATCCGCGACAAGACCCGCGGCTCCGGCCTGTGGCCTTCGTGCGCCCACCCACGCCACCTCGGACGTATCCGTGTGGGCGGGTAACGCAGCTCGAGCCGGCTCTGGTGTTGTCCTGTTCACCCGAGGTGTTGTCCATGTCGTTGCCGAGCTACCGTCCGGCGCAGTCAAGGCCTTCGATGGAGCCATGAGGCCCACTCCGACCGATCCGCCCCAAGCCCTGCACATTCTGGGTGAGAACCATCCGCCCGGCGACCTCATCACGGTGAACGACGCCAAGCTCCTGGGCCTCGATCCCCGCGACCTGTCGGCACGCTACCGAGCCGGGAAGTTGGATCGTCTGCGCCGTGGCGCGTACGTCGTGCCCGGAGTGAAGGACCCGGTCGCCAGGCACCGGTCGATGATCCAGGCGGCCCGCCCGCTGCTGAAGCCGGACACCGTGATCAGTCATGTGTCCGCGGCGGTCTGGCTGGGGCTCGACGTCCCGTGGGGCCTGCTGGGTGACGACGCCATCCATGTCACGAGGGGCGACAGGGGTGGCAGCATTCGGCAGAGGCTGGTGACTCATACCGCCCCGGTCCCCAGCGGCCAGTGGCAATTGGTCGACGGCCTGCGGGTGACCACGCCCGCCCGTACGGTCGTCGACGTGGCCCGCACCGGGCCGAAGCCGGAAGCCGTAGCGCTGGCCGACCATGTGCTCCGCACACGAGGGGCTGCGATCCGGGACGAGATGACCAGGATCATCGCCAAGGACGCCGGGCGGCACGGGATCGCGAAGGCGAGAGTGGTCCTGGCCTTCGCCGATCCGAGGGCCGAGAGCGGTGGCGAGTCGATCAGCCGGGTCCTCCTAGCCCACGAAGGGCTTCCCACCCCGGAACTGCAATGGGAGGTCCGCGACCCACGGGGCAACTTCGTCGCGAGATGCGATCTGGGCTGGCCGGAGCACCACACCGCGGGAGAGTTCGACGGACGGCTGAAGTACCAGGGCGCTGGGGCACCGAGCAAGGATCCGGGCGCCGTGGTGTACCGAGAGAAGCTTCGTGAGGACAGACTGCGGGGGCTTGGTCTGGAAGTCGTGCGGTGGACGTGGGCCGATCTCGAGGATCCCCACGCGCTGGCGACCCGGATCCGACGCGCATTGGATCGCGGCAGAGGCCGTTGAGGCCGAGACCGACGATCTCATCGCCGGCCCCGACCTTGCCGACAGCGCCAGACTGGGCACGTGTACATCCTGTCCGCGATCCTGCACCGCGCCCTGATCGCCCAGCCCCTGCCCGGCCCGTCCGTGGTGCTCGGTCTGGGCCTCGCGGCGATCCTGCTCGTGGGACTCCGACCCCTATGGCGTACGACCCGGATGCTGGTGACGATCACCCACGAGGCCGGGCACGCCGTCGTCGGCGGGCTCTGCGGACGCCGGCTCGAGGGCATCCGGCTCAACGCCGACACCTCCGGGGTGACGGTCACTCGCGGACGGGCAGGCGGTCCCGGCATGGTGGCCACACTGAGCGCCGGCTACACCGCCCCGGCCGTCGTCGGCGTCGGCGCCGCGGCGATCCTGGGGACCGGTCACGCTTCCGGCCTGCTGTGGGTGTTCCTGCTGGTCCTTGCGCTGATGCTGCTGGCGATCCGTAACCTCTACGGGCTCCTGGTGATCCTCGTGGTCGGCGGCGCACTCGGGCTCGCCACCTGGTATCTGCCCGTCGCCCTCCAGAGCTGGCTGGCCTACCTGCTCTGCTGGGTGCTGCTCCTGGGGGCCGTACGCCCGACGCTGGAGCTCGCCGGTACGCGTGACCGTGGCTCCGACCCGGCCCAACTGGCCCGGCTCACCCACGTCCCCGCAGCGCTGTGGACCGGCCTCTTCATGCTCGTGGCGCTGGCGGGGCTCCTGCTCGGTGGCTGGATGCTTCTCGGTGCCACGGGGTTGGTCACGCCGCTCCTGCCGCTAGGCTCGACGGCATGACTGATATCCCCGAGATCGACCCGCCCGAGGGCCCGGCTCCCACCGAGCTGCAGATCGTCGACGAGATCGTCGGCGAGGGTACCGAGGCCAAGGCCGGCGACGTCGTCGACGTCCACTACGTAGGGGTCGCGTACTCCTCCGGCGAGGAATTCGACTCCTCCTACCGCCGCGGCACCCCGCTGGCGTTCCAGCTCGGTGTCGGCCAGGTGATCCAGGGCTGGGACCAGGGCGTCCAGGGCATGAAGGTCGGTGGCCGCCGCAAGCTGGTCATCCCCTCGCACCTGGCCTACGGCGACCGTGGCGCCGGCGGCGTCATCGCTCCCGGTGAGACCCTGATCTTCGTCTGCGACCTGGTGAACGTCCGCGGACAGCGCTGACACGACTCCCGGAGGGGTGATCCTCCTCCGCCAATCACACCCCGGGGACATCGTTCCCGGCGAGTGGCGCATCGGGCCGTCAACCGGCGGTCCCACACGGCGCGCCGCCGCCGGGAACCGTCATCCTCGGGGTGTTCTGCTGGTGTGGCCCCGCTCCCCGCCACAGCCGCCGGGCTTCTGGGCAGATGCCGGGCGTCGGCACTCGGCGGGTAACTGGAACGACGGCGTCTGTGTCACTTGTGCCGCGCCGCAGCGGCGCCAAGGACGCCAGATGCGTCGGGGCCCGTGCCCCTGAGGGGTGCCTCAGGAGACGGTGACGTGGACGTGGTCCATGTGGTTCGCCGTGGGCGATCCGCGGTCCTCCATCGGCCGCCAACCCTCTGAGGAGCGCTGGGTGGTCCAGATCTTCTGCTGGTAGATGACCTCGGTGATCCCGAGGCTGGAGGCGTGGGCCCGCATGTAGTTCGCGATGTCCCAGCCGCGGGTGGAGTCCCCGATCATGATGTCCAGGGCGTGCCCGGTCCCGTGCGGTCCCGGATCACCGTCGCGGGATCCTCCGTACGCGGTGACGTACGAGAAGACCTGGCAGCTCACCTCGTAGACCCGCTGGGCGTTGGCCCCGAGCCACCCACTCGGCTTGGGGCAGTTCGCCACGGATCCGGACGGCTGCGGCGAGGCCGACGACTTCAGCGACGAGGCCTTCGGCGTCGAGGCCTTGGTCGCGGACGGCGTGGGGCTCGGCGTCGAGGAGGCAGACGGTGTTGCCGACGGGGTCGCCGACGCCATCGCGGTGGCGCTGGGGGTCTCCGAGGGGGCGAGCAGGCGCTGTTCGGAGCGGCTGGCTCCCGAGGTGTTGCGCAGGGCGATGTCCTGGGGGATCGCCGCCGCCGGTACCGCCTCCAGCCCGGCGGTCCGCTGGGACCCCAGAACCACCCCGACGGTGCCGACCGCCACGACCGAGGCTGCCACGCCCGGCACCAGCAGGCGGGTCGCCCGGGCGCCGATGCCCTGGGGCTCGTCCGGGTCGATCAGTGCACGGCTCGGGCGCTCGCCACCTCGCGGCCCGCGGAGGGAGACCGCGATGTCGCGGAGGCTCGACCTCGGGGACTGCGGTGCGGCGCGGCGTGCCTGGTTCACGATGACCCTTCCGGTGGGGGTGACGGGAGGTCCGATTGGATCCTAGGGGACACCCGGCCGATCATCACAATCGGGTCACGCAGAGCGGACAACCTGTGGAAAACCTGTGGACAACCTGGGCGCGGCGGACGAGTGCCGAGCCTCACCCCATCCGTGCGAACGACTCCACCAGCACCACCGGCTCGCCGGCCTCGTCGCTGGCCTGCAGGTGCACGGTGGCCAGGATCGACCAGTCGTGGTCCCCCGCCGGGTCGTCGATGATCTGGCGGACCTCCCAGACCCCCTGCTTCGGTTTCTCCTCCACCAGCAGCAGACTCGGCCCACGGGCGGCGGGGCCGTCCCCGAGGGTCTCGTGGTCGTCCCAGTAGTCGCCGAGGGCGTCCTCCCAGGCCGCCTCGTCCAGTGGCGGACGCACACCACCGCCGAGCAGGCCGGCGGCGTACGCATCCAGCGCGGCCAGCTGCCCGAACCGGTCGTCGGCCGCCAGCCGGACCCGCTGGAAGAGCGCGTTGCGGACCATCACGCGGAACGCCCGGGCGTTGCCGGTGATCGGCCGGGTCGGCGCGAGCTGCTGTCCCGCGGCGACCCGCGCGGCCGCCTCGGCCACCGCCTCCGGGTCGGTCAGCGCCTCCCACTCGTCCAGCAGTGACGAATCGGTCTGGCGCACCGTCTCCCCCAGCCACTCCAGCAGGTCGTCGAACTCCTCGGTGCGGCGGGACTCGGGCACGGTCTGGCGCAACGTACGGTAGGCATCCGAGAGGTAACGCAGGACGAGTCCCTCGCTGCGCGCCACCCCGTAGTGGCTGACGAACTCGGTGAAGGTCTGGCCCCGCTCGTACATGTCGCGGACCACGGCCTTCGGCGAGAGCTGATCGGCCGACACCCACGGGTGGGTGTGCGCGAAGACCGTCAGCGCAGGCTCCAGCAGGTCGGCCAGCGGCTGGGGCCAGGTGATCTCCTCGACCAGCCGCATCCGCTCGTCGTACTCGATGCCGTCAGCCTTCATCTCGGCGATCGCCTGGCCGCGGGCCTTGTGCTGCTGCTCGAACAGCACCGGGAACGGGTCGTCGAGGATCGCCTCGATGATCGACACCACGTCCAGCACGTACGTCGGCGACTCGGGGTCGAGCAGGTCCAAGGCCGCCAGCGCGAACGGCGCCAGCGGCTGGTTCAGCGCGAAGTCGTCCTGCAGTTCGGGGGCGATCTCGTAGATCCGACCCGTCTGGTCCGCCGCCGGCAGCCGGACGAGCACGCCCGACTCGAGCAGCCCGCGGGCCAGCCGGAGCGCCCGGCGGACCAACCGGCGCTTGCTGCGCTCGTCCTCGTGGCAGCCCAGCAGCAGGTCACGCATGTTCGCGAACGGGTCGCCGCGTCGGGCGACGACATTGAGGATCATCGCCTCGTTCACCCGCATCCGCGAGACGAGAGCCTCCGGTTCAGCGCCCTTCAGCCGGTCGAAGGTCTCCTCGGTCCACGAGACGAAGCCCTCCGGAGCCTTCTTGCGGACCACGCGGCGCCGTTTCTTCGGGTCATCGCCGGCCTTGGCCAGCGCCCGCTCGTTCTCGATCACGTGCTCCGGCGCCTGGCAGATGACGCGCCCCGAGGTGTCGAAGCCCGCGCGCCCCGCACGCCCGGCGATCTGGTGGAACTCCCGCGCCTTGAGCAGCCGGTGCCGGGTCCCGTCGAACTTCGTCAGTCCGGTGAAGACGACCGTACGGATCGGCACGTTGATCCCCACACCGAGCGTGTCGGTGCCGCAGATGACCTTGAGCAGGCCGGCCTGGGCGAGCTGTTCGACCAGCCGGCGGTAGCGCGGCAGCATCCCGGCGTGGTGCACGCCGATGCCGGAGCGGACCAGCTTGGACAGCGTGCGGCCGAAGCCGGTATGGAAGCGGAATGCGCCGATCTCCTCGGCGATCCGGTCCTTCTCCTCGCGTGAGGTGAGCTTGGCCGACAGCAGCGCCTGCGCGGTCTCCAGCGCAGACTTCTGGGTGAAGTGCACGACGTACGCGGGGGCCTGGTGGGTGGTCACGAGTTCCTCGAGCAGCTCGTGCATGGGGTCGAGCGACCAGGAGTACGACAACGGCACCGGACGCTCGGCGTCGTCGACCACGGCGGTGGGATGCCCGGTGCGCTCGGTCAGGTCCTTGGCGAAGAACGAGACGTCGCCCAGCGTGGCCGACATCAACAGGAACTGCGCCTGCGGCAGGCAGAGCAGCGGCACCTGCCAGGCCCACCCCCGATCGGGCTCGGCGTAGAAGTGGAACTCGTCCATCACCACCTGGGAGATGTCGGCCCACCGACCCTCCCGCAGCGCGATGTTGGCCAGCACCTCCGCGGTGCAGGCGATGATCGGGGCGTCGGGGTTGACCGAGGCGTCCCCGGTGAGCATGCCGACGTTCTCAGCGCCGAAGATCTCGCACAACGCGAAGAACTTCTCCGACACCAGTGCCTTGATCGGCGCGGTGTAGAAGCTCACCCCGTCCTGGGCGAGGGCGGCGAACTGCGCGGCCGTGGCGACCAGCGTCTTGCCCGAGCCGGTCGGTGTGGCGAGGATCACATTGTTGCCGGAGAAGAGCTCGATCGCCGCCTCGTCCTGGTGGGGGTAGAGCGTGATTCCGCGACCCTCGACCCACCCCGAGAAGGCCTCGTAGAGGGCGTCGGGGTCAGGAGTGGCGGGGATCACGTCGGTGAGCATCATCAGCAGCATCCTCTCAGGTTCCGGACGGAACGGTGCTGTCGGTTGCTCGGCGGACCTCGGGCAGGACAGTGGTCGGAACGCCCTGAGTCCGTCCATCGTCTCGGCCCGGGGACCGCGTGGGCGGGAGACGTTGCCGAACCGTGACACAATGACCCGGTCCTCATTGACGTGATACGTGACGCACTGACTGGAACGACGGAGGAGAGCGATGGGACAGGCCCTGCGGCGGCTCGGCGCGGCGGCGGTAGCCCTCGGCGTAGTGACGCTCGGCACGGTCGGCGCGGCGGTACCGGCGGTTGCCGGCCCCGGTTCCGGCAACCCCTCGCGTGACAATCCGAACTCCGCGAACTACGTCCCCCCGGCTCCCCCCGCTCCCCCTGCGGCGCCGAGCAGCCAGACCGCCCCGGCGACGACCGCTACGGTGACCAGCGCGTCGCCGAGTCCCGCGGCCTCGACCTCCCCCTCGCCCCTGCCGGTGATCACGCTGCCGGCCCAGTCGGGTTCTCCGTCCGAGAGCGCCACGCCGACGCCTGCGCCGGCCTCTCCGTCCGCCTCACCGACGCTTCCGCCCGGCTTCGCGGCCACCGACGTCGACGCGATCGCCGCCGACGGGCACACCTCGGCCCTGGCTGGCACCGGAGGTACCTGGTGGGTCCTCGGCGTCATCGGGGTGCTCGCGCTCGGCACGGGCGGCTTCCTGGTCCTGCGCCGGCGCTGACCGGGCGCAGCGTCGTCGTCTTCCCCGCCTAAGGGCTCAGCGACGTGCGCCCGATTCGAAGCGGCGCAACCGCATCGAGTTCGACACCACGAAGACCGATGACAGCGACATCGCGATGCCCGAGATCAGCGGATTGAGCAGCCCGGCGGCCGCGAGCGGGATCGCCGCGACGTTGTAGGCGAAGGCCCAGACCAGGTTGCCGCGGATCGTCCGCAACGTACGCCGGGACAGCGCGATCGAGTCGGGGACGACGTCGAGGCTCTTGCGGACCAGGATGATGTCGGCCGACTTCATCGCCACGTCGGTGCCGGTGACCACCGCCAGGCCCAGGTTCGCCGTCGCCAGGGCCGCGGCATCGTTGATGCCGTCCCCGACCATCGCCACCCGGCGGCCCTCCGCCTGCAGTCGTTCGATGGTGGCCGCCTTGTCGGTCGGCAGCACCTCCGCGATGACCTCGTCGACGCCGACGCTCTCCCCGACCGCGCGCGCGGCCACCTCGTGGTCGCCGGTGAGGAGGACCGTACGCAGCCCCATCGCCTTCAACCGCGCCACCGCACCCGCGGCGGATTCCTTGATCCGGTCGCTGACGACGAACGCGCCGGCGACCCGGCCGTCGAGCGCGAGGACGACACCGGTGCGGCCGTCGGCGGTGGCGGCCTCGAGGGCCTTCGCGATGTCGGCGGGCAGCACCGTTCCCTCCGCGGCCATCAGAGCCGGGGTGCCGATGAGGATCTCGGAGACCACGCCGTCGCGCTCCAGCCGGGCCCGAACCCCCTGTCCGGGGAGCGCTCCGGCCTCGGTGATCGCGCCGGCGAGGTCGACCCGGCCCTCCGGCCCGGCCAGCCCAGCGGCGTGCGCCGTCTCGCCCTCGGCGACCTCAGCAGCGTGAGCGGCCTCGGTGATCGCGCGGGCGATCGGATGTTCGGAATGCCGCTCCACGGCGGCGGCCAGCGCCAGCAGCTCGGCGGCGTCCGCGACCGGGCCGTCCGCGGCGAGGACCGTACGCTCCAGCGCCATCCGTCCGGTGGTCAGCGTGCCGGTCTTGTCCAGCACCACCGTGTCGATGACGCCACTGGCCTCGAGGGCGTCGGGACCCTTGATCAGGATGCCGAGCTGGCCGCCGCGGCCGACGCCGACCATCAGCGCGGTCGGGGTGGCCAGGCCGAGGGCGCAGGGGCAGGCGATGATCAGCACGGACAGCGCGGCGCTGAAGGCCGTCCGCGGCCCCGCACCGGCGAGGAACCAGGCGCCGAGGGTGACCAGGGCGATGCCGATCACGGTGGGGACGAAGACCGCCACGACCTTGTCGACCAGCGTCTGCACCCGCGCCTTGCGGGCCTGTGCCTGGTCGGCGGTGGCCGCCATCTGGGCCATCTGCGTGTGGGCGCCGATCTGGCGGGCCTCGACGATCAGGGCTCCGGTGGTGTTGATGGTGCCGCCGAGCACGCGGTCACCCTCGCCCACCTGCTCGGGGATCGGCTCGCCGGTCATCATCGAGGTGTCGACGGCCGAGTTGCCGACGACGACCGCGCCGTCGGTGGCGATCCGCTCACCGGGGCGGACGAGGAACCGTTCCCCCACCCGGAGTTCGGCGAGCGGGACGACGACCTCGCGCCCCTCGCGGATGACGCGCACCGTGGTGGGCGCCAGGTCACCCAGCGCGCTCAGCACGGACCGCGCCGACCGCTTCGATCGGGCCTCGAAGTAGCGCCCGGCGAGCAGGAACGTGGTCACCGCCGAGGCGACCTCGAGGTAGAGCGAGTCGGCCCCGGTCGGGGTGATGCCGTAGCCCAGCCAGTAGCCGGAGCGATCCGGCGCGCCGAGCAGGATCGAGATGACCGACCAGGAGAAGGCGGAGAGGACACCGAGGGAGACCAGCGTGTCCATGCTGGTCGAGCCGTGGCGCAGGTTGCGCCAGGCGGCCTTGTGGAAGGGCAGCGCCGCCCAGAAGACGACCGGCAGGGAGAGCAGCACGAGCAGCCACTGCCAGCCGGGGAAGCGCATGTGCGGGGTCAGGGCGAGGACGATGGCCACGTCGCCGAGCGGCACGGTGAGGAAGGCCGCGACGATCAGCCGGTTGCGCAGCATCCGCACCCGGGCGTCCGCGCCGGCCGTCTCCTGGCCCTCGGCGACCTCGGTGGCGCCGTAGCCGGCCTTCTCCACCGTGGCGATCGCGTCAGCCGCCCCCCGGTCGGGTCCTAGCCCGGTGACGACCGCACGCTCGGTCGCGTAGTTGACGGTGGCGCGGACGCCCTCCATCTTGTTGAGCTTGCGCTCGATCCGGTTCGCGCAGGCGGCGCACGTCATCCCGGAGATGTCCAGTTCGACGCGCTGGTCCAGCCCTCCGTACGACAGCAGCGTGGACGACGCCGACGTGGCGGCGGTGGTCTCGATGTCGTTGGTGCCGGTGGTCCCGGTGGTGTCCGTGCTCATCGCCGCAGCTTCCTCTCGTCGAGGCGACGTTCCTGGTCACGCTGGGCGAGCTGGGCGAGCATCTCGTTGTACGCGTCGAAGGAGTCGTCGAGACCGGTGTCCTGGGCCCGGTCGAGCCGCTTGGCGTCGCGGGTGTCGGCCTGGAACCACTGGATGCTCAGCGCAAGGATGACGATCAGCAGTGGCACCTCACCGACGATCCAGGTGATCTGTCCGGCGACGACCTGGTCGGTCATCAGGTCGGGGATCCACGGGACGGCGATGGTCCGGTAGAACGTCTCGCCGATCAACTGCGAGGCCTGCAGGATGAACACGGCGAACAGCGCATGGAAGGGCATCACGCCGATGACCAGGGCGAGGCGGCCCATGTGGGGCAGGTTCGTCCACTTGTCGACGCCGGCGACCATGTCGAAGAACAGGTAGCCGGTCACCATGAACCACAGCAGCATCAACTGGTGCGCCCAGTGATAGCGCATCAGCCACGGGAAGAGCGGGGTCAGGTAGACGAGGAACAGCGAGCTGGCGTAGAGCACCCAGACCACCAGCGGGTTCAGGGCGCGGCGCAAGGGCCGGTAGTCGTGCAGGGCGATCGAGACCTCGCGTGGCCCCAGCAGCTGGCCCTTGGGGCGCGGGTGACCGGCGGCCTGGACCAGCGAGACCGGGCCGCCGAGGAGGCAGAGGACCGGGACGAGCATGTTCACGGTCATGTGCACGAGCATGTGCCACGAGTATTGGACGGTGGAGTACTCCCACAAGCCTGCGGTGGCGAGATAGAGCACCAGCACCCAACCCAGGGCCCAGAAGAGCGACCGGACGACCGGCCAATGGCCACCCCGGGCCCGGACCCGGTGGACGCCCCAGAAGTACGTCCCGAGAGCGGCGACGGCGAGACCGATCCACAGCAGGTTGGGCCGGCCGAGGGCGGCGATCCGGGCGGCGGTCGACGGGAGGTCGACCTGGTAGCCGAGGTAGTTGACCTGGATGGACTGCGGGATCAGGAACCGCGGCGGGGGCAGGTGGTTCTCGGCCGCCCGCAACGTGACGTACGCGATGGCGATGAGCACGTCCCGGAGGGCCGATCGGGCGGCACGGCCCGGCGTGGTGCGGGCCGGGTCGGCCTCGCCACTGAGCCAGCGCCACAGCCAGCTGACGGCGAGCAGGGCGAGGGTGGCGAAGAGGCCGATCGTCGCGAAGCCGTAGGCGCTGGCGGTGATCGGGTGGCCGGCGAGCTGCTGCCAGGCGACGACGCCGTGACCGGCGACGGTGATGAGCAGCAGCAGTGGCACGGCCTTCTGATAACGGCGCAGCCGGTTCACCGCGGTGGTCGGGGAATCGGGTGCCGTCAGGTCGTTGGCCCGCAGCAGCACGGCGACGGCGGCGGCACCGAGCGGCGCCCAGGCCAGCGACAGCCAGATCGCCGAATCCGTGGCCCAGTCGTGGTTCTGGCCGACGGACACGTTGCCGGTCGCGGTGACGAAGGTGGTGGCCAAGGTGCCGGCCAGGAAGACCAGCAGGTACGCGGCGTACGAGCGGGAGGTGTAGGCCACGATGACGATACAGAGGGCGACCAGCATCGAGACGAACCACGCCAGGGCCGCGGTGGTGCTGGTGATGAAGTCCCACCAACTCCCCGGCGTCAGCGCATACCCGAGCGGCACCCCGTTGACGTACGCGGCGCTGGCGGCGGTCTGTATCAGGGCGGCCCAGAACCACAGCTGCGCGGCACGACCGACCCAGCGGCGCAGCCGGTCGCCGACGGGGGTGAGCCGATAGGTGCCCGCGACCGGGGTGAAACCGATGATCGCCATCGCTCCCCCGAGGGTGGCCAGCGCCGCGAGGCGGGCGGCCAGATCGCCCAGGCCGGACACGTACCCGGTGAACGGATCGGTCTCGGGGCGGGCCGGAAGCGGCGGCTGGCCGGCCAGGTGGCGCATCACCAGCCAGATCCCGACGATCCCGGCCAGGACCGTGATCCCGAGGATCGCCCTCGTGACCGGACCCGAGGCGGCCGCGGGCGCGGCGTCGAGGGTCCGCGGGGCGTTCGGGGTGGGGTGGGACGGGATTCGGACACGGTTTCTCTTTCTGGTCGAACTCCGAACAGGCTACCCCGGGGTACCGACACCCGCGATCCTCCGCGACCGGCCCAGGGGTCCCCGTGCCGCAGGGCGGGGCGGGAGCGACCCAGGTCACATCACGCGGGGGTGGGATCCTCCCGCGGACAGCGCGCGGCGGCCTCGAGCAGCATCCATGCCCCGACCTGCACGGACAGGTCGCGTTCGGGCACCGCCGCGGACTCCACTCCGGCCGCCGAGGCACCGGCAACCACCGCGTCGGATCGCCGGGGGACGCGCGCCGGGACCCGTGCATCGGGCCCGAACCAGACCTGCTGCCCGTCCTGGGCTCGGTGCTCCCAGCAGGCGTCGGCCGTCGTCCGCACCAGGGTCGCGGCGAGTCGGCGGGCGGCTCGGGCAGGGTCGCCCTGCCCCGGGAGATCGGTCGCGACCAGGGTGAGGTAGCGGGCCAGGATGCCGCGGAACAGGCCCTCGTCACCGCCCCGCTCGGCCTGCCCCTGGTAGCCGACCAGGACGTGCCCGTCGGCCATCCACCGCTCGATCGCCTCCACCAGGCGAAGCACCCGGGACGCGGTGTCGACGATGTCCGCCGCACCGGCGAGCCCGCGGTCGAGGGCGGCGCGCAGCACGGCCACCTCCGCCCCCAGCACCACCCCCTGGTTGTACGTGTAGAAGGCGCGATCGACGAGCCAGGGCGTGGCCCCGGACGGGTCGGGGCGGATGCCGTCGACCATCAGACCGGTGGCCGGATCGGGGTAACGGGCACGCATCCATTCCAGGGCGTCGCGGGCCCGATCCAGTCGGCCGCGGCGCGCCAACAGGATGGTCATCGGCCCGTTGGCGGGGGTGTTGCGGAAGGCATCACCGAGCCGCCACGGGATGCCGCCGCCGAGCGGCTGCTCGGCCCAGCCGTCCTCCAGCCGGGCGACGATCCGGTCCACCGCCAGCGCCCGGCGGCCCGGCTCGCGACCGCCAGGCCGACCCAGGGCCCGCCCGGCGACGACCCGGCGTACGCCCGGCAGGTCAGCGAGCCCCCACCGGGCGGGGACGACGATGCCGAGCTCGCGCTGCATCCGGTCCAGGGCGAGCCCCAGCCAGGCATTGTCGTCGTAGTACTGGTTGAGCCACCCGGCACCGTTGTGCAGCGCCATCACCGCCGGCCAGCGAGCGATCATCCGGCGCCGCTCCGGCGTGGGGGCACGCACCTGGGCGTCGAGGAGGCAGTCGAGCACCTGCGCCTGCCACCAGTAGTGGAACGTGACGAAGGACCGCACCGACAGCGTCGGCGGGTGGGCCGTCCAGGCCAGCCGCGCCCACGGCGTCAGCCAGGGCCTGTGCAGGTGGCGGCCCGCGACGGAGCGTTCCGCGGCGGCCGCGCGGGCGGCCCAGTCCGGGACGGGTGCGCCCGACGTCGCGGCGTTCATGGGGTCAGGCCCGGGTGAGCCGGTCGCAGAGGGCCGGGCCGGCAGCGGGGATCAGCTCCTCCAGCCGCGCCACCTCCTCGTCGGAGAGGGCCGGGGCATCAGCCTGCTCCATCACGCGGACCAGCTGATCAGCGGTCTCGACCCCGACGGTGACGGCGGTGACCCAGGGGTGGGCGGCGGCGTACGCCAGGCAGAGGTCGACCGGGTCGCTCCGGCCGAGCACCGGCGCGGCAGCGGCGACGGCGGCGCGCAGCGCGATCGCCTCGGCTGCGACGTCCGCGCCGATCCCTTCGGCGCTCAGCGGGCCGGTGGTGGTGAGGACCCCCTGGCCGAACACGCCGTGCACGGTGAGGACGACGCCGGCCGCGGCGAGTCCGGCGAGATCGGCGGCGAACCCGACGGCGCGCCGATCGACCACCGACAACGGGACGGCGAGCAGGCCGAGGCCGGGCAGGTCCGCGATCCGGCCGAGGTCGGCGGGATCGGAGAGCATCACGCCGGCGCGTCCCACCACCCCCTCCTCCCGGAAGGCCTGCAACCGGGCCCAGGCGGCTCCGTCGCCGGCGAGGGCGTCGTCCGGCGAGGCGAACAGCACCCCGTCGGCCCGGCGCCGACCGAGTTCGGCGAAGGACCGCTCGAGGGACGCCTCGACGGCGTACGTCAGGGCGTCCTCGGGCACGCCGTCCAGAGCGTGGAGCGTGGTGATGACGCCCACCCGTTGGCGCAGCGCCGGATCGTACGCGACCCGCACCGCCGCCTCGGAGTCGCCGTCGTCGCGGCCCGTGACGACGTGGGTGACGCCGCGGGCGACCGCGGCCGAGAGGATCGAGCGGGCCTCCGCGGCGTCGGGGCGGTGACGCTCGATCGCGCCGGTGTCGCGGCCCAGCGGTGAGGCGCCGAGCAGCAACCGGGACAGCGTCAGCCCGTCCCGCGCGACCCGGGGCAGCGCCGGGCCGCTGATCTCCACCTCACGGGCGATGCCGGCGACGAGCTCTCGCCAGGAGACCCCCACCGCGTCGTCGTGCCGGTCGAAGAGCCCGGCGACGCGGACGTAGTCGGCCAGCGAGTCGACCGTGCAGCGGTAGGTGACGATGTCGAAGTCGACGTCCTCGGGGGCGTACGGCAGCTCGCCGAGGTGGCGGCGGATCCACGGGGTGACATGCTCATGGTCGTACGCCGTGGTGGCCTTCGCGGCCGCCTCGCGCAGATCCGCCGCGGTGAAGACCTCGACCCCCAGCCCCTCGGGCACCCGGGCCAGGTCGATTCGGCCGTACGACCAGGCGGAGGCCTCGACGGCGGCGATGAGCTCGTCGACCAGGTCGGCGTCGACGACCGGGTTGTCACCGGTGAGCCGGACCACCCGATCGGTGTCGTCGAGGTCGGCGGTCGCGGCGAGGAAGCGGGCGAGGACGTCATCGAGGGGGCCGCGGAGCACGGGGATGCCCTGCGCGGTCAGGTGGTCGGTGATCCGCTGGTCGTACTCCTCGCGGCTGGTCGCCACGACGACCTCGTGGCCGCCGCGGGAGGCGCGGCGGGCGACGAGCTCGATCAAGGGCATCCCGCCGATCATCATCATCGCCTTGCCCGGCAACCGGGAGGAGTTGAGGCGGGACTGGATGACGACACGGGTGCGCACACGGACCTCCTGGACGGCGTGCCCGCCACGATACGGCAGGGGTGTGACCCTCAGCCGAGCAGACCGAGGACGGCATCGGCCACCCGCACCCGGCCGTCACCGTCGACGAGGGCCGCCCCCGCGCGCCGAGCTCGGCCCGCCACGCCGGGTCCGCCGCGAACCGGCGCAGCGTGACGGACGCCGTCTCGCGGGCCGTCGGGAGGTCGCGCAGGTCGCCGAGCAGGCCGACGGGGGCGATCAGGCCGGCGTCGAGGACCTCGTCGTAGCCGACCATCTGGTTGGCGGTGACCGCGACGAGCGCCGTCGGCAGGCCGAGGCAGAAGAACTCCCAGATCGACGTGCCCGCGGCACTCACCACCCCGTCGCAGCCGGCGGCCAGTCCGGGCAGGTCCTCCACCGGCGGGACCACCTCGATCCGCTGTCCGGCGGCGAGCGGAAGCGCCTCCAGCGCCGCGGCGACCTCCGCACGGGCGGCCACCGCGACGATCTCCATCGGCACTTCGGTGCCGGCCAGCAGCGGCACGACGACCCGGGCCGCGTCGTACGCGTCGGTGCCGCCGAAGACCGCCAGCAGGCGTGGCGACGTCGCGGTCCCCCGCCGATCGGCCTCCCCCCGGCGCGAGCGGACGACGTCGCGCAGCAACGCGTACGCGATGCCGGCGAGGAATCCACGGTCGGCCGGGACGCCGGCGGGGCGGGTGGCGCCGTAGTTCTGGTCGACGTAGAGGTCGGCATCCTGGTGCAGCCCGAAGCTGCCGTCGACGACCGCCACCACGGGGATCCCAGCCGCCCGGAGAGTGGTGCCGACATCGGTGGGCAGGTGGTAGCCGTCGAGCACGACCACGTCCAGGCGGCGCCGCCGGACCTCGCCGAGCAGCTCCGCGGCCCCCTCACCGACGGGCGTCATCGCCAGGCCGTGACTGCTCAGCAGCCGGTCGACCAGAGGGGATCCCGCCACCCGGCCGAGGAGCGTGACTTCGACCCCGCGGCCGAGGAACTCCTCAGCGAGGGCGAGTTGGCGTAGCACGTGCCCGACCCCCATCCGGGGGTCGCCATCGCAGCGCAGGCCGACCCTGGGGCACCGTTCGTCATGGGGTCACCCTAACCAGCCCCCGAGCCGCCCCTACGAGTGAGCAACATCACGCTGACAAGCACTGTTGCACCGACCGGAGGGTGGCTGTAGCTTTACCGAGTCGGCCCGTGCGCACCCCCCAAGCGCGCGGGCCGGCTTGTTTTTGCTGCACCATCAGCCAATATCGCCGCTCAATGCGGGGCTGACTTGGACAAACGCCCAGATCCAGGGCCGCCGGGGCTGGCCTGGACGGGCCCGCGGGTCCGCCGACGCGACGGAACATGCCGCCCGGCGCCCCGGGTGTTAGCCTGAGGCACGCCAGTCACCTGCTGTCGCGCGTGCTACGTACGGCGCGCAGGATCAGCCCGGAGCGCCCGGCGCTCCACCATCTGCGGAGCTTTCGTGAGCATTCTTTCGGGTTCGTCCATCCTGATCACCGGTGGCACCGGCTCGTTCGGCAAGGCGTTCATCACCAAGCTGCTGAACGACGTGGACCCGAAGCGCATCGTCGTCTACTCCCGCGACGAGCTGAAGCAGTACGAGTGCCGCCAGCTCTTCAACGACGACAAGCGGCTGCGTTGGTTCCTCGGCGACATCCGCGACCTGCCGCGCCTCAACCGGGCGATGCACGGCGTCGACCACGTCGTCCACGCCGCGGCCTACAAGCAGGTCGACACCGCCGAGTACAACCCGTACGAGTTCGTGAAGACCAATGTGATCGGGTCGCAGAACGTCATCGAGGCGTCGATCGACGCCGGGGTGAAGAAGGTCGTGGCCCTCTCCACCGACAAGGCCTCCTCGCCGATCAACCTCTACGGCGCCACCAAGCTGGCCGCCGACAAGCTCTTCATCAACGGCAACCACTACGCCGCCGCCTACCCGACCCGCTTCGCCGTGGTCCGCTACGGCAACGTGATGGCCTCCCGCGGCTCGGTCATCCCGAAGTGGCGCCAGCTCGGCGCCGAGGGCAAGCCGCTGCCGATCACCGACGAGCGGATGACCCGGTTCTGGATCACCCTGCCGCAGGCCGTCGACTTCGTCCTCAACAGCTTCGAACTGATGAGCGGCGGCGAGCTCTACGTGCCGCGCATCCCCTCGATGAAGCTGACCGACCTGGCCGAGGCCATCGTCCCCGGTGCCACGCTCGAGCATGTCGGCCTGCGGCCCGGCGAGAAGCTGCACGAGGAGATGATCTCCGTCGACGAGGGGCGTCGGGTGCTGCGGCTGGGCGACGAGCGCTACGTGATGCAGCCGGACCTGGCCAGCTGGGGTTACCAGCCGCCGGCCGACGGGGTGCCGGTGCCGGAGGGCTTCCGCCTCGACTCGGGCACCAACGACCTCTGGTACAGCGTGGACGAGATCCGCGCGATGCTGCCGGAGGACTGACTCGATGCTGCCGTACGGGCGCCAGTGGATCGACGAGGCGGACGTCGCGGCGGTCGCCGAGGTCCTCACCTCCGACTGGCTGACCACGGGCCCGTGGGTCCGTGACTTCGAGCACGCCATCGCCGCTCGCGGCGGGGCGAAGCACGCGATCAGCTGCACCTCCGGCACCGCCGCGCTGCACATCGCGTACGCCGCCGCCGGGGTGGGGCCGGGCGACGAGGTGATCACCACCCCGATGACGTACGTCGCGACCGCCTCCGGGGCGATGCACCACGGCGCGACCGTGGTCTTCGCCGACATCGAGGAGGACACCGGCAACCTCGACCCCGAGGCGGTCGACGCCGTCGTCTCGTCGCGGACGAAGGTGATCGCCGGGGTCGACTACGCCGGCCAACCGGTGGACATGGACCGACTGAGTGCCATCGCGCACCGGATCGGCGCGCTCACCGTCGAGGACGCGGCCCACTCCATCGGGTCGACGTACAAGGGCCGTCCGATCGGGTCGCTCGCCGATCTCACTACCTACTCGTTCTTCCCGACCAAGAACATGACCACCGCCGAGGGTGGCGCCGTCCTCACCGATGACGACGCGCTGGCGGTGCGGGCCAATGAGTTCCACACGATAGGGGTCTCCCGGGACCGCTCGACCTACCGGCACCCCGACGAGGGCGCCTGGTGGTACGAGGTGCCGGCGATCGGCCTGAACTACCGCCTCTCCGACGTCCACGCGGCGCTGGGGCTGAGCCAACTGGGCAAGCTGGATGACTTCAAGGCCCGGCGGGCGGCGCTGTTCGCGCGCTACCAGGAGGCGCTCGCCGACGTCGACGAGCTGCGCCTGCCGACCGTACGGCCCTGGGCCGACCCGACCTGGCACCTCTACCCGGTGCGCGTCCTCGGAGGACGCCGCCGGGAGGTCTTCGAGAAGCTGCGCGAGGCCGGCATCGGGGTCCAGGTGAACTACATCCCCGTCTACTGGCATCCGGTCTTCGAGGACCTCGGGTATCGACAGGGGATGTGCCCGAACGCGGAGCAGTTCTACCGCGAGGAGATCTCGCTGCCGACGTTCGCGGCCCTGTCGTTCGCCGAGCAGGACCGGGTGATCGGGACACTGCGAGAGATCCTCGGGGCCTGAGCCCGTCCTGATCCTGGCCGTCCTGATCCTGGCTGTCCTGATCCTGGCCGACGGGGTCCTGCCCCACGGGGTCCTGCCCCACGGGGTCCTGCCCACGGGGAGACGGTTACCCATAAAACGGTCATAGGTTTGCCCTATACAACGCCACCAACAGGCACCCGGGACGGTCCGCCCTCGACGATCGGCTCGACCCTGCGGCTCGACCCTGCGGGTCGGTCCAGCGACGTACGCTCCCCGCATCAGTACATCAGCACCTGAGAGGATCGGGCCATGCCTCGGCCGATGACATCCCGCGATTCCCCGCGCATCGCGGTGCCGCTTGACTCCCGCCGCGCCGCCGTGTGGAGCGCCCTGGCCGTTGCCCTGGTGTCCGGGCTGTTCTCGGCGTTCCGCGTCGGCAGGCCGATCCCGTGGCGGGACGAGGCCGCGACGCTGATGACGGCCGGGCGCCCGCCGGCCGAGATCTTCACGGTGGTCCGCCACGTCGACGCCGTGCACGCGGTCTACTACCTACTGATGCACTACTGGCAACTGGTGTTCGGTGCGACCGTGACGGCTGACAGGTACGTGTCCGTGGTCTCCGTGGGCGTCACCGCCGGGTTGTTGGTGCTCCTCGGCCGCGAAGTGCGCGACCTGCCGACCGGAGTGATGGCCGGGCTGGCGTTCACCGTCATTCCGCGGGTGATGTGGACCAGCACCGAGGCCCGGTCGTACGCCCTGATGACCGCCCTGGTCGTCGCCACGCTGCTGGTCTTCCTCGCCGCGGCCCGCCGGGACACCTGGGGCTGGTGGGTCGGCTACACGCTATTGGTGGTGCTGACGGCGTACGTGTTCCTGTTCGCCGTGCTGTGCTTCGTGGTGCTGCCGTTCGTGGTCGCGGCGCTGCCGATGACCCGGCGGGCCCGGCTCCGCTGGGCGGGGGGCACGGTCGTGGCGGGTGCGGCGGCGATCCCTCTGGTGCTGGTCGGGCGGGCGCAGAGCAGCCAGGTGTCCTGGATCCAGGCGCCGGACCTGAAAGCGCCGTTCACCTACCAGTTCTTCGCCGCCAACTGGATGCCCCTGTCACTGATCACGAACGCGCTTGCCTGGGTCCTCCTGCTGGGTGGCCTGGCCACGCTCGCCGTGGAGACCCGGCGGGCCGGCAGGGTCCGCCCTCCGAGCGGGGACGGAACGATGGCGACCGGCGGGACCGGCTCCGGGGGCGGCTGGGACCGCGACGCGCTGGGCCAGGCGGTGCTGGTGACGGGCTGGCTGGTCCTGCCCACGCTGCTGCTGGTCCTCGGGTCGTACGTGACCGCGCCGATGTACGTCGCCCGCTACCTCGCCATGTCCGACCCCGCCGTCGCCCTGCTCATCGCGACCGCGATCAGTGCCGCGGCCGGGCTGGTCGCCCATGGGACCACGCGGGTCCGGTCCCGTGGCACGCGCCCGGCCACGGCCGATGCGACTGGCCACCCAGCGGCTGACCCGACCTTCCGGCTGCGGAGCCGCCGCGGAGCTGCTCTGGCCGTGGCCGTGGTGCTCCTGCTGGCATGGGGCGGGGCGACCTCCCGGGCCTGGCGCAGCTACCACTGGGTGGGCGCGAAGTCGGCGTCCTGGGCGGACTTCGGCCACTACATCGCCGAGCACAAGCAGCCCGGCGATGGCCTGGCCGTCGACGACCCGATGACCCTGGGCCTGGTGCACACGCAGCCGACGGCCATGGCCGGATTGCGCCAGATCAACACGATCCGGGAGTACCGCGAGACCGACCAACTGTGGGACACGATCGTCCCGGTCTCCGCCGCAACGACCGAACTCGCCGGCACCGACCGGGTCTGGTACGTCGGCTTCCGCATCCCGGACGAGGATCGGGCCGCGCTCGAGGCCGCCGGCTTCCATGAGGTGCTGCACCGCACGGCGTCCGACGGCATCCTCGTGCTGTTCCAGCGGTCGTAGGGCCTCCCGCCGGACCCGCCCACTCTTGGAACACCCACGTGCCGAACACCCGAATCACCACACGGCGCGACCGGCCGCTCCTACGATCTGTCCCACGGGGTCTGCTACGGACCCCGCAACATGTGCTCGAGCGGGAAGGTCGGGGATGGAGTTCACCTGGAGGGGCAGGAGGGTCCTCCTCGTCGTTCCGTTCTGGACGACCCTGTTGTTCACCCTCTATCTCTCGTTCGGTATCGCGGCGACCGCTGGGATCGGCCTGATCTTCCTTCCCATCGCGGTCTTCAGCGCCTCCTGCATCCTGGTGTCGATCGCGAATGCCTCGGTGGTTCTGGCGGAGGACCATGTGCGGTACGCCATTTTCCATACGGTCGAGCGTGAGAGGGTGCGGAAGGTCACGGTCGCCGAACTCGCGGGCGCCCGCTCCCGGTGGTTCCATGCGTTCATCCAGATCGACGACGGCCACGACGTCATGATCGACAGCCTGCACGGCTCACCGCGGGCCGCAAGAGATCCGGAATCGCGCGTCCTGCGGCACTCGATGGACATATCACTGTGGGCCGGAGTTCCCCTCGACATCTCCTATCGGCGGCCCTATGAGCCGAATTGTTGGCCGTACGCCGAAGGGGTCCCTCGAGATGACCGACACGGTCGACCCACTGTCCCGAAATGGCTCCAGTACTGGGATCTCCCGCCGTCCAAAGGTCATGATCCCGCAACAACCGATACCAGCACCCAACCAGGGGACTCGGACCGTGGTGACCCTCAGTACGAACAACTCCTTGTCACGTTCGGCCCGGAGGTCGCCGAACGTGACCGACGACTCAGGGAACGTGCCCAGCAACTGAACGAGCTGGCGCAGTCCCCGCCCTTGGGTCCCGACTGTGGGGCGACGCAAGAGGCGCCAGGATCTGGTACGCCCCTCCAGGGATCGGACCTCACGGTCGCATCCCACCATTCCTGAACAGTCGGTGAAGACGGCTGCTCGAGCGCAGACGAACCCCGCTCACCAGCCGGAGCGGCCCGATGCGCCTGTCAGTTGGCCTTCACGGCGTTCACCGGCTGCGCGATCCCGGTGTTGACCACGACGGTGGCACCGGGGGACTGGGCCATCCGAAGCTGGAGCAGGGCCGGGTTGTCGGCCAGGATCCGGGCAGCGTTCGCCATGGCACGTGTCGCAGCGACCTCGGAGCGCGCCCGTTCCAGGACGGCCTTGGACCGTTGCGCCTCCAGGGCCACCTCCGCCAGCACCGCGCGGGCATCCTGGTTCACCGTCAGGTCACGTACGGCCACCATTGACACGTCCAGTCCGACACGCGTGGCGGCGGACTGCGCCGGGGTGAGTAGTGTCAACGAGATCGCGGCACGATCGGCGAGGACCTCGGCCAGTGTGCGCGTGGTGATCGCCTCCCGCAACGCCATCTGGATCGCCTGGTACAGCACCGCGTCGCAGTCGGGGGACTCGGTCACCGCAACGCTCGCGTCGGAGACGCTTACCTCCGCGACAGCGCTGACCCGAACGCTGACGGCGTCGGCCGTCAGGATCTCCTGAGCGTTCACCACCAGTTGGCGTGAACGAAGGTCGAGGATCATCGCCCTGGTGCGTCGCGGCAGCCGGTAGCGTCCCGGGCCGAGCTCCTCGCCGATCACACCGTCACGGTGCGTCACCGCCCGCTCCCACGGATCAACGGTCACCCGCCGGGTGAACAGCCCGGCCGTGAACTCCCTCATCCTGCCCCGACTCCGATCCCACGCATCCCTGCGATGCGGCTGTCCCTGTCCACCTGCCTGCCCGCGTCCCGGCCATCCCTGGCGGCGGAGCCGGTCGACCGTTCCTTGACCGGCTGCAGGCCTCCAGCAAAGCGCCCGAAGGCAGCCACGACACGAACAGGCAGGCTCCACTTCGAATGGAGGGCAACCCCTCGACGAGGGGACAACACGGAGAACTGGGCGGGAAGACCCGCCCACGCCCCTGAACCCCTCGTCCGCTCGCCCAACACTACAGAACCCGACAGTCCAGGTCCCGACGGACGCTGGATCCGCTCCTCGGCATCCGCCGGGGCTGCTCACCAGCGCTGCTACCCGCCGACGGGCAAGGTCCCGAGTCGGCGCGGGTGTTCATCGACCGAAGGATCACTGCCCTTCGTCCTCATCGCCGCGCTGACCGGGGATGTGCCAGGTCTCCAGGTCGATCCGCTGGCGCGCCAGCTCCGGCACCTCACCGTAGGCCGCCTCCAGCACCGCCAGCCCGCGCAGCGCGGCGGCCCGACCGTCGGTATCGATCCGTCCGCTCAGGCGAAGCAGTGTGAACGCTGCCCCCACCACGATCGTCGCCGCATCGATCGGCCCACCCGGCTCCGGCACCGCCGCCCCACTGTCGGGCAGGTCAAGATCCTCGAGCACCCCCTCGAAGCCGCTCTCGGCCAACAGGTCCGCCACCGTCATGTCGTCGGTGAGTTCCTCGACCCGCTCCGACCACTCCGCCAACAGATCAGCACCCTCATCGGTCCCGAACGGCGCGAACTCGCCCTCCGGATCCTCATAGACCGAATCAGCGAAATGCGCCCGGAAGGCCGGGTGCGCCCACGCCGCCGACTCCGCATCCTCGCCATCGGGGAAGTCCTCGTCGGTCATGTCGTACGCCACCTCGCCACCCCCATCGTCCTTTCCATTTGCCACGCCAACTCCCTGATCCACCCCGCCGCGAGGCGCGCGTCGCACCGGCCCTCGCGCGCGGTCGGTGTCCGATGCCGGCACCACCAACCGACGTGCCCCACCCCCGAACCTGAACGGGTCCAGGGCACTGATCTCCACCGACCCGTCCCGCCGGATATCCCAGTCGCCATACTCCTCCCGGGCATAGACCCAGGCCGGCATGACCAGGAGTTCCTCCTCACTGCCCCGCACCCCGGAGGCGGTCTCCTCCTCCAGCCGGCCGAACACCCCCTCCCAGGACTCCCGCACCCGCAGCCTCACCGGCCGCGTCCCGGTCTCCCGATGCAGCCCTGACACCCACGAGTACTCTGACACCAGGATCGACGCGTCCAGCGGATCCGCCGGGACCGTGCACACCGCCCGCCACCACGCCTGCAGGTCCGCACACACCGACGCGAACGCCTCCGCCTCCGACACCTCGACCAGCCTTGGCGACACCCTCACCGGCAACACGCTCGACACGCCCCGCAGGTCCTCCGGCAGCGACCGGCCAGCCAAAATCGGCCAGATATAGGCCTCCGGCTGCCGGACCCGCGCCTGGACAGCATCCGCCCGCACCGCCTCATCGAGCCGGCTCACCACCGGCCCCGCAAGCCGACGCCACCGCGCAACCGCCGCAGCAACCCGCTTGCCCGTCGCGGCACCACCCCACGCCGGCGCAAGCTGCACATGCCGCAAGGGAAAGTCCTCCACAGCCCTCACCGCCTCCGGAGCCATGTCCCACAACGAAGGAATCTCCCGCTCCACCCGCCGCCCCAACGCCGCCAACGCCTCGGACACCAGCCGCCAGAACCACGCCCGACACTCCGCCACAGTCAACGACTGCGGCGTCGCCGCCAAGGCGCCAATCTCCGCACGCCAGGTCTTGAAATCTCGATCCCACCGGACCACAATCGGCTGATTCCAGATATCGTCCAACATCAAGGATATCTTGGGATTCCTTTCACCGACCCCACGCAAGGCGTCACAAAACTCTTTCCGCAACGCCACCTCATGAATATCATCCTCAAATTCCGGCACTTCTCCCGCCTCGCCTGCTACAAACCCGTACGAGACACTGATCATGAAGGCCAGGTCGGAATATCTAACCACCGCAAACTCCGTTCACTTGCAACTAAATCGTTGACCGATAGGGCAGTGCCCCCACTTCGCACGATAGCGTGAAATGTATCCATATTCCAAAACTCGGGCGTTATAGTAGCCCCGAACATTGCGATGCAAGGTGTTAACCTTGCAAGCGCCGCCAGTCACCCTTGCACACTCGACAATTGCATATTTGGGCGAGAGAGACCAACTGCGGAGGAAATTCCATACTTATACGTTCGCCTGTTATGCCTGCCACCGTAATTGATTTCGTAGACGATGTAGGACTTGTTGGATCGGTAAGAAGTCCGCTGGGGACGGGGGACTACTCTCGGCTCGACTCTCGACTTACTCCGGGAATCCTGTACGACTCCTGAGGAGCGTTGTGCTCCCGACATTGCCGTTCCCGCATTCGACCTCGCTGAGGAGAACTGGTAGATCAAGTATCCAGCGTAGGCAACTGTGGCAAGCGCGAGCACGATGAGCACCGCACCCGATGGGTCCGGCACCGAGGAGGGCAGGTGCAGCAGCCAAGGGAGCAGCAAATTCGCCGGTGAGGTCAGAATCGTTCACCGGGTCGTTGGGGTAGGCGTAGTTGTTGTCGGTGCCGCCTTCTTTGGGGTCGATGGAGAGGAAGCGTCCCAGTGCGGCGATGTAGAGACGGGCGCCCATTTGGGTGATGCCCCCAGCGATCGGGCTGGTGTCGGTGTCGGTCATCTTCTCGTGCTGGCCGACGTAGCCGTAGGTCGTCCCGTCGGCCGTGTTGCGCGGCGTGGCTGTCACACCCTGCGCGCCGGTGGGTTGGGTGATGGGTGTGGGCAGGACCTCGCCGAAGGGGCCGGTCATGAACGCGCTGATCAGGGCGCCGAGGGCGTTGATGGTGGCGAAGACGTCACCGTGGAGGTTCGGCAGACTGTACGTAGTCGCACCGGCCCCGGTCGCGCCGGTGTCGATCGTGACCAGGACATCACCGGGCAGGGTGAGGTATTTCTGCGTGACCGCCCCCGTCGCGTCGGTGAGGAAATCGGGGGTGTCGCCGGCGCCGGTGAAGCCGTATTTGACGAGGCTGGTCGTGGCGCCGTTCTGTCGGTGTTCGCGGGCGATGATGCGGTTCTGCGCGTCACGGGTGAACACCGTTTCCGTAGTGCCGGACGTGATGGCGGTGTTGCGGTCTCCGGCGTCGTAACCGAACCCGGTCCGGTGGCTCGCATCACCCAGACCGGTGGTGTTCCCGTGGGCGTCGTACTGCGCGTCGGTGAGGGTCGGATCACTGGCGGTGATCAGTTGGTCGGCGTTGTTGTAGCAGTACGTCGTCGCCTGCCCGTTCACGCTCAGGCTCGTCCGGTTACCATCCTTCCCCGCGTCATACCCGGGCGTGACCGGGCAACTGGCGTCCTGGGCGCCGAAGCCGTAGGCGAACGTGTTGGTGCCGATCGTGGCGCCGGTCAACCGGCCCGCCTTGTCATACGTGTACGCCTTCGCGACCCCGAGCTCGGTGCCGCTCTTGATGTCACCGCTGGTGTAACGGGTCACCTGGTCACTGAGTGTTTGGCCACCCGAAAGGGTGCTATTGCGCGACATCAGCCGTCTCCGTCCCCCCCAGCCGGAGTCATGTACAAGGTGAAATCCGCGTCCGCACGCCACGGCGGCGTCAAGTACATGCATGTAAAGCCAAATGGATCAACCGCGCCAGATCCTCGAATTCATAGGCCTCATATTTCACAGCGAAGCTATCCGTGAAAATGGAGGCCAATATATCGGATATATCCATTGTGGAAACTCTGCCTGCAACGCTTCGGCGGAGCACCTCATCTACAAGCAGGCGAGCCTCACTGTCATACTCGTCACGGGGATACTCCGGACAAGTCTCACCCAATATCCCGTTGTAAAGGATTTCAGACACCATCTTTACGCAGCTACCTACAGTCTCCACCACTTCTTCGTCTTCCTCACATAGGTGATTATCTTGTTTTGGCTATTTATTGCGACAGTTGTATACGGCGTGGAGCGTACGTATGACCACCTTCGCTTATCGTCAACCCTCAAGCCCTCATATCTCCCAAAACGTCGAGCAATTAAGGCATGCACCCTTGAACCGCCCCTTTCGGACACCCTTTCCAGAGCATGTTTAGTGAATCTCCTGTTTACGGCGCGGCTGAGACTGCCCCCGACCCTTCCAATTCCAAATCGGGTAAAGGCGCCACTGACTGCCCCACCAGTCATAGCCCGAAGCATCCCACCCGAAGTAACTTTGCCCCGCACGCTCACGGCATAGACAGCTCCGCCAAGAGCCGCCCCAAATAATGCACCAGCGACGACTGCGCAACCGATCCCCATGGTTGCTCCACAAACTGCGCCAACCGCAACACCCACCAGGATCCCTTGCCAGTTGTCTTTGACGAAGTTCTTGGTGGCGTTCCAGGCGCTCCCCCAACTGAAGTTTCCGTCGAGATCGTATTGGTTAACCGGATCGTTGGCGTAGGCATAGTTGTTGTCGGTGCCGCCTTCTTGGGGGTCGATGGAGAGGAAGCGTCCCAGTGCGGCGATGTAGAGACGGGCGCCCATTTGGGTGATGCCCCCAGCGATCGGGCTGGTGTCGGTGTCGGTCATCTTCTCGTGCTGGCCGACGTAGCCGTAGGTCGTCCCGTCGGCCGTGTTGCGCGGTGTAGCTGTCACACCCTGCGCGCCGGTGGGTTGGGTGATCGGGGTGGGGAGGACTTCGCCGAAGGGGCCGGTCATGAACGCGCTGATCAGGGCGCCGAGGGCGTTGATGGTGGCGAACACGTCACCGTGGAGGTTCGGCAGACTGTAGGTGGCGGCGTCGGCACCGGTCGCGCCGGTGTCTATCGTGGCCAGGACATCGCCGGGCAGGGTGAGGTATTTCTGCGTGACCGTGCCGGCGGCGTCGGTGAGGAAGTCGGGAGTGTCGCCGGCGCCGGTGAAGCCGTATTTGACGAGGCTGGTCGTGGCACCGTTCTGGCGGTGTTCCCGGGCGATGATGCGGTTCTGCGCGTCACGGGTGAACAGCGTCTGGGTCGTGCCCGACGTGATGGCGGTGTTGCGGTCTCCGGCGTCGTAGCCGAACCCGGTCCGGTGCGTCGCATCACCCAGACCGGTGGTGTTCCCGTGGCTGTCGTACTGCGCGTCGGTGAGGGTCGGGTCACTGCTCGACACGAGTTGGTCGGCGTTGTTGTAGCAGTAGGTCGTCGCCTGCCCGTTCACGCTCAGGCTGGTCCGATTACCCTCCTTCCCCGCGTCATACCCCGGCGTGACCGGGCAGCTGGCGTCCTGGGCGCCGAAGCCGTAGGCGAACGTGTTGCCGCCGATCGTCGCGCCGGTCAGCCGGCCGGCCTTGTCATACGTGTAGGACTTCGCGGCGCTGAGCTCGGTGCCGTTCTTGATGTCACCGCTCGTATAGCGGGTCACCTGGTCGGCCAGGGTTTGGCCACCGGCCAGCGTGTAGGTGTTCCCGTTCTCCCGGCCCAGCGTGTCGCGGGTGATACCGGACAGGCTCAGCCCGGCCGGGTAGTCGACCTTCTGGATCCGGCTGAACTCGTCATAGGTCACGCTCGCCATCGTCGCGGTGTCGAGCTTCTGGGTGGTCAACCTGTCGAAGGAGTCGTACTCGAACGTCTCGACCCCCAGTGGACTGGTGCGGCTGGTCAGTTTGCCGTAGGTGTCGAACGTGTTCGTGGTGACCTTACCCATCGCGTCCGTGTACTTGATGGTGCGGCCCAGCAGGTCGTTCTCCACGGTGATCGTGCCCGCCTCATCGCTCGTCGCGATGACCAACGGATTCCCATTGACGGCGTAGTCGTTGGTGATCGTACGCCCCGCCAGCGTCTGACCGTTCTCGCTGCGAGAGGGAACGACGGTAGTGGTAACCCGCCCCGCGCGTCGTACTGGGTGCACGTCCACGCGTCGTTGTTGTACCTGGTCGCGACGACGTCACCGGACTCGTTGTAGACCGTCTCCGACGTGCGCCCGGTCGGCTCCGTCTTCCCCTTCGCCCGCCCCGCCTGGTGGAAGGCCTCGACCGTCGTCGTGCACGGGTTGTCAGCCGTGTCGGTACCGGCGTAGTGACGGTAGCTCGTCGCCGCCCCACCGGGCAGCGTCTTCGACGTCTGGCGCAGGAAACCCGTTCCCGGCGCCTCGTAGCCGGCCTGGCCGGTGTAATTCAGACCCGTCGGGTCCAGCGTCGTACTACTCACCTGCCCATACGCGGGATTGGCGTACTGCGTCGTGGCGGTCACGTTGCCCGCCTGCGCATCGTAGGCGGTGGCACTGGTCGCGAGACCATAGCCGGGCTTGATGTACTGCGCGACATCAGCCGTCTCCGTCCCCCGGCAGGCGTCATAAAGAGAGTGAAATCCGCGGTCGCACCACCAAGGTGGTAATAGTCGATCGACAGCCGATGCGGCACGCCCGCGGTGGTGGTGTTGTTCAACGAATACGCCGGGTGACTACGCGACGGGCCGTCGGTCCAGTCATCGATGACCACCGTGTCATCGATACTCACCCGCACGCCGCCGTCGGACACGACCCGGACACCCCAGCTCCCACTGGTCGGCAAATACAACTTGCCGATCATCCGCACACCCCAATAGTCAGACCCCGACACGACCGGCGACGACGTCCAACTCGCGGTGTCGGTCGCCGACTTCACACCATTGGGGCGGTGACCGAAGCGCCCATTTGTCGACCACCCCTCCTGACCATGGGTCCTGGGGCCAACCGAACCCTCCCCCGGAGCCATGGAGGAAAGCTATCGGGCTGTATCGTTCAGCGCCGCTCGGTCCCGGGGTACGAGCGTGAGGTCCGTCTCATCTCGGCCTCACCCCAGACCTGCGCTATCGCGAGGTCAATCCCTGGCGTGCTGTGGCCTCGCTCGGTCGCGGCGAGAATCGGGACACCCTCGGCCGGTATGTCGTACGGGTGTTGCCGGCAGGGAAGGGTACCCGCGTCGCGGTGGGCGAGCGGCCGGCCACCGCGACGCTGATCGACCGAGGTGCGTCGGATTCGTGGGGATGAAAGCTGTGATGAGACACATCTCACGCTTACCGAGTTGAATTCCCGGCGGAGCTGCCCGATGTGGGCCGATAGCTTTCCTCCATGACACCGGGGGCCCGGGGATCTATGTGGAGGGGGCATGCGATGGGGACGGGCTCGTCGAGGGGACGGTGGGAGAAGAGGAACTGCCGGGGCATGTGACCCGGCTCGTTCTCCTGGTCCTTGTCTTGAGTTTGTCGTTCAACTTTGTTCAGCCAGGTATGAAAGCGCTTGCGGCGCCGCCTACCCCGGCGAAGACTTTCGACACGAACTACAAGCTTGCTCCCCTCACGTCGGCCGAGGTGCAACAGCGGACCGTTGTTACGCAGCAGGCTGGCGTGTCCCCTCAGCCGACGATCGCGAACCCGAAGGGCCATAGGGGCTCTTCACAAAAGAGAGTGGAGTCGGGGTCTGAAGCCCCCGGTGTCGAGCAGTGCTCGTAGCCGGTAGTGGACAAGGTTCCGGAAGCCGAGGGCGGTGCCGCGTAGGTGTTCCAGTCGGCCGTTGATCGCCTCCGTCGGCCCGTTCGAGGTGCCGGGATGGTCGAAGTAGGCCAAGATGTCGGTGCGGCGGCGTTTCAGTGTCCGTCCCAGCGTGATCACCTCACCCAACGCCTTCGGGACCCCGTGGGAGATCGAGGCGATCAGCGCTGTCATCATCTGCTTGCCGTCGGCCCGTGACGGCTGTCGGTAGGCCTCGATCACCCGCTGGTAGACGCCCCAGGTGGCCTCGACGGCGACGTGGGCGTCGTCGGCGAACACCGCTCCGATCCGGGCAATCTGCCTGTCGGTGAGCAGGCCGGCGCTGGTCCGCAACGCCCGGCGGATGCCGTAGAGCGGGTCACCCGACCGGCCCCGATGCCCGCGGGTGGCCTGCTGGATCCGCTGTCTGGTCTGGTCGAGCTTGTCTCCGGCGAGGGCGACGACGTGGAAGGGGTCCATCACCTCCGCCGCGTCGGGCAGTTCCTCGACAGCGGCGGTCTTGAAGCCAGTGAACCCGTCCATCGCGACGACCTCCACCCGGGCGCGGAACGCTGCGGTCTGGTCGGCGAGCCAGGCCTTGAACACCTTCTTCGAACGTCCCTCGACCATGTCGAGGAGGCGCGCCGGGCCCGTGTGGTCACGGATCGGGGTCAGGTCGATGATCACCGTGACGTAGCGCTCGCCGTGGCGGGTGTGGCGCCACACGTGCTCATCGACCCCGATCACCTCCACCCCGCCCAGACGGGCAGGGTCGGCGATCAACAGCTGGCGGCCTGCGGCGAGGACGGCCTTGTTCGCGGTGTTCCACGCCACGCCCAGCGCCTGGGCGATCCGGGCGACCGACATCCGATCGATCACCAACGCGCGCAAGGCCCACGTCACCGCGTCACGCGACAGCTTCGCCCGCGCCGAGGCGGCCGGCCGCAGGTCCTGGCGCCACACCTTGCGGCACTGCGAGCACC
The DNA here is from genome assembly GCF_009646095.1 of Raineyella fluvialis. Taxonomy (NCBI): domain Bacteria; kingdom Bacillati; phylum Actinomycetota; class Actinomycetes; order Propionibacteriales; family Propionibacteriaceae; genus Raineyella; species Raineyella fluvialis. Next base: position 1,737,196 of record NZ_CP045725.1, on the reverse strand, counting down.
GGTAGCGGCGCACCCGCACGTGCAGGATCGTCGGCCACCAGCCGAACGGGACATGCGCCAGTCGGCGGGTCACCATGTCGCGGGCAGTCCCGCGTTGCCCGCACGCGGGACACACGTCACCGGGCGCGACGACGTGGCAGACCAGAACGGTGTGGTCGGGAGCGACCTGCTGGCCGACCACCGTCAGGCCGAGACGATCGAGGCGGCAGAACTCGTCCAGGCAAGGAGTGGACAGGGGTGACGTAGGCTGGGACATACGGGCCTTGGGCTTGGCGATGACGGCGTAGAGAACCTCCATCTTCCAACCCAGGGCCCTTCTTCACGCCCATGTCCCAGAGTCGGCCCCAGTTCAGTGCGCACCTACACCCTCAACTGCGAAGAGCCGCCATAGGTCCGAGGAGCTCGACAAGCGCACAGCTTTCACGTCGACGTATGTCAACAATGACGGCACGAAGACGTTGGAGTATTCGGTCGATCAACGCAACTATTTGGACGGGACAGTCTGGAAGGAAATCGACAACACTCTTGTCCCCGTCGCGCAGCCGGCGCCGGACCCGACACTGTGGCAGAGGATAACCGGTACGGAGCCACAGGCGCCCGCCCCTGAGCAGTTCACGGGCAGGGCGGGCATGATGGATGCCGATATCAGACCGCTTTCTGAGGGCGTCACGATCAATGTTGCCGGTAAGTCGATCGTGATGCGACCTGTCGGGGCACAGGATGTGAAGCCGGTCCAGCAGGGCGCCAATAGTGTCGTCTACAAAGACGCGTGGCCGAATGTTGACCTCGAGTACGAGTTGCGCGGCGAATCGGTCAAAGAGATCTTCATCCTGAAGAGCCCCGATGTTCAGCCGACACTGACTTTCTCGGTCACTGGCGGTAGGGTGATCGATCATCCGTCCCGACAGGGGGAGTTGACGGTCGAGGGGCTGCCGGAGGAGTACAGTTTCAGTGCTCTCACGCTGAGTCTGCAGGATCGTGGCGTGCTCAGTGAATCCCGTGTCGCGCAGAGGCCGACCGCGCAAGCCGATGGTATCACTGTTGCAGTGGACGGTGATTGGGTGAAGGCCCAGCCGGTCACGTCTTTCCCGATGCGGATTGATCCGAGCCTCGGGAAGGACATGACGAGTTATCGAATGTTCAAGTCCGATGGCTACAGGTGCGATCGTAGCAATTGTTATGCGAATATCGGAACCTTGTACGACAATGGCTGGAAGAGTTGGCGCTCCTACATTCAGTTCCCGTACACCGACCTGGCCGGCAAGAAGATTCTCAACGCCACCATGCATGGCTACTTCAAGGCCGGTATCGGCGGTGACACGAATGGCCGTTGGATCACCATGGGACACGCCAACTGCTGGGGCTACTCGTGTCAGGGTACGCAGGTCGGTGCGTCCAGTGGCCAGGCGACAGATTTTGACATCGACTTCACCGGCGGGTTACAGCAGACGATCGACAACAACGACTGGGGTGCGATCTGGAGCTTCTGGGGGGAGGAGGGCTCCTATACGACGTACAAGCCGTATCAGAGCATCGTAGCCACCATCAACTACGATTCGCCGACTCCTGAGGCGACGGTTGTCGCGCCGGCGGACGGGCAGGTCGTCGTCGACACCCAGCCGACGTTGAAGGTCTCGCCGGTGACGGATCCGGATGGTGCTGTGCAGTATCGCTTCAGCGTGGCGACGAACACCGACGGGAAGAGCGGGGCGGTCATCAACTCCGACTGGGGGGCGAGTTTCACCTGGTCGGTGCCGGACGGGGTTCTTCAGGACGGCACGACGTATTACTGGCGTGTCTATACCCGTGACGTCACGGCGACGAGTCAACTGACCGAGGGCGCGGTCCACCGGTTCAAGGTTGATCTGCGTACGGGCAAGGACAGCACGCAGAGCTATGACACGATCGGTCCGGTCGGGACCGATCTGGCGACGGGGAATGCGACCCTGTCGGCGGCCACTCACTCCATGAGCGCGTTGGGCGGTGACATCGGGCTGAGTCTGGCCTACGACACACCGAACCGGGCGAAGAAGGGGCTGATCGGCGACTACTGGAACGTTGCCGCCAACTACAGTTTCGCCAGCGGCGCCCCGTCGTCGTCGCCGACGTTGTCGCGGCGTGACCAGAATGTTGATTTCGAGTGGGGCGAGGGGTCCCCGGCCAGCAACATTCAATCCGACTGGTTCTATGCCAGGTGGACGGGCCAGTTCGTCGCTCCCCAGACGGGAAGCTATCAATTCGGTGGCAACAACGACGACGCGATGCGCATCTGGGTGAGCAATGCCGAGGTCTACAACAGTCCGTTCACTGCCGGTGGTGTCCAGTACGGCAGCCAGGTCAGTCTGACCGCGGGGCAGGTCGTCCCGATCCGTGTCGAGTTCCTGGAGGCCACGGGAGGCGCCACGGCGCGTCTGTACGTCAAGGGCGCGGTGAGTGAGCAGGTCGTGCCGCAGGACTGGCTCTACACCGACGTGTCGAACCAGTCACGGTCCTACGGTCTGATGGGGCGCTACTACACCGACAACGCGAACGCCCACGACCTCGACGCCGCTGCCGGTGACGCGTCTCGCCTGATGCTGGCGCGCCAGGACACGATGATGAACCAGAACTTCGACGTCGGCAGTGCCGCTCAGGGGCTGCAGGCCGACAACTTCATGGCCCGCTGGACGGGCTACATCACTGTGCCCACGACAGGGGCCTACACGCTCGGCGCGTTGGCCGACGACGGGATCCGGATCAAGGTGAACAGCGGGTCGTGGCAGACGGTGCTGGACCGGTGGACCGACCAGGCGGGTACCTTCTGGGGGAACAGTGTCACCCTTCCCGCGAACACGGCAGTGCCGATCCAGATTGACTGGTATGAACACAGTGGCACGGCGGCGATGGATCTGCGGATCCAAGGGAACGGTTTCTCCAACCAGGAGATTCCTGCGACGTGGTTGACGCCCGGGGCGAATGTTCTGCCGGATCAGTGGAAGCTCGGGCTCGATGTCGACGGGAACGTCGGCTATGAGCGGCTCCGGGCGTCGTACAACTCGATCGTCCTGGAGGACTCCACCGGAAGCACGCACGAATACACCTACACGGGTGGTGCCTACAAGCCGCCGGTCAACGAAGATGGCAATCTGACGAAGAACGGCGACAGCACCTACACCTTCATCGACACCGATGGGCGGACCTACCTGTTCGATGCCACCGGGAAGCTGACCTCCCTGACCTCGCCTGCCGATGACCGGCAGCCGGCGGCGCTGAAATACACCTATGCGGGTGATCCGTCTCGGCTCGTGCGTATCGAAGATGGTGTGACGAGTGCCCGTTTTGCCACGGTGTACTACAAGGGGATCAACGAAGAGAACAACATCTGTGACAAGAACGGGACTAACAACCCGTCCAGCCTGCTCGGCCTGGTGTCAAGCTTCGCGGACGCGCCGGTCGGTGACCTGTGCGCCTTCAAGACCAGCGATGGCGACGTCACCAACCTGTACTACGACACCAATGGCAATCTGGTCCGGATCGTCGCGCCTGGCGGCCAGATCACCGACTATGCGTATGACGCGGTCGGCCGCATCACCACGATCCGCGATGGCGTGGCGGCCGACGCGATCGCGGCCGGGGTGCGGGCCAACGACGCCACAGTCACCTCCGAACTGTCCTATGACAGCCTGGGCCGCATCACATCGGTCAAAGCACCCGCAGGTCAGGCGACTGACTCCCGGCTTGAGCACACCCTGACCTATTCTCCTGGAAAGGCTGAGATGCACGTGACGGGTGCATCCGAGCCGAACGGGTTCAGCAAGCGCATCGCGTACGATTCGCTCCTTCGTACCACGAGCGAGACCGACCTCACCGGGAAGACGAACACGACCGACTGGGATCCGGTCAAGGATCTACAACTGTCCGCGACCGACGCGACGGGCCTGAAGAGCACCACCATCTATGACGGTGAAGACCGGCCGACCGACAGTTACGGCCCCGCCCCGGCGACGTGGTTCGGTACCGACCGCACGCCGGTTGCGGCACAGGCACCCAATGTGCCGCACACGAAGACCGGCTACGACGAAGGGATCAACGGGCCCGCCGTCTCCTACATGGCCATCGCGCAGCGAGAAAGCTCCGTGATCTCGAACGGGGAGACGCTGACGCGCGGGCAGGAGCGGTGGTCGACCGACGGCCGTTTCCGGTTCACCTACCAGCCCGACGGCAACGTCGTCCTGTACGGCCCCAGCGGTCCCATCTGGGCCAACGGCAAGAACGGCGTCGCCTCGGATCGTCTCACCATGCAGCCGGACGGCAATCTCGTCCTCTACAACGGCGGATCGGCGGTGTGGGCCACGAACACCATGGGCGGATCCTCCTCCCGGGTGATCGTCGGCAACGACGGCAACACCACGGTCACCTCCACCGGCGGTGTCCTGTGGGCGACGAATACCGCGAACTGGACGTCGAGTGCGGGTGGGGGGTTGACGTCGTTGAAGGGCTCGCCGCTGCTGAACACGACGAACCTGGTCGAGGGCAGCACCCGGGTGGCGAAGAGTTGGACGTCGTCACCGGTCGCGTCGGGCTCGGACTATTGGGGTGTGCGGATGATCGGCAAGCTGTATCTGCCGACCAGCGGGAACTGGGGTGTCCGGGTCGTGTCCGACGGCGGGGTGCGGGTCAGTATCAATGACACCGTGGTCATCGATGACTGGACCGACGGCCCCTCACGCAGCCACCCGACCTTCACACTCAACAACACCACCACGGTGGGGGTGCCGCACCGGCTGTCGATCGACTACTACCACCTCGGCGGGTCGACCGCGGATTTCACCCTCTATATGACGCCGGCCGGGGGGACGGAGACGGCTGATGTCGCGCAGTACATCAAGCCCGGCTACAGCCTGACCACCAGCGCGACCGCCTACGACGTCCAGGCGGGCAACGTCACGAGCTCGACGCAGTACGCCAATCCGGCCTACGGACAGGTCGCCAGTACGACCCTGGATCCGGCCGGTCTGAATTACACCGCCCAGGCCAGCTACGAGGCCCCGGGCACGGGTTTCCTGCGCCAGACGTCGAAGACGCTCCCCGGCGGGGCGAAGACGACCTACCGCCACTACGCCGGTACCGACACCGCCGACAATCCGTGCACGCCGACGGTCGAGGCCTTCCACCAGGCCGGACAGCCGAAGGGGAAGACCGAGCCGACCGGGCGCACGAGCGAGACGGTCTACAACGAGTCCGGCGACGTCGTCGCGACCAGGTACAACAACGACGCGTGGACGTGCACGCAGTACGACGCGCGGGGTCGGGTTACCACCATCGTCGTTCCCTCTCGCAGCGAGAACGGTCAGACGCTGGCGGGGCGTACGATCACCAACGATTACGCGGTCGGTGGGAATCCTCTGGTCATCGCGACGACCGATGAGGCGGGCACGATCACGGTGGAGAACGACCTGCTGGGCCGCACCATCATGTACACGGACGCGATGGGTAAGGTCACCACGAACACGTTCGACACGTTCGGGAAGTTGACGAGCCGTACCAGCCCGGTCGGCAGCGAGACCTTCGAGTACGACTCCTTCGACAGGTTGACCACCCAGAAGCTCGACACGGCGACGATGGCTAGCGTGACCTATGACGAGTTCAGCCGGATCCAGAAGGTCGGCTACCCGGCCGGGCTGAGCCTGTCCGGTATCACCCGCGACAGCCTGGGCCGGGAGAACGGGAACACCTGGACGTTGGCGGGTGGCCAAACACTCAGTGACCAGGTGACCCGTTACACGAGTGGCGACATCAGGACCGGTACCGAGCTCGACGCCGCGAAGTCCTACACGTATGACAAGGCCGGCCGGTTGACCGGCGCGACCATCGGCACCAACACGTTCGCCTACGGCTTCGGCGCCCAAGACGCCAGCTGCCCGGCCACGCCCGGGTATGACGCGGGGAAGGACGGCAACCGGACCCTCCTGAGCGTGAACGGGCAGGCGACGACATACTGCTACAACAACGCCGACCAACTCGTGTCGAGCAGTGACCCGACCCTCACCGACGCGCAGTACGACAGCCACGGGAACACCACCGGTCTGGGTGATACGAGCCACCGGACCGGGTTCGGCTATGACGCCGGAGACCGCAACACCGCCATCACGTCCGGCACTACGGAAACGGTGTTCACCCGTGACGCGCAGAACCGCATCATCGCCCGCGAACACCGACAGAACGGCGCCACGACCAGCCTCGTCAAATACGGCTTCACCGGCGCCGGCGACACCCCCGATTTCCTCACCGACGCGACGGGGGCGGTCACGCAGAAATACCTCACCCTGCCCGGTGATGTCCTGGTCACGATCGACACCGGCGCGACCGGGGCCGGTGCGACTACGTACAGTCTGCCGAACCTCCACGGTGACGTCTTCGCCACCATCAACGCCCTCGGCGCCCTGATCAGCGCGTTCATGACCGGCCCCTTCGGCGAGGTCCTGCCCACACCCATCACCCAACCCACCGGCGCGCAGGGTGTGACAGCCACGCCGCGCAACACCGCCGCCGGCACCAGCTACGGCTACGTCGGCCAACACGAGAAACTCACCGACACCGACACCAGCCCCATCACCGGCGGTATCACCCAGATGGGAGCCCGCCTCTACATCGCCACCTTGGGAAGATTCCTCTCCATCGACCCCAAAGAAGGCGGCACCGACAACAACTACGCCTACGCCAACGACCCGGTGAACGAATTTGATCTCGACGGAACCGGGATACTGGACTTTCTGGTGAAGAATCGAACGGCGATCTCACTGGGGCTGGGGATCGCCACAACAGTGGGCTGTATCGTGGGCGGAATTATTACTTGTGCGGCAGTCACGGCGGTGGCGTGGACTGTCCGAACTGTCACGACCGTCGCAGCGGCCCACCAGCAAGGCGGCACGTGGGGACAGGCCATACGACGGAGCGGACGAACGATCGCCGCCGACACTATCTGGACCGCCGCATCCTTTGGCCTCGGCGTTGCCGCACGCTACGCACAATTCGGAAAGCCGTCCCGCTTCCTTACCAAGAAACGGAGGCAAACGCCCGAGTTTCGCAAATTGACCAGTGGGCGGTGGTACGGTGGAGCAATTGTCACCGCGTACACCAGCGCAGGGTCGCTTGCTTGGGGGTACGGCAACTGGCACAACAATGGAGGATCTGTTTCAAAGCTCTATTCCAGCTGGCGGCGGAGGATTCGTGGCTGGATTCGCCGATAGGAGGTCAAGAGAGTGAACTTTTCGATTCATGGGGCGAGGATCTTGGGCACGCTCCCGATTCCGGTGATTTGGGGGATCTTTATCTATCCGGTGGCCGCACTCAGTGCATACGCCTTGATTAATAGGGCTTGGCTGCCCGGCGTCCTGTTGCTCACGGCTACGATTACGCTATATTTCTTCTACTTTGGATCGGTATCAATTGTCTTGGGTGAAGTGAATCTACGGAGGTACTGGTTTCGACGTGTCCCGAGAGTGCGAATCCGGAAAGTCCTATTGGCGTGTGAGATTGTCACAGAGCTCGCTCTTAAGGGGTACAATGGGTACCTTCTTCTCGACGATGGGAGTTTCATTCATCTCGACATTGCCGCGTGGCCTTATCAGCGTCGCCGTCTTAATTCTCGCCCTATGCGGCATATTAGGGAGGTTGCTGCGTGGGCGGGGGTTCCTTTAGAAATTATCGACGATCCGGAGCTGTGGCCAGAGGTTGACTAAGAAATTGCTATGGCCTGTACAGAACGGTTGCTCACGGCCTGGTTTCGCCGAGTTTCTCGATTCAATAATTCGAAAAGTGAAACTCGGCCCATATCGGGCTGCGGAGATTCTTCTCAAGCGCTACATCGGGCACGTCTGTCTCGATGACGGTAGTTTCGCATTGCTTAAACCTTTGGATGCGTGGCCTATCAGCGTCGTCGTCGGAATTCACGTTCGATGCGCTAGATAAAGGAAGTGGCTGAATGAGTCGAGGGTGTCGATCCAAGTAATTGATGGCCCCGATTTATCGCCGAATCTGTTCGAGTGGGTAGAGACGGGTGCTCAAGGATTGACATTGTCTGACAATTGACAGGATGCGTCCCATACCGGTCGTTTGGGGATTCAATATTTACCCACTGCTTACGCTGAGCATCAGTGCGGCGCTGGATCGCGTATGGCTCCTCATAGGTGGATTCCTTACCTTAGCGCTTGTCTTTTACATAATCTTCACTGAGCAAAAGGCGGTCGTTTTGAACACCCGACGATATTACAGACGCCGGAGATGATGGGAAAATGGTTAGCTTCCGTGTCTTCTATATTCGAATCGTGCGAATCCTTCGAGCTGTTGGCGTGATCATTCTTCTCACCCTAGGTGTCGCCGCATTCGTTGCTGCGGGCGTGCAGATAAAAGCCGGCGAGGTTGGCGAGTGGGGGACCTTCACTGTTACCACGGTCAACTGCTCAACGAAAGTCTGCACGGTTTCGGGCGACTTTAGGGGGGTGAAGTATGTCAAGACGAGGATAATTTTGGGCAACGAGGCCGGCGAGGATGTCGGTGATGAAGTGGCTGCGTGGTACTCGCCCAACGAAGGCCGAGATGGCGTCGCCTATCGTGCGCCCTGGAGGTGGTGGATTGCGCCCTTTGTGACAATCCTCTTCGGACTTGCAGTGCTGGTACTCGCGTTCGATTCGGCGATGACACGGCTGAGGTTTGGGGCTCCGGCACAGGCTCCCGCGAGGGCTTTGCCAAATCCCTCTGAAGATGACTGACGCTTGGCGGTCTGGCTGTGTGAGGATCTTTCGGCGACCGAGTCCTGAGCGAGTGTCAGCGCAGCAGTGTGGCTTCTCGTGAGTTGGATCCGTGGCGCTCCGATCGCCGTCGGGGCCCCGATCAGTGGGTTCACGACCGGCCCCTCGGGGAAGTCCTGCCCACCCCGATCACCCAACCCGCCGGCGCGCAGGGTGTGACAGGCACGCCGCGCAACACGGCCGACGGGACGACCTACGGCTACGTCGGCCAGCACCAGAAGATGACCGACACCGACACCAGCCCGATCGCCGGGGGCATGCCCCGGATGGGTGGCCGCCTCTACATCGCCACCCTGGGACGATTCCTCTCCATCGACCCGAAAGAAGGCGGCACCGACAACAACTACGCCTACGCCAACGACCCGGTGAACGAATTTGATCTCGAGGGAACCGGAATACTGAATTGGCTGGTGAAGAATCAGGGGTGGGTCACTCCAGCGCTGGGGGTTGCCCAGACAGTGGGTTGTATCGTCGGAGGACTCATTACGTGTGCAGCAGTCACGGCGGTGGCCTGGGGTGTCCGAACTGTGACGACCGTGGCAGCAGCCCACCAGCAAGGCGGCACGTGGGGACAGGCCATACGACGCAGCGGCCGTGCGATGGCCGCGGACACTATCTGGACCGCCGCATCCTTCGGTCTCGGCGCCGTCGCACGCTCCGGCCAGTTCAGGAGTAATGCCTGGAGAGGAATGGGGAATCGTGGACTAGGCACAGACGCATGGAAATCTTTCGCGAAGGTTCGGGCTCGCAAACTAAATCCGAGAACCACTGTTAGGTACCTTCGTCACCATCCAGCCTACTTTCTTAACCGGCTCTTCACAAAAGAGAGTGGAGTCGGGGTCTGAAGCCCCCGGTGTCGAGCAGTGCTCGTAGCCGGTAGTGGACAAGGTTCCGGAAGCCGAGGGCGGTGCCGCGTAGGTGTTCCAGTCGGCCGTTGATCGCCTCCGTCGGCCCGTTCGAGGTGCCGGGATGGTCGAAGTAGGCCAAGATGTCGGTGCGGCGGCGTTTCAGTGTCCGTCCCAGCGTGATCACCTCACCCAACGCCTTCGGGACCCCGTGGGAGATCGAGGCGATCAGCGCTGTCATCATCTGCTTGCCGTCGGCCCGTGACGGCTGTCGGTAGGCCTCGATCACCCGCTGGTAGACGCCCCAGGTGGCCTCGACGGCGACGTGGGCGTCGTCGGCGAACACCGCTCCGATCCGGGCAATCTGCCTGTCGGTGAGCAGGCCGGCGCTGGTCCGCAACGCCCGGCGGATGCCGTAGAGCGGGTCACCCGACCGGCCCCGATGCCCGCGGGTGGCCTGCTGGATCCGCTGTCTGGTCTGGTCGAGCTTGTCTCCGGCGAGGGCGACGACGTGGAAGGGGTCCATCACCTCCGCCGCGTCGGGCAGTTCCTCGACAGCGGCGGTCTTGAAGCCAGTGAACCCGTCCATCGCGACGACCTCCACCCGGGCGCGGAACGCTGCGGTCTGGTCGGCGAGCCAGGTGTCGGGGTACTGCCTGACGTGTCGTGTTGAGTACGGGCTGACGTGTCGGTTCCGGCGTGGTCATCATGTCAGGTGGTCGGGGTCGTTGACGAGGGCGTGGTGGTCTTTGAGTCGGTAGCTGGGGCCGTTGATGGTGATGACGTCGCAGTGGTGCAGGAGGCGGTCGAGGATGGCGGTGGCGAGGACTTCGTCGCCCAGCACGCTGCCCCATTCGACGAAGGATTTGTTGCTGGTGATGATCAGGGAGCCGCGTTCGTAGCGGCGGGAGACGAGTTGGAACAGCATGTTCGCCTCGTCGCGGTCCAAGGGGAGGTAGCCGACCTCGTCAACGACGAGGACGGAGGGTCGGAGGTAGGTCTGGAGTTGGCGGTTGAACCGGCCTGTCGTCTCCGCGGTCCGTAGCCGGCGGACGAGGTCGTCGAGGGTGGTGAAGTAGATCGAGAACCCGGCCTGGCAGGCGGCGACGGCCAGGCCGACGGCGAGCATCGTCTTCCCGACCCCGGGCGGGCCGAGGAGGGCGATGTTCGACTTCGCGCGGACGAACTCCAGGGTCGCGAGGTCTCGTATCTTGCGGGGCTCGAGGTCGGGCTGGAATGCGTAGTCGAACTCGTCGAGGCGTTTGTGGTGGGGCAGGCCGGACAGTTTCAGTGCGTTGGTGAACCGGCGGGCCTCGCGCATCCCGGCTTCCTCTTCCAGCAGCAGGTCGAGGAAGTCCAGGTAGCCCATCTGGGCGGTCTCGGCCCGGTCGGTGAGTTCGGTGATCGTGTCGGTGAGGTGGGTCAGGCCCAGCCGGGTCGCGTTGGCGCGGATCCGGTCGACGGTCAGGCTGCTCACGCCCGTCCCCGTCCGGCGGCGAGGGCTTGGTAGGCGGCCAGGTCACGGCGGGCCACGGCAACATCGGCACGGTGATGAGCGACCACGGCTGCGAGCGGGCCCGTCCCCGCGCCGTCGACGCTCGCGGCGGCGGGTCGGGTGGGGAGTTCGATGACGGTCGCGCGGGTGTGGCCGTCGGGCAGTCCGTCCCAGTGGGCCGGGTCGATGACCCACTGCCCGCGGCGGGTGGCGCGGGTGTGGGTGGTGAGCAGGGTTGTGCCGTCGGGGTCGGGGGTCAGGGTGTGGATGGTGAGGGTGTCGGCGCCGGCCCGGACGGCGACGCGTTGGCCGGGCCGGATCCGGGCGGCGGGCACCGAGTAGAAGCTGGCTTCGAAGGAGACCAGGGCGTCCTTGCCGACGCGGCGCAGGTGGGACTCACAGACCAGATACGGGTGTGGCGGGATCGGCGCGAGGGCGGCGCGGTCGGCCTCGGCGCGCACGGCGATGACTTCACCGTGGGTGCGGTGGACCTGGGCGCGGCGGATCGCGAGCCAGTCGGTGAAAGCGGTCTGGAGCTCGGCCAGGGAGTCGAACCGGCGCCCGGCGACGACGTGGTCGCGCACGATGTCGACCTGGCGTTCGATCTTGCCCTTGCCGGTGGGCCGGTAGGCGGCCAGGACATCAATGTCGAAGCCGTAATGATCGGCGAACGCCGCGGCCTCGGGATGGAGCGGGACCGGCGCCCTGGGGGCGACGTGGCGTTTGATCACGGTCTTGGTGCGGTCGTAGACGATCTGGGCCGGGACCCCGCCGAAGTGGTCGAACGCGGCGCGGTGGGCCTCCCAGAACGTGGCCAGGTCGGTGCTGGTCGTGAACAGGCAGAACGGGTCGCGGGAATGTGCCAGGACCATGTGGAAGGAGTACACGTGTCCGATCCCGACATGGGCGAGCAGATCGCCCTCATCGCCCCAGTCGACCTGGGCCTGCACCCCGGGCTGGGTCTCGAAGCGACGGTGCAGGCCGGTCAGCCGGTTCTCGTCGTCGGCGTCCAGTTCGGCGCTGATCCGGGGCCGGGCCGTCGCGACGAACATCTTCACCCGCTGGTAGTGGCCGGTGAAGCCGTACTGCGCGACCAGTCGTTCATGGATCACGCTGGCCTTCAACCCGATATCGGCGCGCAGCCAGCCCTCGACCACCGAGACGAACGGGGTGATCAGCGCCGGCTGGGTCCCCGCCCTCGGCGGGGCCTTCGGAGGGCCGACCAGAGCGTCGGCCGTCAGGTACTTACGGACGGTGCGCCAGTCACACCCGCACTCACGGGCGATCTCGGCATACGTCGCGCCTGCCTGGTGCAGGACGCGGAAACGGCGGATGTTCATCCAGGACTCCTCATCCAGGATCATGGGGGTAAGCCACCCTTCGGTCTCGTCTTCTTGGCGGTTGACGAATCGAAGGGTGGCCCACCCACACACGGGCGAGCAAGGGGTTAACTCGCCGGAACCGACCTACACATCAGGTCGTACCCACCACGACACATGAGGTCGTACGCCGACACCAGGCCTTGAACACCTTCTTCGAACGTCCCTCGACCATGTCGAGGAGGCGCGCCGGGCCCGTGTGGTCACGGATCGGGGTCAGGTCGATGATCACCGTGACGTAGCGCTCGCCGTGGCGGGTGTGGCGCCACACGTGCTCATCGACCCCGATCACCTCCACCCCGCCCAGACGGGCAGGGTCGGCGATCAACAGCTGGCGGCCTGCGGCGAGGACGGCCTTGTTCGCGGTGTTCCACGCCACGCCCAGCGCCTGGGCGATCCGGGCGACCGACATCCGATCGATCACCAACGCGCGCAAGGCCCACGTCACCGCGTCACGCGACAGCTTCGCCCGCGCCGAGGCGGCCGGCCGCAGGTCCTGGCGCCACACCTTGCGGCACTGCGAGCACCGGTAGCGGCGCACCCGCACGTGCAGGATCGTCGGCCACCAGCCGAACGGGACATGCGCCAGTCGGCGGGTCACCATGTCGCGGGCAGTCCCGCGTTGCCCGCACGCGGGACACACGTCACCGGGCGCGACGACGTGGCAGACCAGAACGGTGTGGTCGGGAGCGACCTGCTGGCCGACCACCGTCAGGCCGAGACGATCGAGGCGGCAGAACTCGTCCAGGCAAGGAGTGGACAGGGGTGACGTAGGCTGGGACATACGGGCCTTGGGCTTGGCGATGACGGCGTAGAGAACCTCCATCTTCCAACCCAGGGCCCTTCTTCACGCCCATGTCCCAGAGTCGGCCCCAGTTCAGTGCGCACCTACACCCTCAACTGCGAAGAGCCTCTTAACCGCGGCTGGCCACGCAATATCCCATACGTGGTGACCGCCACCGCCGGATCCGCAAGTTGCGGTGTACGGGAATTGATATAATAGGCGCAAACGGTAACTCAGGGAGCAATCAATGGAATTCAGTTGGAATGGAAGAAGATACTTGATAACAGTCGTATTCCCTGTCCTTCTAGGAATTCTCATATATCCGCCGGCTGCCCTTGGACTGTGGGCGATATTGAGCGGGTCATGGCTGGGTGGGACGATTCTAGTACTCTTCGCGTTAGCCAGTTACATACTTGTGGTGGGGGGAATACGGTCGTGCTCGGCGACACGTTGATGCGATACTCTTGGTTTCGGACCATTCCGAGAGGGGAGATTCGGAGGGTGCTGTCCGTAATGGTTGCGACTGCACTATTTCTGCCAGCCAGGAATATACTCATCATCACAGCAGACGGCAAGAAGCGCGATCCCGACTGTCTCACCACATGGAACGTCGAGAATCCGAACTCTCGCAGCCAGCGATACGCAAGAGAAATTGCCGAATGGGCTAATGTTCCGTTCGAGGAGAACGCCGAATATCCGAAGTAGGTGAAGGTGGGGAGTTTTTGGTGGGCGTACATGCCCGGCGTGCGCCGCGCCAGGAGAGTGATGGAGGTAGGACGTGGATCGAATGGCGGCCCGTATACATCTTGATAAATTGAGGGACAGGGATTTCCGAATAATTCTACGTCGCCGCATGCAATCGTCACACCTTGAGCACCGCATTGTGGAAGATTATTCTGGCAGAGAAGGCGTTCTTCTGATCCAGGACACGGTCAGCGAAATTGAGTTGATGAAGTTTGCGCGAAATACGATTCACAAGTGGACATTTAGGATCTTTGACGACTTCTTCAAGAAGATCTCATCGCGGCAGGCAAGGGAGGCGGCTGAGTGGGTGGGAGTGCCCCTCGAAGTTCTCGATGACCTCGATTTGTCGCCAAGCCTCTATGAGTGAGTAAATACGCGTTTCAAAGATCCCCGCTTCTGACAATTTGTGCGGGTCCGTTGGGAAGTTCTTCAGGGCACTCCCGGGTACGAAATCCATCGACCCAGAGCAGGGTATAATAGCACGTTTCGAAGGTTTGGGATGAGTTCTCCCGAGTCGGCGGAGTCGCTTGGCGCTGCTGAACCGCGGCGTATTTTGCCATTGGTACTCGTCATGGTGCCGTCATGGGGGCGCTGGCGTGCTTGTGGTTGTACTTCGCGATCAACATCACCTACGGCATCGTGGTACTGGGTTACGGCATCGTGTTCGGGTGCTACTACCTGTCTCGTCGGCTCGGCTATCTCAGCCGCTGGAAGGCGACCACCCAGGATGGTGGGGATCCCGGCAAGATCAGCATCTTCCACTTCCTCAGCCGCCCCTACCTCACCGCCTGCGTACGCCGGGCCGGCATTCGCTCCGGGGAGGGTGTCTGGTATTCCATGGCCATGCTGCCGTACTACCTGATGGCGCTGACCGTCGTAGTCATGTTGGGCTTCATGGTGGTCTCAGTGATCACCGATCTCGTCGGGTGAAGGGCTGAGGCGTCATCTCAAGGGCGTGACCAAGCCTTTCGGCGAGGTCTGCCCGCGGCGGTCCCCAACCGGCCGCCACCCCGCACGACGCTGCTAACCGCACCACCTACGGCCATGTCGGATCAGAGTCAGGCATGACGGCCTCGTCCTCAGTTCAGTCGGACTCCCGAGCCCGCCCAACTCATCGGCTGCTCTGCCGCACCACGAGGCAGCCGTTCCACCCCACCGCGAAGTCGACCAGCCGCTCCCCCACCACGACCGTGGCGCCATCCCCGGCCAGCAGCACCGGGACAGCGCGACGGTCCGGGCGGAGCATCACCACCGCCCGCTCGGCGACACCGGTCACCGGGTCGTCCGGCGGGTCGCCCGCGACAAGCGCGCAGGCGTTGAAGCGCACGGCCCGGCCGGTCGGCTCGGAGGTCAGATCCGGGGTGGGGTCTGGACGCGCGACGACGAGCCTCGCATCGGCAGGGAGCGCCTCGGCCAGCCGGAGCACGAGGTCGCCGCCCTCCACGGACACCCCAGTGACGACGGGGAGAGCGGAGGTCGGGTGGGGGACGCCGCGCGGGCCGCCCAGGAGATCACCGCCAGGTCCCGGCCGCTGGTCCCTGTCGAGGCCTCAGGGCTGGCGCTCCCCAGCCCCACCAGATCACCAGCAACGCACCGATGGGCGGCGGGCAGCACCGACGGGTCGAAGCGGACACCACCCGCCCACCGGAAGATTCCCGCCCGCAACCGCAGGACCAGCCGCGCACGGCCCTCAGCCCGGTCGCCAGACGTCGGGAGATCACCGATCCGGTCCAGCACCGCGGGCGGGACGTCGATAGTCCACCGCAATCCGTCCGCGCGCGACGTCACCCGCGCGGAGATTTCGAGGATCCCGGCCTTCGGTCCTCGGGTCGTCGATCCGGATCCGGCGGACCCGGATGCGGTGGCCCCGGATCCGAGCGTCGCCCGGGGGTGGCCCGGGCGGCCCAGCGCCCCCGCAGCCGGGAGTCGACGGTGAGGTGGAGGGTGTCCCCCTGCCATTCCGCAGCGACCAGAGTTGAGCGCAGCCGGCGGCGCAGCGGGTGCTGCGGCCGGGTGCGCGGGGCCACGGCCCGGGCGAGCGCCGGCAACCGGCCCACCCCTTGGGGCATCATCGCCACGACGTCACCCAGGAGCGTAGGGACCCCGGCACCGGCCCGGCGGTGCGCCAGAGCCCTGACCATGGCCCAGTCGCGGGCCCGTAGCGACCGGTGCAGCTGGGCGGCGAGCGGGGCCGCGCGCCGGTCGGCGGCGGGGTCGAGGCGGTCGGCCAGCGTGGTGGCGAGGTCCTTCAGTGCGGACTGGTCGACGGCCGGTGCGGCGAGGAGCGCCTCGGCGAGCGCCACCAGGTCGACGTCGACGAGGTAGGCGTGGACACGCCGGCGGACCTCGTCGTGGTTCCCCGTACGATCCAGCCCGTCGAGCACCAGCAGGGCCGAGGCCACCCGGTCACGGACGTTGTCGAGCCGGAACGTCTGTTGGGTGATGGAGTCGCCGGATTCGCGGTCGCGCCAGTAGTAGACGTGGTCGGCGAGGACGTCCACCGACCGGGCCCGCAGGTACGCGGGCAGGGTGACCGGGTAGTCCTCGTAGCGGATCGCGGGGAACGCGAACCCCTCGGTGTCCCAGAAGCTGCGCCGGTAGACCTTGTTCCACACCATCCGATCGCGCATCAGCTCGGGGAACGCGTCGATGGTGGTCGCGAGCCGGGTGGTGGCGAACGGGATCTCATGCGTCCAGGACTGGTACACCCCCCGGGCCGCGCTGAACCGGTACGCGTTGCCGGCGGCGAAGTCCGAGCCGGTCTGCTCCAGCGAGCCGACGAGCCGTGAGTAGGCCCGCGGGGCGACGAGGTCGTCGCTGTCGACGAAGGTCAGGTAGCGGCCGGTGGCGTGGGCGGTCCCGGTGTTGCGGGCGGGGCCCAGGCCGGCGTTGTCCTGACGGACGAGCCGGAAGCGCGGGTCACGCGCCACGTACGCCTCGGCCACCGCGAGCGACCCGTCGCGGGAGCCGTCGTCGACGAGGATCACCTCGAGGTCGGTCAGCGTCTGCACCCGCAACGACTCCAGGCAAGGGCCGATGTAGTCCTGGACGTTGTAGAAGGGCACGACAACGCTCAGCAGGGGTTGCTCGGACACGGCGGCGTCCTCGTCCTCGTGATCCGGCCTCAGATCAGGTCCCAGGACAGCGCGGTGCCCCGGGCGACATCGCGGCGGAACGTACGCCCCTCGACGACGGAGTACAGGTCGGGCGCCAGGCCGAGCGCAGGCCGGACGGAGCGTACGTTGTCCGGGCCGACAGGCTCCCCGGCCTTGACGTCGCGGGTGACGTAGAGCGAGCGGCGGAAGCGCAGGCCCTCGGCCTCGGCGTCGCGGGCGCCGATCACCGGCTCACCCATCGCCTGCCAGGCGGTCCGGGTCTCCCGGACCAGGGCGGCGAGCTCCGGCCCCTCCAGGGAGAAGGCCGAGTCCACCCCGCCGGAGGCGCGGTCGGTCGTGACGTGCTTCTCGACCAGCACCGCGCCGAGCGCGACGGAGGCGACGGCCGCCCCGATGCCGAGGGTGTGGTCGGACAGCCCGATCATCGTCCCGAACGCGTCGCGCATCACCGGGATGCCGCGCAGGTTCGAGTCCCGGGGGTCGGCCGGGTAGGAGGTGGTGCACGACAGCACGATGATCTGCTCGTTGCCGACCGAGCGGGCGGCCTCCACGGCGGCGTTGATCTCGCCGAGCGAGGCCATCCCGGTGGAGATGATGATCGGCTTGCCGCACACCGCCGCTCGGCGGACCAGCGGCAGGTCGACGATCTCGGAGGAGGCGATCTTGTACGCCGGCACTCCGAGCGACTCGAGGAACTCGACAGCGGTCGGGTCGAACGGGCTGGAGAAGGCGAGCAGTCCCCGCTCGGCGGCCCGGTCGAAGATCGGCTGGTGCCACTCCCAGGGGGTGTGCGCCTCCTCGTACAGGTCGTAGAGGCGCCGGCCGCCCCACAGTTCGTGGTCGTCCTTCAGCCGGAAGTCCGGGCTGTCGACGTCGAGGGTGATGGTGTCGGCGGTGTAGGTCTGCAGCTTGATCGCGTGAGCGCCAGCGTCGGCGGCCATGTCGACGATGGCCAGAGCCTTGTCCAGCGAGCCGTCGTGGTTGCCGGACATCTCGGCGATGATGAACGGCTCGTGCCCGGGGCCGATCAGGGTACCGCCGATGCGGATCTCGTCGAGCATGGTCACTTCTCCTCGGGCTGGGCGGATGCGGGCTGGCTGGACGCGATGGGGCTGGATGCGGGCTGCCGGGTGCGGCGGACGTGGTGGACCAGGGTGGGGCTGCCGTCGATGTCGCGTTCGTACGTCTCCACGTCCGCGAAACCCTGGCGGGTGTTGAACGAGCGGACGCCCTCGTTGACGTCGAGCACCTCGGCGTCCATCGTGGCGATGCCCATGGCGTCGACGTACTTCACCGCGTCGCGCTGGATCTGGATCCAGGCGGGCAGGAGTTCGCCACGCGCGGTGAGGCCCTCGTTGTCCAGGTAGTAGCCCCACCACAGCGCGGAGGCCTCGCGGTCGATGTCCCATAGCGAGACGACCCCGGCGGGGATCCCGCCGCGTTCATAGATCAGCACCGCACGGGTCGGGTCGCCCTGCACCCGCGCCCACCAGGCGGCGTGCTCGTCGGGTCCGATCTCGTGCCGGGTCAGCGAGACGGCACGGACGGCGGGGTGGTTACGCCACACCCGGACGCGCTCGCGGTCCTCGTCGGTGGCGGGACGCAGCATGATGACCTCCTGGCAGGCTCGAGCGGGCAGGCTCGACGCCCTACCGTAGCGCGGCGGCGCGGGCGGCGACTCGGCTCGCGACGACGGGTCAGCTCGCGGCCGGGGGTTCCGTCGCCCCGTAGGGTTCATGGCTGAGCACCAGGCGGCCCTCGGTGTCCCGGCCCAGGCGGACCCGGCGGCCCTCGGCCACGGCCGCGATCCCCGGGCCCGAGAGCACCATCGGCTCGGCCGCGACGGTCGAGTCGCGCCGGAAGAGCACCCGCCGCAGCGCCGTACGGCCGACCGGGTCGTCGGGTGGGTCGCCGGCGAGCAGTCCGCTGACGGTGACGAACGCGATGCCGTCGACGATCGGCACCTCGACCGCCGGCGTCGGCCAGGGGCGCTCGACCACGATGGTCCCCGAGAGCCCGTCGGTGTGTAGCCGGACCACGCCGTCAACGAGGTCGAGGCGGTCGACGACCGGGATCCGCCGGATCCGCCGGAACGCCAGCACACCCTCCGGCGCGACCGCCTGCAGCCAGTAGCCGGCGCGGCGGGCGCCGTGCAGGTCCTCGGGAGCGACCGCGACGCCGCCGTCCCACAGCAGCGGGGCGGCCTGGACCGTGACGTGCAGGGGCGTGGTGTGCTCCAGCCGGGCGAGGTCGGCGGTGTCGACGGTGACGTCGAGCTGAACGCCACCCGGCAACGGCGATGCCTTCACTCTCGGCCGTACGGGCCCGATGCTCACCCGCGCCGAGGCGATCATCGCCAGGGGCTTCGCCAGCGGCACGGTCAGCCGGTAGTGGAAGGCGCCCGGCAGGACGGTGAGGTCGGCCAGCCGCGCCTGGCGCGGTCGGGTGGGGACGGCCCGGCCCGCGACACCGATCCCCTTGCGGACCGCCCGGACGGGCAGTGGCCTCGGTGTCCGACCGGCCGCGGCGAGGACCTCGGGGGTGCGCTCGCCCCGGCGGTAGCGGGCAATGCCACGGACGCGGTCGAGGTCGCGAGTGCGCAGCGCCTCGTACGCCACCCGCAGGTCCGGGACTGCCAGGGCGACGCGCCCGGGGTCGATCCGGTCGCCCAGGTCGGCGGCGAGGGTCTCGATGGCGGCCAGGTCGGCCGGGGCCGCGTCGAGCAGGGAGCCCATCACCTCGCGGACGTCGACGTCGACGAGGTGGCTGTGGACCAGTTCGCGCAGTTCGTCGCCGCCGAGCGCGTCGACGGTGTCGAGCACCGCCAGGGCCGCCGCGACCCGGTCGCGGACGTTGGCGACCTGGCCGCCCTGTTGCGAGATGGAGTCGCGGCTGGGCCGCTCCCGCCAGACGTAGACGGGATCGGGCAACAGGTCGACCGCGTCGGCCTCGAGGTGCGCCCGCAGGGCGATCGGGAAGTCCTCGAAGAGCATCTCCGGGAAGACGTAGCCGCGCTCGTCCCAGAACGTGCGCCGCCACATCTTGTTCCACACCATCCGGTCGCGCATCAGCAGCGGCACTTCACGGATGCCGGTGCGCCGCAGGCGTTCGGCGAACGGTTCCCGATGCGCCCATGAGGTCTCCAGACCGCGCTGCAGGCCGAGCCGCCAGACGTGCGCGCCGGCGAAGTCGGACCCGGACTCCTCGAGGCTGCTCGTCAACTGCTCGAAGGCGCGGGGCGCCAGCAGGTCGTCGCTGTCGACGAACATGAGGTAGTGGCCGTCGGCCTCGGCGATCCCCCGGTTGCGTGCCGGGCCAGGTCCCCGGCGCTGCTGGGTGACGACCCGGAAGCGGGGGTCGGCCGCGCAGACCTCGGCGGCGATCTCGGCGGAACGGTCCTCCGAGCCGTCATCGACGAGGATCACCTCGAAGTCGGCCAGGGTCTGGGCGCGGATCGACTCGAGGCACGCCCCGATGTACGACTCCACCCCACAGAAGGGCACGACGGCGCTCACCAGTGGGCTCACGGGACCTCCTCGCAGCGGTTGCCTGCATCGTAGTGGGGAAGGGCCGGTGCCCAGCGCTGATAACATCGGCGCGGAAGTCTGTCATCACTCGGAGGTCGTAGGGCGTGGACCAAACCAACCATTGGTACGGTCACGCGCACATTCTCGCCGAGTACGCCGGCCTGGATCCGGAGAGCCCTCCCCCGATCCGCGGCATCGTCCAGCACGGCTGGACGTTCGTCCACGGCTTCGGCTACCACAACACCGACTGGAGCATGGCCAAGTTCGCCTGGTCCGATGTCTGCCGGCGCCGCGGCGAGGCCATCGGCTGGCGCAATTACGTGGTGATCGGCGCGCCGTACCTCTATCTCATGGCGATGCTCGAGGATCCGCGGGAGGAGCGCGAGGGCACCATCTGGTATCCGTTCCACGGCACCCGTGACTACGAGTCGGTGCAGGGCAGCCACCAGGCGCTCATCGACGAGATCCGCGACACGGAGGAGGGGCCGGTGACGATGTGCCTGTACTTCGTCGAGTACGAGGATCCCCACATCCGTGGACTGTACGAGGACGCCGGCTTCCGGGTCATCACCCATGGGCACCGCGGGCGGATGTGGCAGGGCACCGACCGTTTCTTCCTCTTCCGTCAGTTGGGCGAGCTGCGCCGCCACCGGCGTGTCGCCTCCAACCGGCTGACCACCGCGGTGCTCTACGGCGTCGCGGCGGGCTGCGAGCCGGCCGTGTACGGGGACCCGATGGAGTTCGTCGGGGCGAAGGCCGGCTTCGACGGCACCGGGCTGCTCGAGGCGACCCACCCCGGACTCTTCGGTGCGCACCTCGACCTCGAACAGGCGCGAGCGATGACCCACCGCGAGCTCGGCGCCGATCACGTGATGTCCCCGAAGAACTGCGCTACGTGCTGGGATGGCAGGAACCATGGCTCGCATCGTCGAACTGACCTATCCCGACAACGTCACCCTCCTGCCCGGCGCCATGCAGAACTGGCGCGACCTGGCGGCGAGTGACGGGCCCCACGGCGGAGCGCTGACGGGGCCGGGCGCCGCCTCCCCGTTGCTGCACGGCATGGTCGACCGGCTGCTCACCGCCCTGCCCGAGGCGCCCCGCCGCTGCCTCGTCGCCGGTCCCCACGACCCTGCCCTGCTGGCCCGCGTCGCCGCCGCGGTCGGAGAGCTCACCGTCCTGGTCCGGGCCATCCCCGACGCGACCACGATCGGCACGGCACTGCCCGACGCCACGGTGCTCTGCGGCAGCCTCGCCGCGGCCCGCTCTCACGGCGGCACCCCACGCGAGGGCGCGTCGGCCCACGGACCGTACGATCTGGTCCTCGCCCTCGATGACGTGACCAGGCTGCACTCGCTGGAGGAGGAGCCACGCACCTGGCGGGCCCTCGCCGCGGACCTCGCGGCCTGCGTGGCCGAGGGCGGCACCCTGGCGCTGGGCATCGAGAACGACCTCGGGTTGCACCGGGTGAGCGCCCCGATCGCGGACGTCTCCCGCGACGACGACGGCAACTGGTCCCCGCTGATGACCTGGGACGCGACCCGTCCCCGGACGCCGCGACAGGTCGCGGACTTCGCCGCCACCGTACGGATCGCGCCGGCGGCGGCCGTCCACCAGGTCTTCCCGGACTGGCGCACCCCACACACGGCGGCGACCCGGCTCGACGAGGCACCGCGCGCCCTGCGCGACCTGCTCGCGGCCCTGGTCGGACGACCGGTCGGTGACCGGCCGCCGGCTCCCGGGCTGCTGGAGCGGCGTGCGGTGACGATGGCCGACCGGTGGCCCGATGTCTGCGCCGGGTGGGTGCTGGTCTGGAGCCCCGGGGTGGAGGCGGAGGAGCCCCCGCCCTGCTGCAGGCGCGCGCCGACGGTCGTACGGTCCGCTGGGTGCCCGGGGCCGACGGACGCGTCCAGGGGCCCTCCTGGATGCCCAGCCCGCGGAGGATCCCCTCCCCCGATCGCGGTGCCCGCGCTCGGCCGGACCCTGATGTTCGACTTGGCGGAGGCGACCACCGACTCCGACACCCCGCGGATCCGGCACCTGCTGGCCGGGTGGCGCGCCTGGCTGGAGGGCCGGGCTGTCGGCGGGGTGCTCCCCGCGCCGTACGCCGACGCACGCTTCGCCACCCTGATGGTGGGCGCCGACGAGGACTGCGTACCGATCCCCCTGGAGCCTGCCACCGCCCCGGCACCACTGCAGGAGGCCATCTGGACTGCGCTGGCCGACCTGCTGGCCACCTGGCGTGCCGCCGGCCTGCGGACGCCGTGGCCGAGTTCGATGCACCCGCACACCGTCTTCCGGGCCCTGACCGCGATGGCCGGGGTCCCCGCTCCCGCGGATGTCGACCGCTACTGGCCCGATCCGGCGCGCGGGACGGCGACAGCCCGTCCGATGACCCGTCAGGAGATGATGGCGGTGATCACTCGCCAACGCGAACAGTTGCGCGGCGCCTGGTCGCGGTTCCACTGGGACGAGCGGCAGTACCTGACGTACCGTCTCGAGAAGTTCGGGGGCCGCGTCGGCCGCCGGCTGCGACGCGAGGCCCGTGGCCTGATCCGGAGGAACGAGGCGCAGTGACCACCCCCACCGACCACTACCCAGCGGACACGATGCGGAAGGACCTTGCATGACGTCACCCCACACGACGGTGCCCGCCGGAGGTCCTGAGACCCCCGACACCGACGCCAGGGCCGTTCCGAACGGCCGTTTCGGCCAGCTCGTCGCGAGGCTCGGTCCCACAGTCCAGCGCCCGGGCACCATGGTCGGCTTCCTCGCCACCCTGGGGCTGGCGCTCAGCGCGCTGATGCCCAAGGAGAGTCGGGAGTACAACCTGCCGTTGATCTTCGGCTTCATCCGCGACTGGATGAACCGCGGCGTCGGCGTCGCGTTCATGGTCTCCGGAGGGATCCTGCTGGCCCTGGCCTGGATCCAGATCCGGCCCCGCCCGCACCATCCCGCCGACCGGCCACTGCGGCAGGCGCTGATCACCGCCTGCATCTGGTCGCTCCCCCTCGTCTTCTCGCTGCCCTTCGCCAGTCTGGACGGGTACGCCTACCTGGACCAGGGGTGGCAGCTGAGCCACGGCATGAGCCCCTACGTCACCGGTCTCAGCATCGGCGGCGGCCCCTTCGCGGACCACGTCTCCGCGGTCTGGGTAGGGACGACGACCATCTATCCCCCGCTGGGCCTGCGCTTCGCCCAACTGGCCGTGCTCATCGGCGGCTCCCACCCGTACTGGTCGCTGGTCGTGCTGCACCTCCTCGACCTGGCCGCCCTCATGACAGGCGCCTGGGCCACGAAGCGGCTCGCGGCCGGCATGGGCCGTGACGTGGGCAAGGCCCTCTGGTGGTACTTCAACCCGCTGATGATCCTCTCCGGCGTAGCGGGTCTCCACAACGAGCTCCTGATGACCGCGTTCATCATGCTGGGCCTGATGCTGGCGCGGACGAGGTTCGGACTGGTGACAGGCAGCATCGCCATCGGCTTCGCGGCGGCGGTGAAGCAACCGGCGGTGGTCGTCCTTCCGGCGCTCGTCGTGGCCACGCTACCCGCGTCGATCGCCCTGGGTCCCCGCGCACGGGCCTGGCTCGACATCGCCTGGCGCGCCCTCGTGTCGGCCGTCAGTGTCGCGGCGACCTTCGTCCTCATCACCTGGGCATCAGGACTGGGCTTCGGCTGGCTCTCGGCCCTGAGAGTGCCGGGGATGAGCTTCACCCTCTCGCCCACCGCGATCATCGCGCAGGTGGTCGGGTTCTTCTTCCGCCACGCGACGGGCACCAAGCTCCTCTCCGATACCGTCACCGGTCCCGTGGGCATGGTGGTGGCGCCGATCGTGGCCGTCTGGTTCATCGTCGAGATCGTCCGGCTCACGCCGCATCGCTGGCCGACCCTCGCATGGGTGGGCACGCTGGCGTTCGGGCTGGCCTCCCCCACCCTGTGGCCGTGGTACCTCATCCCCATTCCGGTGATGTTCGGCCTGGAGCGCCTGGACTACGACGACGTGCGGCGCCGGATCGCCTTCGTCCTGGGCATCTCCTTCGCCCAAGTGGTGATCGAGTACACCGGCTTCCAGAAGTACGGCACCCTCGCCGCCGCGCTCATCCTGGCCGCCTCGTGGCTGTACTTCTCCCGGCTGCACCCCGGCATCGCCCGCTCGCTGGCCGATCGCTCCCCCGGCCCCGCCCGGCTGGCAGATCCCGACCCCGGGGAGCTCCGCGCGCAGACGTAGGCCCCGCAACCGAGGGTCCGACCGGACACCTCGGGTCCATGACGGGATGTCCCGAGGAGCACGAATGAGCAGGTCGATCACGACCGGGCCGATCACGACCCGGCACAGGAGGGCGCGTCCACAGTGGCTGTGACCACACCGATGCGGGTTCCTCCCGTCCTCCCCGAAGAACCGGGAGCCGGCCGGCCCTTGACACCCGATGACCCGCGGGCACGACGGAGCGCGGGCGGCTCCGCGCACCGGCGACGGTGGGTCCTGGCGGGAACCCTCGCCACCGTGACCCTGGCCGTCAGCACGGTGCGTACAGCCGGGACCCAGGGCTACCACCTGCCCCTGGCCATCCGGCTCGTCCAGGAGTGGCTGGGCCGTGGCCTCGACATCGCCCTGATGCTGTCGGGTGGTCTCCTGCTGACGCTGGCCTGGATCCAGGCGCGCCCCCGTCGGGGGGAACCGGCGCACTCCGCCCTGCGACAGAGCCTGCTCACCGCGGTCGCCTGGAGCCTCCCGCTGGTCGTCGGGCTGCCATTCGGCAGCACCGACGCCCACGCCTACCTGGACCAGGGGTGGCAGCTGGCCCATGGAATGAACCCCTACCGGGTCGGCCTCGGCACCGACGGTGGCCCGCTCGCGGCGTACGTCGACCCCACCTGGGTCGGCACCACGACCGTGTATCCCCCGCTGTCCCTGCGCTGGTCCCAACTGGCGGTCTGGGTGGGGCAGGAGCACCCGTACGGGTCGATCGTCGCACTGCACGTGCTGGACCTGATCGTCCTGCTGATCGGTGGCTGGGCGCTGGCACGCCTCGCGGCTGACATCGGCCGTGACGTCCGTACGGCTCTCTGGTGGTATCTCAACCCGCTGACGATCCTCGCCGGCATAGCCGGTCTGCACCACGAGGTCCTGATGACCACGCTCGTCCTGGTGGGCCTGATGCTGGCGCGGACCCGCTATGGCCTGGTCACCGGCACCGCGGTGGTGGCGGTGGCCACGGCCGTGAAGCAGCCCGCGGTCCTCGTGCTGCCGGCCTTGGTCCTCGCCTCCGTCCCCGCCGTCGAGGCCGCGCGAGGCGGCGTCCGGCTGTGGGGCCGGATCGCCGCCCGCGCCGGGGTCGCCGCCGTGAGCCTCGTGGCGACGTTCCTCGCCATGACCGCCGCCGCGGGCCTGGGGAGCGGCTGGATCCACGCGCTGAGAGTCCCCGGGAGTGTCCTCAGCCTTTCCCCCACCGCGCTCCTTGGGGATGTGGCCGGCTTCCTGTCCCGTCTGCACGGCCATCCGCTCCCGGAAGGCGCGGCGAACGGACCGGTGGCCAGGGTCCTCGTCCCGGTGGTCGCGCTCGGACTCATCGTCATGATCGCCCGCCTCGCGCCGCACGGCTGGCCCACCCTGGCCTGGGTCGGGCCTCTCGCGTTCGCGCTCGCCTCCCCGACCCTCTGGCCGTGGTACCTCATCCCGATCCCGGTCATGTTCGGTCTCGAGCGGCTCAGCCCCGACGGCGTCCGTCGCCGGATCGCCTTCGTCGTCGCCGTGGCCTTCGTCCAGTTGGTGATCGAGGAGACGGACTTCCAGCTGTACGGCAGCCTTGCGATGGCGCTGGCCCTGGCGGCGGCCACGCTCCTCTACACCCGGCGCCATCCAGCCCTGGCCCGGTCGCTCGCCGCCGGACCCCAGGGCCCGGTCCGCTCGGTAGAGTGGGCGCGTCATCCGTCCGACCCCCAGGAAGCCGAGAGCATGAGCCGACTCAGCCGCGACCAGATCCGCACCATGATGGCCGAGGTGCTCGCGAACCAGGGCAAGACGCTGCCCGCCGATGACACCGCCGCCCTGGACGCGATCGGGTTCCGGTCCCTCGACTTCTCCGAGTTGGCCCTGTCGGTCGAGGACGAGTTGGGCACCGAGCTCAACTTCGACGCCCCGGGCCTGCGATCGATCACGACGGTCTCCGACGTCCTGGACTTCATCGAGCAGTTGCAGGACGCCTGATGGCCACCGGGGCCTCGCGGACGGTCGCCGGCGCCACGAACCGGATCGTCTCCCGCGGCTTCACCGGCAGCTGGGCGGACCTCGACGGCTATCCGCTGCCGCCGGCTGCCGCGGTCTTCGTCCACGACCACGCCGAGGCCGTCCGCGCCGTCTGGACCCACGCCACCACCGACCGGGAGACCCTGGTCGCCTCCCTGACCCGGGCCGACGACAGCCTGATCACCGACCTGGAGTCCGCCGGGCTCGCCATCGCCCGGGCCGAGGGCGCCGAGGTCGCGTTGCTGCCCGCCGCGGTCGAACGGGCCGCCCACTCCGGCCGGATCTGGCTGCTCACCTCGGGCTCCACCGGGCGGCCGAAGCGGGTCGCCCACACCCTCGACTCACTCACCACCGTCAAGGGCGACCAGCCCGCCCGCACCTGGCTGTGCCCCTACACCCCGGGGGCGTACGCGTGGTGGCAGCTGGTCACCCTGTCCCTCGCCCATCCCGGCAACGACCTCGTCTTCGTCGAGCCCGACCAGCTCGAGGACTGGCCGCAGTTGGCCCTCGAGCACGGCGTCACCGCCGTCTCCGGGACACCGACCTTCTGGCGCCAGGCTCTGGTCCGCGCCGGGGACACCATGGCGCGGCTGCCGCTGGAACAGATCACCCTCGGCGGTGAGCCGGTGGACCAGGCCGTCCTCGATCGGCTGCACACCGTCTACCCCGAGGCCCGGATCTCGTGGATCTACGCCTCCTCCGAGGCCGGCGCGGCGATCGCCGTCCACGACGGCCGGGCCGGGTTCCCGGTGGAATGGCTCGACCGTGACACCGAGAGCCGCCCCCGCCTCAGCGTCGTCGACGACGAACTCGTGATCCGTTCCCCGTTCCGGGCCGAGGGGATGGACCCCGATCTGCGTACCGGGGACCGGGTGGAGATCCGCGACGGCCGGGTGCTCATCATCGGCCGGCTGGCGTCGGACGAGATCAACGTCGGCGGGTCCAAGGCCTCCGCCGCCGTGGTACGTACCGTGCTCCTCGACCATCCGGCGGTCGCCTGGGCGGCGGTGAAGGGCCGCCGGGCCCCGATCGTCGGGCAGATGGTGACCGCGGAGGTCGTCCTCGCGCCCGGTGCCGACGCCTCGACCGAGGACCTGGCCACCTGGTGCGCCGCCCGGCTGCCCGAGTACGCCGTCCCGCGCCGGCTGAGGATCCTGCCCCAGATCCCGATCAAGGAGAGCCTGAAGTCCGATGTCTGAGCCCGTCAACGCCCCCGCCGATGCCCCCGGCCCTGAGGGCTCGGGCGCCTCTGAGGGATCCGCCGGTCCCGTCCCGCCGGCCGCCGTGGTCCTGGTCTCCGGAGGCTCCCGCGGCCTCGGCCTGGCCCTGGTGCGGATGGTGCTGGACTCCGGCGCCAAGGTCGCCGCGTTCGCCCGGACGATCACCCCGGAGCTGCAGGTGCTCGCCGACGCCTTCCCCGACCGTACGTACGTCGCGCCGGTCGACATCACCGACGTCGACGCGGTGACCGCCTTCGTCAAGCAGGCGACCGCGAAGCTGGGCAGGATCGACGGGCTGGTCAACAATGCCGCTGTCGGTCAGGACTCGATGCTGATGCAGACGTCGCCGGCCGACATCGCCCGGATCATCGGCACCGACCTCACCGCCCCGCTGGTGCTCACCCGGGCGGTGCTGCGCGGGATGATCCGCCGCAACGGCCGGGGGCGGATCGTGATGATCACCTCGGTGGGCGCACAGCGCGGCTATGCCGGTCTGGCCGCGTACGCCGCCGCCAAGGGCGGTCTCGACGCGGCGATGCGCACCCTGGCCCGGGAGATGCACGGCCGGGTCCTGGTGAACTCGGTGGCCCCCGGCTTCTTCGCCTCGGAGATGAGCTCGGTGCTCGGCTCGGAGCAACTGGGCGCCATCACCCGGCGTACGCCGTCCGGGCGGCTCGTCGAGCCGGACAACATCGTGCCGATCACCCGGATGCTGCTCTTCGACGACACCAACCTCAACGGTCAGGTGATCACCGTGGACGGCGGCAGCTCGATCTGATCCCCCTGGTCGCCCGCGCCGGTCCCGGCCTCATTCCCCGGGGCCGGGGCGATACGGCGACGTGTCCACCGAGGCCGGTGCAGTGGCGGCAGGCACCTGCGTGTCGGCGACGACGTACTGGCGGTAGAGCCACGCCGGCCGCCACATCGGCTCCGACGGCAGCGCGAAGCCCTGGTACGTGTCGTAGACGGCCGTCTTCAGGGCGAGGTCGTCGGCGCCGACGTTCTTCGGCTTGTCCTTGACCGGGTAGCCCTGGTAGCTGAGGATCCGGTGCTCGACGTCCGCCCGCCGACTGGCGTCCCGGGTCAGGTAGGCGGCGGCGTGGTGGTCGCCGTGGTCGCCGTCGCCGATCGGGTGGACGAAATCAGTGGTGCGGATCAGGGCGGGGCGGGCGTCGTCCATCAGGGCCACGAGTTCGTCCCGAAGCCCGGCCGCGGTGTACGTCGCGGAGCCGTCGACGGCTGTCATGTCAGGGATCCTGCCGTCGAGGAGCTTCGGCAGGCTCTGGTGGTGCTGCTGGTCGCTGCCCTCCCCGCCGGGCATCCCGTCAGGGAGGCGAAGGAAGACCAGGGAGACGGTCCGCCGCGGCACCAGGGTACGGACCAGCACCTGGTGGCCGGAGGCGGTGAAGGAGCTCGACTCCCAGGTGTCCGGGACCTTGGCAGCCTCGGCGTACGCGGCCTCCATCCCCCGCTCGCGGGCGCTCCAGTAGTCCTGCCCGTAGCCCGCGTCCCCGGCGGTGAGGAAGACCGTACGGATGCACCGCTCGCGCTGGATGCCGAGATCGTGGAGCAGGTCCGGGCTCATGAAGAACAGGTCGTCGTCCTGGTGCGCCACGACTTGCAGCGAGCCGCCGGTGCAGCCGCCCGCCGCGGAGGGTGTCGCCCGGGGCGCCGAGCCGAGGACCGAGCCGCAGGCGGTGAGGAGCAGCGTCAGGGCGCCGGCCACGAGCAGGGACCGTCGGCGCGTCGCCCGGGCCGGCGAGCGATCGGACGGAGCCGGCTGCCGGCGCTGGAGCATGGATCATCCTTCGGAATCGTGCGGGGGGAAGGGCCTGCGGCGGGCCCCGGCGGCCAGTATCGCATGCCCTGCGCGGAGCTCCGGAGGGCCGGACCGCGGTGGCCCGGGCCGGTGCTCAGCTCCGGTCGCGCCACCTGCTGACCGTACGGCGCCGGATGAGGCCGAGCGCCACGACGGCCGCCAGGCAGACGAGCGCCGCGGCGGTCGCCGGCGCGAGCACGGGCGTCGAGTAGCGGCAGGAGAGGCGGCTGGCTCCCTGCACGGGCAGGCTGAGCAGGCCCTCGCGGGGATGATCCGAGCAGGCTGCCCGTCGACGTCGCAGGACCAGCCGTCGACCGCGGTCGTCGACACGATCACGTCACCCGACACCGGGTGCGGCCAGGTCGCCTCGAGGTGGCGACCATGCACCAGCAGGCCGGGGGAATCGCGCTGTGCCGCGTCGACGAAGCCGGCCGCGCGGGCGGCGTCGAAGCAGGCGAACCGGTCCAGCGCCAGCGGCTGGGGCGCCCGGTTGTCGGCCACGTACGCCAGATCGAAGGCTCCCGTCGCGGGCAGTGCCACGGTGACCGGCGCCGGCCGCTCATCGGGGGCGGGCGTGTCGACGCGCTGGCCACCCGAGGTGGACCCCGAGGTCCGCAGTGTCACCGCACCGCCCGCCGGCCGCAGGTCGGCCTGGAGCACTCCTCCGGCGGGGCAGGTGCCGGCCAGCCGGGTCTGGTTGCCGGCGGGCACCACGGCGCCGTCCGTGGCCGGCCGGGTCGCCCACACCGGCGCCGTGTAGACCTGCTCGTCCCACAGTCCGTCGCGATGGGCGAACACCGAGGCGACCCCGGTGACCGACGGCCGCGCCGGGGGCGCGACGCGGACCAGCGGGAACGACCGGTAGGTGCTCACCCGGGACCGCCCCGGCTCGGGATGTTCCAGCCGGGCCGAGACGCCGAGCAGGGCGAAGAGGGGCGCGTCCTCGACGGTCGGGCCCATCAACCGGCCGTTGGCGAGTGAAGGGACGCCGAGGTCGGCGAACACCCGGGCCGACTGCGCGGTGAAGGTGGACGAGTAGTACCGCACGCCCGGCTCACCCAGCAGGCCGGACTGGTTGCCGTACCAGTACGCGGCGTCGTCCAGCCGGTAGGGCGGCCAGCCCTGGCCGCTCGCCCGGTGCTCCCGGACCAGCGCGAGGTCGCGGTCGGCGTCGGCGTACCAGCGTCCCATCGGCTGGCGCACCGAGGCCCGCAACTGCTCGACCACGACGGCGTTCAGCCCCAACTCCAGGACCAGGAGGGAGACCAGGATCGGGCCGACCACGCGCCGGGTGCCGGGCCGGATCGCCATCACGGCGACGCCGGCCACGGCCGCCAGCACCATCACCACGGTGAGCGGCGTGGACCAGGCGTGGTGCGGTCCGCGGTGGTGGATGAGCGTCAGCCAGCCGAGCACCGCCAGCACCGCGCCACCGCCGAGGACGGTGGCGAGCAGGCCGGGAGGTGGCCGCAGCAGGAACCGCCAGGCCAGCACCAGGAGGAAGCCGCTGACCACGAAGGCATTGCGGAAGAAGGACCCGTGCGGCTCGGTGAACCCGAACCAGACCAGCCGGGTGACGTCCCACGACATCGTGGCGAACATGACGACCAGGCCGAGGCCGAGGGTGAGCCGTTCCCGCAGGGGGATCCGTCGGTGGGCGAAGAAGGCCAGCGCGGCGATGAGCAGGAGGGTGCCGATCGCCAGGCCGGGGCTGAAGTCGAGGAGCTCGGTGAGGCTGAAGAGCTTCGAGAGGTAGCGCCACAGCGGCACGTTGCGGGGCCCGTACGTCATGTCGAGCGGCGGAGCCTGGGTCCCCGCCAGCACTCCGGGCAGCACCAGTGGCAGCGTCAGCCCGACGCCGAGCAAGCCGCGCACGGCGAGGCGCCCGAGCTGCTCGCCGAGTCGGCGCGGCGGCAGCCGGTCCACCAGGGCCATCACCAGGGTCAGGTAGACGGCGCCGATGGTGGCCATGATGGCGCTGTAGAAGTTCGACCAGTAGAGCAGGGCGATGAGCAGCACGCTGGGCACCGCGTGGCGGCCGGTCCGGCACCAGTGGCCGACCAGGGCGATCAGCGGGAAGGCCGCGACCCCCTCGAGCCACATCGGGTCGTACAGGCCCTCCTCGAGAATGAACCCGCTGGTGGCGTACGCGGTCCCGACGACGGCGGCGAGCACCGGGTGTCCGGCGCCGTGGGCGATCCGCAGGTACACCACCATCGACGCGGCCACCATCGCGACCTTGAGCAGGGTCACCACGACCATGCCGAGTTCGACCCGGGTCACCGGGAACAGGCCGATCAGCAGCGTCCACGGTCCGCCGAGGTAGACGGCATAGTCGGGCAGGAACGGCTGGCCCAGCCCGACGAACCAGTTGAACTGCGCATCGATGCCGGGATCGCCGTGCAGCAGCCGCTGGAACATGGCGTGGTAGGGGACGAACTGGGCGAAGTAGTCGTCGAACCCGCGGGGCAGGTCACCGAACGGGTACTCGCCGCGGACCACCGCCTGCACCACCATCACGGTGACGGACAGCAGCGCGGCGAGGGCGGCCGCTCCAGGGGTACCGGTGACAGCCTCCCGCCAACGGCGGCCGCGCGCAGCGCTCACCGGGAAGCGTACGGGTGTGCGCCCCTGGGGCATCTGGCCTCCTCCGGGCGCCGCGGCACCCTCGACTCTGCCGGTCGTCTCCCCCGGAGACGCCGCGCGCAGTCTAGCTGCGGTGTGCTTCACCATCCACGCTGCTTTACCATCCACCCCATGGCCATCCCCGCAGCGGCGCCGACCCCGGTCGCCTCCCACCCGCTGCCGGCCGACGTCTCCGTGCTGCTCGGGCCGGTCGCCGCGGGGGGTCGTCGCGACCGGGTCCTCGCCTCGCTGACCGCGGCGCTGGTGGCCGTCGTCGCCCAGGTCACCGGGATGTGGCTGGCGAGCGTGCACCCCTTCGGGAAGCGACCCTGGGCCGTCAACGACGCCTACAACCAACTGCTCCCTCAGAAGGCGTACGTCCGCGAGCTCCTGCTGCATCCGGGCGGCCCGAACTCGTTGCTCTTCAACTGGCACAGCGGCCTCGGCGTGCCCTATCTCGGCGACTTCGCCACGTACGCCGCCAGTCCGTTCAACCTGCTGCTGGTGTTCGTCCCGCGCGACCGGCTGACCCTCGGGGTGCAGGTCATCACGCTGGTCCAGATCGCCACCGCCGCGGCGGTGATGGCGCTGGTGCTGCTGTCGCTGCACCGGGCCGCTCCCTGGGGTGTGGCCGCCGCGCTGGGCGCCGCGTACGCCGGCTGCGGCTGGGTGACCGGCGACGCGATCGTGGTGCTGTCCTGGATGGACGGCCTGGTGGCCTTCCCGGTGCTGCTGTGGGCCGCCGTCCAGCTGATCCGCCGGCGCCGACTGATCCCGGCCGTGCTGCTCGTCGCGCTCTTCTGGATGGCGAACTACTACACCGCGGTGATGGCCACCCTCGGCGTCGGCCTGGTCGTGGTGGCTCTGCTTGTCGTCGACCGGCCGACCGTACGCGACGCCGCCGTCGCTCTCGGCCGCGTGATCGGGGGGTTCGCGCTGGGCATCGCGATGATCAGCTGGCTCGTGCTGCCGGTCCTCGACGCGGTCCGGTCCGCCGCTCCGGGCCCCGAGACGTCGCTCTACCAGGTCTCCTGGGCGACCACGCTGGCGCGGCTCTTCCCGGGCAACTGGTCGCTGGGGTCCGCGGGGCTGTTCGTCGGCCTCGGCGCCCTGATCCTCGTCGCCGCGGCCCCCTGGAACCGCCGGCTGCCCGTCCGCGCCCGGCTGACACTGGTGATCCTGCCGGTCGCGTCGGTGGTCAGCATGCAGATCCCGGCGACGCAGCTGGCCTGGCACAGCTTCGCGGTGCCCAACGGCAGCGCCTACCGGGAGGCCTTCGTCATCGCCGGCATTTTGGCGATCACCGCGTGGGTGGGCCTGGCCACGGGGCTCCCCGGCCGGTGGCCGCTGCTCGGTGGCGTGCTGACGGTGGCCGCCCTGGGCGCCGTGCTGTCCGGCGAGCTGTCGATCGTCACGCTGCTCTTCAGCGGCGCCGACCTGGTCCTGATCGCCTTGGTCTGCGCCGTTCCCGGCTCCCACGCGGAGACGTCCCCCGCGGCTGCGCGGCCCTCCCCCTCCCCGCGCCTACTGGCCCTGGTGATGGTGGGCACGGTCCTGATCGAAAGCACCTACACGGCGGGCGCGACCTACCGGGACAAGGCGAGGTTCCACGGCGCGCCGACCACTCTCAGCGCGAGCGTCTATGCGGCCCGGCTGGCCGAGGTGCCGCCGGTACCGGACGGCGAACGCACCCGGGCCCCCCGCAGCACCGACAACGACCCGCTGCTGCTCGGCTACAACGGCATCGACTACTACTCCAGCACCGTGCCGCGGGTCACCACCGACGCGCTGTCCGGCCTGGGCCTGCCGTACGGGCGGCGACGGATCAGCCTCGCCGGCGACGACCCCGCGGTGCCGGCGCTGCTGGGCATCCACGGCCGGGCCGATGACCGGGTCGCGGCGCTCGCCACCGTCCTGCCGAGCGGCCCGGTCGCCTCCGACCCGGCCGCCGCGGGCACCGTCTGGGCGACCCGCGACCTGCTCGCCGGCATCCGGCTCTACACCGTCCCGTCGCTGCGGTTCACCGACCCAAGCAACGGCCGCGTGGCGATCGATCAGGGCATCACCGCTGCGGGCCCGGCGACGGTCGAGCTCTCCGGGCGCTGCCCCGCGGGCAGCACCCTCCAGATGGTCACCCACCCCGATGATCGGCGCGCCCACGGGTCGATCAGCTGGCAGGACCGTACGGTCGGCTGGGGTGATCCCGTCGTGCACACGCTCGGCTCGGTGCCGGCCGACGGCGCTGTGACGCTGACGATCCGCGGCACCGGTCTGGACGTACGCCCCGGCGACGTCGGCTGCCTGGACCCGGCGGCCCTCGACCGGATGGTGACCACCTCCCGGAGCCAGGGCGCCGACGTACGTTTCGGCAAGGAGCGGGTCAGCGTCAGCTGGCCGGCACCGCAGACCGGCGACGCGGTGATCCTCACCACCGCCCTGCCCGGCTGGGCCTGCCGCACCGACGCGGGACCCGTCCCGGTCGCCGAGCGAGCGGGCATGCTCACCGTCCCGGTCCGGGGGCCACCCAGCTGACCTGCTCCTACCGCACCGCCGGCCTGCTGCCAGGTTCGGTCGTCGCGGCCGCTGCGCTCATCCTGACAGTCGCGCTGCAACTTTTCCGCAGACGCCGGAACCCTCGCGAGGGGCGACCGAGTTGACCACCCGAGTGACCCGGCGCGGCGCTACCACTCACCCAGTGGTGACCGAGCCGCTCGGGGGTGCTCTTCCTGCGCGTCATACTGGCTAGCGGACCGCGCCATCGCGGGCGGGGATGGTGGGTTCTCCCTCGAGTCGCGGGAGTAGATCCCAAACGGGAGCCAGGATCCACGAGCTCAGCATGGTCGAGTAGGATGTGTCCCATAGCGTGGTGTCACTTCCCGCGGTGTCCTTGTCGTTGCTGACGACGTAGGAGGGCCATCGTGGGAGACCTGATGTTTCCGCCAAGAAGCAAAGAAGTGATCCCACGATGACCCGCCACCAGTCTGCCCTGACAAGCCTGATCTCAGAAGTCCTCACCGATCCCGACCTGGCCCATTCGGACGTGTTCCGCCGGATGCTGCAGGCCGGGCTGCAGGACCTGATCGACGCCGAAGCGACCGTCAAGATCGGCGCCGGCCGCTACGAACGCACCCCGGCCCGGACCACGCGTCGCAACGGTACCCGCCCCAAGTCCCTCCAGACCCCGGCCGGGGAGGTCGACCTCGCGATCCCGAAACTGCGTGAGGGGTCGTTCTTCCCTGCCCTGCTGAACCCCCGCCGGCGGGTCGACAAGGCCCTCTACGCGGTGATCTGCCAGGCCTGGATCGAGGGCGTCTCCACCCGCAAGGTCGACCAGCTCGTCCGCGCCCTCGGCAACGACACCGGCATCTCCCGCTCCACGGTCTCGCGGATCTGCGCCGAGATCGACGAGACCGTCGGCGAGTTCCTGCACAGGCGCATCGACCACACCTGGTTTCCCTACCTGTTCCTCGACGCGACCTACCTCGACGTCCGCGTCCGGGGCCGGGTCGTCTCCCAGGCCCTCGTCGTCGCGACCGGTGTCAGTGGCGAGGGACGCCGCGAGATCCTCGGCATGGCCCTCGGCGACGCCGAGACCACCGACTTCTGGACCGAGTTCCTCCGTGGCCTGCGTGACCGCGGCCTGAAGGTCGCCACCGACACCGACCCGCTGGGTGTCGCGCTGGTCACCAGCGACGCCCACGCCGGCCTCAAAGCCGCGGTGAAGGCGATCCTGCCCGGAGCCGGCTGGCAGCGCTGCCGGGTCCACTTCGCCCGCAACGTCACCCAGAAACTCGGATCGGCCCGGTCCAAGCCGATCAACGCGCTGATCTCGACGATCTTCGCCCAGACCACCCCCGAGACCGTGATCGGCCAGTACCAGCAGGTCACCGACAGTCTGCGCTCCTCGTTCCCCGAGATCACCGGCATGCTCCAGGACGCCGAGGCAGACCTGACCGCGTTCGCGTCACTGCCCCGTGAGCACTGGCAGAAGGTCTGGTCGAACAACCCGATCGAGCGGCTGAACCGCGAGATCAAACGCCGCGCCGACGTCGTCCAGATCTTCCCCGACCGCGACTCCGTCACCCGCCTGATCGGCGCCGTCCTCCAGGAACAACACGAGGAATGGCAATACGGCGAACGCCGCTACTTCTCCGAGGTCTCCATGCGCAAACTCGCCCACATCCTCCACGACCACGCAGAACCCGCCCACCCCGAGCTCTTCCTGACTGCCTGACCAACACCCCACCCCAGGAGACAACACGGTTACACCACACAAAGGGACTTGACCGTCGAGTAGGCATCGAAGACCTGCTGAGGAAAGGACTGGTCATCCTCCTGCCCCAGGAGTTGAAACAGCCAGGAACCGACCAGGGCGCACCCAGGCGTGAGCCCGTTCACGTGCACTCGAATCTGCTCAAGAGCGCCGCGAAACTCCTCCTGCGAGCGTTCAAACCACTCCTGCAGCTGGTCCGGCTTGCCACATACGTCGCTCTCCCGATTGCCTGCAGTGCATCCTGGATTCGAGGATGGTCGACCGGGTGCCTATCGAGGAGCCAACTCATGATTTCAAAGTAGTCACGCCGGGCAGGCTCAGATGGTTCTGGGTGCCAAGCCCGTCCGCTGACTACTGCCCGTCAGAGCGGGGTCCAGGATCTGGCCTCGGGGTGCCATTGGTGACCAGCGGCGGTGCCGTCGAGGACTGGTGAGAGCAAAGTGTTGACCAGGGCGACGGCGGTGTCGTACCGCATGACGTCACCACACGCGGGGGTCTTCCTCGCTTGCTGGGGGTAGCGCGGTGCCCACTGCGGCGGTGGCGTGAAGGACGGTGGGCCCGGCAGTCCGCGGTGTGCCCATTCGCCCCTGACTGCTGGCCAGGAAGCGAGACATCACAAACTCGCGAATGGCGGCCGAGGGGTCCTTCCCGGTCTTCACCTTCAGTCCCTTGGCGCTGTCGCCGACGGCCTGCCACAGCTGTTGTGCAGTGTCGTACCCGCTGCTGGTCATCGCTGCTCCTGCTGGTCAGCCTGGTCCTGGTCATGTTCCTCGACGGTTGCCGCCGGCGGTGTGGGCCGAGTGGGCGCGGCCACCCGGCGCTGCCCGGCCGGCGCGAAGGCAGCGGCGCCTGGAGCAAGAACGGCCGCAGCCGCCTGCTGGACGTGCTCCCACACCGCCGGGGAGATCACCTCAGTCGGCAGGGGAATGGCGGAGGCTGGGAAAGCCTTCACAACCTCGGAGAGCTGGAGTATGAGCTCCTTCCCGAGTGCGACTCTTGCCGATTCGGTGATCTCCCGCAACAGGGTGGCCTGGGCCGACTCCCAGAGCACGCGCCCGGCCTCGGTCTTGGCGAGGTAATCGACTTGGTCGGCCAGTCCGAGCCCTGCCACTTCCAGCAGGTGATCCACGTACCCGGTCCCATCGGGCTCGCCGTGCGCCTTCGCAAGGGGATCGAGGTGGCCGGCCAGGACGTCACGATCGACCAAGCCGCGGCCAGTCGCTTGTCCGACGATCTGGGCGACGAGGTCGGGGTCCTGGCCGTCACGCAGCAGGTCGGCGACCGTACGCTCGACCGTGGTTGTGGGGAGGCCCTCGACGAGCTGCACCTCGTCGGCAGCGAGAGCGGCCCGATGGAGACGGATGTTCCGGCGCGTCTGTTTGCGGTACGGCAGACTGAATTCGGGTCGGTCGTCGAGCAGGTCGCCGAGACTGCGCAGCCCGGCGGCGGAGGTGTGGGAAACGACACCGGCCCTGGTGAGGTCGGCGAGGCGTTCCTCGGCCGTGCGGGTAGGGTCGAGGGTGAGCCAGGCCGCCCGGAGCGTGCGGTGAGGGTCGTCGGATCCGGCGACCGCATACACACCGCGGTCGACCTGCTCAAGAAAGCCTGCGGCGGCCAGACGGGACAGCTTCAGGCGAGTGACACCCACCTTCTCACCCTGGGCGGTCGTGAGCAGGCCCCATTGGCCCGCAGCGATGTTCACCGCCCGAGCAGTCACACCAGGACTTGACGCCATGCTGCAAGTGTATCAGTTATCGATACATATGAAGCTAGCTTCCGCACACCTTGGGGAGACCATATGTAATTGTGTCACATATAGATACAATCGCAGCACCCGATGGCACTGACACTCGTGCCCCCTCCGAGGCAGCGCGCCAAGCGGCCAGGCGGGCAGGCTTTCTGGATCGCTGTGGCGGACACCGGCACCGACGTCCTGCTGTCGTGGCTTAGCATCACGGCATGTCCAGCGCCGCGACAGATAGTCCCGGGACGGTCGCGTCGGTGCGCGTTCGTGCCGTGGCGTCGCCGTTCGCCGCGGACACTGTCGGCGTACGCCAGGCGCTGCTCCCCGCCGTGCTCGCGGCCGTCGCGGCGATGGCGGCCCACCTCACCGGCATGTGGCTGACCGGCGTCTTCCCGTTCGGGGATCGTCCGT
Source organism: Raineyella fluvialis (assembly GCF_009646095.1). Classification (NCBI taxonomy): domain Bacteria; kingdom Bacillati; phylum Actinomycetota; class Actinomycetes; order Propionibacteriales; family Propionibacteriaceae; genus Raineyella; species Raineyella fluvialis. The sequence goes on along the minus strand of NZ_CP045725.1, from coordinate 1,698,178 downwards.
GGGCGGTGAACGACGCCCACCACCAACTGCTCCCGCAGAAGGCCTACCTGCGGGACCTGTTGCTGCATCCCGGCGGTCCGGACTCGTTGCTCTTCAACTGGCACAGCGCGTTGGGTCTGCCGTACCTGGGCGACTTCGCGACCTACGCGGCCAGTCCCGGCAACCTCCTGCTGGTGCTCTTCCCGGAGGACCAGCTCACCCTCGCGGCGCAGACCATCGCCCTGCTGCAGATCGGCTCGGCCGCCGCGGCGATGACCTGGCTGCTGCTGTCGCTGCACCGATCGGCCCCTCGGGTGATCGCGGTGGCGCTGGGGGCCGCGTACGCCGGTAGCGGCTGGTTGACCGGGGACGGGATCGTCGTCCTCTCCTGGCTGGATGGCCTGGTGGCTTTCCCGGTGCTGCTGTGGGCGGCGGTTCAGCTGGTCAGGCGACGGCATTTCGCCTGGTCGGTACTGCTCGTCGCGCTGTTCTGGACGGCGAACTACTACACGGCCGTGATGGCCACCCTGGGCACCGGCCTGGTGCTGCTGGCCCTGCTCGCGGTGGACCGGGCGGGTCTACGGGAGTCGGCCCTCGCCCTGACGCGGGTGATCCTCGGGTTCGCGCTGGGGATCGCCATGGTCGCCTGGCTGGTCCTGCCGGTGCTCGACGAGGTCCGGTCAGCCGCACGCGTACCCGCGACCCACCTCTACCAGGTGACCTGGTGGGAGGCCCTGGCCCAACTGTTCCCCGGCAAGGTCTACTCGGGCTCACCCGGGCTCTTCATCGGCCTCGGCACCCTCGTCCTGGTGGCGGCCGCCCCATGGAACCGGCGACTGGCCGCCCGCGTCCGGATCATCCTGGTGGTGCTGCCGGTGGCCGCCGTGGTGAGTGTGCAGCTCCCCGCCACCCAGCTCCTCTGGCACAGCTTCGCCGCCCCGAACGGCAGCGACTACCGGGAGGCCTTCGTCATCGCCGGGATCCTGGCGATCAGCGCGTGGCTCGGACTCGGCGCCGGGCTCCCCGAGCGGTGGCCGGCGCTCGGCGGGGTGGCCGTCGTCGCGGCGCTGGCCGCCCTCGTCGCCGGCCAACGCCTGCTGCCGGTGGCCACCCTCGCCCTCACCGCCGTCAGCCTGGTCCTGCTGGCCGCCACCGCCGCCGGACGGCCGCGATGGCTCCCGGTGCTGATGATCGTCACGATCCTGGGCGAGAGCGGGTTCACGGCCGCCGCCCTCTACCGCGAGAACGCCAAGATCCACGGCGGCCCGAACACGGTCAGCGCCGGTGCGCTCGACGTCCGCCACGGGCTGGTGCCGATCGTCCCGCGCGGTGAGCGGGCCCGGGTCCCCTCGCACGGCTCGGACAATGACCCGCTCCTGCTCGGCTATGACGGGGTCGACTACTACTCCAGCACGCTGCCGCAGACCACTGCCGACGCGCTGTCGGCGCTGGGCCTGCGCTACTACCGGCGGCGCGTCGCGCTGGCGGACGACGACCCCGCAGCCGGGGCGCTCCTGGGCGTCCACTCCCGTACGGGTGACCGGGTCAACGCCCCGGTCACCGTCCTCCCGGCGGTCACGGCGGCGGACGGGGTGCCCCCGGGCACAGTGTGGGCCACCCGGGACCGGCTCGCCGGCCTCCCGCTCTACTCCGCTCCTGCTCTGCGGCTCACCGAACGGGCCACCGGAAGGGTGACCCAGGACGGCCCGCTGGTCACGCACGGGCCGGCCGAGGTGGACGTCGCCGCGGACTGCCGGCCGGGCAGCATCCTCCAGGTCGTCACCCCCGCGTACGCACCCGAGCGGCGTGGGTCGATCACCTGGCAGGGCCGCACCTCCTCCTGGGACGTCCCCCAGGTGCACACCCTCGGCCCCGTCCCCGCGGACGGACATGTCGCCTTCACCCTGCGCGGCGACGGCCTGAGGGTCCGTCCCGGCGATGTCGGCTGCCTGGATCCGCAGGCGCTCGACCGGATGGTGACCACCTCGCGGGGCCAGGGCGCCGACGTACATTTCGGCCAGGAGCAGGTCAGCATCGCCTGGCCGGCACCGCAGACCGGCGATGCGGTCATCCTCACGACCGCCCTGCCCGGCTGGGCCTGCCGCACCGACGACGGCCCCGTCGCGGTCACCGCCCGGGCGGGCATGCTCACCGTCCCGGTCCGGGATGCCAGCCGACTGACCTGCTCCTACCACCCCAGGGGCCTGCTGCCGGGGCTCGTCATCACCGCGGTGGCGGTGGCCCTCACCGTCGTTGTGCAGGTGCTCCGGATCCGTCGCGGTCACCGCGTCCCACCAGCAGGAGCTTCGCCAACAGGTAGCTGAACGGGACGGCCATCAGGCCGGCGATCAGCGGGGCGAGCTCCTTGCTGACCTTGAGCACCTCGATCAGCAGCACCACTCCGAAGGTGGTGAAGATGACGTTGGGCAGGCTGGACAGCGGGTAGACGAGCAGCTTCAGCCAGGTCGGCCGCACCCGGTAGGTGAACCAGCAGTTCAGCAGGTAGGAGCCGATCACCGACACGGTCCAGCCGATCAGGTGCGCCGCCACGTACGGCATGAAGCGGTAGAGCAGCAGGTAGACGCCGTAGTACACGCCGGTGTTGACGACGCCGACGAGGGAGAACTTCACCAGCGGCCACAGCCGTGTCGTCCAGGTCCGCAGGAACCCCACGTCAGCCCTGCCCGGCCGGACCGGGGACGCCGGAGGCGGGCGGCAGGTCCTGGGCCGAGTCGATCCGCAGCAGGTAGGCGGGGCGGCGCTTGACCTCGGAGTAGATCCGGCCGACGTACTCCCCGATCACCCCCAGGACGATCAACTGCATGCCACTGAGGGCCACCAGCGCGGCGATCGTCGTCACGTAGCCCGGGGCCTGCACGCCGAACACGGCCACGCCGATGATCAGCCAGACCACGTACGCCAGCATCAGGCCGACCATCCACAGCCCGATCCAGATCGCCACCCGCAGCGGCTTGGTGTTGAACGACAGGATGCCGTCGAGCGCGTACTCGAACAGCTTGTGCATCGTCCAACTGCTCTGGCCGGCGTCGCGCTGCACGTTCTCGTACTCGATCATCGCGCTCGGGAACCCGATCCAGCTGAACAGGCCCTTGGAGAAGCGGTTCGTCTCTCGCATGGCGATCAGCGCGTCGACGGCCCGGCGGCTGAGCAAGCGGAAGTCGCCCGACCCGTCGTTGAGCGGGACGTCGATCAAGGTGTTGAAGACCCGGTAGAACGCCCGCGACAGCGCCGTACGCAGCTTGGGGTCGTCCTTGCGGTCGCGGCGGGCGATCACCTGGTCGAAGCCGTCGAGATGACGACTCACCAGGGCCGGGATCATCTCGACAGGGTGCTGCAGATCGCCGTCCATGATGACGACGGCGTCCCCGCGGGCATGTTCGAGGCCGGCGAGCATCGCCGCCTCCTTGCCGAAATTCCGGGAGAGGGACAGGAACTGCACGAACGGGTCCCGCCTGGCCAGCCCCAGGGCGATCTCCTCGGTGCGGTCGGCGCTGCCGTCGTTGACCAACACGATCTGCCAGCTGTCGGCCACCTCGGGGAGCGTCGCCGACAGCCGGCGATGCAGCTCCTCGAGATTGGCCTCCTCGTTGTAGCAGGGGACGACCACGCTCAGCGAGCGGCACCGCCGCGCAGGTGTGGCCGGAGGATAAACCATGGCGGCACTATAACGTGGCTGCCACCGCCGGGCGTCCGCTGCCAATTCGGCTTGGCGCCTAGCCCCTGCGGAGCGCAGTCGAGGGCGGGTCGGACGCCTGTCCACGACCCGCCCTCGACGAGCGTGACCTGGCTAGGTGCGGGGCGCGACGCAGGCGTTACCGAAGTGGGCTCCGGCCAGCGCCTGGGGCGCGATGTCGAGACCGAAGACGTCGTGGACAGCGGCCGAGGCCTCGGGGCTGAGGTCCAGGTCGGCTGTTACTGCGCAGCCGGCCACGTTGGTGTGGACGTTGTCGAGGTGAAACAGGGGGATGCGGCCCACCTCAGTGCCGTTGACGGCGGCTTCAGCCGTCAGCCGTCCGGTGTTCTCGTTGATGGAGTAGTTCGTCAGGGTCAGCACCGTCCCACCCTTGGTCAGGCTCAGGCCGCCCGTGTGCTTGACGATGCCGCCCTTCATGTTTCCCACAATCGGGAACGCGGCCTGCAGGGGGCTGCCGCCCAGCACGCCGGGGGCGACCGCAGCCGGGGTGAGACCCAGCCCCACGACGGCCCCCACCGTGCCGGTGTCGAGCGTGACGCGGGTGACACCGCGAGCAGCCCCGTGGGGGGCGATGTTCGAGGCCTGAGCCTGGCCGACGGTGGCGGTCAGGGCGAGTGCGGAGGCGGCGGCGACCAGCGCCAACCGGAACATGGACGTGCGCATGGGGTGGTACTCCCTTCTTGGTGCGATCCCCTGGTGAAGGGATGGCAGGTGGCCGCCAAGGGGGCGCCCCCGTCGGCGAGATAAGGGGAGCCTACCTTGGACAAACCTTGTACGCAATGGGTCGCCGTGCGTCGGATGTGTCGCCCACGTTCGGCCCCGCGGCCGGCTCGTGCCCGGCCCGCTCCCCCAGCGTCGGCTCCTGCCCGGCCGGGCGCACCGGGCGGACCAGGATCGTGCGGGCGATCAGGTAGCCGACCGGGACGGCGAGCACGGTGGCGACCAGGGGCGCGACCCGCTGGTCCCAGCCGAGCACCTCGACCATCAGCACCACGCCGGCCGATGACAGCACGATGTTGGGCAGGCTCGAGAGCGGGAAGAGCACCAGGCCACGCCAGGTCGGCGCCACCCGGTAGGTGAACCGGCAGTTCAGCAGGAACGAGACGCCGACCCCGACCAGCCAGCCGAGCACGTACGCGGCGAGGTAGGGCACCACGAGTCGCAGTCCCAGGTAGACGGCGTACGACACCACGGTGTTCACCAGCCCGACCAGGCAGAACGTCAGCAGCGGTCGGATGCGGGCGATGGGGCCCCGGATGCTCATCGCCCACGCCCCCGGACGGCTGCCCCGCACGCTCATCGATCGGCGGTCTCGGAGCGGATCGGCGCCGCGTCGAAGCCCGGCGGGGTGACCTCGAACCCGGTCGGGGCGATCGCGCGGGTCGGCACGCCGTACTGGGCCCGCACGCCGTACAGCGGCCGGCCCTTGGCCTCGGTGTAGATCCGGCCGACGTACGACCCGATGATGCCGGTCATCAGGGTCTGGACGCCGCCGACGAAGAGCACCGCGATGATGGTGAACGTCCACCCGGAGACTACGGCATCGGGGTAGACGATCCGGCGGACGAGGGCGTAGACGATGCCGACCAGGGCGAGGATCGCCATCGAGGTGCCGATCCGGGAGATGAGCTGCAGAGGCTTGCTGGAGAAGCCCATGATGCCGTCCGCGGCGAACCGGATCATCGTCCGCAGCGGGTAGCCGGTGGTCCCGGCGTGGCGCTCGTGCCGGTCGAAGAGGACCGCCTTCTGGCGGTAGCCGATCTCGGCGACCATGCCGCGCAGGAACCTGTCGTGCTCGCCGTAGCGGCGCAACTGGCCCGCCACCTTCGCGTCGATCAGCCGGAAGTCTCCGGTGTCGCGAGGGATGTCGATCTCCGACAGCCCGGCGAGGAGGCGGTAGTACAGCGCGGCGGTGATCCGCTTGAACGCGGTGTCGCGCCGGCTGCGGCGCTGGGCGTAGACGACGTCCCAGCCGTTCTCCCACTCCCGGACCAGCTCGGCGCTGACCTCGGGCGGGTCCTGCAGGTCGGCGTCCATGATGACCACGGCGTCGCCGACCGCGGCGTCGATGCCCGCGGTGACCGCGATCTGGTGGCCGTAGTTGCGGGCGAAGTCGATCACCCGGACTCGGGCGTCGTGCGCGGCGATGGCCAGCAGGATGTCGAGGGAGGCGTCAGTGCTGCCGTCGTTGACGAAGACGAACTCGACCCGGTGCCCCAGGTCACGGACGACCTGCTGCATCTCCCGGTAGAGGACGCCGATGTTGCCCTCTTCGTTGTAGATCGGGAACACGTACGAGACCAGGGCGTCCGGGGCCCTGCGCTGCTGGTCGACTGCGCTCTGGTCCATCTGCGTCACCTTTTCCCTGCCTCGTCTGCGGACATGTGTCCAGACTCGGCCCGGTTCTTGTGACGGCTACGTGCCGTGGGTGAGTGGTTCCTGTTGCTCTGCACAGGAACGGGAGAGGCCCAGCGCGGGCACTCAGGAGTGCGTGATCGCCGCCCAGAGGGATCGCGCCAGGTCCGGGGCCATCTTGAGGTTCGACAGCAGCGGCACCGGGTTGACGTCGGCGCGGCTCCACGGGTTCCACGCCCCGATCACGGCGATCGGCACCGAGACGGCGAGGAACGCGCCGAGGACGACCCAGCGCCAGGCGCCCTTGCCCTCCAGCAGCGGGTAGAGGAAGAACATCCACAACGGCAGCATCGTCACGAACCAGCGGATGCTGTACGCGTCGCCGCCGTAGTTGTTCGACGCGAGGCAGTAGTAGCCGACGATGACCACCGACATCAGGAAGATCACCAGCGCCTCGGAGGCGAACCGGCGGCGGCGGACGAACTCGCGGACCATCAGCGGCAGCGCCAGCAGGCTCAGCGGGTTGTAGACGAGGAACCCTCGCATCCCGACCAGCATGCCCGTGGTGTAGCGGCCGAGGAAGGACCCACTGTTCACCCCGGTGCCGGTGAGGTGCTCGGCGTTCCAGGGCGATCCAGGGAAGTCGAAGTAGCGCGGGACGATCTGCACCGGGACGAGGCTGCCGGAGATCGCGTAGTTGACCGCCAGGGCGGGCGCGACGGCGATGAGCAGGGCGACGACGTACGCCCAGGTGCCGCGACGCAGCCGCCGGTCGAGCAGGACGTAGAGGCCGAACGCCGCGGGAAAGGCCATCGTCGGCACGTCCGAGCTGCCGGCCAGCCCGAAGAACAGCCCGCTCAGGAAGAGGTTGGGCAGCACCCGCCCCTTGTTCCGAGCCCGGAGCAGGAACCAGAAGGCGATCGCCACCCAGGAGGCGGCCAGCGAGTGGTTGTTGAACGTCGCCGACCAGGACAGCACCAGGGTGCCGATGCCGAGCGCCACCGTCAGCCACAGCCGACGGACCCGGTCGAGCCGGGTGAAGGCCAGCGACCCGTAGAAGGCGACCAGACCGAGCAGCCAGAACAGTTTCACCGTGAAGAGGGTGACCAGGTAGTAGGCGAGGTTCCAGTCCGGCGCGAGCCGGATCCCGAGATGCCAGATCGGCCAGTAGACCGCGGCCCCGAGCAACTGTGGCGTCGCGAGCTTGTCGGAGTAGAAGTGACCGCCGATGAACACCTTGTCGTTCACGGAGGCGAAGCTGGTGGGCTCGATCGACAGGGTGTGGTGCTGCACCAGGGCCTGGATGGTGGCCATCCGGGTGCCGTCGTTCCAGCCCATCACCTTCGGCACGATCGTCAGGGCGCCGATGACGGCGAGCCCGAGGAACACGCCGAGGACCGACCACCGCCCCTGCCGAGTGGACGCCCGATCGCCGGTCATGTCGTCACTTCCTGTCCGCTCGAGTCGTTGCGGCCCCGTCCCAGGTCCGGGCGCGGTCCGTCTGCCGTCACCGCCGTGCCTCCGAAACCCTAACCGGCGACCGGGCGCGGCGGCGAACGCAGGGCTCGTTGGTCGCGAGGCAGGGACTGCAGCTCGGGTGCGGCCGGCCCGGGGCGCCTCGGGGCTCTGGCCCGGAGCCCCTCGGGTGTCGTACGGCTCCGATAGCCTCATCCCAGAGCCGTCCCACCGGAGGTCCCCATGCCGCTCCCCACCGTCGCCGCCGTCGTGCTGTCCCAGGGCACCCGCCCCGTCGAACTCGCCAAGGCCCTCGAGACGCTGCTGGCGCAGACCGGGGTGGATCTCGACGTGCTGGTGGTCGGCAACGCGTGGGAGCCGACCGGGCTGCCCGACGGGGTCCGGACCCACCACGAGCCGGACAACCTCGGCATTCCGGAGGGCCGCAACGTCGGCGCCCGGCTGTCCCACGGCGACTACATCCTCTTCTACGACGACGACGCGTGGCTGCCGGAGCCCGACACGCTGGCCCGGATGGTCGCGGTGATGGAGTCCGATCCGCACCTCGCGATCGTCCAGCCGCGGCCGACCGATCCCGACGGCAAGCCGGGACCGCGTCGCTGGGTACCCCGGCTGGACGCCCGGAGCGCCGAACGGGGCGGCGACACCGTGGTGTTCTGGGAGGGCGTGCACCTGGAGCGACGGACCGCCTTCGAGCAGGTCGGCGGCTGGCCGGGGCACTTCTTCTACGGGCACGAGGGCATCGACCTGGCGATGCGGCTGCTCGACGCCGGCTGGCGGATCACCTACGCCCCCGGCATCGTCGTCCATCACCCGGCCCTGCCGGCCAGCCGGCATGCGGTGTTCTACCGGATGAACGCCCGCAACCGGGTGTGGGTCGCCCGCCGCAACCTCCCCCACCCGCTCGACTGGAAGTACGTCGCCATCTGGGTGCTGATCACGGTGGCGCGGGTGCATGACCGGGAGGCGCTGGGGATCTGGTTCGAGGGCCTGCGCGAGGGCTGGACGACCGATCCGGGCCCCCGGCACCCGATCTCCTGGCGGACCGTGGCCCGGATGACCGCGCTGGGCCGTCCGCCGATCATCTGATCGCACCGGCGATGGCCAGCAGTCCGGTTCCGGCACCCGCCGAGCACGGTTCACCCAAGGGCGGCCTTCCTCCCGACCCAGCTGAGATTCTCGTCACCATCGAGCACCCGGACCGTCCGCGCGGGCCCCAGGGTGGGCACCGGCCGGCGTACGGCTCCCCGGCGCGGACCCACCTGCCCGACGACACCGTCCTGTCGTGGTTGCCCGCCGACCTCACCGGCATCGACCGGTATGCGATCGATGCCGAGTACGCCGACCGCCCGCTCCCGGCCGCCCTGACGCGACGGTTCGGCGACCAGGACTTCTGGACCCGCTGGACGAGGGCCGAGGTCTGCGCGAAGCTCACCGACACCCCGATCCTGCTGTGGATCGACCTCCACGGCCTGCCGGCCGACCCCGCCGCCGGCACCCCTCTGCGGGTCCACACCCTGGACCGCACGGCACCCGACGGCCGCACGATCCGGGTGAGCACGGGCACGGCTGGCCCACCCTCGCCCGGTAGCCTGACCGGGTGAGCCACCCCCAGGAGACGCCGATGACCGACCGGCCCGTCGCCGTCACCCTGTCCGGGGTGCGCAACCGCACCCATCTCGTCCACATCGCCTCGTACGTGCGCCACCTGCTCGCGACCCGCCGCGGCGAGATCGTCGTCCGCAGCCTGGGCACCGGGGGGTTCCTCGGCCGGACGACGGTCTCCGACGCCGACATCGCGTCCTTCCTGCCCGAGGATCCCCGGCTCACCGTGGTCACCGACCCCGACCCCCGGGCCCTCGCCCCGGAACGTGGCGTCGACTGGGTCTACCTGGCCGTCGGGGCGCCGGGCATCAAGCCGTGGGCCCGGATGGTGGCCCACCAGCCGCAGCACCGGCCACGGGTCGTCGTCGTGGACGAGGGCCTCGGGACGTACGGCACCTGGCGGACACGTCGCGACGCCTGGGTGCGCCAGGGTGGGGGCCGGGTCTGGCCGACCGTCCGCGCCGCAGCCGTGTCAACCGCCGTCGCTCGGCTCACCGACGAGCGCTGGGCGCTCTACCTGCGCGAGGCAGGGGCGTGGCGGGTGAACGAGCTGGTCGCCGACGAGTTCCGCCGGCGGGTGCCGGCGCCCGACCCGCGGGCGGATCGTGCGGTCTACCTGGCCCAGCCGTGGGTGGCGATGGGGCTGTGGCCGGCCGCTGACTATCGGGCGCACCTGCGGACCGTCGGCGCCGCGGTGACCGCGGCGGGCCTCGACTTCGTCATCCGGCCACATCCCGCCGACCCCGACGACCTCTACCAGGACCTCCCGGTGGCGTACGGGAACGGGCCGGCCGAGATGGACCCGGACGTGGTGTCGGCCCGGGTCGCCCTGGGCGCCACCAGCACGGCTCTGCTCAACCTCGCCGCCCTCTACGGCACCACCGCAGTCCGGGTCCGGCACCCCCGGATCGCCCATCTGGACCGCGAACTCGGACCTGACCAGCGCTCGCTGCTGGCCCAGTTCGTGCCGATGACCGTGGACGCGGAGCAGTTGGGAACACTGCTGGGGCACTGACGGGGCACTGACGGGGCAGCGCATCCTCCCCAGCCCGCCCACAGGGATCGGCTGATTCACAGCGACGTACCACCTGCCGCACCGCCCTGTCGGGGCTGGAGAGATGCACCTAGAGTCGGGGGCAGCCGGACCGGAGCCCGGACCGACACCGTGCATCCCGGGCCGGCGACATCGACAGGACAGCCACGTCGCTGTCCCGGCCGCCTCCGGCGGTTCCGGGGCCGCGGCGTTCTTGATAGGACCGCATGATGACCCAGGCCCCGAACCAGCCCGGACCGTACGACCCGCGCAGCGGCGACCGCCGCTACCGCCCCTCCCGGTCCCAGCCCTCCGCCCAGGACGCCAACACCGCGGGGGCCGAGGAGTCGACGCATGTCTGGGCCGAGGGCATCGGCCTCGGCGGAGAGAACCGGGAGGGCATCCCCTCCAGCCGGCCCACCGGGCACGCGTCCGCGCCGGACACCTCCGGGTCATCCGACCAGCCGTACGCCCCGGCCGGCCCCTACGCCCCGGCAGACCCCTACGCCCCGGCAGACCCCTACGCCCCACCCGCCCGGTATGCGCAGTCCGGCCCGTACGCGCAGCCTTCTCCGCACCCCCAGCCCTCGCCGCATTCAGGTTCCTCGGCACCCCAGGCTCACGGCGGCTACGGCGCACCGTGGGAACGGGGCCAGTCCTACCCGGGCGAGCGTCAGGGTGAGGCCCACCAGGGGCAGCCGTACCAGGGACAGGGTTACCAGGGACAGGGTTACCAAGCAGAGCCGTACGGTGGGGCCGCCTTCGGCCAGCCCGGATCGGGCGACGCCTACGGCCGGTCGTACCCCCAGTCGTACGGCCAACCGGGTCAGCCGGTGGGCGCGGACCCCCTCACCGACACCTCCGGGCACCCCTCCTCCCCCGTGCCCGGCCTCCGCCCGGTGCCGCCGGCCGCGCCGAGGTCCCCGGGCGAGGGGATCATCGCGGCTCTGCGCGACCTGACCTTCGCCGAGCCCGCCGCGCCCTTGGTGGCCAAGCCCCTGTATGTCCTCCTCGTCGTCGCCGGCGTCCTCTACTGGCTGGGGGCCATCATCGACGGCTTCTCCATCGGTGGCGCCGCGGGCCTGTCCGCGCTGATCTGGGGCGCCGTGGTGCTGGCTGCCTGGATCCTCGCGGTCCGGGTCGGGATCGAGGTCGCCCTCGCCATGGTCCGGCTGGGCGACGACACCCGGGCGATCCGCGAGCAGGTCGGGACGACGCGCGACCGTGCGGAAGGCACCGAGAACGACGAGTCGGCCGACGCGGACGCAGGGCGAACCGACGCAGGCCGGTCCGATAACGACAGGCCGACCACCTCGGCCTGAGGAGGTACCTCGGCCTGAGGGACGTACCTCGGTCTCGCGCCTGGTCGGGCCCGCACGTCGTCACGGGTCACCGTTCGGGTGTCCCGAAACTGATGTCTGCTATCCAATTCGCATTTCACCCGCGGGGTGACACCACGGGGGTGTCGGCGGCCTTCGATGCCGTCTCGGGGAGGTGCTGAGCCGCGCCGTTGCGTACATCCGTCCGGCGGGGGGTGCGCAGCGGACAGGTGAGGTTGTCATCCCCCGGGTGAAATCGAAATTCGAGAACATACTTCCCGATCGGGACCTGGGCCGACTGCTGATCCCGCCCGCTCGTCCGCGCGGCCAGAGCCGTACGAAACCTCAACGGCGCCCCTGAACGCTGGTCGCCCGGGCCCCTCGGCAGGGGACCCGGGCGACATGCGACCTTGGACGGCAGGCGCAGGCGGCCGTCAGAAGAGCAGCGCCAGCGCCGGATCGGCCAGCAGCCGCGCGACGTCGGCGAGGAACTTCGATCCGCCCTCCCCGTCGACGAGTCGATGGTCGAAGGACACCGCCAGGGTGGTCACCCAGCGCGGTTCGATCCGTTCCTCCGAGCCATGGCCGACCACCCAAGGACGCCGCGAGATCGCACCGAGGCAGAGGATGCCGGACTCGCCGTTGTTGAGGATCGGGGTGCCGGCGTCGACGCCGAACACGCCGACGTTGGTGATGGTGAACGTCCCCCCGCGCAGTTCCGCCGGGGTCGTCCGCCCGTCCCGGGCCGTTCGCGTCAGTTCGCCGAAGTGCCGGGCCAGCTCGAGGAGGCCCATCTGGTCGGCGCCCTTGATGTTGGGCACCAGCAGCCCGCGCGGGGTCGCGGCGGCCACCCCGAGGTTGACGTCGCCGTAGTAGACGATCTCCTGCGCGGCCTCGTCCCAGCGGGCGTTGAGCTCCGGGTTGGTCCGCAGCGCCAGGCAGGCGGCCTTGGCGACCATCAGCATCGGCGAGACCCGCACGTCGCGGAACTCACGGGCATCCTTCAGCCGCTCCACCAGATCCATCGTCGCCGTCACGTCACAGGTCAGCCACTCGGTGACGTGCGGTGCCGTGAACAGGGACTTCGTCACGGCCGCGGCGGTCGCCTTGCGGATCCCGCGCACCGGCACCCGCCCGTACGACAGCTTGGGGGGCCCGGCGAGGTACTCCTCGTGCTCCGACCCGCTGACCTCGGCGACCGGCGGGACCGGCGGCTCCGTCCGGGTGCCCTGGTCGACGGGCCGACCGGCACCGGCCAGCCAGGCGTCCACGTCGGCGTACGTGACGGTCCCACCAGGGCCCGTGCCGGGGACCTCACGGAGGCGTACGCCGCGGTCCCGCGCGTACTTGCGGACCGGGGGCTTGGCCATCGCGGCGCCCGGCTTGCGCGGGCGACGAGCGGTCGCGGCGGCCTCAGGCCCGTAGCCGACCAGATAGGACGACGCGGCTGCGGGGGCCTCGGCGCCGGCAGCATCGGTGGCGGGGGCCGGAGCAAGCGCCTCCGGGGTGGCCCCCTCCGCAGCGGACGTCTCGGGTGCCGCCGGCTCGGCCGCACCCGCGCCCGCACCCGCGCCCGCGCTGGGCCCGGACCCTTCGTCCGAGTCCGCCTCGCCGTCATCGATCACGATGATCTCGGTGCCGACCTCGACGACCTCACCCGGCTGGGAGAGCAGTTCGACGACCCGGCCGGCCCAGGGGCTGGGGAGTTCGACCAGCGACTTGCTCGTCTCGATCTCCACGATCGGGTCGTTGACCTTCACCTCGTCGCCGACGGCGACCAGCCAGGTGACGATTTCGGCCTCGGTGAGACCCTCACCCGGATCCGGGAGTGGGAAACGCTTCATGGGGTGTGTCCTTCCGCGGTCAGTAGTCGAGGGATCGGTCGACGGCGTCGAGGATGCGGTCCAGGTCCGGGATGTGGTGGCGCTCCACCTTGCTCGGCGGGTACAGCACGTCGTAGCCGGTGACCCGCAGCACGGGCGCCTCCAACGACCAGAAGCAGTGCTCCTGGATGCGGGCGGCGACCTCCGCACCGGGGCCCAGGGTCTGCGGCGCCTCGTGCACCACGACCAGGCGGCCGGTCTTGCGCACCGACGCCTCCACCGGCGCGAGGTCGAGCGGCGAGAGGCTGCGCAGGTCGATCACCTCGAGGCTGGTGCCCTCCGCGCCGGCGGCCTTGGCGGCCTCCAGGCAGGTCGGCACCGTCCCCCCGTACGACACCAGGGTGACGTCGGTGCCCGGCCGCAGCACGGCCGACTCGAAGAGCCCCCGCGGCGGCGCGGTCGGGTCGACCTCGCCCTTCTGGTGGTAGAGCCGCTTGGGCTCGAGGAAGATCACCGGATCGTTCGCGGCGACGGCCTGCTGGATCATCCAGTACGCGTCCTGCGGGCTGGAGGGGCTGACCACCTTGAGGCCCGGAGTGTGGATGAAGTAGCTCTCGATCGACTCCGAGTGGTGCTCTATCGCGCCGATGCCGCCCTCGAACGGGATCCGGACGACCACCGGCATCGGCACCCGCCCGCCGGTGCGGGAGTGGATGTGCGCGAGCTGGGTGGTGATCTGGCTGAAGCCCGGAAAGACGAACCCGTCAAACTGGATCTCCAGCACCGGCCGCCAGCCCCGCATCGCCATGCCGATCGCGGTGCCGATGATGCCGGACTCCCCCAACGGGGTGTCGCGGACCCGTTCGGTCCCGAACTCGTCGAGCAGGCCCTCGGTGATCCGGAAGACGCCCCCCAGCGCCCCGACATCCTCACCGGCGACCAGCACCTTCTCGTCCGCGGCCATCGCCGCGCGCAGACCGGCCGTCAGCGCCTTGCCCATCGTGAGGGTGGTCGGCTCGGTGATCACCGGGGCGCGGCGGACGCGCTTGTCCTGGGTGGCGCGGGCGGCGCTCATCGACGGCCCTCCTGGTCCTCGGCGTGGTCCTCGAACGAGGCGGCGTACGTACGGTAGGCGTGCTGCTGGTCGGCCAACTCGGCGGTCTGCTCGGCGTACATCAGGTCGAACCAGTCCGCGTAGTCCGGCGGATCGAGGGCGATGGTGCGGGCCCTCAGGTCGGCGGCGAAGTCGTCGGCCTCGGTCTGCAGGGCCTGCAGCCAGGCGTCATCGATGGCCCCTGCGCGGAGCAGATAGGTGCGCACCCGTTCGATCGGATCCTTCGCCCGCCAGCGGTCCTCCTCGGCATGCGAGCGGTACTTCGTCGGGTCGTCCGACGTCGTGTGCGCGCCCAGCCGGTAGGTGAACATCTCGATCAGCTGCGGACCCTGGCCCGAGCGGGCCCGGTCGAGAGCCGCCTCGGTGGCCGCCTGCACGGCCAGCACGTCGTTGCCGTCGACCCGCATCCCCGGGATGCCGAAGCCCTCGCCGCGGCGGGCCAGCGGGACGATGGTCTGACGGCTGGTGGGCACCGAGATGGCCCACTGGTTGTTCGTCACGATGAAGACGACCGGCGCCTGGTAGCTCGCCGCCCAGACGAACGACTCGTTCACGTCGCCCTGGGCGCTGGCGCCGTCGCCGAAGAAGGCCAGCACCGCACCGTCGTCGGGGCCGCCGGTGCCGGTCGCCCCCTCCGCCTGCAGCGCCATCGCCCAGCCGACGGCGTGCAGCGGATGCGAACCGATGACGATCGAGTACCGGTTGAAGCGGGTCGCGATGGGGTCCCAGCCGCCCATGTCGACACCGCGCCACAGCGACATCATGTCGACCGGATCGACGCCGCGGACCAAGGCGGCCCCGTGTTCCCGGTAGGACGGGAAGCACATGTCGGCGGGTTTCATCGCCCGCATCGCCCCGGCCCCGACGGCCTCCTGGCCCAGCGTCGGCGGCCACAGGCCGAGCTGGCCCTGGCGCTGCAGGGCGGTGCCCTCGGTGTCCAACCGGCGGGTCAGCACCAGGTCGCGGAGCAGCCCGGCGATGTCCTCGTCCGTCCCGCCGTACGACAGGTCGGGGTCGGTGAGGCGTACGCCGTCGGCGCCCAGCAAGCTGGCCGTACGGATCTCGGTGGCGGCCGCGACGGCCGGCCCCGATACCCCGGGCGGATTCGTCCGCCCTTGTCGGGCAGGGGTGTGGACTGCCATGAGGCCTCCTTCGAGCGTTCTGTGGCCGCGTAACCTACGGTTCCGTAGCCTGTCCTGAGGCTGACCTTACGGGACCGTAGGTAGCGGATCAGGGAGGGGGTGCCACAGAAAGTCACGATCCCTGGTTGGGGGATCCCCACAATCACCGGCACCCGCGTTCCGTGATCCGGATCACGTCTACCCTCCATCGTGGCACCCACGCCGGTTTGCCGTCCGGCACATCGGCCTCGACACCCGCGCTCCGCGATGGCGACCTGTCCGGCGTCCCGCGCCACCGACCGGTAGCCTGCACACATGGAGACCTCCATGTCCGAACCCGTGTCCGAGCCGTCCGCGGCGACCTCCGCGCACCGGGGCGGCCGCCGCACGTCGGGGCACGTCATCGTCATCGGTGGCGGGGTCGCCGGACTGGTGGCCGCACGGGACCTCGCACGGGCGGGCGCACGGGTCACCGTGATCGAATCCTCCGACCGCGTCGGCGGCCAGGTCCGGACGGTCGACTTCGCCGACCGGCTCGTCGACGTGGGGGCCGAGGCGATCTACGTCGCGCCACCGCACCTCTCCGCCCTCGTCCGCGAGCTCGGCCTGTGGGACGGCCCGCTCGGCTCCCAGCCGGTCGGTTCCCATCACGGTCATACCCTGCTCGGCCACCCACGGGGTGCGCAGCAGATGCCCGCCGGGCTCGGGCCCGCCGGGCCGACCCGGATCCGTCCCGTGCTCAGGTCGGGCATGCTGTCCCTGCCAGGGTTGGCGCGCGCTGGCCTGGAGCCGGCCATGGCCCGTCTCCTCCCGCCGCTGGCCCCCGACCAGGACATCAGCGTCGGGGACTTCCTGGCCGGACGGTTCGGCCACGAGGTCGTCCGCCGCTTCGTCGACCCGCTGCTCGGCAGCCTGCACAGCGGTGACGTCTACCGGCTGTCGCTGCGCGGCAACGCGCCGCAACTGGTCAGCGCCGCCGAGCGCCGCACCTCACTGATCCGCCGGCAGGCGCCGCGACCGACGACCAGCGGCCCCACGTTCATCACCTGGACCGCCGGCCTGCAGACCTTCGTCGAGGCGCTGGCCTCCGACATCGAGGGCCATGGCGGCAGGATCGCGTACGGGGTCGACGTCCGCCAGATCGTCCCGGCACAGGGTCGCTGGCAGGTCCGCACCTCGGAGGGCGGCTACGAGACGGACGCCGTCGTGCTGGCCACGCCGAGCCCCGTGACGGCCGCCCTGCTCTCCCCGCTGACCGGGACTGCGGAGGCGCTGCGGGAACAGCGCTTCGCCTCGGTGGTCAACCTGCTGGTGGCACTGAAGGCCGACCAGGTCTTCCGGCACGCCAAGGACCGTTTCCCGTTGCGGGCGACGCGGGACACGAACGGGATCCTGCTCCCGTCCGATGCCCCGTGGACGATGAAGGCGGCGACCTTCCTCAGCACCAAGTGGCCGCACCTGCGGCGGACCACCGACGGTCGCGACGACAACGCGTTCCTCGTACGGATCTCCGCCGGTCGGGTCGGCCGCCACGTGGTGGACGACCTCGACGACCAGGAGTTGACCGCGACACTGCTCGACGACCTGCACCGCACCACCGGGGTCCGCGCCGACGTGCTGGACTCGCGGATCGTCCGCTGGCCCTCGATGCCGCAGTGCGAGGTGGGCCATCCGACCCGCGTCGCCGCGCTACGGGCGGAGCTCGCCGCCAAGCTGCCGGGGTTGGCCCTTGCCGGCGGCGGCGTGGACGGGATGGGCATGGCGTCGGTGGTCCGCTCCGGGCAGGCGGCGGCCGCCACGATCGCCACCTCGCTGGCCACCCCCAGCCACTGATGGCGGGGCTGCTCGTCGCCGGGACCTCGTCGGACGCGGGGAAGTCGCTGCTGGTCACCGGGTTGTGCCGTGCCGTCGCCCGCCGGGGCATCCGGGTTGCGCCGTACAAGGCGCAGAACATGTCGAACAATTCGATGGTCGTCGCCGACCCCGACGGCCACGCCGGCGAGATCGGCCGGGCCCAGTGGCTGCAGGCCCGCGCCGCCCGCGTCACCCCGACAGTCGACATGAATCCGGTGCTGCTCAAGCCCTCGAGTGACCGCCGCTCCCACGTGGTGCTGCGGGGGCTGCCGTACGGCACCCTCGAGGCCGGCGAGTACGCCCACGGCCGCGGTCCGCTGATCGAGGCCTCCCGGGCGGCGTACGAGGCCCTGGACGAGGCGTACGACCTCGTGGTCTGCGAGGGCGCCGGATCACCGGCCGAGATCAACCTGCGCGCCGGCGACTACGTCAACATGGGCCTGGCCCGCCACTTCGGACTGCCGGTCGCCCTAGTCGGGGACATCGACCGGGGCGGCATGCTGGCGGCGGTGTTCGGCACCTGGGGCCTGCTCGAGGAGGCCGACCGTACGCTGCTGGCCGGCTACCTGGTGAACAAGTTCCGCGGCGACGTCGAGGTGCTGCGCCCCGGCCTGGAGACGCTGACGCAGCGCACCGGTCTGCCGTGTCTCGGGGTCGTTCCCTGGTTGGACGGGGTCTGGCTGGACAGCGAGGACACCCTGCGGGTGGGCACGCCCGCCCCGACCGTACGCGATGCGGGCCCGCGGCTGTCGATCGCCGTCGTCCGGCTGCCGCGCGTCTCCAACGCCACCGACATCGACGCCCTGGCGGCTGAACCGGGTGTCGACCTGACGGTGACCACGCGCCCGGACCTGCTCGCCGCGGCCGACCTGGTCCTGGTTCCGGGCAGCCGGTCCACCCTCGGCGACCTGTCCTGGCTGCGCGCCACCGGCATCGCCGACGTGCTGGCGGACCGCGCCGCCGCGGACCGGCCGATCCTGGGGATCTGCGGGGGCTACCAGGCACTGGGGCGCACCATCGCCGACCCCGACGGGGTGGAGGCGAGCGGCGCTCCCGGCACTACGGCTCTCATCGAGGGTCTGGGGCTGCTGCCGGTGCACACGCTGTTCCACGCCGAGAAGTCCCTCGGACGCCCCACTGGGACCTGGCGGGGGCACGCCGTCACGGGCTACGAGATCCACCACGGCGTGGCCGACGTCGACGATGACGCCGAGCGGTTCCTCGACGGGGCGCGCGCCGGGGCGGTGTTCGGCACCATGTGGCACGGGACCATGGAGGACGACGCGTTCCGCGAGGCCTTCCTCACCGAGGTGGCCGCCCTCTCCGGCGCTGCCTGGCGCCCGGACCCCGCCGCCCCCGGCTTCGACGCCCGGCGCGAGGCGATGATCGACACCCTGGCGGACGCTGTCGAGGAGCACACGCCGGCCCTGCTGGACCTGGCCCTGAGCCGCGTCGGCTGACACGACCTCTGGACAGGCTCCGACACCCGAGAGATAGTTGAACAACCATTGGTTCAACATTGCAGTATTTCCCGAGGAGTCGCCATGTCCAGCATCACCACCGCCGCCTGGTCCCGCCCGGAGGAGGAGCGCACCGGCACGACCCTCGTCGTCGCGCTGCACGGTCGGGGCAGTGACGAGTCGTCGATGCTCGGCCTCGCCGAGCTGCTGCCGCCGTCGGCGACCCTGGTCGCCCCGCGGGGTCCGATCCCGGTGGGCGGCGGCTGGACCTGGTTCGAGAACCGCGGCATCGGCCGCCCCCTGGAATCCTCGATCAAGGAGACCACCGCAGCTCTGCTGGACTGGCTCGGCACCGTCGAGGAACAGCACAGCCGCGTCGTACTCCTCGGCTTCTCGGGCGGCACCGCGATGGCCGGCGGACTGTTGTTCAGCGCCGCCGACCGCTTCGCCGGGGCGGTCCTGCTCTCCGGCACTCTGCCGTGGGACGCGGGGCTCGAGGCGACCGAGGACCTGCTGTCCGGGATGCCGGTCTTCTGGGGCAACGACCCCGCGGATCCGGTCATCCCGGCCGACCTGATGGGCCGCAGCCACCGCTGGCTCGCCGAGGAATCCGGTGCCGCGCTCGCGGCGCACGCCTACCCGGGCATGGGCCACGGGATCAGCATGGACGAGGCCCGCGACATCCAGGCCTTCCTCGAGCAGGTGACCGCCGAGGACTGAGCCGCCGGCCGGCGCCGGCGCGAGTGGCAGGATGGCCCGCATGGTCAGCACAGTCTGGGTGATCGGCATCGGCACCGGCGATCCGGGTCTCGTCACGTACGAGGCCGCGGAGGCCCTCCGTACGGTCGACGTCTTCCTCGTCGCCGACAAGGGCGAGGTCAAGCACGACCTGGTCGAGGCCCGGCGCGCACTGTGCGAGCACTTCATCGGCGACACCCACCCCTACCGGTTCGTCGAGGTGCCCGATCCGCAACGCGGTCCCGATGCTGAGCGCGACACCTCGGCGTACGGGGCAGGGGTAAGAGACTGGCACGGAGCACGGGTCCGCGCGTACGCCGAAATCATCGACGACCTACCCGCCGATGCGCAGATCGGGTTCCTCGTGTGGGGCGACCCGGCCTTCTACGACTCCACGCTGCGCATCGTCGACCGGCTGCGTGCGGAGTGCGGCCCCTTCGAGGTGCGGGTGATCCCGGGGATCAGTGCCCCGCAGTTGCTGGCGGCCCGGCATGCCATTCCGCTGAACCGGATCGGCACCTCGATCCACATCACCACCGGCCGGCGGCTGGTCGAGGAGTACGTGCCCGACCTCGGCGATGTCGTCGTCATGCTCGACGGTTACCTCACCTGCCGCGAACTGGTCGAGCGCTACCCCGACCTGACGATCTACTGGGGCGCCTACCTCGGCGGCCCGCACGAGGTACTGCGCAGCGGACGGCTCGCCGACGTGATCGACGACCTGGTGGAACTGCGCGGCCGGCTGCGCGAGGAGCACGGCTGGGTGATGGACACCTACCTGCTGCGTCCCTGAGTTCCGCCCGGACTGAGGCAACTCTGGGGGCCCAGGCTGACTGGACTTCGGGGTGAAGGGGGCTCACCCCTGGGGAACCGACCCCTGGGAGCGATACCAGGTCCGGCCGGGGGTCGAAGCATCTCCCGCCTCCCGCCGCACGGCGAAAAGGGGACGCAGTTCGTGGAGCACCTGACGCCAAGTGGAACAGCCGTAGCGGCGCGGCGTGTGGTCGGACTGCCGGGATCGGATGAGATCTATTGCCTGGTCGAGCCGGGTCCACCCGTCCTCGGCGAGTTCTGCCTCGGCTTGGCGAAGAAGGTCTGCGATGGTCGAGGCTTCCCTGACGACGCCGGCACCGTCAGGGAGGCTGTCAGGCCAGAAATGCTCCCTGATCTCCGGCTGAGCCAGAAGAGCCCGCAACAACCCCACCGACTCCATCATGCTGGTGTGCCACTGACGGAGCTCCCGGAAATGCCGGTCGATCGTGCCGTACGCGGCATCCAGATACTCAGCGGCAGCGTTGCAGCCGTCCTCGGCCCAGAGGTCATACTGCGCCACGAAGCCGTGGACGAGGTCATTGCGCAGTGCCACCAGAGCAGTCAACTCATCGCGCACCGCCTGCTCGTGGTCGTCGGGCAGCCCCAGGTTGAAACCGATCCCGATCCATGCGGGCTCATCCTCCCCCACCCGATCGTTGAAACGAGCAATATCTTCGTCAGGGTCATGGAAGACCGTGTCGGTGAACACACCAACGATCTGTCCCAGTGTCTTCTGGGCGACGGCCTGGGAGCGGCCCTCGGCAATGTCCAGGAGTGCCTCCGCGGGACCTTCCACGTGTTGACGCGCAACGAGGTCCTTGAGCAGCAGTTCGTATTGCTGCAGGCGGACCATGCATCGGCCGAGCTTCTGGTACACGTCCCCTCGAAGGGAGCCTACCGGGTCGTCAAGCTGACTTGCTGTGGGAGACGGGGACACAGCGCCACCCTATGAGGGAGAGGGCCCGTTTCGAGGCCTGACAAGGTGTGACTCCCATCGACCGATGTCCCAGCTGCCTGCTTGCCGATGGGCAAGCGCTTGGCCCTACCGTTGACGCGTGGATGACGACGAACCGGCCTTCGACGAGCACGAGAACGAGGACGCCCTGGAGCCGCGGCACCTGATCCGCCGCTCCGACGTGGTGCTGCGTGCCGGGATCCTGATGCTCGTCGCCGGGACCTCCGGCCTGCGGGTGCGCGAGGTGATGCAGGCCGTCGCGCGCAGCGTCGGCATCGGCCGGATCCGGGCGCAGGTGACCTACACCGACATCGTCCTGACGGTGCAGCGGCGCAGCATCTTCCGCACCCAGGTCGCTGAGATCAACGCGCCCGGCGTCAACGCTCACCGGATCGCCATGATGCAGCGGCTGGTCCGCGACCTGCCCCGGCGGGCGCGCGTCAGCGAGGTGAACGCCATGCTCGACGAGATCGAGCGGACGCCCCGGCTCTACTCGCCCTGGGGCCTGGTGCTGCTCGTCGCGCTGGCCTGTGCCTCGGTCACCGTCCTCAGCAACGGCGGATGGCGGGAGGTGCTCGCCGTACTACCCGCGTCGGCGTTCGCGTACTGGCTGCACCGTACGCTCAGCGGCCTGCAACTGAACCACCTGGCGGTCGTGCTGATGTCCGCGGCGACGGCGACCGGCCTCTACGTCGGCCTCACCCAACTGCTCAACCTCGCCCTCGGCGGCACCAGCCCCCGGATGGCGGCGGGGCTGGTGTGTGCGGCGATCTTCTTGATCCCGGGTTTCCCGCTGGTCACGGCGGGGCTCGACCTGACCCGGATCGACCTGTTGACCGGCATCCCCCGGTTGATGTACGCGTTCATGGTGCTGCTGGCGATGGCCATCGGGGTGTGGGGAGTGGCCACGCTCAGCGGCGTCTCCCCTGCTGCCGTCCCTCCCCTGGCCGGAGATCCGATAGCGGTGTGGACGGCATTGCTGGCGGCAAGCTTCTTCGCGGTCTTCGGCTGGGCGACGATGTTCAACTCGCCGTGGCGGATGGCGCTGGCCTCCGGGGTGATCGCGATCATCGGCAACACCCCGCGGCTGCTGATGCTGCAGGCCGGGGTGCGGCCGCACGTGGCGACCTTCGTCGGCTGCTTCCTGATGGGGCTGCTCTGCGCGGGGCGGGTCGACTGTTCTCGATGGAGAAGATCATCATGACGGTCCCGACGGTGCTCGTGTCGATCCCCGGCTCCGCGGCGCTGCGGACCCTGATCTACTTCGACCAGGCCGACGTCCTCCAGGCCATGCAGAACGGTGTGTCCACCGTCCTCGTCGTCATCGCGATGGTGGCCGGGCTGTCCGGTGCGCGCATGCTGACAGACCCGGAATGGGCGTTCACCCGCGCCGATCCCCCGTCGACCTGGCGTCTCGTCGGCCGGATCCTGAGGCACCGGCACGGCGCCTGACCCGACCCCCTCGTTCCCGCCAACCCCCTCGTTACCGCCAACCCCCTCGTTACCGCCAACCCCCTCGTTACCGCCAACCCCCTCGTTACCGCCAACCCCCTCGTTCCCGCGGACGTTGGAGTGTTCCCGCGGATACCCTGAGGTCCGCGAGAGTGGCCTAAGGTCCGCGGGAAGTCAGCCCTACCGTCCGCGGGAACGCATAAGGTCCGCGGCAACTCAGACCCACCGTCCGCAGCAGACCACCCGACACCGACGACGGGCGCGAGCCGGGCTCACTCCTCCAGATCACCCTCCACGTCGAGGTAGACCTGCTGCATCCGGGCCATCAGCTCCGGATCCGGCTCCTCCCACAGCCCACGGTCGGCCGCCTCGTGCAGCTTCTCGATGATGCCGTTCAGCGCCCACGGATTGGCGTGGCGCATGAACTGCTGGGTGTCCTCGTCCAGGACGTACGACTCGGCGAGCTTCTCGTACATCCAGTCGTCGACGACGCCGGCGGTGGCGTCGAAGCCGAACAGGTAGTCGACCGTCGCGGCCAGTTCGAACGCCCCCTTGTAGCCGTGGCGCTGCATGGCGGCGATCCAGCGCGGGTTCACCACCCGGGACCGGAAGACCCGGGCGGTCTCCTCGGCCAGCGAGCGGGTGCGCACCGCATCGGGCACCGTCGAGTCCCCCACGTACGCCTTGGGGTCCGCGCCGGTCAGCGCCCGTACGGTCGCGACCATCCCGCCGTGGTACTGGAAGTAGTCGTCGGAGTCGGCGATGTCGTGCTCGCGGGTGTCGACGTTCTTCGCGGCGACCTGGATGCGCCGGTAGTTGGTCTCCATGTCCTCGCGCGCGGGGCGGCCGTCCATGTCACGCCCGTACGCGTAGCCGCCCCAGGTGGTGTAGACCTCGGCCAGGTCGGCGTCCGTACGCCAGTCGCCCGCTTCGATCAGCGGCAGGATGCCGGCACCGTACGATCCGGGCTTCGAGCCGAAGATCCGCGTGGTGGCGCGGCGCTCGTCGCCGTGGGCCTGCCGATCGGCCCTGGTGTGGGCGCGGACGTAGTTGTCCTCGTCGGCCTCGTCCAGTTCGGCGACGAGCCGCACGGCGTCGTCGAGCATGGCGATGACGTGCGGGAAGGCGTCGCGGAAGAAGCCGGAGATCCGTACGGTCACGTCGACACGGGGCCGGCCGAGCTCGGCGAGCGGCACGGTGTCGAGCCCGACGATCCGGCGGGAGGCCTCATCCCATCGCGGCACGACGCCCATCAGCGCCAGCACCTCGGCGATGTCGTCGCCCGAGGTCCGCATCGCCGACGTGCCCCACACCGACAGGCCGACCGACTGCGGGTAGGCGCCGGTCTCCTCGAGGTAGCGGGCGAGGACCGATTCGGCCATCGCCGACCCCGTCTCGTACGCCAGC
Organism: Raineyella fluvialis; assembly: GCF_009646095.1. NCBI lineage: Bacteria > Bacillati > Actinomycetota > Actinomycetes > Propionibacteriales > Propionibacteriaceae > Raineyella > Raineyella fluvialis. Next base: position 1,673,959 of record NZ_CP045725.1, on the reverse strand, counting down.
CGGGACGGGATCGCCTTCGGATCGACCGAGTAGAAGTTGCGGCCGGTCGGCAGCACGTTCACCAGGCCGCGCAGCGGAGAGCCGGAGGGGCCCGCCGGGGTGTAGCCGCCGTCGAGGGCGTGCAGCACGGCGTCGATCTCGCGGCCGGTGCCGCGTAGCCGGGGCACCACCTCTTCGCAAGCGAACCGCAGAGAAGCAGCGACGGCGGCGCGGTCGGCGCCGGGGGCCTCGGCGAGGTCTCCCCCGACGGAGGAGATGACCTCCTCGACCGCCCCGGCGTCCCAGTCCCGCGTGGCGAGGCCGGCGACCAACGCATGCGCAATGCCTTCGACCCGGTCCACGTCGGCCAGCGGTGCGTCGTCGGCCAGGCCCAGCGCGCGGCGCAGCCCGGGCACGGCGTTCACCGCGCCGCCGAAGACCTGGCCGGCCCGCAGCACGGCCAGCACGAGGTTGACGAGCTCCTCGCCCTCCGGCACCCGGCCGAGGATGTGCAGGCCGTCGCGGATCTGGACGTCCTTGATCTCGCAGAGCCAGCCGTCGACGTGCATGACGAAGTCGTCGAACGCGTCCCCCTCGGGCCGGTCGTCCAGGCCCAGCTCGGCGTCCATCCGGGCCGCCCGGATCAGCGTCCAGATCTCGGCCTGCAGGGCGGGGGCCTTCGCCGGGTCCATCGCCGAGACGTTGCCGTACTCGTCGAGGAGCTGCTCCAGGCGGGCGATGTCGCCGTACGTCTCGGCGCGGGCCATCGGCGGGATGAGGTGGTCGACGATCGTCGCGTGCGCGCGGCGCTTGGCCTGGGTGCCCTCGCCCGGGTCGTTGACCAGGAACGGGTAGACCACCGGCAGCGAGCCGAGCGCGGCGTCGGGACCGTCGGCCGGGGAGAGGGCCAGGTTCTTGCCGGGCAGCCACTCCAGGTTGCCGTGCTTGCCGAGGTGGACGATCGCGTCGGCGCGGAACTCCTCGGCCAGCCACCGGTAGGTGGCGAGGTACTGGTGCGTCGGCGGCAGGTCCGGGTCGTGGTAGATGGCGATCGGGTTCTCTCCGAAGCCGCGGGGCGGCTGGACGAGGATCACCAGGTTGCCGGCGCGCAGGGCGGCGGCGACGATCTCACCATCGGGGTCGCCGGTGCCGGGGCTGGTCGGGTCGACGAAGACGTTCCCCGGCGCCGGCCCCAGGCACCGGTGACCGCCTCCCGCAGACCCTCCGGAAAACGCGCGAACCACTCCCGGTAGCGCGCCGCGGCAATCCGGACCGGCTGGCCGGAGAGCTGCTCGGCGGTCAGCCATTCCTCGTCCTGGCCGCCCGCCTCGATGATCGCGTGGATCAGGGCGTTGCCGCGGGTGGTGTCCTCGGTCTCCCCCTCGGGCACCTCCCCGACCCGCGCCAGCAGGGCGTCGTACGCCTCCGTGCCGGGGATCTCACCCGGCGTGCCGAGGTCGTAGCCCGCCGCCCGCATCTGGCGCAACAGCCGGATCAGCGACACCGGGGTGTCCAGGCCGACGGCGTTGCCGATCCGCGCGTGCTTGGTCGGATAGGCCGACAGGACGACGGCGATCCGGCGCTCGGCCACCGGGATGTGGCGCAGCCGGGCGTGGTTGACGGCGAGCTCGGCGACCCGGCGGGTCCGCTCCGGGTCGGTGACGTAGTGCGGCAGGCCGTCGGCGTCGTTCTCCTTGAAGGAGAAGGCGACGGTGATGATCCGGCCGTCGAACTCGGGCACCGCGACCTGGGTGGCGACGTCGAGCGGGGTCATCCCCTCGTCGGAGGCCTCCCATGACTCGCGGCTCCAGGTCAGGCAGAGGCCCTGCAGGATCGGCACGTCGAGGCGGGCCAGGGCATCGACGTCCCAGGCCTCGTCGTCCCCGCCGGCCTGCGCCGTGGCGGCCCGGCTGCCGCCGGCGGCGAGCACGGTGGTGACCAGGGCGTCGTACGTCCCCAGGTGGTCGAGCAGGTCGGCGGGGGCCTCCCGCAGCGAGGCAGCGAAGATCGGCACCCCGACTCCCCCGGCCGCGTCGACGGCGTCGGCGAGGTCCTCGGCGTACGCGACGTTCCCGGCCGACCATTGGGCCCGGTAGAAGAGGATGCCGACGCGGGGCCGGCCCTGGACATCGACCGACACGTCCCGCAGCACGCCCCAGAACGGCTGTTCGGCCGGCGGCGCGAAGCCCTCACCGGTCAGCAGCACGGTGTCGGAGAGGAAGCCGTGGACCTGGCGGAGGTTCTCCGCGCCACCCTGGGCCAGGTAGACGTGCGCCTGGGCGGCGACTCCGGTGGGCACGGTCGACAGCGCCATGAGTGCCGCGTCGGGGCGCTGCTCCCCGCCGAGGACGACCATCGGCCGGCCGGCGGCCCGCGCGGCGGCGTAGGTGTCGGGCAACTCCTGCGGACCCCCCAGGAAGCGGAAGACCACCAGGTCAGCGCCGGCCACCAGCGCCGTCACCGCGGCCTCGTCGACCCGGGTCGGGTTGGCCCAGACCCAGTCGGCGCCGCTGGCGCGGGCGGACAGCAGGTCGGTGTCGGACGTGGACAGCAGGGCGATCGTCGTCACGGGGCTCCTCGGCGCGGGCGGCCGCGCGGGTCGGCTGGAACACGGCGGCCGAGGATGTGATCCGCGGCACTGTCGGCCAGCCTAGCCACGGGAACACGTCACCGTTCCGCAGCAGAACACCGATGGCACGAATCCGTCTACGGCGCACGTAGGATATGTGCTCATGAGTGAGTCCCGCCCCCTGATCGACCGCTGCCCGGGTCTCACCCGACCGTTCCGGGCCAGCGACGGAGCCATCGTGCGGGTGCGCAAGCCCGGCGGCCGACTCCCCACCGACGTTCTGCGCCACCTGCTGGGCATCGCCGAGCGCTGGGGCGACGGACGTGTCCAGGTCACCACCCGGACCAACCTCCAGGTCCGCGGCCTGCCGCTCGAGGAGGACTGCTCCGTCCCCTGCGAGATCGCTGACGCGGTCCGGGCGACCGGCCTCATCCCGCCGACCCATGAACTTGTCCGCAACGTGCTCTGCTCCCCGATGGGCGACATCGACCTGCAGCCGATGGTCGCCGAGCTGGACGAGGAGCTCCAGGAGATCCCGCTGCTGGAGGAGCTGACCGGCCGCTTCATGTGGGCCTTCGACAACGGCAGCGGCGACGTGGCCGGTGAGCCGTGGGACGTCTGCTACCAGGCGATCGACGAGGACCACGGGATCGTCGCCCTCGACAACGGACGCGCCTGGGAGGTCTCCCGCGCCGACGCCCCGTCGGTGATGCTGGCCCTCGCCCAGAACGTCCAGATGGCCCGGACCGAGACCGAGCTGCCGGTCTGGCACGCGCGCGAACTCGCCTACAAGCTGGGCGATGACATCCCCGACAGCACCGACCAGCCGATCACCGTCTCCACTCCGCCGGCAGTCGGGACGTACGGCGCCGATCTGCTGGCCGGCGTCCCACTGGGCCTGTTCACCGGCGACATGATCCGCGCCCTGCCCACGCTCGTCGACGTCACCCTGACGCCGTGGCGCCAGGTGCTCATCCCCGGTGGGGCGAAGGATGCCGCGACGTACGCGGCCGCCGGCTACGTCGTCGACCCGAGCGACCCGTGGGCCTCGATCAGCGCCTGCACCGGCCTGCCGAACTGCGCGAAGTCCGCCATCGACACCGTCGCCATGGCCGAGCAGCTCGTCGACGCCGCTCGGCAGGACCCGTCCCTGGTCCGCCGTCCGGTGCACGTGTCCGGCTGTGACCGTCGCTGCGGGGAGCCGCACGGCGAGCACGTCGACCTGCTGGCTCCGGCTGACCTCGCCGCCGCCGTGGCCGAACTGCGGGCGTGAGGGACGGCGTGACGATCCCGGCACGACCGCCGCAGCTCTACGACTACGACACCGACGGCACCTCGATCTACCAGAAGTCCTTCGGGATGATCCGGGCCGAGGCCGACCTGTCCCACTTCACCGAGGCCCAGGCGACCGTCGCGGTGCGGATGATCCACGCCGCCGGCGACCCGTCGCTGGCCGAGCAGATCGCCTTCTCGCCGGGTCTGGTGGACGCCGCACGCACGGCCCTGCGCGGCGGCGCCCCGATCTACACCGACGCGACGATGATCGCGGCCGGGATCACCCGGCGGCGACTGCCGGCGGACAACGACGTGATCTGCGCCCTGCAGGACCCCCGCGTCCCGGAGATCGCCCAGGCCTGGCAGACCACCCGCAGTGCCGCCGCGGTGTCCCTGTGGGACCGGCTCGAAGGGGCGGTGGTGGCCGTGGGCAACGCCCCGACCGCCCTGTTCCAGCTGCTCGAGATCGTCGCCGCCGGCGGGCCACGGCCCGCGGCGGTGCTCGGCATCCCGGTGGGCTTCGTCGGATCACCCGAGTCGAAGGTCGCGCTGGCGCAGAACCCGTACGGTCTGGAATGGTTGGTCGTGCACGGACGCCGGGGCGGTTCCGCCCTCGCCTCGTCGGCGATCAACGCCCTCTCCCGCGAGCAGGAGATCTGAACACGCGGTCGAGACTGCGCCGGTCGAGTGTTCTCCGGTAAGGGTCGGCCGTCTAGGATCGCCAATGTGCCCCAATCCGACGCGTCGACCGATGGTTCGCCCGGTCTGACGCGACCCTTCCGCGCCAGGGACGGAGGCCTCGTCCGCCTCCGGATCCCCGGCGGGCACATCACGTCCCAGGTCCTGCGCCAGCTGTCCGAGATCTCGGCCGAGTACTCCGACGGTCTGCTCCAGCTGACGATCCGCGGCAACATCCAGCTACGCTCGATGACCCTCGACCCGTACGGGGCGATCCCCGCGAGCGCGATCAACGCGTTCATCGCCACCGGCATCATCCCCCGCAGCCACGAGCGGGTCCGGACGATCCTCTGCTCCCCGCTGCCGTCCTCGTCGCGGCCCGACCTTCGGCCGATGGTCGACGAGCTCGACGCGGCGATCCAGGCCGAGCCACAGCTGGAGGACCTGCCCGGCAGCTTCGTCTGGGCCTTCGACGACGGCCGGGGCGACATCGCCGCCGAGCGCTGGGACCTGCTCTACCAGGCCGTCACCCCCTCGGCCGGGATCATCGCGACCAGCACCGGCGAAGCCTGGGACGTGCTGGCCCGCCAGGCGGTCGAGACGATGATCTGGCTGGCCCAGGAGTTCAGCCGGCTGCGACTGCGCGAGGATCCGCCGCCGCTCCATCCGTACCAGCTCGGCTTCCGCTCGCGGTCGAAATTCGGCGCGAAGCTGTCGGTGCAGCTCGGTGCCGGCTCGTCGCGCGCCATCACCCGCGGCCACCGCCCCCATGTCGGCCCGGTCGGCGAGGACCTGCTCGCGGGTGTCCCGCTCGGCCTGCTCACCCCGGAAATGGTCGACGTGCTGCCCCGCGGCGAGATCACCATCACGCCGTGGCGCCAGCTCCTGGTCGAGGGAGGGGCGTACGACATGGCCGCCTTCCGTGGCGTCGGCTACGCCATCGACCCGGCCGAGCCGTGGGCCCACGTCAGCGCCTGCACCGGCGCGATCGGGTGTGTCCGCACCGAGGTGGATACCCTGGCCATGGCCGAGCGCCTGGTGGATGCCGCGACGAACGGTGAGGTGATCCTCACCGAGGACGTGCACATCTCCGGGTGCGAGCACCGCTGCGGTGCACCCCGCGGACCGTACGTGGACGTGGTGGCACCCCAGCACGTGGTGACGGTCATCGACACGATCGAGGAGAGACGACTGATGGGTCAGGACGAGGGCGACGTGGAGAGCAGCCGATGACGGCTGCGGGACCGGCGACCGGGCACCTCTGGGGTGTCGGCGTCGGCCCGGGTGACCCGGAACTGATCACCCGCAAGGCCGCCCGGCTGATCGCCGACGCCGACGTGATCGCCTACCACTCCGGCCCGAAGGGCGAGTCGATCGCCCGCCGGATCGCCGACGACCTGGTCCCCGCGGGCGTCATCGAGGAGTTGCTGCGCTACCCGGTGACCACGGCCGAGTCGCTCCACCCGCTGGGCTATTACGGCGAGATCGCGGCGTTCTACGACGAGTGCGCCGAGCGGCTCGCGGCCCATCTCGCGGCGGGGCGCGATGTCGTCGTGCTGGCCGAGGGCGACCCGCTGTTCTACGGCTCGTACATGTACCTGCACGACCGGCTCGCCGACCGGTTCGCGTGCGAGGTGGTGCCGGGCGTGCCGGCCCTCGCCGCGGCGACGACCGCGATGGGCACGGGGCTGGCCCGCCACGAGGACGTGCTGACCGTGCTCCCGGGCACCCTGCCGGTGCCGGAACTGGCCCGCCGGCTGGCCGACACCCAAGCCGCGGTGATCATGAAGCTGGGCCGGACGTTTCCCGGGGTGGTCGAGGCGCTGCGCCAGGCCGGCCGGCTGGACGGCGCCTGGTACGTCGAGCACGCCAGCGGCACCGACCAGGTGGTCCGCCGCGTCGCCGACGTCGACCCGGACACGGTGCCGTACATGTCGATGGTGCTCGTGCCGGGGCCCGACACCCGTGCCGATGCCGCCGGACGTGCCGAGCGCAGTGCCGTACGAGCCGCCTCCGCCACCGCGACCCCGCAGCCGACGCAGACCGCCGAGCAGGGCGCGGGTCACGCCGAGGTGCTGGTCGTCGGGCTGGGGCCCGGCCCTGACCACTGGCTGACGCCGGAGGCCTCCGGGGCGCTCGCCACGGTCGACCACATCGTCGGCTACGCCCCGTACGTCAACCGGGTGCCGCAGCGCGAAGGGCTGCAGCGGCATGCCTCGGGCAACACGGTCGAGGTGGACCGGGCTCGGTTCGCGCTGGACCTGGCCCGGTGCGGTGAGCGGGTGGCGGTGGTCTCCGGTGGTGACGCCGGTGTCTTCGGGATGGCCGCGGCCGTGTTCGAGGCGGCCGAGGACCCGGCGTACGCCGACGTCCCGATCAGGGTGTTGCCCGGGGTGACGGCCGCCCAGGCGGTGGCGGCACGGGCCGGCGCGCCGATGGGCGCCGACTTCGCGATCATGTCGCTGTCGGACCGGCTCAAGCCCTGGTCGGTGATCGAGGACCGGATCCGCCACATCTGCCGCGCCGATCTGGTGCTGTCGCTCTACAACCCCCGGTCGAAAGCCCGTCCCGAGCAACTGTTCGCCGCCCGCGACATCCTGCTCGAGGAGCGGGGTCCCGAGACCGTCGTGGTGGTCGGCCGCGACGTCGGCCGCGCCGAGGAGTCCCTGCAGGTCACCACGCTCGGCGACTGGGACCCGGCCGAGGTCGACATGAAGTGCCTGGTGATGATCGGCGCCCGCTCCACCCGGGTGACCCCCGGCGGCCAGGTCTGGACACCGCGGTTCGTCGAGGACTGAGCCGGGCTCTGAGGCGGGGCTACCGACTCACAGGCTATTCACGTTGACCGCAGTCTTTAGCCGTGATTAATCTCAAAAGATCCGGTGGAATGATCGTCCGACGCTGCATCCGACGATCACGACCACCCCCTCCGCATTGGCCGGCCCTTCCCCCAGTCGGTATCCTCCAGTGCCGTTCGAGAGGAGCAGAGCCGTGATCCAGGAGCTCGCCCACGTCACATCCCTTCCCGAGACCAGCCAGGCATGACCACGATCGAGGCCAGGGAGACCACGGCCTCCGGCCACCAACTGCGGGTCTACGAGAGCGGAGACCCCGACCGTACGACCATCCTCTGGCTGCACGGCGGCCGCCAGGGCGACTCCGCCCTCTCCAACTGGAGCGCGCAGATCTCCTCGATGCCGGATTGGCACCACGTGGCGCCGGAGCGACCGGAGTCCTCGGAACGTGACAGGCTCCTGGCCCCGCTGGGCGTCCTGGCGACAGTGGAGTTGCGGTTGCCGCTGGTGCTGGGGCTGCTCGAGCAATTGGGACGGTCCCCGGTCCACGTGGTGGCGAGTGGCCTGGGGGCGCTGATCGCCCTCCGCCTGCTGATGGAGGTCCCGAGCAGCTCGACCGTGCGGTCCTGGTGCCGGGCGCCGCGGAGGCGAACCCGCCGGAACCGACCTGCGAGGTCGTCACCGACCGACCGAAGGGAATGACGCCCCCACTCTTCTCCCCGCGGCAACTGCGGTCGATCACCCACGAAGTGCTCGTCGTCCACGGCCGCGAGGACCGGCCGGCCGCCCGGGAGCAGGCGCTGTGCCTGGCCCAGCACCTCCCCAACGCACAGCTGCACATGTTCCCTCACGCCGGCCACTGGGTGCAGATCGAGCAGGTGGACCGGTTCCGGGCGCTGGTCGAGATGTTCCTCACCGAGGCGCCGTCCCCCGTGACCCGTCGCCCCCTCAGTACGGCAGGTCGTCACCCCTCCGGCATCAGCAATGCTTCCCTTGCCCTACCGGCCAAACCATCACCCTAGCCCAGCAGGTCGTCGACCACCCGGCCGATGAGCCCCTTCGCGTTGGCCACGTCCAGGATCGACCCGGAGGTGGTGATGCCGTACTTCCGGGAGGCCAGCAGCACGTACGCCCCGGTGTAGTCGACCGCCTCGGGGCAGCGCCGCAGGGCGGACTTCTTCGCCACCATCCCGGCCATGTCGAAGCCGCTCACCGAGGTGTCGGCCAACCCCATCGCCGCCGGCCCCCGCAGGTCACTGACCATGCCCGCCGGCGCCACCCCGTTGACCCGTACGTCGGGCGCCAACTCGTACGCCAACTGCTTGACCAGCCCGGCACCGGCGTGCTTGCTCGAGATGTAGAGGGCACCGCCGCCGCCCGGGTAGAGGGCGGCGTTGGACAGCGTGATGATGAACGAGCCACGAGTCGCCCGCAACGCCTCCAGGGCGGCCTTGGCTCCCAGCAGCGGACCCTTGACGTTGAGCCGGTAGAGCTCGTCGAAGCCGCGCTCCACCTCCTCCGGCGTCATGTCGTCGAGGCGCCGGCTGAAGTCCCACAGCCCCGCGTTGGCGATGAAGCTGTCCAGCTTGCCCCACCGGGAGACCGCCAGGTCGACGGCCGCGCGGTTCGAGGCGTACGATCCGGCGTCGCCCTGCACGACGGCGACCCGCTCCGGGTCGCACTGCTCCTCCAGGGCCCGGCACTTGTCGGTCGAGTACTCCAGCACGACGACCCTGGCGCCCTCCTCCAGGAGGGTGTCCACCAGCGCCCGGCCGAGACCCGAACCGCCCCCGGTGAGGACCGCGACCTGTCCTTCGAGCCACCCCATGTCAGCGCTCCCCAGCGGTACGGGCGGCCATCACGCCGAAGCCGGCGATGTACTCGGGGATCGCCTCGTAGTACTCGAGCGTCGTCTCGTACGCCCCGGCCGCCGCCAGCGCGCTGAACGCGGCGACCCAGGTGCGCACCTCGTGCGAGGAGTGCCCGGCGTCCTCGGTCATCTGCTCGGCCTCGTACGCGTCGAAGCGGGCCGGGTCGCCGGCGGCACAGTCGGCCATGAAGGCGCGGTCCCAGTCCGGGTTGAGGTCGCGGATGGGGGCCTCTCCCCGGGCGAACGCCGCGGCACCCTCGATCACCCGGCGCTGGCGCGCCTCGCGCGCCTCGGGCGAGGGATGGCGGCCGTCGATCAGGCCCTCGCGGACGCCGGCGGACGCCGTGTCCCACTGCGGGACCGGCGGGTCGTGCGACAGGCCACCCGACGCGATCACCAGCACCCGCTCGTCGAGGGAGGCCAGGTAGTCACCGACCGCCTGCCCCATCGCCCGGATCCGCCGCATCGGGACGAACGGCGCGGCGACCCCGTTGACGAAGACCGGCACGACCGGCTTGGCGTCCAGCCCGCCGAACAGCGTCTCCAGGGGCTGCACGGCACCGTGGTCGACCTCCATCCGCCGCGACAGGGTCATGTCGATGTCGGCCTGCTGGGCGTGCCGGACGACGGCAAGGGCGTACGCCTCGTCGACGGACAGCGGGCCCGCCTCGGTGCCGTAGTCGCCGATCGCCTCGGCGGCCAGGCCGACGCAGAACGGGGGCATCAGGTCGTAGAAGAAGCCGTTGTAGTGGTCCGGCGCGAAGACGACGACCAGCGTCGGGTCGTACTCCGCGGCGAAGGCGTGGATGGCCTCGAAGGCGCCGTCGACCCGGGCACGGACCTCGGGAGCGGGCGGTAGTTCGGCGGTGTGCAGCAGGGGGCTGTGGGACATCGCGATGAGGGCGAGCGACATGATGATGGGTTCCTCGAGAACGGGGGGACACGACGCGGTGACGAACGGACCCGTGCTCACTCATCCCATCACGGTCGGACGCCCTCCGGCCGGTGAACGGGTGATCAGGAGGCTAGGTGGCCGGGCGGGTGAGGTCAACCCCGGCAGGCCGGCCCAGGACGATCGTCTCGATGCCGGCCGCCCGTTCGAGGAAGAAGCCGGGCACCGGCTCGCCCACCTCCTCGCAGGCGAGGGTCACCATCCGGGCCATCACGGCGGTGGCGACCGCGGTGATGAACTCCTCGTCGCGCTGGGTCCCGGCTACCCGGGACAGGATGCAGCCCTCGACCACCGCGAGGGAGAAGTCAGCCATCCGTACCGGCAGGTCCGGCATCTCCGCCAGCACCCGCGGCGGGACGAGGTCCAGCCAGGCACCGGTCAGTGAGCGCTGGGTGATGACGCGCAGCGTCCGGATCTCCTCGGCGGTCTTCGAGTCCTGCATGTCCGGGTCGAGCATCAACTGGACGTTGAACCGCCACAGTCCGTGCCGGGCAGGGTTCTGGACGATGGCGTCGAGGACGACCTTGACCGGGTTGGCCGCGTCCCCGGGGCCGAGGCGGTCGACCATCGGCTGCGACTCCTGGTACGCATAGCGCACCAGCGCGGCGAAGAGCGAGTCCTTGTCCTCGAAGTGCCAGTAGAAGGAGCCGGGGTGGACCTTGGCCTCCTTCTGGATCATCGCCAGCGTCGTGCCCTTGTATCCCCGTTCGGCGGAGATGCGGCGGGCCGCATCGAGGATCCGCTGGCGGGTGGGCGCATCGTCGGCGGTTCTGGGCACACGCGTGTCCTTCCTGATGGAACGGTCTCTGTCGATCCTAGGCCACCGGCCTCTAGCGTGATCCTCACCACAGACTTGAGTGCTCACTCAAGTAGAGGTCACACCAGACCTCACCCTGCAGATCCCAGAACCGAAGGCTCCAGTGCCGGACGCCCCTCGGCCTCATCGGCCGAACCGTCACGGAGCCCGACCGCCGGTCCGTTGACAAGGGAGTTTCCATGGCCGACAACACGTCACTCGACATCACCGACCTCATCGACATCGACAATGGCCGTCTGAACGGCCGGATCTTCACCGACGAGGAGATCTACGAGCAGGAGCTGGAGAAGGTCTGGAAGCGCGCCTGGGTGATGCTCGCCCACGACTCGATGATCCCGAAGAAGGGCGACTTCCTGCAGACCTACATCGGCGAGGACCCGGTGATGGTCGTCCGCCAGAAGGACGGGTCGGTCCGGGCGTTCCTCAACCAGTGCCGCCACCGTGGCATGCGCATCTGCCGGGTCGACAAGGGCACCGCCAAGGCCTTCACCTGCACCTTCCACGGCTGGGCGTACGACCTGGCCGGCGACCTGATCCAGGTGCCGCGGCAGGACACCGCCTACCCGGAGACCTTCGAGCGCGGCAACTTCAGCGCCGTCAAGGTCCCGCGGATCCAGTACTACAAGGGCTTCTGGTTCGGCACCTGGGACGAGGACGCCCCCGACTTCGAGGACTACCTCGGCTCGGCGAAGTACTACCTCGACGGCTACATCGACCGCTGGGACGGCGGCATGGAGCAGGTGGCCTTCCACCGCTGGGTGCTGCCGAACAACTGGAAGTTCATGGCCGAGCAGCCCACGTCGGACATGCAGCACTCCGAGATCACCCACGTCTCCGCCGCCACCGTGCTGAACAAGGGTTCCGACGCCGCCGACCGCACCAAGCGCGGCACCAACCCGGTCGGGCGCCAGTTCTTCTCCGACTACGGCCACGGCGGCGCCTGGTACGGCGAGAAGGGCGCCGAGGTCCCCAACACCGGCCAGGCGATGCAGAAGTACGAGGCCCAGCCCGAGATCGCCGAGATGATCGCCCGCCGACTGGGCGACAACCGCGAGGTCCGCGGCCACCTGAACATCTGGCCGACCTTCATGGTGCTGGGCAACTACACCATCCGCGTCACCCACCCGCGTGGCCCGCACGAGATGGAGGTCTGGGCCTGGACCTTCGTGCCGAAGGACGCCCCGGAGGAGATCAAGGACTCCATCCGCCGCGACGTGCTGCGGACCTTCACCCCCGGCGGCATGTTCGAGGCCGACGACGCGCTGAACTGGGAAGAGATGCAGCACGTGCTCAAGGGCCGCGTCGCCCGCGACACCGGCTACCTCTACCAGATGGTCGGCGCCCCGATCCAGTGGGACGAGGGCTGCTACCCGGGTGGCTCGTCCGCCCACGTCTTCTCCGACAACGCCGCGATCAACATGTACGCGAACTACCTCGACATGATGACCTCCGACTCCTGGGAGGAACTCATGGAGAAGCGCGCCCAGCACCGCCTCGGCCTGTCGGCCGGCGACACCGTCGCCGCCGAGGCCTGAGCCGCACCGTACGACACGACCAGACCCGACGCACGACGAGGTGTGACCCATGACCGTGACCATTGACTCCACCAACAGCACTGACTCCACCAACAGCACCGCCATCCCCTTCGGCGACCCGGCGGCCGCCGCCCTCCCGGTGAGCGCGACGACCGACAAGCTGACCGCCCTGCTCGCCGAGGTCGACCCGGCCGTCGAGCGGGCGATCACCCGGTTCCTCTACGAGGAGGTGCAGGTCCTCGACGACTGGAACTGGGGGGCCTGGCTCGACTTCTTCACCGACGACGCCATGTACTGGGCACCCACCCAGGAGGACCGGCTGTCCCGTGAGCGCTCCCAGCGCATCGCCGACTATCGGACCTCCGCCTACTTCGAGGAGAACACGGTCCAGCTCAAGCAGCGCGTCGACCGGCTGCTGACGAACCAGGCCTGGGGCGAGGAGCCGCCGTCGCGGTCCCGCCACATCATCGCCAACATCCGGGTGACCAAGGGCATCGCCGCCGACGAGTACGTCGTGAAGTCGAACTTCTACGACTACCGCTCCAACGGGCAGCGCTCCCAGGACTCGATCACCGGTGAGCGGATCGACCGGATCGTCCGTGACCCCTCCTCCGTGTGGGGGTACGCGATCAAGGAGCGCCGGATCCTCTTCGACATGTCGATGATCCTCAACAAGAACCTCAGCCTGTTCTACTGACCCACCCCTTCCCCGGGAGAGGAGAGCCGTGAACATCACGACCCTCGAGAAGATCGGCGTCGTGGTCCGCGACCTGGACCAGGCGATCGAGCAGCACGCCACCTACCTCGACACCACCGAGTGGACGACGAACGACTGCACCGACGACCGCCTGTCGGCGATGGTCTCGTACGGGCGGCGCAGCGCCGGCACCTACCGCACCGCCTTCGGGCGGGCCGGCGGGAACGTCCCGTTCGAACTGGTCCAACCGACCGGTGGCGAGACGCCGTTCTCCCACTTCCTCCTCTCCCGGGGCGAGGGCATCGCCTACCTCACCGTCCGCGCCGAGGGCGCCGACGAGGCGTCCATCGCCTCGCACTTCGGGGCACTGGGGATCCGGGCGGCCCACACCCACGTGGTCGACGGGGACGTCCGCCGCACCTTCTGGGACACCCGCGAGGCCCTGGGCGGCTACCTGCTCGAGGTACTGCCGGCCCCGTACGCTGCGACGGGCGAGGTCCGTACGCTCGACGGCGAAGCCCTGCGCGGCGGCCGCACACCGCTGCCGATGCAGCAGGTCTTCCACTTCGGCGTGGTCGTCGACGACACCCTGGCGACGCTCGAGCAGTACCGGGCGATCCTCGGCATCGAGTCGTTCGCCGTGAAGACCTGGCAGACCGAGCACGGCCGCCTCGACAATCCGTACTACCGCGACCTGCGCCCGGTGCAGCACGGCTACTTCACCGCGCAGGGCTCCACCGGGGACTTCGGCTTCGAGATCATCCAGTGCACGTACGGTCCGGCGCACTACAACCGGGAGTTCACCGACCAGCGCGGACCGGGGATCCACCACCTGTTCCCCTACCTCACCACGGACTCCGCCGACTGGGCGCAGACCGTCGAGGCGATGACCGCACTCGGCGCACCGCTGTGCATGGGTTCCGACCTACGCGGCGGGGCGTCGGAGTACGCCTACTTCGACACCTTCGACCGGCTCGGCGGATTCCTCATCGAGGGGGTGCACCGGCGCTTCCCGGCGGAGGATAGGTACATGGCCCCCGACTGGGTGGTCGACTTCCGCACCCGCGTCGAGGAGGACTGACGATGCTCCGCGTCCTGCACGAGTTCCATGACCTGGCCGATCCCGCACCACTGCGCGAGGAGACCACGCTGCTGCGCAAGGCCCCGGGCTGCGCCAGCGCCGAGTTGTACGGCAGCCTCGACGAGAGCTCCTTCCACGTCCTCACCATGCTGTGGGAGACCGAGGAGGCGTACGACGCGTTCTGGCGTCGCGCGCTGGCCGGCGACTATCCGGTGCTGACCGGTCTGGTCACCGGCGCGGCGGCGGACGGGTCGGTGGGGACCGAGTTCTACCGCCGCGAGATCTACGCGCTGCGCGAGGGTGTCTGGGAGCCGGAGCGACTCGGCGAGTCGCATCGCGCCATCCGCTGGCCCGCGACGGGCGAGGTGCGCGTGGTGATCCAGAACGCGGTCCAGGCCAGCCCGGCGATGTACGACCGGATCACCGCCGAGGTCGCCGAGACCCGCCGGGAGGAGGGCTGCGTCAGCTACCACTGGTGTGAGAACACCGAGCTGCCCGGTCACCTGCTCCTCGTCGAGGTGTGGGCCGACCAGGTCGTCTACGACCGGCACTGGGCGCTACGACTGTCCACCGCGACCTTCCGCGGCGACCCGCTGCGGATCCCCGCCACCCCGCAGCGCGGACCGCAGACGCGCGAGTTCTACCGCCGGCAGCAGTTCCGGCACCACTACGAGCGGTGGCTACCGGCCGACTCGTACGCTTACGCCACGACGGTGGCGTGGCCGGCCAGCTGAGCCGGCGCACCCCACCCCACGTACAGGAAGGACTCCCACCATGAGCGAGAAGCTCGAGCCGATCAAGGTCGCCGACGTCGGAGACATCGAGGACGAGGAGGCGATCGTCGTCGACGGCGCCACCAACGGCACCGGCCGTGACATCGCCGTCTTCTTCTCCGACGGCAAGTACTACGCCATCGACGACACCTGCACCCACGAGGAGGCCTCGCTGGCCGACGGCTGGATCGAGGGCGAGGAGGTCGAGTGCCCGATCCACTCGGCCCGCTTCTCCCTGTGCACCGGCGCCGCGCTCTGCCTGCCGGCGAGCATTCCGGCCCGGACGCACAAGGTCGAGCTCCGCGGTGACGAGATCTGGCTCCACCCGGGTGTGCCCGTCGAGGGCGCCGTCACGCAGGTGACGGCCTGATGCCGGCCGGGGACGACGGCGTCGCCATCGTCGGCGGCGGCCTGGCCGGTTTCACCACCGCCCAGGAGCTGCGCAAGCATGGATACGACGGCCGGGTCACGATCATCGATCCGGAGGGCGTGCCGTACGACCGGCCGCCGCTGAGCAAGGAGTACCTCGACGGCTCGATGCCGCTGGAGAAGCTCTCCTTCGTCCCCGACTCGTGGTACTCCGACAATGCCGTGGAACTGGTCACCGACCGCGTCACCGCGCTGCGCCCCGACGAGGGCGTGCTGGAGCTGGCCGGCGGGTCGACGTTCCGCGCCGGCACCACCGTGCTGACGCTCGGCGGGCGGGCACGACGGCTCCCGATCCCCGGCGGCGACCTGCCCGGTCTGCTGCAACTGCGCACCAAGGCCGACGCCGACACGCTGCGGGGCCTGCTGAAGCCCGGCGTACGTCTCGCCATCATCGGCGCCGGTCTGATCGGCGCCGAGGTGGCCAGCACCGCCGTCAAGGACGGGGCGACCGTCTCGCTGATCGACCCGGTGCCGGTGCCGCTGGTCCCGCTCACCGGCGCGGAACTGGCCGTCCGGCTGCACGCGATGCACGCCGCCCACGGCGTCGACGTCCGGTGCGCGATGACCACGGCCATCAGGCAGTCGGGTGCCGAGTACACGATCACCCTCAACGACGGCAGCAGTGTCGTCGCCGACGCGGTGCTCGTCGCGGTCGGCATCGTCCCCGAGACGCACCTCGCCGAGACCGCCGGGCTGGCGACCGACCAGGGGATCCTGGTCGACGAGGCCCACCGCACCACCAACCCGGGCGTCTACGCGGCCGGGGACGTGGCCCGGATCCGCCGGGCCGACGGCACCGTGCTGCGCCGCCACGAGCACTGGGAGTCGGCCATGCACGGCGGTCAGAACGTCGCCGCCGCGATCGTCGGCAAGCCGCTTCCGGAACACGGGGCTGCCTGGATGTGGTCGGATCGTTACGGTGTGCATGTCGAGGCGGTGGGCGACCTGGTCAACGGGACCCCGATCGTCCGCTACGTCGACGGCGTGCCGGTCGCGGCCTTCCGGATGGAAGCCGACGGCCGGATGATCGGCGCCGCCACTCTGGACGGCGGCACGGCCGTCCGCGCCGCTCGCCGGATCATCGACCGCGGCCTGGTGGTCGACCCGATCAAGCTCGCCGACCCGGCGATCGAGCTCAAGAAGCTCGCCCGCTGAGCCCTTTGCCACGAAGAAGAGGACATTTCCATGGAGTTGACGTACGAGAACACCAGCCGGTTCGTGGACACCGCCTCCGGGCGGATCCACCTCAACGAGGCCGGACCGGCCGACGGTGAGGCCCTGATCCTGCTGCACGGCTCAGGCCCCGGCGCGACCGGCTGGACCAACTTCTCGAACAACATCCCGGCCTTCGCCGAGAAGTACCACGTCATCGCCGCGGACATGCCCGGCTGGGGCGAGTCGGATCCCGTCACCTGGCAGGAGCGCAACCACCCCAAGGCCGTCGCCGACCTGATGGACGAGCTCGGCCTCGAGAAGGCCACCCTGATCGGCAACTCGATGGGCGGCGGCTCGACGATCCGCTTCGGCTACGAGTACCCCGAGCGGGTCAACCGGCTGATCACCATGGGGTCGTCCTCCGGCTCGACCACGCTCTTCGGCCCCGGCGGGCTGAGCGAGGGCATCAAGATCCTGCAGCGCGGCTACCGCGAGCCGTCCTTCGCGGTGATGAAGGAACTGGTCAACGTCATGACGTTCGACAACTCCTTCGCCACGGACGACCTGATTCAGGGCCGCGCCGACATGGTCGCCGCGCAGCCGGAGCACAACAAGAACTTCCTCGACGCCATCGGCAACCGTGCCGTGGTCGAGCTGGACCAGGCCAAGGTCCGTACGATCCAGGCGCCGGCGCTGCTCTTCCACGGTCGCGACGACCGGGTGGTGCACTTCGAGCACAGCCTGCGCCTCGTCTCGCTGATCCCGAACAGCCGCCTGGTGCTGATCAACCGGTGCGGCCACTGGCTGCAGATCGAGCACGCCGCCGAGTTCAACCGCCTCGTCGACGAGTTCATCACCAACAACTGAGTCATGACACGGGGCGCCCGGCGCGGGTCATCGCTGCGGCGATGGCTGCGCCGGGCGTCGTCGCGTCCCGACAACGGTCCGCCACCCGCCGTTCCGCTGCCGCCGCTGCGCGTCGGCACCGTCGGTGACCTCGCGGACGGCGCGGCGATCGTCGTCCCCGGCGGCGTCAACGGCACCGGCGCCGACATCGCCGTCTTCCGCAGCGCGGGTCGCCTCTACGCCCTCGACGACGCCTGCACCCACCGGTACGCCTCGCTCGCCGACGGCTGGATCGAGGACGGCTGGGTCGAGTGCCCGGTGCACGAGGCCCGCTTCTCCCTGGTCACCGGGGAGGCGTTGTCCCTGCCGGCAACCGTGTCCGCCCGTACGCACCGGGTGGAACTGCGCGGTGACGAGGTCTGGCTTCACCCGGGGACGCCGGCCGGGCATGCTGGGACCGTGACCGAACCCCCGCTGCCCGGCGCCGACCGCGCCCTCGCCGCCCTCGAGCGGACCGGCGCGTCGCATCGCGTCCGGACGCACCTGCCGAGCACCAGCCTCGAGGAGCATGCTGCCGCGATCGGCGTGCCGCCCTCGGACCTGACCAAGACCCTGGTGGTGCGCCGGGCGGCGGAGGACTACTTCTTCCTGCTCGTCCCGGGCGGCCGCAAGGTCTCCTGGAAGAAGGTGCGCGCCGCGCTCGGTGTGAACCGGCTGACCATGCCCGGTGCCGAGGAGGCCCGGGAGGTCACCGGCTACGAGCGGGGCACCATCACCCCGTTCGGCGCCACCCACGCCTGGCCTGTCTACGCGGACCGTACGCTCGTCGACCCGCCCGGCCGCGAGGTGTCGATCGGCGGTGGGGACCACGGGACCGCCTTCGTGCTGGCGGCCGAGGACCTGGTGGCGGTCCTCGGAGCGACGGTCATCGACGTCACCGACCCGGAGTGAGCGACGCCGCGTCAGCGGGTTACTATGTGGTCCACAACACTCGGGACTCGAGGAAGCCGGTGGAAATCCGGCGCGGTCGCGCCACTGTGAGTCAAGTCAGGAACTCATCCCGAGGGCAGGCCACGATCGGGACGCGTCATCCCGGAAGGACACATGGTGCACATCGCTGAGGGGTTCCTCCCCGTTTCCCACTGCGTCGGCTGGGCCGTCGCCTCCGCACCGTTCGTCGTGCAGGGGGTCCGTGCCACCGTCCGGCAGGTCCGCGAACACCCGGAGAACCGGGTGCTGCTGGCCGCCGCCGGCGCCTTCACCTTCATCCTCTCGGCGCTGAAGATGCCCTCGGTCACCGGCTCCTCGTCGCATCCCACGGGCACCGGGGCCGGGGCGATCCTCTTCCGGCCACCCGTGATGGCCTTCCTCGGCACGGTGGTGCTGGTCTTCCAGGCGCTGCTGCTCGCCCACGGCGGGTTGACCACGCTGGGCGCGAACGTCTTCTCGATGGCCATCGCCGGTCCCTGGGTCGGCTACGCGGCGTACGTCGTGCTCCGCCGGCTGCGGACACCGCTGGAGGTCCAGGTGTTCGTGGCGATGGCGCTCGCCGACCTGGCCACGTACGTCGTCACCTCGGGCCAGTTGGCGCTGGCCTACCCCGACCCGACGTTCGGCGCGGCCTTCGCGAAGTTCGCCACCATCTTCGCGCTCACCCAGATCCCGCTGGCGGTGATCGAGGGGCTGGTCGGCGTCGTCCTCTTCCGGGTCCTGCGCTCCATCGCCGGTCCCGAACTCGCCGGCCTGGGCATCATGCCCCACCCGGCGCAGCCCGCCGAGGCCGAGGGCGGCGTCCGTGCCTGAGCGACGGCAGCGGGCATGGGTGACCTGGACCCTGGTCGGGGTGATCGTCGTGCTGCTGGTGGCTACGTTCACCATCGCCCGGGCGATGGCACCAGGGGCCCAGTTCGGCGGGACCGACTCCGCGGCCGTCACCGCCCTGGCCGGCAACGGCGTGACGCCCTGGTTCCAGCCGGTCTTCCGGGTCGGCAGCGCGGAGATCGAGTCCGGGCTGTTCGCCGCCCAGGCGGCGTTGGGCGGAGCGGTCCTGGGCTGGGCGATCGGCCGGCTGCAGTCGCGGCGGGAGATCCGGCGGCTGCGCGAGGGGCGGCCTGACGCCGAGTCCGCCGCCGGGCCCGCCGCCGAGTCCCGCGAGGGCTGAGCACCGGTGGCCTTCTCACTCGACGCCGCGGCCTGGGGCAGCCCCTGGCGGCGGATCGCCGTCGCGGACAAGACGTTCCTCGTCGCCGGGACACTCCTGCTGGACCTGGTGGTGCCGGCCTGGCCGGTCACGCCCTTGGTGGTGCTGGGGCTGAGCGTGGCGGCGATCCGGTTCGCCAGGGTCGGGTGGCGGCTCTGGCTCGCGGCGCTGACCCTGCCGCTGGCCTTTGTGGTCACGGGCGTGCTCTCCATCGCGCTGGAGGTCGGCCCGGTGCATCCCGGGTCGACGATCTGGTGGGCGTGGGGGCCGCTGGCGATCACGGCGGAGTCCGTGGCGCGCGCCGCGACGGTCCTGGGCCGCAGCGTGGCGGGCGCGTGCGCCGTTGTCCTGCTCGCCGTCTCCACGCCGATGGTCGACCTCGTCGACGCCGGGCGGCGCGTCGGCATCCCGGGGCCGGCGATGGACATCGCCGCGCTGATGTACCGGCTGCTCTTCGTGCTGTGGGAGTCGGCCGTGACGATCCGCAGCGCCCAGGCGGCCCGGCTGGGCTACGTCGGCCTGCGGCGATCCCTGCGTTCGTTCGGCGCGCTCGCGGCCGGGGTGCTGGTCCGCGCCTGGGAACGGTCCCGCCGGCTGGAGCGCGGGCTCGCCGGACGCGGCTACACCGACGACCTGCGGACCCTGCGCCACGTACGACCCCACACCCCGGCGTTCCTGGCCGCCACCTGCGCGTGGCTGCTGGTGCTCGCCGCCCTCGGCACCCACGGATTCGGAGTACTGGCATGACCCTGCAGGCTGAAGGCCTCTCCGCTGGCTATCCGTCCCGAGGCACGGTGTTGGACGAGGTGTCGGTGAGCCTGACGGCCGGTGAGCGTACGGTCCTGCTGGGCGCCAACGGGTCGGGCAAGACGACGCTGCTGGGCTGTCTGTCGGGTGCCATCGTGCCGACCGGAGGGGTGGTGTCGATCGACGGTGTCCCGCTGCAGCACAGCCGGCACGGACTGAGCGACCATCGCCGCCGCGTGCAACTGGTGCTGCAGGATCCCGACGACCAGCTGTTCAGCGCCGACGTGACGCAGGACGTGTCGTTCGGGCCGCTCAACCTCGGGCTGTCCGAGGACGAGGCGCGCGACCGGGTCGTCGAGGCCCTCGACCTGCTCGGGGTCTCGCACCTGAGCGAGCGGGCCACCCACCAGCTCTCGTACGGAGAGAAGAAGCGGGTGGCGGTCGCCGGGGCCGTCGCGATGCGACCGTCCCACCTGCTGCTCGACGAGCCGACGGCGGGTCTCGACCCTGACGGCGTCGAGGACATGCTCACCGCGATCGCGCGGCTGGAGGCGCACGGGACGACGGTCACCATGGCGACCCACGACGTCGATCTGGCGCTCGCCTGGGGCACGTCGGCCGTCGTCGTCACCGGCGGACGTACCCGGCAGGGTCCCGTCGCGGACCTGCTGGGCGACCCGGTGCTGGTCGCGGCCGCCCACCTGCGCACGCCCTGGCCGCTGGAGCTGGCCGCCCGCCTCGGCTGGGCGGAGCGGCCGCGGGGGCTCGAGGACGTCACCAGACTGCTGGCGAGGCCCTGAGCCCCCGACGGGTCAGTCGTCCGCGGCCCAGTCCAGCCGCGGGACGGCCCGGGCGTACGCCGCCAGGATCCTTCCCGAGGCCTCCAGGGCCGACAGCTCGCCGGCGCGCACGGCCGCAGCGACGGCCGTCGATTCCTCGCGGACGGTGGGGTCCGCGTGGACGGCCCCCAGCAGGGCCGACTCGACCTGCGCCCACATCCAGTCGACCTGCTGGGCCGACCGGAAGGCGTCGAGACCGACGGTCTCCTCGACCCACTGGCGGTGCGCCAGGACCTCCTGCCACACCTCGTCCAGACCGTCGCCGGTGTACGCGCTGCAGGTGAGCACGGGTGAGCGGCGGGAGTCGGGATCGGACGAGATCAGCTTCATCGCGATCGACAACTCCCGGGCGGTGACCCGGGCCTCGGTCACGTTGTCCCCGTCGGCCTTGTTGACGGCGATCAGGTCGGCAAGCTCGAGGATGCCGCGCTTGATGCCCTGCAGCTGGTCCCCGGCACCGGTGAGCGCGATCAGGAGGAAGGTGTCGACCATGCCGGCCACCGCCACCTCGGACTGGCCGACCCCGACCGTCTCCACGATGACGATGTCGTAACCGGCCGCCTCGACGACCATCATCGCCTCGCGGGTGGCCCGGGCCACCCCGCCCAGATGCCCCCCGGAGGGGGACGGCCGGACGTACGCCCGATCGGACGCGGTGAGCCGCGCCATCCGGGTGCGGTCCCCCAGGACGGACCCGCCGGTCCTGGTGCTGGACGGATCGACCGCCAGGACCGCGACCCGGTGCCCGCGCTCGATCAGCCGGGTTCCCATGGCGTCGATGAAGGTGGACTTCCCCGCCCCCGGCACGCCGGAGATCCCCACCCGCACCGACCGCCCCGTCAGCGGGGCGATCTCGGTGAGCAGCCGACGGGCCGCGGTGCGGTGGGCGGGATGCTGGGACTCCACCAGGGTGATGGCCCGCGGCACCGCGGAGGGCGACCCTCGCCGAACACCGTCGGCGAGGGCCATCACATCAATCGGTCTGGGCATCGACCGGCCGGTCCTCCGTCGCCTCGAGCCGGGCGCGCAGCTCGGTCAGCAGGTCCACCGCGGCCTCCGGGATGATCGTGCCCGGCGGGTAGATCGCCGAAGCGCCGGCGGCGCGGAGCTCCTCGAAGTCCTGCTCGGGGATCACCCCGCCGACGACGATCATGATGTCGGGCCGTCCCAGCCGCTCGAGCTCCTCGCGGAGCGCCGGCACCAGGGTCAGGTGGCCGGCGGCCAGCGAGGAGACGCCGATGACGTGCACATCGGCTTCGACGGCCTGGCGGGCCGCCTCCTCGGGGGTCTGGAAGAGCGGGCCGACGTCCACGTCGAAGCCGAGGTCGGCATAGGCCGTGGCGATCACCTTCTGCCCTCGGTCGTGGCCGTCCTGGCCCATCTTGGCGACCATGATGCGCGGCCGTCGGCCCTCCGCCTCGATGAAGGCCTCGACCATCTCCCGGGCCGTGCCCATCGCCGGGGATCCGGCGGCTTCCTTGGAGTACACACCGCTGATCGTACGGATCTGGGCGGTGTAGCGACCGAAGACCTGCTCCAGGGCCATCGACATCTCACCGACCGAGGCCTGGGCCCGGGCCGCGTCGATGCCCAGCTTGAGCAGGTTGCGCTCGGGATCGGTCGGGTCGGGATTGGCCGCGGCCCAGGTGAGCCGCTCCAGGGCCGCCTGGCAGGCGGCCTCGTCACGGCCGGCGCGCAGCTGCTCCAGCTTGGCGATCTGGGCGGCACGCACCTGCTTGTTGTCGATCTTCAGCACCTCGAGAGGCGCCTCGTGATCGAGCTGGTAGGTGTTGACGCCGATCACCGGCTGGCGGCCGGAGTCGATCCGCGCCTGGGTGCGGGCGGCCGCCTCCTCGATGCGCATCTTGGGGATGCCGGCCTCGATGGCCTTGGTCATGCCGCCGGCCTGCTCGACCTCGTCGATCAGCGTCCACGCCCGGCGGGCCAGGTCGTGGGTGAGCTTCTCGACGTACGCCGATCCTCCCCACGGGTCCACGACCCGGCAGGTGCCCGACTCCTGCTGCAGGAACAGCTGGGTGTTGCGGGCGATCCGGGCGCTGAAGTCCGTCGGCAGGGCGATGGCCTCGTCGAGGGCGTTGGTGTGCAGCGACTGGGTGTGCCCCTGGGTCGCCGCCATCGCCTCGACGCACGTCCGGATGACGTTGTTGTGGACGTCCTGGGCGGTCAGCGACCACCCCGAGGTCTGCGAGTGCGTCCGCAGGCTCATCGACTTCGGGTTCTTCGGGTCGAACTGCCGCACGAGGCGGGCCCAGAGCAGGCGCGCGGCCCGCATCTTGGCGACCTCCATGAAGAAGTTCATCCCGATCGCCCAGAAGAACGACAGGCGGGGGGCGAACTGGTCGACCTTCAGCCCGACGGACTCACCGGCGCGGATGTAGTCGACACCGTCGGCCAGGGTGTAGGCCATCTCGATGTCGGCCGTCGCCCCGGCCTCCTGCATGTGGTAGCCCGAGATGGAGATCGAGTTGAACTTGGGCATGTTCGCGCTGGTGAAGGCGAAGATGTCCGAGATGATCCGCATGCTGGGGGCCGGCGGGTAGATGTAGGTGTTGCGGACCATGAACTCCTTGAGGATGTCGTTCTGGATGGTCCCCGCGAGCTGTTCCGGCTTCACCCCCTGCTCCTCGGCCGCCACCACGTACAGCGCCAGGACGGGCAGCACCGCACCGTTCATCGTCATCGACACGCTCATCCGGTCCAGCGGGATGCCGTCGAACAGTTGGCGCATGTCGAGGATGGAGTCCACCGCCACACCTGCCATCCCGACGTCACCGGCGACGCGCGGGTGGTCCGAGTCGTAGCCGCGGTGCGTGGCCAGGTCGAACGCGATCGAGAGGCCCTTCTGGCCCGCGGCCAGGTTGCGCCGGTAGAAGGCGTTGGACTCCTCGGCGGTGGAGAAGCCGGCATACTGCCGGATCGTCCACGGCTGGTTGGTGTACATCGTGGCGTACGGACCCCGCAGGTACGGCGGGATGCCCGGACGGGTGTCGAGGAAGTCCAGCCCCTCGTACGCCTCGGGTCCGTAGACGTGCTGCACCGGGATCTGCTCCGGCGTCTCCCACTCCTCGGTGGGGCCGGCGGCCAGCAGGGCCTCGAAACGGGCGCGGGCGTCAGCGGGGACGTCGCGGCCGCCGAGGGGTATCGAGTCGAATCGCGGCATTGCGCTCATCGGGCGACTCCTAGCGTGTCGAGCGTGGTGGTGAGGACCTCGACGACGTCGACACCGAGGGCGATCGTCCCGTCGATGAGGGCCGAGGCGCGCGCCGGGTCACCGAGTTCCTTCAGGGATCCGGCCAGGAGCAGGGTGCGGGCACCGGCCTCCTTAAGGGCGGCAGCGACCTCGAGACCCTGCTCCGCGTAGACCGTTGCGGAGGAGCAGAGCACCGCCACCGGGGTGCCGGTGGCGCGCCAGGCGGCGACGACCTCGTCGGTGCTGCCACCCTCGCAGGAGGGGGTGGCCAGTCCGGCGATGTGGAAGAGGTTCGAGGCGAAGCCCTCCCGGCCGCCGAAGTCGCGGCGGGACCCCAGGCACGCCAGGAACACCGCCTGACCCGAGTCGCCGGTGCGGTCGCGCAGGGCCTCGAAGACCTCGGCATCGCGGTGGCGCACCAGACCGTTGCCGGCCGGGGCCTCGGGGCGTGGACGGACGTCGAGTGCCGGCTCCGACGTGTTCGGGAACTCCGAGACGCCGGTCAGCGGCCGCTGCCGGGTGGCGAGCAGGTGCCGGCGCTTCTCGTTGAGGTCGGCCAGGATGCGAGTGGGCAGCCCGTCGGCCAGGGCGGCGACCATGCCGCCCGCCGCCTCGACCTCCTGGAACGCGCTCCAGGCGGCGTCGGCGATCTCGTCGGTGAGCGACTCGATGTACCAGGTCCCGCCGGCGGGATCGTTGACCCGGCCGATGTTGGACTCCTCGGCGAGCACGATCTGGGTGTTGCGCGCCACGCGCCGGCTCAACTCGCCGGGCAGGCCGCGCGCGGTGTCGAACGGCAGGGTGGTGATCGCCTCGGCGCCACCCACGGCGGCCGAGAAGGTGCTGATCGTGCCGCGCAGCATGTTCACGTACGGGTCGTCGCGGGTCAGTTCCCGCCAGGAGGTGACCGCGTGCTGGCGGGCACCGCGACGATCCTCGGCGACCCCGAGCACCTCACCGATCCGCGCCCAGCAGCGGCGCAGCGCCCGCAGCCGCGCGATGGTGGCGAACTCGTCACAACTCGCGGTCACCCGGAAGATCATCGCGTCGAAGGCGTCGTCGAGCGGGAGACCCTGCTCGACGAGGGCCCGGACATACTCCAGGCCCGTCGCCAGCGCCCAGGCGACCTCGTGGACGTCACCGGCACCGGCGTTGTGCCAGAGGGTGGCGTCGACGACGAACGGACGCGACTGGGTGTAGCCCTCGAGCCGGGCGACCCACGGCGCCATGCCGCTGAGATCGGCCGCCACGCCTTGGTCGGCGGCGAAGCCGATCGGGTCGAGGCCGAGGTTGACCGACAGCGCGGCGCGGTCCTTGCCGCTGGCCTCCACCAGCGAGAGGAGCGCCTCGGCGGCGGCGACCTGGTCGGTCCGGCTGGAGACCTCGACCTTGGCCAGGTCGAGCAGTACGTCGGCCAGCACCTCACCGAGGTCGCCGGGGGCGATCGCGTCGGGGTCGAGGCGCAGCCACAGGCTGGTGACGCCCCGCTCGAGGTCGGTCAGGACGGCCTTGCGGGTGAAGGCCACCTCGGGATCCTCGTGGAGGGCGCGGACGTCCCAGGCGTCCATCTGCCCACGGCGCACCGTCGTGCCACGAACGAAAGGCATCACCCCGGGGTAGCCCAGGTCCTCGGTGACCCCCTCACGCGTGTAGAGGGGATCGATCGTGACGTCGTCGACCGTCGCGCGGCGCAGTCGCCCGACGGCCTCGTCGGGGGTCAGCTGCCGCTCGGGCGGTCGCTTGCGGTTGAGCACCTTGCCGGCGGCTGCCCGCCAGTCCGCCTCGGTCGGCGTCGGGAAGTCACCGGCGAGGATGAATCCCGGTGGCTCCTCGGTGCCGACGTCCGGGGGGATGTCTCGCGTTGACTGGGTTGTCGGTGTTGTCATGCGGCTCCTGCTCCACTCATGGTGATGGTGGGTCCTGGGCGCCGAGCGCCATCAGCAAGCGGATGCCAGCCGTCCCGCAACAGGTGCGGTACCGCCACGCTCGTACGGGCGACCTCCACGTCACCCCACGGACTCGCGGCGACGTCCACGCCGAACTCGGTCAGATCCCGAGCGAGCTCCCCGCTCGGGTCGGCGCCGACGACGAGGTGCTCGTCGACGATCCGCATCAGCCCGCCGGCGGCATCGACCACGAGGTATCCCACCAGGAGCCCGTCCCGGGCGGCCGTGACGAGATGGAGGCGATCGTGGAGGGCGGACGGATCCAGGCTGCGGAGGTAACCGGTGTCGTCCCAGTCAAGGAGGCTGGGGATGACGGTGGCGATGTCGGCGCCCCGGTAGTGGGCGTACGAACGGTGGACGGACAGGGCTTCCATGATGGCTCCTCGGACTCGTGCACCTCGAGGACCGTGAAACGTGCCGCAGCCAGCGACACACACCCCGATCCCGAGGCACTGTCACGCCGGCGCCAGGTGGCGCCCGCGTGCTGGCAGGTCTTCGGACTCAGGGGCCTTCCAGCAGATTGCTGCTCCTGCCGGGTTCCTCGACCACCGCTTCCCAGACCCGTCGGCCCAGTGCTCGTGTGGTGGTGTCGTTCCCCATTACCGCTGCGGGACAGTCCCGGATTCACACCGGGTTCCCTCTTGCGACGGGCGGCGGATCACTCCACCGTCCGAACCAGCGAGCAGCACCCTACCGGGTCGTGTTCCGCGCGCGGAGGCGGGCTGCGGGTCAGCGGGAATGCCGCGTGCGGTAGAGGTGGGAGTCCGGGAAATCCTCGCTGTCCAGGGCCCAGCCGACGATGATGATGGCGGCCTGGCGCAGGTCGTGCTCCTCCACGGCGTCGGCGAAGTCCGCGAGGGTGCCGCGGAGGATCAGCTCGTCCGGCTGCTCGGCCCGGGACACGACGACGACCGGGCAGTCGGCGCCGTACTCCGGGATGAGGGTCTCCTGGATCTGGCGGACGAACCGGATCGCCAGGTGCAGCACCAGGGTGGCGTGGGTCTTCGCGAGTTCCTTGAGCGACTCCTCCGGCGGCATTTTCGTCGAGTCCCGCTGGGCGCGGGTGAGGATGACCGTCTGGGCGACCTCGGGCACGGACAACTCCTTGCCCACCAGCGCGGCGGCCGCGGCATAGGCCGGGACGCCGGGGGTGACGTCCCACTCGATGCCCTCGGCGTCCAGTCGACGGGTCTGCTCGGCGATCGCGGAGTAGATCGACGGGTCGCCCGAGCAGAGGCGAGCCACGTCACGGCCCTCGTCGGCGGCGCGCTTCATGATGGCGACCTGCTCATCAAGGTTCACCACGGCCGTGTCGACCAGTTCCACGCCGTCGGGGCAATGCGCCAGCATCTCCTCGGTGACGTACGTGCCGGCGTACAGGCAGACCGGTGAGGCACCCATCAGGGCGGCCCCACGGAAGGTCAGCAGGTCGGCGGCTCCGGGGCCGGCTCCGATGAAGTGGACGGTCACGCGTTCTCCTGGTTCTTCTGGGCTGCCCATTGGACCACGGGCCGGGCCGGCTTCCAGCCGGTGAACCGCCCGATCGGCTGGCCCGACTCGATCGACAGCCTGGTGAGGTCGCCGCCATGGCGCTGCCAGGCATCGATGATGGCCCGTTCGGTCTCCAGGGTGACGGTGTGGACCACGATCCGGCCGCCGGGACGCAGCGCCTCCCAGCACGCGGCGATCACTTCGGCGGTCGCACCGCCGCCGAGGAACACCGCGTCGGGCGTGGGCAGGTCATCGATCGCGGTCGCCGCGTCGCCCTCGACGACCCGCAGCTCGGGCACCCCGAGACGGTCCGCGTTGCGACGGATCCTGGCGGCCCGCTCGTGGTCACGCTCGATGCTGACCACGCGATTGCGCCGGTCCAGGCGGGCCCACTCGATGCCGACGGAGCCGGCACCGGCGCCGACGTCCCAGAGGAGCTCGCCGGGGCAGGGCCGCAGATGCGCCAGCGCCGAGGCCCTGATGTCGCGCTTGGTGAGCTGGCCGTCGTTCTCGAAGTCCTCGTCGGGAAGACCGGGGGCCAACGACAGGCCGGCCGGGCGCGCGCCGTCCGCCATGGCCACGTCGAGGCACAGCACATTCAGCGGCGGGACCGTGTCGTACGGCCACTCCGCGGCGGTGCCGTCGAAACGGGCCTGGGCCTCGGACCCCAGGTCCGACAGCACGGTCATCCGGGTCGCTCCGAAGCCGGCCTCCCGCAGCAGCGCGGCGACCTCGGCGGGCGTCCCCCGTCCGCCGGACAGTGCGATCACCCGATTGCCTGGAGCGAGGTGACGGCGCAGCCGATCGATGTCACGACCCACCAGGCTGACGAAGTCGCAGGTCTCCTCGGGCCAGCGCATCTCGGCGCGTGCCAGAGCCAGTGAGGACGCGGCCGGCCGGATGCGGACGGCCTCCGGTCCGAGCAGCCTGACCAGGGTCGAGCCGATGCCGGACACCATCGGATCACCCGAGGCGAGCACCACCACCCGGCGGCCGGCCACCGACTCCATCAGAGCGGGCAGGCCCGGACGCATCGGCGAGGGCCACGGGACGAGTTCGGCCTGGACGCCGAGGGCGCGCGCCATCGCCAGATGACGTTCACCGCCGAGCACCACCTCGGCGTCGGCCAACATCCGGCGGGCGGCCTCATCCGGCCCGTCGGCCCGCACTCCCACGACCTCGATCACGGGTACACCCTAGTGGCGGCCCTCCCCCGGCCCGAGCGGCGGCAGTGAGTCGTACGTGTGCCCGGTCGGCGTCTCCCACCGGACCCGGTGCTCGGGTCCGGGGTCCACGCTGGCGGCCCAGCCGGCCAGTTGCTTCGTGTGGTTGCAGCGCTCGCACAAGCCCTGGCCGTTGTCCAGGTCGGTCGGCCCGCCCGACGCGTGGTCCACGACATGGTCGGCGTGCCTGATCGGGGCGTCGCACCACGGGGTACGACAGTGCTGGTCCCGGACCCGGATCAGATGCTGCAGCCCCCGGGTGAAGAACCGGCCAGCCGTCTTCGTCGCCATCAGGGTGGCCCCCGGTCCCCGGAAGAGCCGCCGGACCTGCACGCGTACGTCGGGATCCTCGATCGTGCCCAGCATCCGCCGCACCCAGCCCGCGGGCACCGGCCCGACATCGCCGATCTCCGCCGCCGTGTCGTCCTCCGCGAACAGGGAGTGGTCGGTGATCACGATGTCGAGGTGGACGTCGCAGGGCCGGTCCGCCGGTCGACCCGTCACCCGCTCGACGAGGGTGTCGGCCATCAGCTGGCCGCGCCCCCGCTCGTCGCCGGCGGCGCGTGCGGAATCAGCCGCCTGCGAGAGCGCCGCGTACACCCCGACAGCCTGCTGCAGCGGCAGCAGCCCCGTCACGTACGCCATGCCGTCCAGCGCGGGCCGGCTCGTCACCCGGCGTCCCTTCACCGCCGCCTCGATCCGCCGGATGTAGGCCTCGGCGTCGCGCTCGTAGACCATCCGGCGCAGTTCCGCCGTGATCGTCCGGTCCCCCATGGTCTTGCGGGCAGCCAGAAGCTTCCCGAAGTCCTCGTCCACCGCCCGACGGTCCTCGATCGCCAGACAGGCCGTCTCCCGCACCGCCAGCGTCGCCCGCCACTCATTGAGCCGACCCTCGGCGAGCGCCTCGAGCGTCCGCGGCATCTCGCGCACCCAGGCCTGCGCCGCACCCAGGAATCGGCCACCCTTGACCGGCGATTCGCCCCGGGCGAGCGCCACCTGCGCGCCCACCCCCTCACCCAACCGGCGCGCCGGCACCCCTGCGTCGGTCTGCAGCTGCCGCTGCAGCAGGTCGAACCGTTCGGACACCCTCGCCTGGGCAGCCGCCGTGGCGGCCTTCAGCTTCTCCAGGGCCGTGATCAGCTCGATGCAGCGGGCCGACGCCTCCTCGAGCCGCAGATCCCCGACGTCGAACACCTCCTGCGTCCCGAGCCAGCGGATCCATTGCCGTACGTCCGGCAGGTCGACGTCGGCCGCACGCTGCGGCCCGGGCACCGCGAACACATCCTGCGGCCATTCGGCCGCCACCCAGGCCGGTGGGTCCGGCCAATCCGTCTCCACCCACGCCTGCGCAGGCGCTGTCATGGTCACCGTCATCGCTCCCCCTCGAGCAGATCCTCCCGACAGCCCCCACGCTAGAACTCAGCTCTGACATCACCCCGCACCCCGACCGACCCCGCCTACACCGGTGACCCGATATGACCCGGGTTACACTCGACGGGTCGGCGAGGCGGCGACGCGCACCGGATCGAGCTGCTCCGGACCTCAACCCCGGCACCGACGACGCCCTGACACAACGACTGCCCCACCCCCGCCCACCGGTAGGATCGACCCGCACCCGGCGAGCAATCCGGTGAGAGTCCGGAACGGTCCCGCCACTGTGAGGTCTGGTCGCCAGTCCGAGTCAGGGCATCGCCGCGTGCCGAGCCGTACGCCTCCGCGTACGCCCGACCATCGACCACGCGGGCGCGGCACCCGCAGGGAGGCTCCATGCGCCACTACCCCTTCTCCGCCGTCGTCGGCTCCGACGACATGCGGCTGGCTCTGGTCCTGACCACCATCTCGCCCGCGATCGGCGGGGTGCTGGTCCGCGGCGAGAAGGGCACCGCGAAGTCGACCACGGTGCGGGCGCTGGCGGAACTGCTCCCGGCGCAGCAGGTGGTCGCCGGCTGCCGCTTCGGCTGCGACCCTGCGGCCATCGACAACGCCTGCCCCGATGGGCCGCACGACGTCACCGACGTCACCACGACCCGCCCCGCCCGCCTGGTCGAACTGCCGGTCGGCGCCACCGAGGACCGCGTGATCGGCTCGCTGGACCTCGAACAGGCCCTCGGCGCCGGCCGCGTCCGCTACGAGCCGGGCCTGCTGGCCGACGCCAACCGCGGCCTGCTCTACGTCGACGAGGTCAACCTGCTGCACGACCACCTCGTCGACCTGCTCCTCGACGCCGCCGCGATGGGCCGCAACACCGTGGAACGCGACGGGGTCTCGATCTCCCACGCCGCCCGGATCGTCCTCGTCGGCACGATGAACCCCGAGGAGGGCGAGCTCCGTCCCCAGTTGCTCGACCGGTTCGGGCTGACCGTCGAGGTCGCCGCGCCCCGGAACCCGGCGCTGCGCGCCGAGGTCGTCCGCCGCCGCCTGGCCTACGACCTGGACCCGGACGGCTTCGCAGCCCGCTACGACGAGGCCCAGGAAGCCACCCGGACCCGCCTGGCCGAGGCCCGCGAGCTCCTCGACGGGGTCGTCCTCGGGGAGCGGGCCCTGCTCAAGATCGCCGAGATCTGCGCCGCCTTCGAGGTCGACGGGATGCGGGCCGACATCGTCACCGCCCGCGCTGCCGCGGCCCACGCCGCCTGGAACGGCCGCGACCGCGTCGTCAAGGACGATCTGCGCGCCGCCGCCCGCCTGGCCCTGCCGCACCGCCGCCGCCGCAACCCGTTCGACGCGCCGGGCCTGGACGAGGACCTGCTGGAGCGCCTACTCAACGACCTGGACGACGATCCGGACCAGCCCGACCCGGATCCGACCCCTACCCCGGACGATCCGAAGGATCCCGACCACCCGCAGCCGCCGGCCTCCCCCGACGATCCCAGCGGGCGCGACGAGCAGGAGGGCCAAGGGCAGCCGAGTGGCCCGCAGGAGACACCGGAACCCGGCCATCAGGATCGTACTGACGCCGACGACGCCGACACCGACGCCATCGACACCGGGACGGCGCCCCGTCTGGCGCTCGCCGCGGCGGGAAAGCCTTATCGCACCCGCCGGCTGGAGGCACGCGGGGTTGGCACCGGCGACGCCGGCCGGCGGTCCCGGGCGATCACCACCCAGGGTCGTACGGTCGGGGCCGGCCTCGAGGGCCGGACCCTGCACCTGCCGGCGACGATCCGCGCCGCGGCGCCATACCAGGCCGCCCGCGGACGCTCCACCGGCAAGCTCCGGCTGGCCGCCGGTGACCTGCGACGCACCGTCAGTGAGGGCCGGGAGTCCAACCTCGTCCTGCTGGTCGTCGACGCCTCCGGCTCGATGGCGGCCCGGCGCCGGATGGAGGCGGTGAAGACCGCCGTCCTCAGCCTCCTCCTCGACGCCTACCAGCGCCGCGACAAGATCGGCCTGATCACCTTCCGCGGCGCCGAGGCGACGCTCGCCCTGCCGCCCACGTCGTCGGTCGACACCGCCGCGCGCCGGCTGGACGAGCTGCCCGCCGGGGGCCGTACGCCGCTGGCGGAGGGTCTGGCGATGGCCGCCGAGGTGCTGCGCCGGGAGAGGATCCGCGACCCGCGCCGCCGCCCCCTGCTGGTGGTCGTCACCGACGGTCGCGCCACCGCCGGCGCGGAGGCGCTCCCCCGCGCCACCCGGGTCGCCGGCCACCTGGCCTCGTACGATGCCGTCGTCGTCGACTGCGAGACGGGACGTTTTCGCCTCGGCCTCGCCGCCGGCCTGGCCGCGACGATGGGTGCCGACCTGGTCGGACTGGGGGAGATCGGCCGTGACGAAGTGTCAGCGGCCGGCCGTACCATCGTGGACACCGTGAAGGACCGTCTCAGCACCGATCCCCGACGAAAGGCCGCCTGACATGCAAGGGAAGCCGCTGACCGTGCCCGACGACGGGCTCACCACCAAGCAGCGCCGCAACCGGCCGCTGGTGATCGTGCACACCGGCCCAGGCAAGGGGAAGTCGACTGCAGCGTTCGGGTTGGCCCTGCGCGGCTGGAACCAGGGCTGGGACATCGGCGTCTTCCAGTTCGTGAAATCCGCGAAGTGGCGCATCGGCGAGCAGACCGCCCTCGAGGCCCTCGCCGCCGTCCACGCCGAGACGGGCCAGGGCGGTCCGATCGAGTGGCACAAGATGGGGTCGGGCTGGTCCTGGTCCCGCAAGGAAGGGTCCGATGAGGACCACGCCGTCGCCGCCCAGGAGGGCTGGGCGGAGATCAAGCGGCGCCTCGCCGACGAACAGCACACGCTGTACGTGCTCGACGAGTTCACCTACCCGATGAAGTGGGGCTGGATAGACCCGGTCGACGTCGCCGAGACCCTGCGGGATCGCCCGGGCACCCAGCACGTCATCATCACCGGCCGCGACTGCGCCCCCGAAGTGCTCGAGATCGCCGACCTCGTCACCGAGATGACCAAGATCAAGCACCCCTTCGACGCCGGCCAGAAGGGCCAGAAGGGGATCGAGTGGTGACCGAGGAGAGGCCCTCCACGCCGCTGGCACGTGTGGTCATCGGGGCACCGGCCTCGGGCCAGGGCAAGACCACCGTAGCCACCGGGTTGATGGCCGCCTTGTCGAGGGCGCCGTACGGGCTGGACGTCGCCGCCTTCAAGGTGGGGCCCGACTACATCGATCCCGGTTACCACGCGCTGGCCACCGGGCGCCCCGGTCGCAACCTCGATCCGTGGATGCAGGGCGAGGAGCGCATCGTCCCCCTGCTCCTTCACGGCGCTCTCCACACCACCGCCCAGCAGCCCAACCCCGCGCGGATCGCGATCATCGAAGGGGTGATGGGGCTCTTCGACGGCAAGGCGGAGACCGAGGGCTTCGCCTCGACCGCCCACGTCGTCGAACTCACCGAGTCCCCCGTCATCCTCACCGTCGACATCTCGCACGCCTCCCGCACCATCGCCGCGACCGTCGGCGGGGTGGCCGCGTTCGAGGAGGGGGTCAAGGTCGAGGGCATCATCCTCAACAAGGCCGGTTCGCCCCGGCACGCCGACGAGGTCAAGCGGGCCCTGCGCCGGCTCGGCATCCCGGTGCTCGGTGTCCTGCCCCGTGACGAGGCCATCCATGTCCCTTCCCGGCACCTCGGACTGGTCCCCGCGGCGGAGCGGGACGAATCGCGGCAGGCTCTCGACGCCCTCGCCCAGCGGATCGCGGACAACGTCGACCTCGCCCGGGTGGTGAAGATCGCGATGACCGCCCCACGACTGTCCGCCCGGCCGTGGGATCCCGCCGCGGAGGTGCACCCGCCGGTGGCCGAGACCACCACACGCCCGCGGATCGCGATCGCCGGTGGACGCGCCTTCACCTTCCGCTACGCCGAGACGACCGAACTGATGGAGGCGGCCGGCTGCGAGCCGGTGGAGTTCGATCCGCTGCGCGATCCGGCCCTGCCGCCGGACACCGCGGGGATCTACCTGGGCGGCGGCTTCCCTGAGGTCCATGCCGAGGAACTGTCGGCCAACGCCTCGATGATCGCCTCCATCCGCGAGGCGATCGACGCGGGCACCCCGACCGTCGGCGAGTGCGCCGGCCTGCTCTACCTGTGCCGCGAGGTCGACGGCCACCCGATGGTCGGCGCGGTCGACGCCACCGCCGCGATGGGCCCCACGCTGGTGCTCGGTTACCGCGACGCCGACGGGACCCGCGGCCACGAGTTCCACCGGACGACGACCACCCCGGCGGAGCCGACGATGGCCCCGAACGTCCACGCCTCCTACCTGCACGTGCACTGGGCCGGCGCTCCGGAGCTGGCCCAGGAGTTCTGCGACGCCACCCACGCGTACGCGTCCAGCCGTCCCGACCTCAAGCACCACGGCGACACCGAGGTGGGCGAGGGCCTGGTCGACCTCGCGGTGAACGTACGCCTCCCCGGGCCGCCGGCCTGGATGACCGAGGCGATCATGGCGACCCTTCCCGGGCTGGGCGCCTACCCCGACGCGACCGCGGCGCGCGCGGCGATCGCCGCCTTCCACGGCGTGACGCCGGAGATGGTGCTGCCCACCTCGGGCGGCGCGGAGGCGTTCACCCTCATCGCCCGGGCGATCCCCGGGGACCGGCCGGTCGTCGTGCACCCGCAGTTCACCGAGCCCGAGGCCGCGCTGCTGGCCGCCGGACGGACGCCCCACCGCCACGTCCTGGCCCCGCCGTTCACCCTCGACGTCGACGCGCTGCCGCCGACCGATCTGCTGATGATCGGCAATCCGACCAACCCGACCAGCGTCCTCCACGACGGCGAGGCCCTCCGGGACCTCGCTGGACCCGGCCGCATCGTGGTCATCGACGAGGCGTTCATGGACGCTGTCCCCGGTGAGCACGAGAGCCAGATCCACGCCGAGATGGACCACCTGCTGGTGGTCCGCTCGCTGACCAAGACCTGGGGCCTGGCCGGGCTGCGCGCCGGCTACGTGGTCGGTGACCCACGGCTCATCGCCCGGCTTGCCGCCCAGCAGCCGCCATGGTCGGTGTCCAGCCCGGCACTGGCGGCGATGGTCGCCTGCACGACCGACCGCGCCAGGGTCGAGGCCCAGCTCGCCGTCGTCCGCACCACGCGTGACCGCGACCACCTGATCGAGTCCCTCACCACTCTGGGATGGGACGTCGTCACCCCGGCCGCCGGCCCGTTCGTCCTGGCCGACAGCCATGATCCCGGGACCCGGGCACGGCTGCGGGTGCGCGGCTTCGCCGTCCGCCGCGGCGACACGTTCCCGGGACTGGGCCCCCACTGGATCCGGATCGCCGTCCGGGAACCTTCCGTCACCGATGCCCTCGTGGAGGCCGCGCGTGTTTGAGATCGATGTCGCCGGCCGCCAGGTGCTGATCACCGGGCTGGACGCCACCATGGCCGCCCACATCGCGGCGTTGCTCCGCGACGGGGCCGAGGTCACCGTCGCGGCCGAGGAGTTGCCGACCGCGTTGAAGGACCTGGTCCAGCGCGGCCTGATCACCCATGACATCGCACCCGAGGGGTCGTACGACCTGGTCATCGCCCCTCGCCCGGTGCCGGCTGATCCGGCTCCTGCCACCCCCGGCAGGGGCCGGGTCACTCTGGTCGGCGGTGGTCCGGGCGATCCGGGCCTGATCACCGTCGCTGGCCTGCGGGCCCTGCGCGAAGCGGACGTCGTCGTCACCGACCGGTTGGCCCCGCAGGAGTGCCTGGCGGAGATCCCGCCCCACGCCGAAGTCATCGACGTGGCCAAGATCCCGCGCGGCGAACAGACCTCCCAGGACACCATCAACGAGGTCCTCGTCGCCCAGGCACGACTCGGCAAGCACGTCGTCCGGTTCAAGGGCGGCGACCCGTACGTCTTCGGCCGTGGTGGCGAGGAGGTCATCGCGCTGACGGCCGCCGGCATCCCCGTGTCGGTCGTGCCCGGCGTCACCTCCTCGATCGCCGCCCCCGAGCTCGTCGGAATCCCGGTGACCCACCGCGGCCTCACCCAGGGATTCACCGTCGTCTCCGGGCATGTTGCGCCGGACGACCCGCGCTCCACGCTCGACTGGGCCTCCCTCGCGCACACCGGCACCACGCTGGTGATCCTGATGGGTGTCCACACGTTGCGGCGGATCTGCGCCCGCCTCCTTGCCGACGGGATGGACCCGACCACACCCGCCGCGACGATCGCCGATGCCGGGCTGGCCAGCCAGCGGGTCGTCCGCTCCACCCTGGGCGAGCTGCCGGACGCCGTCGCGGAGGCTTCCGTCGGGTCGCCCGCCGTCACGGTGATCGGTGCAGTGGCCGGCGACGAACTCCCTGGCACGAACGACCTGGCCGACCGGGGCTGGTGCGATGACCGTGCTGATCCTGGGTGGCACCCGGGAGGCCCGCACCCTGGCCATCCAACTGGTCGACCAGGGTCACTCTGTCATCTCGTCGCTCGCCGGGCGGGTGACGACGCCCGCTCTTCCCGCCGGTGAGGTCCGGATCGGCGGCTTCGGCGGTGTCGACGGGCTGGTGGCGTACGAGCGCGAGCACGGCATCACCGCCGTGGTCGACGCGACGCACCCGTTCGCCACGCAGATCAGCGCGAACGCCGCCGCGGCCCACGCCACGACCGGGATCCCGCTGCTGCGGCTGCAGCGTCCCGGGTGGGAGGTCCGCCCCGACGCCGACACGTGGCACTGGGTGGACTCCACCGCCGAGGCGGTCCAGGTGGCCGAGGAGCTCGGGGCCCGAACGTTCGTCACCACCGGGCGCAAGTCGCTGCGCAGCTACGCGGCCTGGACCGACCGCTACGTCCTGGTCCGCCTGGTGGAGCCGGCCGACTGGTGGGTGCCCGACAACTGGGAGGTGCTGATCGAGCGCGGACCGTACGATCGGGCCTCCGAGACCGCGCTGATGCGCGGCCGCAGGATCGATGTCCTCACCACGAAGAACTCCGGGGGCTCCCTCACCGAGGCCAAGCTCGACGCCGCCGCCGACCTCGGCATCCCGGTGGTGATCGTCCGGCGGCCGCCGGCACCGGCCGGCGTCCCCCAGGTGGAGACGCCGGAGGACGCGGCCGCCTGGATGCTCGGCCAGGCGTGAGATGGCCCACACCTGCGAAGGATCCGTCCCAGCGGACCGGCGCAAGGTCCCTCGAAGGCTAGCCTGAGCGCTGTCGGCCCATCCCATCATCGGGGCCGACTTGGGGGGATTCTGATGGCTCGCAGCGCGTCCACGAGCGTTCTCGTGGTGGTGGTCCTGGTCGTGTTCGGTCTGGTCCCGAAACCGGCGCAGGCCGCGCCCACGCCCACGCCGACGCCGAGCGCCTCACCTACCGCCACCGGGACCACCAATCCCACGCCCACCGACACGGCCGTCCTCCAGCCGACCACCCTGGCACCGGCACCAGAACCGGCACCCGCACTGGCCACCACCTCGTCGACACCGACCCTGTCCACCGGGGAATCGGCCATCGCCGCAAAGGCGGCGGAGTTGCAGGGGGCCCTCGGTCCGGCGACCAGTCAGGTCTTCTGCGGCTTGACGCAGAGCGGCTGCGGCCAGCACTACCAAGGCGGTGAGATCTACTGGAGCCCCGCCACCGGCGCCCACTTCGTCCGCGGCTCCATCCGTGAGGTCTGGACCCACAACAACTGGGAGAACGGCTTCCTCGGCTACCCCACCTCCGACGAGTTCTGCGGCCTGGCCCAGAGCGGCTGCGGGCAGCACTACCAAGGCGCGGACGTCTACTGGAGCCCGGCCACCGGCGCTCACGTCGTTCGCGACGACATCCTGGCGAAGTGGGCGGCCAATGGAGCACAGGCCGGGTTCCTCGGCTACCCGACCTCTGACCAGTTCTGTGGCCTGGCCCAGAACGGCTGCGGCCAGCACTACCAAGGCGGTGAGATCTACTGGAGCCCGGCCAGCGGTGCACACTTCGTCCGCGGCTCCATCCGCGAAACCTGGACCCACAACAACTGGGAGAACGGCTTCCTCGGCTACCCCACCTCCGACGAGTTCTGCGGCCTGACCCAGAACGGCTGCGGCCAGCACTACCAAGGCGGCGAGATCTACTGGAGCCCCGCCACCGGCGCCCACTTCGTCCGCGGCTCCATCCGCGAAACCTGGACCCACAACAACTGGGAGAACGGCTTCCTCGGCTACCCCACCTCCGACGAGTTCTGCGGCCTCACCCAGAACGGCTGCGGCCAGCACTACCAAGGCGGCGAGATCTACTGGAGCCCCGCCACCGGCGCCCACTTCGTCCGCGGCTCCATCCGCGAAACCTGGACCCACAACAACTGGGAGAACGGCTTCCTCGGCTACCCCACCTCCGACGAGTTCTGCGGCCTCACCCAGAACGGCTGCGGCCAGCACTACCAAGGCGGCGAGATCTACTGGAGCCCCGCCACCGACGCACACTTCGTCCGCGGCTCCATCCGCGAAACCTGGACCCACAACAACTGGGAGAACGGCCGGCTGGGTTATCCCACCACCGATGAGATCTGTTCCTCGTTCGCCAACTGTCGGAGCGCCTTCCAGCATGGCGCGATCTCCTGGACGCTGACCGGGGGCACGTCGATCTCCTGGGACCTCCACCCGTCCGTCCGCGTGGCGACGGACGCCGACGTCTCCTCCACCTACCGCGCGGGCTGCCCCGTGCCGCCATCCAGCCTCCGGACGATCGACCTCGACTACCGCGACTTCAACGGCGCGATGCAGCGGGGTCAGATCATCATCCGCGACTACCTCGTCAACGACGTGATCACCGCCTTCAGTAAGGCGTACGGCGCCGACTACGAGTTCCACCAGATCACCAACCCCAACGCCTTCGGCGGGGACGACCCGACGCAGATGGCGGCGGACAACACCTCCGGCTTCAACTGCCGCAGCGTCGTCGGCAACCCCTACGCCGTCAGCCCCCATTCGTACGGGACCGCCGTCGACATGAACACTGTCGAGAACCCCTATCGCGACGACAACGGCGTGTGGTGGCCCAGCAACGGCTCCGCGTACATCTTGGGCGCCGTCCTCGACCGGCCGGTGACCCACCCCGCCGTCCTGCGGACCGACTCGACGGTCGTCTCCTCGCTGGAGAGCAAGGGCTGGTTCTGGGGAGGCCGGTGGAATCCGGGTCGCGACTACCAGCACATCCAGTACTGAGCGGCGAGACGTCGATGACGATGCGCCGTTCACTGCCCACCGCCGCCCTCGGGCTGGCGCTGTCGGCCCTGGTGACCGCAGGCTGCACCCCCGCGCAACCGGCGGGAGGGACGAGCACCGGAGCCGAGGGGCTCGTCTCGGTGCCGGCCAGGCCCTCGGCCCAGCCGCGCCCGACCACCCCGGCGCCCTCGACCGCCGGCGACCTGTCCGCCGCCTCGCTGCCGGCGTCCTACCTCGGATTCAGCGCGAAGGAGCGGCCCCCGGCCGAAGAGGAGTTCGTCCCCAACGGCACCTGGGTGCACGAGGTCGCGGCCCAGCAGGCCGCCGTCGAGGCACTACCGATGTGCCCCGCCAACAGCGGAGCGCTGACGAGTCGGCCCGACGCCGCCCTGATGGGCTCCTACCTGGACGGTGCCGGACGTCCCGGCAACGGCCTGGTGCTCTCCTTCGGTTCCACCGCCACGGCGACCGACTACGCCACCGGCTACCAGCGGATCCTGGCCTCGTGCACCGGCGGCGCCACCACGACGAAGCAGCTGGGGAGCGGCGACGGCTGGTATGCCGGCCGCCGGACCACGCAGGGAACCACCTGGACCGAGGGCATCGGCGTCCACGCCACCCACGTCGTCCTGGTGATCGTCCAGGACGGTGGGCGCGCGGCTGTCCCGGAGGCCACGGCTGCGGCCCGCTCGCTGGCGGGCCGCTGACCGCTCAGCGCAGCTTCCAGCTCCGCGGGATGTTACGCATGTTCGACCGGGCCATCGACACGACCTCACCGGCACCGCCGTTGAGCACGGTCTTGCTCATCGCAGTGGCGAAGCCGATCAGTTGCTCACCGGTGACGGCCGGCGGCAGGGACAGGGCGTCCGGATCGGTGACCACCTCGACCAGCGACGGACCACGGTGCGCCAGCGCCGCGGTCAGCGCGGACTCCACCTCCTTGGGCTCCGCCACCGCAACCGCATGGAAGCCCAGCGCCTCGGCGACCTTCGCGTAGCTCACCTGCGGCACGTCGGTGCCGTGACCGGGCAGGCCGTTGACGAGCATCTCCAGCTTCACCATGCCGAGGGTGGAGTTGTTGAAGACCACCACCGTGATCGGCAGTTGGTACATCTGCGCGGTGACCAACTCGCTCATCAGCATGCCCAGGCCGCCGTCCCCGGAGACGGAGATCACCTGCCGCCCGGGGAACGCGAACTGCGCCCCCAGCGCGTGCGGCAGGGCGTTCGCCATCGATCCGTGCAGGAAGGAGCCGATCAGCCGGCGCTTGCCGTTCGGGTTGATGTAGCGGGCCGTCCACACGTTGCACATGCCGGTGTCGGCGGTGAAGATCGCGTCGTCGGCGGCGACCTTGTCGAGGAGGTTCGCCACGTATTCGGGGTGGATCGGACGCTTGCGCTGCGGCTTGTGCACGTACGCGCCGACCGTGGAGGTCATCAGCTTCTCGTGCTTCTTCAGCATCTCCTTGAGGAAGCCGCGCCGGCTCTTGTGCTTCAGCAGCGGCATCAGCGCCTCGAGGGTGGGCACCATGTCGCCCTGGACGGCGAGGTCGACGTCCGTCCGCCGGCCCATCGTGGCGGCGTTGCGGTCGACCTGCGCGGTCCGGGTGTCCGGCAGGAACTGGTCGTACGGGAAGTCCGTGCCGAGCAGCAGGATCAGGTCGGCCCCCTCCATCCCGGCGGCGGCGGCGCCGTAGCCGAGCAGGCCGGTCATCCCGACGTCGAACGGGTTGTCGTACTGGATGAAGTCCTTGCCGCGCAGCGAGTGGCCGATCGGCGCACCGATCGTGTCGGCGAGGGCGATCACCTCGTCATGGGCCCCCTGGACTCCGGCGCCGGCGAAGATGGCGACCTTGTCGGCAGCGTTGATCATGTCGGCGAGGTCCTGGACGGCCTGCGGATCGGGCGTCAGGCTCGCAGACCGTACGTCATGCCAGGCGGGGGTGGGGCGGTGGCCTCGCGGTCGGCCACGTCACCGGGGATGGTCAGCACCGCGACGCCGTGGTCGGCCAGGGCATGGTGCATGGCGGAATCGACCAGCCGGGGGAAGACGGTGGGATCGGTGACCATCTCGTTGAAGACCGAGCACTCGGTGAAGAGGCGGTCCGGGTGAGTCTCCTGGAAGTAGCCGGTGCCGATCTCCTGGCTGGGGATGTGGGAGGCGATGGCGAGCACCGGCGCGCCGGAGCGGTTCGCGTCGTACAGGCCGTTGATCAGGTGGAGGTTGCCCGGGCCACAGGACCCGGCACAGACAGCCAGTTCCCCGGTCAGTTGGGCGTCCGCGGCGGCGGCGAACGCGGCCGCCTCCTCATGACGTACGTGGATCCAGTCGATCCCCCCGTTGGCCGAGCCGCCGGAGCGGCGGACGGCGTCGACGATGGGGTTGAGCGAGTCCCCGACGATCCCGTAGATGCGTCGGACACCGGCCTGCTGGAGCTGGGCGACGAGTTGTTCGGCGAGCTTCACAGTGCACCTCCCGAGGTCCTTGTGGGGCCTCCAGAAAGAAGTTGAACAGTACGTAAACAGTTGATACTTGTACGATATGCCCTGCCCGGGCGGCGGACCACCCCTCGGACGATCCCGAGGGGGCGGCTGGAATACTGCCGATGACAGCATGACGGCCCCGAGGAGATCCCGATGCACGACACCCCCGTCCACAGCTGGCTGACGGACATGGACGGCGTCCTCGTCCACGAGAACCGGGCCATCCCGGGGCGGCGGAGTTCATCGCCGCCCTGCAGAAGGCCGAGCGTCGCTTCCTCGTGCTCACGAACAACTCGATCTTCACCCCCGCGATCTGCGCGCCCGGCTCTTCCGCAGCGGCATCGACCTGCCGGAGGAGAACATTTGGACCTCGGCCCTGTCGACCGCTGCCTTCCTCGAGGACCAGTCACCGGGGGCGACGGTCTACGTGCTGGGCGAAGCCGGCCTCACCACCGCCCTGCACGAGTCGGGGATGATCCTCTCCGACACGGAGGCGGAGTACGTGGTCCTCGGCGAGACCCGCGCCTGGTCACTCCCGGCCATCACCAAGGCGATCAACCTGATCCTGGGCGGGGCGAAATTCATCGCCACCAACCCGGACCCCACCGGCCCCTCGCCCGAGGGGATCCTGCCGGCCACCGGCGCGGTCGCCGCCCTGATCACCAAGGCGACCGGCATCGAGCCCTACTACTGCGGCAAGCCCAACCCGTACATGATGCGATCGGGCCTCAACGCCATCGGGGCCCACTCCGAGAGCACGGTCATGATCGGCGACCGGATGGACACCGACGTGGTCTCGGGACTGGAGGGCGGGATGCGCACCATCCTGGTCCTGTCCGGCATCACCCGACGCGAGGACATCCAGCGGTTCCCCTTCCGGCCGAGCAAGGTGTTCAACTCGATCGCGGATGTGGTGCCGCTGGTGGGGCAGCTCGTCTGAGCGGCCGCCCCACCGGCAGCCACGCGCAGGTCAGCGCGCTTCGCGGAACTCCACATGCTTGCGCGCCACCGGGTCGAACTTCTTCAGCACCAGCCGGTCCGGCGTGTTGCGCCGCGACTTGCGTGTCACGTACGTGAAGCCTGTCCCCGCGCTGGACCGCAGCCGCACCAGCGGGCGCAGATCGTTCTTCTTGGCCATCTCGGTCGTCCTTCCTGTCGCTGGGGCCGACGCGGACGCCGGACCCGTGCCCACAACGCCGCCGTGTTGACAATCATTCCCAGGTTCAGTCAGCGCCATTCGTTAGTTCAACTTTGAACGGCTTGGCGTACGATAAGAACCATGGAGCACGAGCAGACGAACGAACCCCGGTGGCTGAATGCGGCGGAGCGCCGCGCCTGGCTGGCCCTCGGGGGCGTCATCCTGCGGCTGCCGACGGCCCTGGACGGCCAACTGCGCCGGGATGCCGGGCTGCGGTTCTTCGAGTACATGGTGATGGCCGGCCTCTCGGAGGCCCCTGACCGTACCCGGCGGATGAGCGATCTCGCGGCGTTCGCCGAGGGGTCCCTGTCCCGTCTCTCCCAGGTGGTCTCGAAGCTCGAGCAGCGCGGGCTCGTGGTCCGCTCCCCCGACCCGGATGACCGCCGGGCCACTCGGGCGACCCTGACGGAGGAGGGCTGGGACCTCATCGTGCGGACCGCCCCCGGTCACGTCGAGGCCGTGCGGACGTACGTCTTCGACAACCTCTCCGACACGC
Organism: Raineyella fluvialis; assembly: GCF_009646095.1. Lineage (NCBI taxonomy): Bacteria > Bacillati > Actinomycetota > Actinomycetes > Propionibacteriales > Propionibacteriaceae > Raineyella > Raineyella fluvialis. Next base: position 1,630,091 of record NZ_CP045725.1, on the reverse strand, counting down.
AGGTGGCCGAACTCACGGCGATCGCCGAGCACCTGCTGCAGGCCATCGACCCCCAGCACGAGCGGCCCGCTGATCGGTGAGGCGACGACTCACACGGCGCCGGCGCGCAGCCTGACCAGGAGTTGGTCGGCCGCCGCACCGATCCGATCATCCATGGCCTGGGCGCCCTGGACCTCGTCACGCCGTGACCCTCCGGCCATCACCGTCACCGGGGGCTGCAGCCCGGCCAGCCGCTGCACCACCGCCCGCGCCGGGGCGACGTCACCGGCACCGTGCACACCCAGCACGACCACCCTCGGCAGCAGGGTCCGCACCGCTAGTTCCCACTCGGCCACCGGGACATCCGCCCCCAGGTAGACCACGTCGGCGCCGCGAAGCCGCAGGCAGACGGCGAAGGCGAAGATCATCAGCTCGTGCCGCCCCCCTTCCGGCAGCCCGACCAGGATCGGCGCGCCGGAGTGCGCCGGGATGGTCGCCGCATACAGGGAGGCGAGCTTGCCGAGCACTCCGACACTGACGAAATGCTCCTGCGCCACTGACACCAGGCCCGCCGCCCAGGCCTCACCCAGCCGGGCCAATTGGGGGGCCAACCAGTCGTCGACCACCTCCTCGTACGGACGCCGGGCGAACGCGTCGTCGAGCACCGCTCCCAGCCGGCGGGGATTCAGGTCTGCGGCGGCGGCAACGAGATCGGGCCCCTCGTCCAGCACTGCCGGACTCCTGCCTCCCGGGTCCGCCGCCAGCAGTGACTCCGCTGCCATGGCAGCCGGGACACCGCTGTCCACCAGGGCCGCCATCCGCCGCAACAGGTCGACCTGGGCGTCGTCATAGAGGCGGTAGCCGCCGTCGGACCGTACGGGGTGCACCAGACCGTAGCGCCGCTCCCACGCCCGCAGCGTCGTCTCGCGGACACCCGTACGGGACGCCACCTGCTTCACGGTGTACACGTCACGCTCCTCCGTCCGGGTCGGCCAGCCTCCCGACAAGGATTCCACAAACCTTGGACATTGTCGCCCTTGACGTCGGGGAAGTCAGCAGCCTAACGTTGGACACAACGTTGGACAAACATTGGACAGAACATGTCGGCACAGTACGCAATGCCCAGCCCCGCAGGTGGGGGCGACGACGAGGTGGTGCTCCTCGACGCGGCCGGGACGGCGATCGGATCTGCCGATCGGCTGTCGGTGCACACCACTGATACCCAGTTGCACCTCGCTTTCTCGACCTATTTGTTCAACGCCCGGGCGAGGTCCTGCTCACCCGGCGCGCATTGGGCAAGGCGACCTGGCCCGGGGTGTGGACGAACTCCTGTTGCGGCCACCCGCGTCCCGGGGAGCCGATCGAGGAGGCTGCCCGCCGACGCATCCGCGAGGAGCTCGGCATCACCGTCGGCCCCGTGTTCTCCCTGCTCCCCGACTTCCGCTACCGCGCGACCGACTCCTCGGGGATCGTCGAGAACGAGATCTGCCCGGTGTTCGGTGCCTTCGTGATCGACGACGAGCCCCGGCCCGACCCGGCGGAGGTCGCCGAGTGGACCTGGGTGCCCTGGGACCGCTTCGTCGAGGCCATCACCGCGGCCCCGCACACGTACAGCCCGTGGGCCGCCCTCCAGGTGCCCCAGCTCGTACGCGTACTGCCGGCCTCGTGGCCCGGGGAGTCGCACCGACCGGACGCCACCACGGCCTGCCAGGACGTGGACGCGCTGCTCCGCGACCGGCTCGACGAGCTGGCGGCCGAGTGGGAGGGCTACACCGCCGGCATGGGCGTCGACGTGCTGCCCCAAGACCTGCCGGCCTGGCTCGCCGACCTGCTCGTCGGCAGGGGCAAGCGACTGCGGGTCACCCTCAGCTACTGGGGGTTCGTGGCCGCTGGCGGCGTCCCGGGATCGACGGGCTACGACGACCTCGTCCGCGCCGCGGCCGCCCTGGAGGCGCTGCACCTCTTCGCCCTGATCCACGACGACGTGATGGACGAGTCCGTCTCCCGGCGCGGACGGCCCTCGGCGCACGTCGAGGCGACCCGCTGGCACGAGGAGGCCTCCGGACGCGGTGACGGCGAGGTGTTCGGCCGCAACATCGCCGTACTCCTGGGCGATCTGGCGCACACCCTCGCCGACCGCCTCGCCGACGACCTGTCCCCTGAGCTGCGCCAGGTCTGGTACCGGCTGTGTGTCGAACTGGTGGCCGGCCAGCGGGCCGACCTCACCGGCGCGGCGGCCGGGCGGCGGGACCTGCGCCACGCCGAGCACGTGGCCCGGCTCAAGTCGGGGCGCTACTCGGTCGAGCGCCCGCTCGAGCTCGGTGGGCTGGCGGCAGGCGCCTCCGCCGAGACGGTGGCCACCCTGATCCGCTGCGGTGAGCACATCGGGCGCGCCTTCGCGCTGCGCGACGACTTCCTGGGTGTCTGGGGAGACCCGGCACGGACGGGCAAGCCCGCCGGGGACGACCTGCTCGAGGCGAAGGCGACAGTCCTGCTGACGCTGGCCCGCAGGGCCCTCACGGGTGAGGCGGCGACGATGCTCGACCGTCTCGGCACCCCCGCCTTCTCACCCGACGACGTCCCGGTGCTCGCCGCGGCGATGCGGGAGGCCGGCGTGGCCGATGCCGTCGAGGAGCTGATCACCCTCGAGTACGCGGCCACGGACGCCTGCCTCGCGACGTCGTCCCTGGCTCCCGAGGGGCGGACGGCATCCGCCAGACCGCTCGGGCAATCGCCTGGCGGGAGGCCTGATGTCCGTCTCCGTGCGGGGTGAGACCCCGATCGACCGCCGGTCGTCGAAGGCGTCCGACGTCGTGGTGGTCGGTGCCGGCCTGTCGGGCCTCAGCGCGGCGCTCCACCTCGCCGGTGCCGGGCATCGGGTCACGGTCCTGGAGGCCCTCGACGTCCCGGGGGCCGCAACGGGACCCTGAGCCGGGACGGGTTCCGCTTCGACACCGGGCCGGTCGTCTTCACCATGGTGGGGCTGCTCGAGGAGGCGTTCGCCGCCGTCGGCGCGCGGATGGCCGACTACGTAGCCCTGCAGTTGCTGGATCCGGCCTACCACACCTTCTTCGCCGACGGCTCACGCCTGCTGGTCAGGCCCGGGCGGGAGAAGATGCGCGAGGAGATCCGCCAGCAGTGCGGCAGCCGCGACGCGCACGCGTTCGACCGGTTCGTCGACTGGCTGGAGCGGCTGGCGGCCGTCGAGACGCCGCACTTCATCGACGCCAACTTCGACTCGCCCCTCGGTCTGCTCCGCTCGCCCAGGGCAGCCCTCGACCTGCTGCGGCTGCGTGCCTTCGGCCGGCTGGGGCCGGAGATCGCCCGTCGCTTCCAGGACGAGCGGCTCCAGCGGGTGTTCAGCTTCCAGTCGATGTACGCCGGCCTGTCCCCCGCCCGGGCGCTGTCCCTGTACGCGGTGATCACCTACATGGACTCGATCGAGGGGTGTGGTTCCCCGACGGAGGCATGCATGCCGTGCCCCGGGCGATGGCGCAGGCCGCCACCGACGCGGGTGTCACCATCCGCTACTCGACGCCGGTCGAGCGGGTCGAACGCACGTCGTCCGGCGCCGCCTCGGGCGTACGACTCGCCGACGGTGAGGTGGTGCGCGCCGACGCCGTCGTCGTCACGGCCGACCTGCCGGTGGCGTACGACCGGTTGCTGCCGGACGTCCCCGCCCCCGGGTCGCCCGGAACGGGTCCTACTCGCCGTCGGCGCTCGTCTGGCACCTGGGCCTGCGTGGCGAGCAGCTCCCCGACGGCGCGGGGCACCACAACATCCACTTCGGCGAGGCGTGGGACGACGCCTTCGTCGATCTGCTCGATCGGGGGCGTCCGATGCGGGACCCGTCGCGTTTCGTCGCGGCCCCCTCGATGCACGACCCGGCGGCGGCACCACCCGGCCACCAGACCCTGTACGTGCTGGAGCCGGTACCCAACCTGCAGGTCGGCCGCCTCGACTGGTCGGTCGAGGGCCCCCGGCTGCGCGAGCGACTCCACGCCTTCCTCGGCGCCGCCGGGTACAGCCAGGACATCGTCACCGAGGAGCTCGTCACCCCGGCGGACTGGGCGGCGCAGGGGCTGGCCGCGGGGACACCGTTCGCGCTGGCGCACACCTTCGCGCAGACCGGACCGTTCCGGCCCCGCAACGTCGACCGCCGGGTGCCCGGACTGGTGTTCGCCGGCTCCGGGACGACGCCCGGGGTGGGCATCCCGATGGTGCTGATCTCGGGCAAGCTGGCCGCCCGACGCGTCGCGGAGCTGGTCCGATGACGACCCCGCTGCTCCGCCTCGGCTATCGGCGCTGCGCCGAGCTGACGCGCCAGTACGGCACCACGTACTACTGGGGTGCCCGGCTGCTGCCGGCTGCGCAACGCCGCGACGTGTACGCCGTGTACGCCCTGTGCCGCCTGGCCGACGACATCGTCGACGAGCCCGACCGGGTCGACCTCGCGGTGCCGGCCGAGGGCGGGCCTGCCGAGCGGTTGGCCGCCTTCCGCGAGCACTTCCGGTCCGCGCTGGCCCGAGGCTACTCGGACGAACCGGTGATGGCCGCAGTGGTCGACAGCCTGCGCCGACGCCGTACGGACCCCGAGTGCTTCGACCGCTTCTTCGACGCGATGGCGCTCGACCTGACCCGGACGACCTGGGCGAGTTGGTCGGAGTTGCGCGACGGCTACATGGAGGGGTCGGCCGCGGTGGTCGGCGAGATGATGCTGCCCGTCCTGGAGCCGTTGTCGCCGGCCGCGAAGGTCCCGGCCCGGGCTCTGGGTCTCGCCTTCCAGCTGACGAACTTCCTGCGTGACGTGGCGGAGGACCTCGACCGGGGACGGGTCTACCTGCCGGCCGACGACCTCGCCCGGCACGGCGCCGACCCCTGGGAACGGCGGGTGACCCCGCAGTGGCGGGCGTTCCTGGCTGAGCAGATCGCCCGCAACCGTGTCCTCTACACGGAGGCGGCCCGGGGACTTCCCCTGCTCCCGCCGGCGTCGCGGCGCTGCGTCGGCACCGCCCTCGTCCTCTACAGTCGCATCCTGGACCGGATCGAAGAGGCCGACTACGACGTCTTCTCCGGCCGGATCCGCGTTCCCGGCCGGGAGAAGCTGGGCGTGGCGCTGCGCAGCCTGGTCCTCGGGCCGCCGCGCTGGGATGCGCCGCCGGTCCGCATCCGGCCGGCCAGGATCCCCGAGGGGGTGACCGGATGAGGCGCTCGGTGACGGGTCTCACCCGCCTGCCCCAACCCGGCCCCGAGGCGCTCCGGTCGACCTGGCGCGACGCCCGACCGGCCCGCATCGAGCGCGCTCTGGCGGCATCCTCCCGACGCGATCCCGGGGGCTGGTGCGTGGCGGGAGCGACGGCCGACGTACGGACGACGTCGGTGCTCCGGATGATCGCCGGGCGCGAGGTGGTGCTGTGGCGGGACACGGAGGGCCGTCTCCACGCCGGGCCGGGCGCCTGTCCGCATCTGGGCGCGCCGCTGCACGGCTGCGTGTCCCACGGCACCGACCTGCTCTGCCGCTGGCACGGCATGGCGCTGCCCTCGGAGGGCCCGTCATCGTGGCGGGAGTACCCGGCGTACGACGACGGGGTGCTGGTCTGGGTCCGCCTGCCGATGCCCGGCGAGACGCCGGCGGACGCGCCCGTCCTCCCCCCGCGACCGCCGCAGCAGGCCTCGATCGCAGCCGTGGTCACCCGGACCGCTGTCTGCGAGCCGCGCGACATCATCGCGAACCGGCTGGATCCGTGGCACGGCGCCTGGTTCCACCCGTACGCCTTCAGCCACCTGAGCGTCGACGAGGAGGCCAGCTCGCCCGACCGGCTGGTGCTCGACGTCGCCTTCCGGGTGAACCGGACCTGGGGCGTGCCGGTCCGCGCCGAGTTCACCACCCCCGACGCCCGGACGATCACGATGTGCATCCTCGAGGGCGAAGGCGCCGGATCGGTCGTCGAGACGCATGCCACCCCCCAGGGGGAGGACGAACGAGGGCGGCCGCGGACGGTGATGACCGAGGCCACCATCGCCTACTCGGACCGCCCCGGGTTCGCGGTGGCCCGGCTGCTGCGAGGCGGCATCGTGCCCCTCATCCGGCGGACGGCGTACGCCCTGTGGCGCGACGACCTCGACTACGCCGAACGCACCTACGCGCTCCGCGCCGGGCTGGTCGAGAGGACGAGCGTTGACTGACCACTGGCAGTACCTGCTCCTGATGGCCGCGTGCCTGCTCGTCACCCTCCCTCTGGAGTTCGCCTTGCGGGCCCGGGTCTACCGCCGCCCGCTGCGGCTGCTGGCGGCGTTGCTGCCGACCGTGGCGCTGTTCACGGTCTGGGACGTGATCGGCATCCTGCGCGGTCACTGGAGCTACAGCCGCCGCTTCACCACCGGGATCCTGCTCGGCCCGGTCCCGCTGGAGGAACTCGTCTTCTTCGTCGTGGTCCCGATCTGCGGGCTGCTGACGTACGAGGCCGTCGGCACGGTCCTCAGCCTGGCCCGACGGGCCGCGGCGCGTCGCGAGAGGAGCCGGATCGATGCCTGAGTACACCCTCTTCACCGTAGCGGCCGTCGTGCTGGTGGTGGCCGCCGAGCTGTTCTGGCTGCGGACCGGCATCTTCCGCACCGCCCAGTACTGGGTCTCGATCGCGATCGTCTTCGGTTTCCAGGTGCTGGTGGACGGTTGGCTGACCAAGCTGTCCGCGCCGATCGTCGCGTACGCTCCGGGCCGGTACCTGGGCGTGAGGTTCCCCTGGGACATCCCGATCGAGGACTTCGGCTTCGGCTTCGCCATGGTCACCCTCACGGTGCTGCTCTGGCACCGCCTGGGCCGTCAGGAGGAGCGATGAGAAGCGACGGACTGCCCGGCCGGGACCGGCGCGCCGTCTGCCATCCCGGCCCCTCGGGGGCGCCGCGGATCGACGGTGACCTGCACGTGGCCGTCGTCGGCGGTGGCATCGCCGGTCTGGCCGCCGCGACCGCGCTGGCCGAGCGCGGCGCCCGGGTCACGCTGCTCGAGGCCGCTGATCGGCTGGGCGGGCGGGTCGCGGCGTGGCCGCTGGGCGACGGGCGGACGATGAGCCGCGGCTTCCACGCCTTCTTCCGCCAGTACTACAACCTGCGCGGGCTGATCCGGCGCGCCGATCCCGCTCTGGGCCGGCTCGTCCCGATCGAGGACTACCCGCTGCAACGACCCGACGGTCTGCGAGACTCCTTCACCGACCTGCCCCGGACGCCACCGTGGAGCGTGCTGGAGTTCGTCCGCCGCAGCCCGACCTTCACCCTGCGGTCCCTCGCCCGGGTCAACGTCCCGGCAGCGCTCGAACTGCTGCGTGTGAGGTTCCCCGGAACGTACGACCGCTACGACGGGGAGTCGGCCGCGGCCTTCCTCGACCGGCTACGGTTCCCGCAGGCCGCCCGCGACCTGGCCCTGGAGGTGTTCGCCCGGTCGTTCTTCGCCGATCCGACCGAGTTCAGCGCCGGTGAGCTGGTGGCCATGTTCCACACCTACTTCATGGGATCGGCCGAGGGCCTGCTGTTCGACGTCCCCGACGACGACTACGACACCGCCCTGTGGGCGCCGCTCGGCCGCCACCTGGCCGGGCTCGGCGTCGAGGTGCGGACGGGTGCCACAGTGGCCGGCCTCGACCTGGCGCCGGACGGGGTGACCGTACGGGCCGGGTCGGAGGACCTGGTCGCGGATGCGGTGGTCCTCGCCGCGGATCCGCGGTCGGCGCGTGGCCTCGTCGCCGGCCTGGCGGGAACAGGCCCAGGGATGGCCGACTGGCAGCAGCAGGTCGCGGCCACCCACAACGCACCCCCGTTCGTGGTCGTACGCCTCTGGCTGGACCGCTCGGTTGCCGCGGATCGTCCGGCCTTCCTCGGCACCTCCGGCTACGGACCGTTGGACAACGTGTCGGTGCTGGAGCGGTTCGAGACCGGCGCGGCGACCTGGGCGCACGAGCACGGCGGCTCGGTCGTCGAACTCCACGCGTACGCCTGCCCGCTCGAGGTCACCACGGATGGTGCGGCGGCCGACAGGGTCGTCGAGCGACTGGTCGAGGAGCTGCACCGCGTCTTCCCGGAGACCACCGCAGCGCAGGTGGTGCACCGCGAGGTCCTGGTCCGCGACGACTGCACCCTGATCGGTCCGCAGCCCTGGTCGGAGCGCCCTTCGGTCACGACTCCGGATCCCCGACTGGTGCTCGCCGGCGACTGGGTGCGCTGCGAGCTGCCCGTCGCCCTGATGGAACGGGCCGCGACCACCGGTTTCCTGGCCGCGAACGCCCTGCTGGAACGCCGGGGCGCGGCGGGTCAGGACATCTGGACGGTGCCGATGACGGGGTTGCTCAGTCATGTGGCGGCATGAGGGGGCGCCTTCTCCGGTTGCCGGCCGCGCCAGGTGCCGACGACCCGGAGCAGGATTCCTGAGCCGGCACTTCGCTGGCCACGATCTCGGCGCCCCGTCTAGTCTGACTGCAGCTCGAGAGCGAGGTGGCAGTCATGCGAACACTCATCGTGGCATTGGTCGTCGGTCTCCTGGTCGTGGCGGGGGCTCCGCGGGCCAACGCGATCACCGCAGGCACAGCAGATGGCAGCGGCCACCCGGAGGTGGGCCTGATGGCCGCCTTTGACGCCGACGGCGGCTACCTGTGGAGGTGCAGCGGCACGCTCATCTCCGACCGGGTCTTCCTCACCGCCGGTCATTGCACGCAGAGTCCGGCGGCCCGGGTCGATCTGTGGTTCACCCCGACCGTCGGCGGCCTCAGCGACGTGCACGGCACGCCTCGGACCTACCCGTCCTTCGATCCCGCCACCCCCTCCACCGATGACGTCGGTGTCGTCGTCCTCGACCGACCGATGCCGCTGACGACCTACGGCCGACTGCCCGCGGCCGGGCAACTCGACACGCTCCACCCCGGGCGAGCACCGCGTTCACCGCCGTCGGCTACGGCCTTCAGGCGGCCTACCCGGACGCCGCGGCCCGGAAGGACCAGCAGGCGGTGGTCCGGATGGTTGCCCATCCCCATCTGGTCCAGATCGACTCGGGACTGTCGTACGTCACCAACGGGTCGATGCTCCTCTCGGCCAACGCCTCCAGCGGGGGACCTGCTTCGGTGACTCCGGGGGGCCGAACTTCCTCGGCGACAGCAACGTCATCGCCGGGACCACCTCCTTCATGCGCAACCCGACCTGCGCCGGCACCACCGGAGCCCAACGCCTCGACCGCGCTGACCTGCTCGGCTGGATCGCGTCGGTGGAGGCGAGTCCCACGCCGTGAGCGGGCCCTCGTCCCGCACCACCTCACACCGGTGCCCGCCGGTGATCAGGCCCTGGTCGGCTAAACTCAAGCCGTGAAGGAATCGGAGGAAAGCGCCGCGCATCCGCTCGGCCGCATTAAGGCGAAGGCGCTTCCCGACGACGTCTACGACGCCTTGTTGGACATGCTCACCTGGGGCACCCTCGAACCCGACACACCACTTTCCATCGACGGTCTCGCACAATCCCTCGGGGTTTCCCCGACGCCCGTCCGTGAGGCGTTGGCCCGGCTGGAGCCGACCGGTCTCGTCCGCCGTAGCGTACGTCGCGGCTATCGGGTCTCACCGCCCATGTCGCAAGCGCAGATGTATGAACTGGCGGACGCCCGACTGGTCCTGGAGAGCGGCGCGATCGAGCGGTCCATGCGCCACGCCGATGAAGTCCTTCCCGATCTGGAAGCCGCATTCTCACGTCATGAGCGATCGGCGCAGGAATTGCTCGAGCCCGGCCACGAAAACGTGCACGAATACGTCCGCCGCTATTTCGAGGACGACTGGTCCTTCCACGAGGCGATCCTGAACCACTGCGGCAATCGCTACCTCGCCCAGGCCGTCGATTCCCTCTCGTTCCGGATGCACAGAATGCGCCAGACCGTCGGTATCGGCGTCTCCGACGTCAGCGTGGCCGTGCCCGAGCACCACGCCATCCTGGAGGCTGTCCGCCGAGGCGACACCGCCGGGGCGGTGGCAGCGATGCGCTTCCACCTCGAGCGGGTCCGCTACACCGTCAGCGAGGACGGGACACCGCCAGGGTTGTGGCGGCCGCACCCGACCGACTGAGCCGAGGACGACGTACGGCCGGGGCGGCGGATGACACCCTCGTCATCCGCCGCCCCGGCCGCTTGCGTCATCGCTGCGGGGTTGCCCGCACCCGGAGAGTCCCGGTCACTGACCCACCGGGCTGTCCTCCTGCTGGGGGGAGCCGGCCGTGCCGGCCCCGACCATGGAGGTCACCGGGTTCTTGCCACCCCACATCGCCTTCAGCACCAGCGTGCCGACAGCTCCCAGTGCGAGCACGACGGCGAGGAAGTACATGCCGTTGCGGGGAGTCCCGGTGGCGTCCGAGATCGCGCCCACCGCGTACGGACCGACGAAGCCGCCGATGTTGCCGAACGAGTTGACGAAGGCGATGCCGATCGCCGCGGTCGCCCCCACCAGGTAGCGGGAGGGCAGCGGCCAGAAGACGCCGGCGATGGAGTAGAGGCAGAAGGCTGCCAGCGACATCGCGGCCAACTCCAGCCCCGGCGAACGCACGGCCCCGGCCAGTCCGATCCCCACGGCGGCGACGGCGAAGATGGCCGCCAGCGGGTACCAGTTCTCCTTGAACCGGCTGGCCCAGCGCGAGGTCAGCAGGATCCCGATGAATCCGAACACGTACGGAATGGTGGACAGCCAACCGACCGCCATGTTGCTCTTGGTGAATTCCTTCACCACCGAGGGCACCCAGAAGCTGAGCCCGTAGACCCCGACGGTCGAGGGGAAGAACAGCAACGCGAATCCCCACACGTACTTCGACCCCAGCGCCGCGAAGGGGTTGTGGTGCTCGACCTGACCGAGCTCGACCTTGTCACGAGCCAGTTCGTCCTCGATCCACTGGGCCTCGGCAGGGCTGATCCACGGCGCGTCGCGCGGCGTGTCCTTCAGCCAGAACATCGTCGGGATACCAGCCAGGACGGCGACCCCGCCGCAGAGCAGGAACATCCAGTGCCAGCCCCGCAGCCCGAACCAGTCCAACCCGAGCATCCAGCCCGCCAGTGGACCCATGATCAGGAACGCCAACGGTGCCGCGAGCACGAACGTCCCGGTGGCGCGGGTCCGATGCCGCTGCGGGTACCACTGCGTCAGGTAGTAGAGGATGCCCGGGTAGAACCCGGCCTCGGCGACGCCGAGCAGGAAGCGCAGCGAGTAGAAGCTCGCCGGGTTGCGGGTGAGCGCCGTCGCCATGGTGACCAGGCCCCAGGTGACGAGGATCCGGGTGAACCACTTGCGCGCCCCCACGCGCGGCAGGACGAAGTTCGACGGCACCTCGAAGAGGAAGTAGCCGAGGAAGAAGAGGCCCGCTCCCAGGCCGTACGCTCCGTCGGAGAGGTGGACATCCGCCCCCATCTGGAGCTTCGCGAATCCGATGACCGACCGGTCGACGTACGCCACGGTGTACAGCACCATGACGAACGGCACGATCCGCCGGGTGATTCGCCCGATCAGTTTGTTCTCGTCGATAACCACGTTTGATGAATCCACGTTGATCCTCCAAAGCCTTGCGTGGCGAGTGGGTGAGTTGGGTGTTGTCGACCTCAGTCGACGCTGACGGTGGCCTTGGTGCCGGCCGGGGCCGGACCCATCTCCTGGACCAGGTCGAGCATCCGGGAGTACGCCCTGTTGCGGTACGCGATGAGGGCGGCCTTGGTGTCGTCGTCGAAGTCGCCGGTGAGTCCCCGCCCGTTCTTGATGCCGAGGCGGTTGGCGCTGACGGCGTCGGTGAGCACCGCCGGGGTGGCGAGCCGCTCCCCGAAGGCGTCCTCGAAGGTCGTGAAGCAGTTGGCGTAGACGTCCAGACCGGCCTGGTCGGCGATCGCGAACGGGCCGAAGAACCCGAGTCGGAAGCCGAACGTGGTCCGTACGATCGTGTCGACGTCCTCCGGGGTGGCGATGCCCTCCTCGACGATCGAGCACGCCTCCTTGAGCAGGACGTACTGCAGCCGGTTCAGCACCATCCCCGGCGTGTCGGCGACCTGGGCGCCTTGGCGACCGCAGCGCTGCAGGATGTCCTTCACCGTGGCGATGACCTCGGGCCGGGTGGCCTCTCCGGCGACCAGTTCGACACCGGGGATGAACGGGGCGGGGTTCGAGAAGTGGACGGTGAGGAACCGCTCGGGGCCGGCCACGGCCGGGACCAGCACGTGCACCGGGATCGTCGACGTGTTGGTGCCGATGATCGCGTCGGGCCGCGCGGCCCGGGAGATCCGCTCCAGCACCGCCTTCTTGATGTCCACGCGCTCGAAGACGGCCTCCTCGATGAAGTCCGCGTCGGCGACGGCTTCCTCGATGGACGTCGCCCAGCGGATGTTGGCCTCGCAGAGGGCCGCCGACCCGGGCTTGTACAGGCCCTGGTCCTCGAACTCGTGTGCCTCGGCGATGAGCCGGGCGTACGCGCGCTCGGCGGCCGACGCGTCGACGTCGGCGATCGTGACGTCGAACCCCGCGATGGCGAGTGATTGGGCGATGCCGCCGCCCATGTAGCCGGCGCCCACGACAGTGGTCCGCCTGATCTCCTGAGTCATCAGATCCTCCATGATTTGGGTAATAGGTGCTGTGAAAAGGTGAGTACGCCCGTCCGTGCCGGGCTCTTGTTCGCGCTGGCGAGGATCTAGGCCTGGGCCGCGCTCAACGACAGGTCAGGCGCCTCCTGCGACGTCGTGCCGCGCGCCTCGATGAGGCTGCGAGCCTGCAGCAGGACCTCGCGGATGTAGCGCGCGTTGGTGGCCCCGACGCCGAGCCAGTCGCTGCCGTAGTGCTCGGTCATGAACGGGCCGGAGTACCCGACGCGCAACGCTCGCCGGATGATCGTCCGGTAGTCGATCACGCCGTACTCGAGGGGCACGGGGGCCGAGAAATACGCGCCGGTGGCCGGGTCCTCATCGCGCAGGTAGTTCTTGATGTGCCAGTAGTTGGAGTACGGCAGCACCTGGTCGTACATGACGTCGTACGTGGGCATCGGCCGGTGCAGCCGGATCAGGTTACCGATGTCGGGATTGATGCCGAGCGCCGGGTGGTCGACGTCGCGCAGGAAGGCGAGCGCGTCCTCCGGGGTGCCCAGGAAGCCGTCCTCGTACATCTCCAGGCTCATCTGCAGACCGCGGCGCTGCGCGTGGTCGCACAGCTCCCGGACCCGCTCGATGGCCAGGGGGCGCAGCGCGGGATCGTCGTGGTGGCCCTCCGCCAACCAGAACCACAGGGCCTCCTTCTGCGGCGGGGTGAGCGCCTGCTGGAAGCCGACGTTCACGATCTCCGCACCGAGATCGGCTGCTCGATCGATGGTCGCGTGGATCGTGGCCACGTTCCGTTCGCCGTGCTCGACGTCGACGACACTGTTGCGCCCGATGGAGATGGCGGCGACGTGGAGGCCGAACCGGTCCAGGGCGCCGCGGAACTCCTCGAACCGCTGCGGGGAGAGTTCCGCGATCGGGATCCAGTCGTCCATCGGGTCGATCTCGGTGAACCCGACACCAGCGACCTGGGCGAGCTGGTCCTCCCAGACGCGGACGGGAGCGGTGGCGATCGGCGAGCCGTCCTCGGCCCGGGGGCCGAAGTTCATCTTGCAGGCGATCGGCCAGTTCTCTGGCGTGTACATGTGTCCTTCTTTCTTGTCGTTCGTGTGTGGCGATGGCCACCGAGGGTCTCCGGTCGTACCGGGACAGGTCGGGGCGATCAGTGGGTGAAGCAGTCGAGCAGCGCGGAGGCCTCGTCGATCACGGCGGCGAGGTTGCGCGGATCGTGGACGAACCGCCCGAGGAACAGTCCGTCGACCGCATCGCCGAGCGCGGTCAACGTCCCGGGCCCCGCGCTGCCTCCGTAGAGCAGCGTCAGACCGGGGTAGCGCTGCAGCAGTCGCTCCCGGGCGATCCCGCAGGTCTCCTGGACGTACGCGGCCGGTGCCGGCTCGGCGGCTCCGATCGCCCAGTGCGGTTCGTACGCCACGATCACCCGGCGCGGCGTGGTCGCGGGCAGCGCGGCGGACAACGCGGCGTCGACCTGGTCGACCACGACGTCGGCCGCGGTGGACGGGTCACCCGCCTCCGGCTCGCCGACGCACAGCACCGGCGTCATCCCTTGCCCCAGCACCACCGCGCACTTCGCGGCGATCTCGGCATCGGTCTCCCGGAACAGCCGCCGCCGTTCGGCGTGACCGATCTCGACGAGGCGTACGCCGATCTCCGCCAACTCGCCCGCGCTGACCTCACCGGTGAAGGCGCCCGTCTCGGCGGCCGCGACGTCCTGGGCGGCGACCGGATGCGGGGCGAGGATCCGGACCGCCTCCGGCAGCGCCGGGAAGGAAGGGGCGACGAAGAACTCGACCCGTCCGTCCGCGACGGCCGGTGCCGCGGCGAGGATCGCGGCCACGTCCTTGGCCCAGGCCAGGGTGCGGGCGTGGCTGAAGTACATCTTCAGGCTGGTGCCGAGCACGACGTGGGAGCGGACGGTGCTCATCAGGCCGTCACGATCGCGTCGGACACCGCCGGCACCGGCAACGAGGCGGCGAACAGGTCGGCCAGCGCGTTGACGATCAGCGCGAAGGAGACCGCGCCGGGATCCGGGGTGCCCAGGGACTTCGCCCCGTGTGTCCGGGCCCGGCCGAGTCGCGGCAGCATCGCGGCCGTCGCCTCGGCGCTGGCCCGCGCGGCGTCGGCGGCCTCCCGCCAGGCCTCCGCGAGAGGCAGGGCGGCAGCGCCTTCGAGCGCGTTCGCGAACGGCGCCAGCGCGTCGACCATGGTCTTGTCCCCCTCGCGTGCCCCGCCCTGGGTCATCACCTGGTCGCAGGCATCGCGGACGCCCCGTCGGACCGCCTCGGCGCTGGGAGCGGACGCGTCGCCGACGGCGTCGGCGAGGGAGCGCAGGATCAGGCCCCACAGCGCCCCCGAGGTACCGCCGGCCTCGTCGGCCCAGGCATCGGCCGCCAGCCGCAGGACGGTGCCCGCTCCTGCCGCGTTCCCGTCGGCCGAGCGTGCCGCCGCCAGAGCGGCATGCGCGCCCCGCTGCATGCCCAGGCCGTGGTCCCCGTCGCCGGCGATCGCGTCGATCCGCCCCAGCTCGTCGACATGGCTGTCGACGGTGCGGCTCAGCTCCGCCAGCGCCGACTGCACCAGCGGGACGTACGCCCGGGATTCCTCCGCCGCGACCGGCAGGGAGACGTGCTCATCGAGGGCGGCGAGGCGCTGCTCGGACAGGTCGACTGCGTGTTGGGCGACCGGCGTCCCGTCCTGGACGTACGCGGCGGATCGCGCCGGTGCACGCCAGAGTGACTCCAGCTCCTCGTCCGGCCAGAAGAGGGTGAGCGACATACCACTCATCTCGAAGCTCGTGCAGAACTCCCCGACCTTCGCGTCGGCGATCTCGATCCCGCGCGCTGCCAGTACGCGGCGCACCTCGTCGTGGACGACGTACATCTCCTCGTACTTGAAGGACCCCAGACCGTTGAGGATCACCACCACGCGGCGGCCCCGAGGGTCGCCTCCCCCGGGGACCTCGCCGAGGAGCCTGTC
Source organism: Raineyella fluvialis (assembly GCF_009646095.1). Classification (NCBI taxonomy): domain Bacteria; kingdom Bacillati; phylum Actinomycetota; class Actinomycetes; order Propionibacteriales; family Propionibacteriaceae; genus Raineyella; species Raineyella fluvialis. Next base: position 1,614,544 of record NZ_CP045725.1, on the reverse strand, counting down.
GACCAGCAGTTCGGCCAGCCCGCGGGCTGTCGGCACGTCGACCTCGTCGATGCCGGGTTCGCCGTGGATGCCGAGGCCGACCGCCATCCGCCCCTGCGGGACGCGGAAGAGCGGCTGATCGGCACCAGGGAGGGTGCAGCCGCTGAAGGCGACGCCGAGGGAGCGGGTGGCCGCGTTGGCGGCCTCGGCGACCCGGGCGACGGCATCGAGGTCGTCCCCGGCCGCGGCAGCCGCGCCCGCCACCTTGAAGACCACCAGGTCCCCGGCGATGCCGCGACGCTTGTGCGCCTCCTCGGCCGGAGCGGAGTAGATGTCGTCGGTGACCGCCACCGACCGCACAGGGATCCCGCTCTGCCGCAGCCGGTCGGCCGCGGCGTTGAACTGGAGCACGTCGCCGGCGTAGTTGCCGTAGCTGAGCAGTACCCCCCGGCCCTGCTCGGCGATCCGCGCGACATCGGCCACTTGGTGCGCACTGGGCGAGGCGAAGATGTTGCCCAGCACCGCGCCGTGCGCGAGTCCGGGGCCCACCAGCCCTCCGAAGGCCGGGAAGTGGCCCGAGCCACCCCCGATGACGAGTGCCACCTCGTCCGCTTCGCTGCGCGTCGTACGGACGACGCCGCCGGGGACCTGGCGCACCAGGTCGCCGTGGGCAGCCACGAATCCTGCGGTCGCGGCCGCAGCAAAGGTCTCAGGGTCATGATCCAGGAACGCCATCGCCACTCCTCGTCGTTGAGGACGCTCTTCCCTGTCTGGGAATATCCGAGATCCTATAGGATCTACGATGAGCGAGCAATGAGATGGCGAGCACATCTGCTTCGGCGTATCCGAACCGCACCCGACAGCGAGGAGGCGGGGTGGGATCAGCTGATCCCACCCCGCCTCGACGTCGTATATCGGGCTGTCAGCCCGTCAGAGCCGTCCCTGCTCATCGGTCCCCATGGGGATCGGCATCATCCGGGTGACGAGCGTGGGCTGAGCCAGCAGGCCCTCGACGTCGCGGTTGAGCACGGCGATGGCTTCGCCCTTCGCGTGCGCATCGAGCGCCTCGGCACTGGCCCACTTCTCGATCATGGTGATGGTGCCGTCCTCCGCGTCATGGATGGCGTAGAGCTCGCAGCCCTCCTCACCATGGACGGCTTCGATCCCCGCGCGCATCGCGGCCGCAAGGTCATGCCTGCGGCCGGGAAGGGGGTAGAAAACGGCGGTGACGACGACACTCATGTCTGCTCCTGGTCTGCACTGTCCTGGTCTTCCCAGTGTCCCAGTCGGATCGAGGACGGGCGTACCGGGGAGGTGCGTACGGAGCAGCCACCTCGAGGTGCCAGGACGTCTAGGTCCGGCGCAGGAGGCCGGTGATCCCGGCGAGGAACAGCACGGAGAGGATCCAACCGGCGGACTTCGCGACGGTCAGCGCGACGACGACCCAGCCCGTCGGCCGCCATGCCGTCGTCTCGATCGCTGCCGCGGGCGGGACGACGGTCTGCAGGGCGATGGAGCCGGGATCGAAGCACGGATAGGTGCCGAGAGTGGTGCAGTCCATGGCACCGGTCACCACGACCGGAGCCGGCGATGGAGCCTCCGGGCTGCTCGCATCGACCGCGGCAACGGCCGCGGTGGCTTTACCCGGATCGGTCGGAATGAAGGCCGCTCGCTGGGTCGTCGCCACGCCGAAGGTCAGCGCCAGCGCGGCCAGCAACCACGGCAGGGTGAGCAGGGGGTAGTAGCCGTGCCCGACGAGGAGCCCGTAGGCCCACAGCCCCGGCTTGGCCCACCAGGGCGCCTGCGCGGTGAGCTTGCGAGCCGCGGTGTAGCGCAGTCGCCGGGCCTGGTCGGGCTGCCCCGCTTCCTCGTACACAGCGGCCAACACCCGGGCCGGTTGCGGTGAGTACGCAACGTGCCCAGGCCGGGTGTCCAGCCACTTCTGAGCCAGGTCCGCCCGGCCGGCGATCTCCCCGCTAAGCGATCGGACCTGCCAGCCATCCGCGATCAGGCCCCCACCGGGCAGCAGTCCTCCCCCCGGGTCGAGCACCAGCTCACCGATGTCGCACGCGTTCAGGTCCACGGCGCCGCTCACGCCACTCAGCCCCCGCAGCCACAACTCGTTCACCTCGGCACCCTGCAGGTTTAGAGCGGTCCCGCCCGGTCGGGTCAGGGTTGCGCCGGTCAGCGCCAACTGACCGGTGATCTTCGCCCCGATTGCGCGCACCTGACCGGTCGCCCGGAAACCGGCGTCGAGGAACACTCCGCCGCCGATACTCACCCGGTCCAGCACCAGCGCGTCGCGCCCGCCGCCGGTCAGGGTCGCGCCGCTCATGTTCAGTTGGCCGGCGATCGTGGTCGTGTGGAGGCGGACCTGACCGGACGCCCGGAACCCGGCATCGAGGAACACCCCACTGCCGATCGTGGCCCCGTCCAACACCAGCGCATCACCCGCACCGGCCAGAGTCGCGCCGCTCATGTTGAGTTGGCCGGCGATCATCGCGCCGTGGGCACGGACCCTGCCCTTGGTCCGGAACCCCCGGTCGAGGAACACCCCACCACCGATGCTCGCCCGATCGAGCACCAGGGCATCCCCACCCAGGGCCGTCAACGCCGCACCCGTCATGTTCAGCTCGCCGGAGCTTGTCATGCCATGTGCCCGTACGGTCCCCGTGGCGCGGAACCCGCGGTCGAGGAACACCCCACCACCGATGCTCGCCCGATCGAGCACCAAGGCGTCCCCACCAAGGGCCGTCAACGCCGCACCCGTCATGTTCAGTTGGCCACGAACGGTCGCGCCATGGGCCCGCACCTGACCCACGGCGCAGAACCCGCGGTCGAGGAACGCCGCACCACCGATCGTCGCCCCGTCCAGCACCAGCGCATCCTCGCCCCGGCCGGTCACCACCGCACCGGTCATGCCGAGTTCGCCGGTGATCGAGGCACCTCGCAGGTCGACCGCAGGCGGTGCCCACCCGGGGCTCGGGGCCGTCGTGAACACCGATCCCCTGAGACTGAGGTCGGCCAAGGTCGCGTTCACCGCCGTGACCCCCGCCCGCAGCCGGCAGTGGTCGAGTCTGAACGGCAGCGGAAGGTCCAGATGGTCGAGATCGAGGCGGCCGAGGATGTCGGCACCGACGATGCGCAGGCCCCGAGGGTCCTGCGCATCCTTCGTACGCACCAGAGCGATCAGTGCCGTTCGCAGCTGGTCGGCCGGCAGGAGGCACTCCACCGGCCACGCGTCGGCCAGGGCGGCATCCGGGTCTCCCCCGGTGCCGAACGCCGGCAGTCGTAGAGTGTCCCCCGTGCCGGCGCGCTCGAGCAGCAGCGACACCCAGTCCGCCTCGGCCCGCACCCCGACCCCGCCCGCCATGACCCTAGTGTCGCGTGCAAGGCGGCGGAGCGCGAGGCCTTGTCGGCCGATGGAGACAGAGCAGTGCCACCCGGCGCCGAACGTCTCACCGCGGAGGCGGGAGGCGATCTTCACCGGGTGGCACCATCACACCCAGGGGTCAGTCGTTGGCCGGGACCGACTCCGCGCCGGCACGCGCGACCAGGGCCTCGCGGACAGCGACGACGGCCTCGCGGTGACGCTCGACGACGGCGGCCGGATCGACCAGACGGCCCTGCTCGTTGAGGTCCTCCTGGCCGAACTGGAGGTTCAGGCCCTGCTCGACCTCGACGAGGTCGGCCTGCAGGTTGCCCATGATCTCGGAGAGCTGGCGGTGGGCGCGTACGCCGCCGTAGAAGCCGTACGACGCGATGGCCATGGGCTTGGCGGCCCACTCCTTGGCGATGGCATCCACAGCGATCTTCACAGTGCCGGGGTAGCCACCGTTGTACTCCGGGGTGACGAGCACGACGGCATCGGCGGAGACGACCCGCTGCGACCAGGCGCGGGTGGTGGGCAGCTGGTACTGGCCCATCATCGGAGGCATCGGCTCGTCCTCCGGGGTGAGGGAGATCTCGGCCAGGTCGGCCAGGTCGATCGTGACCTCAGGGTCCTCGGACAGGATGATGGAGATCGCATCGGCGAGGCCACGGCCGTTACGGACCTTACGGGTGCTGCCGACAATGACCATGATCGAGGTGCTCACGAAGATGTCTCCTTATGGGTGGTTGAAACTTCTACCATCTTGCACCCGAGAACCGACCAGCGTCGTTCCCCGTGCCGTGACGTGAGACACGCCAGACTCGACGCACGGTCCGAAGCCGCCCCGATCACCGGATACGCGGGCCCAGAGTGCCCAGCGGCCGTCACCAGCGCGGTTCCGTAGGCCCTACCGGCCGTGCGCCTTGCGGCGGCGGTACTCGCGAACGGTCAGGTACACGATGAACACGTCGAACAGCGTCAGCAGAAGCAGCCCCAGCGTGTAATGCACGACGAGCTCGTAGCCCTGGTAACCGATGAAGGCGACCAGGAAACCGATCAGCCACGGATAGGCCCACAGGCGGTTCCGCAGGACCGCGCCGACGAGGAGGACCTTCACGACGCCGTGGACGAGGAGGTACCAGGCGCCGAAGTGCGTCAACGAAACGTTGAGCTGGCTCGCGTAGCGGACCAGCAGGTTGGCGACCAGGTCGTTCGGGTCCTGGGCCAGCTCGCCGCGCGTCACGGCGGCGACGGCTCTCTGGATCTGGCTCGGAGTCACGAGCAGGAGCACCACGCCCCCCAGGAGCTCGACAGCACCGTCCAGCCCCTTGAGGATCAGGCTGACGAAGAACGTCCGGTCCAACAGTCCGCGGTGCGGTGTCGTCGAGGCGGTCGCCGGAGTCGTACTGGTCGAATCTTGTCGATCCATAGGCCCATCCTGCCCGCAGGGCCTTGCCGGACGACACCCCCGACGGAGTGGAGTTGGGCAGAGGGAACAGTGTGAAGGGTCGTGACAGCAAAAACGGGTGAACCTCCACGCAGGAGGTTCACCCGTCCACGATGTCCCGAGACATCACAGGGTGCGCGAGAGAGGATTTGAACCTCCACGTCCCAAGGGACACTGGCACCTGAAGCCAGCGCGTCTGCCGTTCCGCCACTCGCGCAAGAGTGATCCGTGCAGGTCTCCCTGCCCGTAGCAACCGGAAAAAGATAGCACATCGGCGGCGAGGACAGTCAAATCGGTACTGGGCGCCGTCGGACAACCACGTGACCCCCGCTCTGAAAACGTCCTTCGCTCATGACTCGACCACCTGCCACGCGCGAGCGGCCGTTCCCAGGCAGTGCGCCGACGCGCGACCAGATGACCGACGATTCTCAGGCAGTGCGACGATTCTCACGCCCGCCGACCTTGCAAGATCGGCCAGGCTGAGAGTCATCGGCCAGGCTGAGAGTCATCGGCCACCAAGCCTTCAGTCAGCACCTTTCAGAAACGTCGCCGAACGCCGACACCCGCCACATCCCCACGCCGGCACGTGCCCCGCCACGACGCCGCGGCGCCACCCCACACCCGGCCAGGCGCCACCCCCACAGCCGGCCAAGCGCCACGACACACCGCCCCGGCTACCCCCTTCCGACCCCAGCAAAACCCCCGCCATGGGCCCACCCCGGGCCCGTGGTACCAGCCCTGCACGCTGTGACGCCTAAGATCGGTGCTGGGGTATCCGTGTGCCATCGGCCGGAAGGAACTGAAGGTGGGAGTCTTCGACCGCTTCGAAAGGAAGCTGGAGGGCGCCGTCAGTGGTGCCTTCGCGCGGGCGTTCAAGGGAGACGTGCAGCCCGTGGAGATCGCCGCCCGCCTGCAGCGGGAGCTCGATGCGGAGGCCAAGGTCGTCTCCCGTGACCGGCGCCTGGTGCCCAACGAGTTCACCGTCTTCCTGTCCCAGCACGACTACGAGCGACTCACCCCGTACGGCAAGACGTTGAGTCGCGAGATCGTGCCTGAGCTCAAACAGCACGCCTCGAGCCAGGGCTACATCTTCAACGGCCCCATCTCCATCACCTACGAGCTGGACACCGCGCTGCCCACCGGCCGGTTCACCGTCATCTCCCAGGCCGTCGCGGGCGCCGAGGCCACCCAGGGCCCAGGTGGCTCGTACGGCGGCCAGCCCGCCGCCGCCCCGCTGCACCGCACCCGGCTGGTCCTCGAGGTCAACGGGATGCGCCATCCCCTCACCCCGCCCGGCTTCATCATCGGCCGCGGCACCAGTGCCGATCTGCGCATCAACGACCCCGGCATCTCCCGCCAGCACGCCGAGATCAAGGTGTCCGGCGTCGGCGACGACCAGCAGGTGACGATCGTCGACCTGGGCTCCACCAACGGCATCATCGTCAACGGGCAGCGGGTCACCCAGGCGATCCTCACCGAGGGGTCCCGGATCGAGATCGGGTCGACCCGGATGCTGATCCACGCCCCCAGCACGGATCAGTGATGTCGGACATCCTTCTCACCGCACTCAAGATCGGCTACCTCGCACTCCTCTGGATCTTCGTCCTCCTCGCGGCGAACGTCATCCGTACGGACCTCTTCGGCCGTAAGGTCCCCGCCGCCGACCTGCCCCGGGTCTCCGAAGCGGACCGCGTCGGCGGCCCCGCGTGGCTCAACGCCGGGCGCCCGGCCGCCCCCGCCACACCACCGCCGGCTCCCACCCCCAGCACGCCGAGCCGCATCGTCGTCACCAACGGCCCCCACCTCGGGATGGCCGCGGAGGTCGACCAGTCCGGTACGTACGTGATGATCGGCCGATCCCCCGAATGCGCGATCGTCCTCGACGACGACTACGTCTCGACCCGCCACGCCCGGGTCGTCAATGGGGAAGCCGGGCTCTACCTCGAGGACCTCGGTTCGACCAACGGCACGTTCGTGAACGGCCGCCGGATCTCCAGTGCGACGATCATCGGGCCGGCCGACGAGATCAGGATCGGGCGGACGATCCTGAAGCTGGAGCCGTGAGCATGGGGTTGTCCCTCCGCTACACGGCACACTCCGAGATCGGTCTGGTCCGCAAGAACAATCAGGACTCCGGCTACGCCTCCAGCCATCTCCTCCTGGTCGCCGACGGGATGGGTGGCGCCGCCGCGGGCGACCTCGCCTCCAGCGTCGCGGTCACCCGGCTGCGCGCCCTCGACGAGGAACTCTCCGGGGCACAGCAGCTCACCGGTGAGGAGTTGCTCAGTCGCGTCGCCCAGCGCGTCCACGACGCCAACGAACTCATCGCCGACCTGGCTGCCGACAACCCCGCCCTCGACGGCATGGGCACCACCGTCACCGCGGCGGCCTTCGACGGGCAGGACCTGGCCGTCGTCCACATCGGTGACTCCCGCATGTATCGGCAGCGCGGCGGTTCCTTCGTCCGCGTCACGCACGACCATTCCTGGGTGCAGTCCCTGGTCGACGAGGGTCGGCTGACCCCCGAGCAGGCGGCCACCCACCCGCACCGCTCGCTGCTGCTCCGGGTGCTCAACGGCGCCCCGAACAACGACCCGGACATCGGCCTCGTCGATGCCGCGGCCGGTGATCGGCTGCTGCTGTGCTCCGACGGCCTGTGCGGGCTGGTCGACGACGAGGACCTGGCCCGGATGGTCGCCACGCCGGACCGTACGCAGGCGCTCGAGCAGTTGATCGCCGCCGCCCACGCGGCCGGCGGCTCCGACAACATCACCATCATCCTCGCCGACGTCGTGGACGAGGGCCCGGAGGCGACAGCGGCCCAGGTCACCGGTGCCACGACTGCCCAGGGCGCCGATGCCACGGCCCTCACCCTGACCACCGCACCCCTCACCGTCGGCGCGGCCGCCACCCGGGTCATCCCCCCGGTCTCGGAGCGTACGCAGGAGATCCCGCTGGATCCGGCCCAGTTCGCCGCTCCGGTGCTGGTCGACGCGGAGGGCCGTCCGGTCCCGGCGGAGCTCGCCAGCCAGGCCCAGGCCCAGGTGCGGGAACTGCCGGTGCGCCACGACATCGATCCGACCCCGGTCATCGTCTCCCGCCGCACTGCGGCACCGCGGGCGATGACCCTCGACGAGGATGCCCGCTACGCGCCGCGCGAGGACCCGCCGCCGCGCCGCCGGGCGATGGTCACGCTCATCTCCTTGCTGGTCGCCATCGTGCTGGGGACCGGCGCGGTCATCGGCACCTGGGCGGTCTGGCACAACAGCTACTTCGTCGGGGCGGACAACGGCAAGGTCGCGATCTACCGGGGCTTCGACGCCAACGTCGGCTCCTGGCACCTGAACAGGATGCTGGAGACCGCTGACGTCACCATCGCCGACCTCTCCCCGCGCTACCAGCAGCAGGTGCACGACTCCATCACCGTCTCCTCGTTGCCGGCCGCCCACGCCAGCGTCTCCGAGCTCTCCCAGAACGCCTCCTACTGCCGTACGGTCCGGGCCAAGGCCGACGCTGCCGCCGCCGAGGCGACCCGTCTCGCCGAGGAACAGGCGAAGCAGAAGGCGGCCGACGAGGCGAAGGCGCGCGCCGCCTCCCCGGGCGCGGCCCCCAGCCGACCCCGGAGCCGACGCCGACCCCGGTCGTCCCCGACTACGGGGAGTGCTGATGGCCACCACCACGGATGTCGTCGTCTACCGCAGGCGGCGCAACGTCGAACTGGCGATGATCCTCCTCGCCCAGTTCATCGGGCTGTCCGGCTACGCCCTGACCCACCTCAACCTCAACGGCACGCTACCGCCGGAGATGGCCTCGGTCGCGATGGTCTGGGTCGGACTCGGCCTGGGCCTGCACGTCGCCGTCCGCTGGCGGGCGCCGTACGCCGACCCGCTGCTGCTGCCGTGTGCGCTACTGCTGAACGGGATGGGGCTGGCGATGATCCACCGGATCGACCTGATCCCGGATCCACCCCGCCACGACGTGCTGACGCAGCTGATCTGGACCGGGCTGGGGATGGCCCTGGCGGTGGGCATCATCGTCATCCTCCGCGACCACCGCCCGCTGCAGGGCTACACGTACACGCTCTTCCTCACCGGCCTGGTCCTGATGCTGCTCCCGCTGGTGCCGGGCATCGGCGTCGAGATCAACGGCTCGCAGGTCTGGATCCGCCTCTTCGGCTTCTCCTTCCAGCCGGCGGAGGCGGCGAAGTTCATCCTGACGATCGCCTTCGCCTCCTACCTGGTCGACAAGCGCGACGCGCTGGCCGTGGCCGGACGCCGGTTCCTCGGCATCGCCTTCCCCCGCCCGCGCGACCTGGGGCCCCTCGGGGTGATGCTCGCCATCGCGATGGTCGTCCTGGTCACCCAGAAGGACCTGGGCATGTCGATGCTGTTCTTCGGCCTGTTCGTCGTGATGCTCTACGTCTCCACCGAGCGACCCGCCTGGCTCGTCCTCGGCGGCCTGTCCTTCGCCGTCGGCGCCGTCCTCGCGGCGCAGATCTTCCACCACGTCCAGGTCCGCATCGATGCCTGGCTGCACCCGTTCCAGCACTACGACCAGAACCTGCAGATCATCAGCGCGCAGTTCGGCTACGCCTGGGGTGGCCTGCTCGGCCGCGGCTGGGGGCTGGGCCGGCCCGGCCTGACCCCGCTGGCCAAGTCGGACTTCATCGCCGCCGCGATCGGTGAGGAACTGGGGATCACCGGGCTGATGGCCATCATCATGGTCTACGCCCTGTTCGCCTTCCGCGGCCTGCGGACGGCCCTGGCCGCCAGGGACGACTTCTCCAAGCTGCTCGCCACCGGGCTGTCCTTCGTGTTCGCCCTGCAGGTGTTCCTGATCATCGGCGGCGTCACCCGGCTCACCCCGATGACCGGCCTCACCACGCCCTTGATGACGCACGGCGGCTCCTCGATGGTGGTCAACTGGATGATCGTCGGGCTGCTGCTGGTGATCTCCCACCAGGTCCGCCGGCCGGTGATCACCGCCACCGAGCTGTCCATGGCCGACGACAGCACCCAGCTGATCGGGCTGCCCCCGATGGAGGCACGCCCGTGAACACCCCGATCCGCCGCATCGCCGTGCTCGCCATGGTGCTCTTCGCCGCCCTGCTGCTGAACGTCTCGCAGATCGTGATCGTCCAGCAGGACTCGCTCAACGCGAACCCGCAGAACCGCCGCGTCCGCGACGAGCAGTTCGGCGGGCACCGCGGCAGCATCGTCGCCGGGAAGACCACCCTGGCCGTCTCCAACCCGGCACCGCAGGGCAGCCAGTTCGGCTACCAGCGGTCCTACCCGCAGGGCGAGCTCTACGCCCCGATCACCGGCTACTTCTCGTACGACCGGGGCACCACGGCCCTGGAGCGGGCCTACAACGGCGAACTGGCCGGCACCTCGAACTCGCTGTTCGTCCGGCGCCTGGTCGACATCCTCACCGGCCGCTCCCCGCAGGGGGCCACCGTCGAGACGACGATCGACCCGAAGGCCCAGCAGGCCGCCGCCCAGGCCCTCGGTCACCAGCAGGGCGCGGTCGTCGCCCTCGACGCCCAGACCGGCGCCGTGCTGGCGATGGTCAGCAGCCCCTCGTACGATCCGACGTCGTTGTCCGGCACGGACATCAAGGGCGCGGGGACGCGTACGGATCCCTCCTCCAGGACCCCGACCAGCCGCTGACGAACCGGGCCGCCGGTGAGATCTACCCGCCCGGCTCGACCTTCAAGCTGGTCACCGCGGCGGCCGCGCTGGAGAGCGGCGGCTTCCAGCCGAACACCATGGTCGACACCCCGGCCAAGCTGACCCTGCCCGGCACCAAGACGCAGTTGCCGAACGAGACCCAGTGCGGAGACGGCCAGCAGAGCCTGGATCGGGCCCTGCAGCTGTCCTGCAACACGGCTTTCGCCAACGTCGCGATCAAGCTCGGGTCCGACACGCTGCGGCAGCAGGCGCAGAAGTTCGGCTGGGACTTCCAGCTGACCGACGTCAACGGCGTCGCGGCCCGCTTCCCGGCCAAGCTCGACGCGGCCCAGACCGGCCTGTCCGGCATCGGCCAGTACGATGTGGCGTCCAATCCGCTGCACATGGCCATGGTCGCCGCCGGCATCGCGAACAACGGCAAGGTGATGACGCCCTATGTGGTGCAGACCGTGCGCGCCCCCGACCTGACCACCATCACCACCACGAAACCCAAGGAGCTCTCCCAGGCCATGAGTGCCGCCAACGCCCAGAAGTTGCAGGGCATGATGGTCAACGTCGTCAACAGCGGCACGGGGACCAACGCGCAGATCAACGGGGTCACCGTCGGTGGCAAGACGGGCACCGCGCAGACGACAGCTGACAAGCCGCCGTACGCCTGGTTCACGTCGTTCGCCGAGAAGAACAACCGCAAGATCGCCGTCGCCGTTTTCGTCGAATCCGCCAACGTCCCGCGATCGGAGGTCGGTGGCAACGTCGTTGCCGCGCCGATCGCCAAGAGCGTGATCCAGGCACTCCTGTGAGCCCGGAAGGTCAACAGACAATGGACACCCAACCCACGATCCTCGGGGCCGCTACCAGCTCGGCCCCGCCCTGGGCCGCGGCGGCATGGCCGAGGTCAACCGGGCCCGCGACCTGCGCCTGCAGCGCGACGTGGCGATCAAGCGCCTGCGCGTCGACCTCGCCTCCGACCCGACCTTCCAGGCCCGCTTCCGCCGGGAGGCGCACTCCGCCGCCGGCCTCAACCACCCCAACATCGTCTCCGTCTACGACACCGACGAGGAGCGCGACCCGGTCTCGGGTCAGGTCGTCCCGTACATCGTGATGGAGCTCGTCGAGGGTCGTACGCTGCGGCAGCTGATGAACAGCGGCGACGCGTTCAGCTCGGAGCGGGCGCTGGAGATCACTCAGGGGGTGCTCGACGCGCTCGGCTACTCGCACCGGGCCGGGATCGTGCACCGCGACATCAAGCCCGGCAACGTCATGCTGACCGAGGCCGGCGGCCAGGTGAAGGTGATGGACTTCGGCATCGCCCGCGCGGTCGCCGACACCCAGGCGACGATGACGCAGACGGCGGCCGTGATCGGCACCGCCCAGTACCTCTCCCCCGAGCAGGCCCGCGGTGAGAAGGTGGGCTTCCGGTCCGACCTCTACTCGACCGGCTGCCTGCTGTTCGAGCTGCTGACCGGACGACCCCCGTTCATCGGCGAGTCGCCGGTCTCCGTCGCCTACCAGCACGTCCGCGAGCACGCGTCCGCCCCGTCGACCATCGTGCCGACGCTCAGCCCGGACATCGACGCGCTCGTCCTGAAGGCCCTCGAGAAGGACCCCGACCGGCGCTACCAGACCGCCCGGGAGTTCTACGACGACATCGCCCGCATCCTCGCCGGTCAGCATCCGCTCGCCCTGGCGGGTGTCGCGGGGATCGCCACGGCGGCGACGGCGGCGATGACCGCCACCTCGGTCGCCGCGATGGCCCCGGTCGACGCCACCCTGCCGACCCGCGCGATGGGGGCGGTGCCCTCGGCCGACGAGGGTGCCCTGGCGACCAGCCCGCAGCGGGCCCTGGTCGACCCGGAAGCGGCCGAGGCGGAGGAGTCGGCCCGCAAGCGGCGCCGGACGGTGTGGATCGTCCTGTCCGTGCTGCTCGTGGCGCTGCTGGCCGGTGGTGGCCTCTGGGCCGCCAACGGTGGCCTGACCCCGAAGCAGACGGTCCCCGACGTCCGGGGCAAGACCCAGGTCGTCGCCGAGGAACTGGTCAAGGCGCAGGGGCTGACCCCGAAGGTCAACGTCACCGAGGGGCCCGCCGGAGCGACGGTCGGCACGGTCACCGCCCAGGACCCGACCGGCGGCAGCCGCGTCGACCAGGGCGGCACCGTCACGCTGACGGTCAACGGGGGGCCGTCGACCACGGCGATCCCGGACGGCCTCGTCGGCCAGCAGCTGACGAAGGTCCAGGCCCAGCTGAAGTCGGCCGGCTTCACGAACGTCACCACCGTCGCCGCAGACTCGTCACGGCCGGGCGGTGAGGTGCTCAGCCTCGATCCCGGCTCCGGCACGAAGGTGGTACCGACGACCCAGATCACGGTGACGTACGCGTCGGGAAAGGTCAGCATGCCCGACTGGTCCGGGTTCAACCGTCAGGCCGTGATGAGTGATGCGGCCGGGCTCGGACTGACCAACGTGACCTTCACCGAGCAGAACTCGAACGCGATCGTCGGCACGGTGATCTCCCAGAGCCCTCCGCCGGGTCGAAGGTGTCGCGCGACGCGTCGATCACCGTCGTCCTGGCCAAGGCCGCCCCCAGCCGTCCAGCACGCCCACCCCGACCTCGGCCTCGCCCACGCCGTCGTCATCGCCGTCGTCCCAGGGCAAGGGGGACGGCAACAAGGGCAATGGTTGAAAGAAACAAAATGACTGATCCCCACGCAGCCGACACCGGCGTCCGTGTCCTCGTCGTCGACAACTACGACTCGTTCGTCTACAACATCGTCCAGTACCTCGCCCGGATCGGGGCGACGGTGACGGTGTGGCGCAACGACGACCCGCGCTTCGACGCCCCGGGATGGGCGGACCCCTTCGACGGGATCCTGCTCTCCCCGGGGCCCGGCACGCCGGCCGGGGCGGGACGTTGCATCCCGATCATCCACGAGCAGGCCGGGCGGACGCCGATCTTCGGGGTCTGCCTGGGCATGCAGGCGATCGGTGAGGCGTACGGGGCGACGGTCGACCGGGCCCCCGAACTGCGCCACGGGAAGACCTCACCGATCCACCACAGCGGCGTCGGCTGCCTCGCCGGGCTACCGGATCCGTTCACCGCGACCCGCTACCACTCGCTGGCCGTGCTGCCGGAGACCGTCCCGGACGTCCTCGAGGTCACCGCGACCACCGAGGACGGGGTGGTGATGGCCCTGCGGCACCGCGAGCTGGCCGTGGAGGGGACCCAGTTCCATCCCGAATCGGTGCTCAGCGAGGGCGGCTACCGGATCTTCGCCAACTGGCTGGTGCTCTGCGGCGACACCGGCGCCCCCGAGCGGGCCGCCGGTCTCACTCCGCTCGTCGAACTGGCCTGAGTCAGCGCGGCGAGGCGCTGCCCGACGCAGCTCCGCTCGACGGCGCTCCGCTCGAGGACGCGGCCAGCGACTTGGCGTACGTCAGCCCGATGCCACCGGTGTAGGCGGGCAGGTGCAGGGCGTCCTCTCGATGCTCCAGCCAGCCCAGACCATAGGCGGCGACGTAGTCCTGGTAGTTGCGCACGTACTGGGAGGACGACAGCGTCGCCTCGAGGATCGCCGGGTCACCGATCGCCTGGATCCGGTACGGCGGGGCGTACGGGATCCCCTGCAGCACCACGGTGTTGCCGACGCATTTGATGCCGGTCGTCGAGATCACCCGCTGGCCCTGGATCGTCATCCCCTCGGCGCCGCCCTCCCACAGCGCGTTGACGACAGCCTGGATGTCCTGCTGGTGCACCACGAGGAGATCGGGATCGAGGCCTGCCGGGGCGACCGACATCGGCGCGTCGTCGAGCACCACGCTCACCCCCGGCCCGGTCATCGCCACCGTCTGGGCCTGCTCGGCGGCGGCGGAGAGCAGGGCGGGATCGATGCCGGTACCGGTCTGACCGGCGAGCCGGTCGACCTCGGCCCGCGTCGACGAGACGTCGCGGGCGAGCATCGCATTGCGCTGGGAGCCGGTCCGCACCAGCGAGATGAGGTCGGTGTTGCGTCCGCCACGCAGGTCGGTGCCGCGGGCGAGCACCGAACTGGTGCCGATCAGGTAACCGGCCACCACGCAGATGACCACCGTCGCCGCTCCGGCGAGGGCCGTCCGGACCGTGCGTCGAGGCCTCCCGGCGCCGCGCCGCAGCCACAGGATCGTCCGGAAACGGCGGGCCCCGGCGCGCAGGGTGGCCAGCAGCGTCGGTTGCGTCACCCTGTGCCTCCTGTCGGTGTAGCCATGAATCCCTGGATCCGTGAGTCGCTGCGTCGGCGGAACCGCCGGTCCGGTGCCGGACCGTTCGCCGGTCGGGCCGGTGCGCGCCGTCGACTAGGCTACCGGCATAGCCAACATGAATGCCGTCCGAGGAGTGGTCGTGGCCGAGTCCAAGCAGCGCAAGTCCGTCTCCGATCACCATAAGGGTGATCGCGGCAAGGCGGCCCGGCGTCACGACACGGAGACTGCCACCAGCACGGAGCAGACCGAGTCCACCCGCCGCCGGACCGCGGCCCCGGGCACCGCACCCTGGGTGGTGCCGACGATGGTGACCCTGCTGCTGCTGGGCGTCGTGTGGATCGTCGTCTTCTACGTCGCCGGCTACCTGATCCCGTTCATGGCCGCGATGGGCAACTGGAACCTGGCCGTCGGCATGGGGCTGATCGCGTCGTCGTTCATCGTGGCGACGCAGTGGAAGTGACCGCCTGAGCCAGCGCCAGGGCGCCGAGGCGACCCGCATTGTCCCCCAGGCCCGGCGGCACCAGGTAGCTGTCGATCTCCTTGCCGACGGCCGGGGACGCGATGTAGCCGGCGAGCAGCCGCGCCGTCTCCCGGCGCAGCAGCGGGAAGAGGCCCGGGCCCGCCATCACTCCGCCGCCGAGCACGATCCGGTGCGGTGACAGGGTGCAGACCAACTGCGCCGCCAGTTCGGCGAGGTAGGACGCCTCCAGCTCCCACGCCGGATGGCCGGCCGGCAGCTCCTCGGCCGGGACGCCCCAGCGTCGTGCCATCGCCGGCCCCGACGCCAGCCCCTCGAGGCAGTCACCGTGGAAGGGGCAGACCCCCGGGAACGGATCGCGCCCAACGTCGTGCGGCACCCGGACATGGCCCATCTCGGGGTGCACCAGCCCGTGCAGCGGCGCGCCGTTGACGATCGCCCCGCCCCGACACCCGTTCCCACGGTGAGGTAGACGAACGGGTCGTGTCCCTTCCCGGCACCCCACCGGGCCTCCCCGAGCGCCGCGCCGTTGACGTCGGTGTCGAAGCCGATCGGCACGCCGAGCGCCGCCTGCAGGGTTCCGACCACGTCGGTGCCCGCCCAGCCCGGCTTCGGCGTGGTGGTGATGTGACCGTACGTCGCAGAGGCCCGGTCGAGATCGACCGGGCCGAAGCAGGCGACGCCGACCGCGTCGAGGCCGCCGGGACCGGCGTGGTCCCGGAAGAACGCCACCGCCCGGCCGAGGGTCTCCTCGGGCGTGGTGGTCGGGATCCGGATCTCGGCACGCAGGTCGTGGGGCGCGGTGCCCACACAGCAGACGAACTTCGTCCCGCCCGCCTCGATCCCCCCGTACAGAGCACTGGACCGCACTGCCCCTCCTCGATTATCGGCGCCGGGCCGGCGCATGGGTCGCGTCCACGGCGCAGGCGACGACGTCGCGGAGCCGATGGTGGGCCTCGTACGCCCGGCGCTGCCGGCGGGCCCCTCCCCCGGTGTGCAGGATGTCGTCGACGACGGTCTCCACCGCCATCCGCTCCTCGTCGTCGGCGAGCGCGGGACGGACGAGCTCGAGGAACTGACCGATCACCTCCGCGGCCGGGACAGGGGTGCCACTGCGAGGATCCACCAACTGGTCCTCGATGCCGGAGCGGCTGGCCCGCCAGTTCCACACGGACAGCTCCGAGGCGGGGACGTCCGGGGCGGGGTCCCCGTTGCGCCAGGCCCGCGCACCGGTCTCCACCAACGCCCGGATCAGGCTGGCGATCACGGCGGCGTGCTCCGCGTCCAGGTTGACGTCCGCCACCCTGACCTCGACGGTGGAATACTTCTCCGCCAGTCGCGCGTCGAAGTAGAGCATGCCGGCATCCAGCGGCACCTTCGTGGCGAGCAATGCCGCCCGATGCCGGTCGTACCCGTCAGGAGAGCCGAACAGGTCGGTCGGGCCCGCGGTCGGCCATCTGGACCAGGCCTGGTAGCGGTAGGAGGCGTACCCCGTGTCGGCACCGCCGGAGAACGGGGAATTGGCGCTGAGGGCCAACACGGCCGGCAGCCAGACGCGGATGCGATCCAGCACTCCGACACCTTCGGCCCGCGAACCGATCTCGACGTGGACGTGGAAGCCGTTGGTGAGCTGCTCGGCCGCGGTGGGACCGAACTGCTCGAGCATCCGCTGGTAGCGGGGATGGGCGACGAGGTGCGGGGTGACCCGGGCGGGCGCGAGGGGCAGGGCCACCACGACGCCGCCGAAGCGGGCGGCCGCCTCCTGGGCCAGGGCCCGGCCCCTCCTGATCGCGGCCCATTGTTCCGACAGGGTGCTCATCGGCGGGGAGACGGCCTCGATCTGCTCCTGCTGCAACTCCGCCGTCAACTGCGTTTCGCTCGCGCTCCCCTCGCCGCGGTCGTCCGCGGCGCGTCCCCCGGACGGCAACGGCTCTAACGTCTCGGCGTCGACGACCAGCAGCTCTTCCTCCACGCCGTAACGTCGCACGATGCCTCCCGTCCGCCGCTCGTCCCGCGACGCAGGCTGATGGCGACGGGGAGTGTCGCCGCGCACCCTTCATCTGGGGAGCACCTCCATGCTAGGCCGGAGGTGCTCCCAGGATGAAGCGTCGCGGGCGCCTGATGTGGCGGGCCCCGCGAGACCTCAGCCCTGCGGCTTCAGCAGCGGGAAGAGAATGGTCTCGCGGATGCCGACCCCGGTGAAGAGCATCACCAGGCGGTCGACGCCGAGCCCGAGTCCACCCATCGGCGGCGCGCCGAACTCCAGCGCCCGCAGGAAATCATCGTCGAGCTGCATCGCCTCGACGTCGCCGGCGGCGCGGGCCAACGACTGGGCGGTGAGCCGCTCGCGCTGGATGACCGGGTCGATCAGCTCGGAGAAGCCGGTGCCGCGCTCCATGCCGCCGATGATGAGGTCCCAGGCCTCGATCTTGTTCGGCTCGGAGCGGTGGGGACGGGCCAGCGGCTGCGCCACCGGCGGGTAGTCGCAGACGAAGGTCGGCTGCAGCAGGTGCGGCTCGACCAGCTCGCCGAACAGTTCGACGACCATCTTCTCCGGCGACCAGAGGGCGTCGTAGTCGACCTCGAACAACTCGGCGATGGAGCGCAGCCGATCGAGCGGGGTGTCCGGGGTGATCTCGTCACCCACCCGGTCCGAGAGGCCCGGGTAGACGCCCAGCCACTTCCACTCCCCGTCGAGATCGATGACGCCGTGCTCGGTCTCGATCTGGCGGCTGCCGACGACGTCGGCGGCATCGAGGATGATCTGCTTGATCAGGGCGGCGATGGTCGTCTGGTCGCCCCAGGCCTGGTAGGCCTCGAGCATGGTGAACTCCGCGGAGTGCGAGGAGTCGATGCCTTCGTTGCGGAAGACACGGCCCATCTCGTACACCTTCTCGGCGCCGCCGACCATCACCCGCTTGAGGTAGAGCTCGAGCGCGATCCGCAGGCTCATCGAGATGTCGAAGGCGTTGAGGTGGGTGGTGAACGGACGGGCCGTCGCCCCGCCGTGCACCAACTGCAGGGTCGGCGTCTCGACCTCGAGATAACCGTCGCCGTGCAGGGTCTCGCGGATCGACCGGGTGATCGCGGAGCGCGTACGCAGCACGTTCTGCGCCTCGGGGCGGACGACCAGGTCGGCGTAGCGCTGCCGGACCCGGGACTCCTCGGAGAGTTCGTGGTGCAGGGTCGGCATCGGGCGCAGGGACTTGGAGGCCATCTGCCAGCTGTCGGCCATCACCGAGAGCTCGCCCCGCTTCGACCGGATCACGCGGCCGTGGACGAACACCCAGTCACCCAGGTCGACGTCGGCCTTCCAGGCGGCGAGGGACTCGTCGCCCACCTCGGCCTTGGACAGCATCACCTGGAGGCGCGGGGCGTCATGCTCCTCGGTGAAGCCCCCTGCAGCGTCGCGAAGCAGAGCTTGCCGGTGTTGCGCAGGAAGACCACGCGTCCGCCCACACCGACGAGGTCCTGGGTCTCCTCACCGGTCTCGAGGCGATCCCAGCCCTCGCGGACCTGGTCGAGGGTGTGCGTACGTTCCAGCCAGACCGGATAGGGGGACGGCCCTCCTCGAGCAGCCGCGCGCGCTTCTCGAGGCGCACCTGCATCTGCTCGGACACCTCGTGCTGGAAGGCCTCGGCGTCGGGAAGCTGGGCGGTCGACTGCTCGGCGGGCGGATTCTGCTCAGTACTCACCGGGACATGTTATCGGCCGGCCCCGGAGGCCGATCCCGACCACCATCGCAGCACGATCCGGAACACCGCGAGTCAGCCGTGTTACGGGGCTGTGAACGGGGCTTTGCGCGGCGCGGACCGGCTCCGAGCGTGTCGTAGGGTGCCGGGTATGGCAGACATGTTGGCCCACTACCGTCCGGGCGCCGCGTTCGACGAGATGGTGGACCCGGCGGGGGACGTACGGGAACCGTACGGACGGCTCGCGGGCATGCTGGACCGGATGGCCCCCGCGGATCTGAAGGCCATCGCCGAGTCCCTCTCCAACGGCTACCTGGCCGCCGGGGTCACCTTCGACGTCGGCGGCGTCGAACGGCCGTTCCCGCTGGACGCCATCCCGCGGATCATCACCGCCGCCGACTGGGACATCATCGAGCGCGGCGTCCGCCAGCGGGTCCGGGCCCTCGAGGCGTTCCTGCACGACGCGTACAACGACCAGCGAGCGGTCTCCGACGGCGTCGTCCCCCGCTCGTTGATCACCACCTCGAAGCACTTCCACCGGGTGCTGCACGGGATGAACCCCGCCAACGGGGCCCGCGTCCAGGTGGCCGGGATCGACCTCATCCGCACGCCCGCCGGCGACATGCGGGTGCTGGAGGACAACGTCCGGGTGCCGTCGGGGGTGTCGTACGTGATGACGAACCGTACGGCGATGGCCTCGGTGCTCCCCGAGATCATGGCCGAGGAGCGGGTCCGGCCGGTCGCCGACTACGCGGGTCACCTGCTGCACGCGCTGCGCGCCGCCGCCCCGAGGGCGTCGAGGACCCGACCGTCGTCGTGCTCACCCCCGGCGTCTACAACTCCGCCTACTTCGAGCACACCCTGCTGGCCCGCACGATGGGCGTCGAGCTCGTCGAGGGCTCCGACCTGGAGTGCCGCCGCGGCAAGGTCTACATGCGCACCACCCGCGGGCTGCGGCAGGTGCACGTCATCTACCGGCGCATCGACGACGACTTCATCGACCCGGTGCACTTCCGCCGTGACTCGCTGCTCGGCATCCCCGGCATCGTCAACGCCGTCCGGGCCGGCGGGGTGACACTGTGCAATGCGCTGGGCAACGGCGTCGCCGACGACAAGCTCGTCTACACCTACGTGCCGGAGCTGATCCGCTACTTCCTCAACGAGGATCCCGTCCTGGCCAACGTCGACACCTGGCGCCTCGCCGAGCAGGCGGCTCGCGAGGAGGTGATGGACCGACTCGAGGAGCTGGTCGTCAAGCCCGTCGACGGGTCGGGCGGCAAGGGCATCGTGATCGGGCCGGTCGCCACCGCCGAGCAGATCGCCGAGCTGCGGCGCAAGGTCGAGGAGGATCCGCGCGGCTGGATCGCGCAGCCGCTGGTCCAGCTGTCGACGGTGCCGACCTTCCTCGAGGACACCCTGGCCCCCGGCACGTCGACCTGCGCCCGTTCGCGGTGCACGACGGCGACGACGTCTGGGTGCTTCCCGGCGGCCTGACCCGGGTGGCGTTGCCGGAGGGGGAGATGATCGTCAACTCCTCGCAGGGCGGCGGCTCCAAGGACACCTGGGTGTCCGCCCGGCGCCCGGAGGTCCCAGTGCCGGTCATCGGCGCACCCGACGACGAGACGGTGGCCGCTGAGGTGGGAGAGGTCCCGCACGCGGAGACGACCGAGATCGAGGACCTGGCGCAGCTCCCGGCCCCGACCCAGCGTCCCCCGGACCCGGTGCCGCCCCGCAAGACCCAGCAGGAACAACAGCAACAGGCGGCCGGGGCGCGGCGCCCGGAAGGGGATGACCGATGCTGAGCCGGATCGCCCAGTCGCTGTTCTGGATCGGGCGCCACGTCGAGCGGGCCGAGGACACCGCACGGCTCGTCCAGGTGCAGCTGCGGCTGTTCGTCGAGGAGCCCGGCGTGCCGACCCACACGGCGTGCAGCAACCTGCTGACCTTGCTCGGGGTGCCGGCGGCGACGTACGAACCGCTGCTGGACGAGGCCGACCCGCAGCTCGCCCACAGTGCCCTCGTCGGCCTGCTCGCCTACGACCGCCACCAGCCCTCGTCCATCGCCTACAGCTGGGAGCAGACCCGCGACAACGCCCGGCGGGCCCGCGAGGTGATCCCGTCCGGGGTCTGGGAGGTGGTCAACACCACGTGGCAGGCACTGCCCCGGGTGACGCCGCGGGCGATCCGGTCCCAGCACAGCTACCTGGACTGGGCCCGGGAGCGGTCGGCCCTGTTCTACGGGCTGGCGCGCGGGTCGATGGTCCGCGACGAGGGCTGGCAGTTCCTCCAGCTGGGCCGCAGCCTCGAGCTGGCGGACATGACCGCCCGGCTCGTCACCGCGACGACCTTCGCCCACGGGGCGGTGCCGTGGTCGGCCGCGTTGCGCGGCTGCGACGCCCATGACGCCTTCCTGCGCAGCTACCGCGGCTGGCGGGCCTCCACCCAGGCGATGGAGTTCCTGGTCCAGGAGAGCAACTTCCCGCGGTCGGTGATGCACGGGCTGACCCGGGCCAGTGACGCGCTCGCCGCGATCGACGGGCAGTCGAGCGGGGTCGGGCTGCCGGGCGAGGCGCGCTACGAGCTCGGCCGGCTCACCCACGAGCTCGCCTACCTGCCGGCGGACGAGTTGGTCGACGACCTGGCCGGCCGGATGGCCGAGGTCCAGCGGACCTGCCAGCGGGTCACCACGGCGATCTCGCAGGCCTACTTCGCCGCCGCGGCCGAACAGGCCTGGACGACCGAGGAGACCCCCTGACATGCCCGGCACACACGAGGAGGCACGCTGACATGCGGCTGAGCATCGACCACGTCACGGGGTTCCGCTACGCGTCCCCGGTCCGGGCCTCCTACAACGAGGCACGGATGACGCCGGTCTCCAGCCCCTCGCAGGTGGTCTGGACCTCCCGGCTGATGATCACCCCGGCGGCCTGGCGCACCACGTACACCGACTACTGGGGCACGCCCGTCACCTGCTTCGAGGTGCACGAGCCGCACGACCGGCTCGAGATCGAGTCGCGGGCCCTGATCGAGACACGTCCGCTCCAGGACGACTGGGACGTGCAGCGACGGGTGCCGGCGAGCGACCTGTCCTGGGCCGAGCTCCGGGGCGGCGACGTCCTCGACGCGATGAGCGAGTACCTCGTCAACTCCGAGCGGACCACCCCGCACGAGGAACTCGCCGAACTCGCCGCCGGCCTCACCGACCGGCCGCCGCGGCTCGCGGCGCTCGACGTCTGCGACCTGGTCCACGACCACCTGGCGTACGAGGTCGGGGCGACCGGGGTGACCTCGACGGCCGCCGAGGCCTGGGAGGGCGGCCGCGGCGTCTGCCAGGACTTCAGCCACGTCACCTGCGGGGCGTTGCGCCAGCTCGGCATCCCGGCCCGGTACGTGTCCGGCTACCTGCACCCTGCCGGCCCGGACGCGATCCGCGGCGACGCGGTCGAGGGTGAGTCGCACTCCTGGCTGGAGTTCTGGTGCGGCTCCTGGCAGGCGTACGATCCCACCGCGATGCACCGGGTGAACGAGGCGTACGTCCGGATCGGGCACGGCCGCGACTACTCCGACGTGTCCCCACTACGCGGAACGTACGCGGGCGGAGACTCCGAGATGTTCGTCAGGGTGACAATTACTGCGCTTTCGTGACCCGGTACCACTAGGGTTACTGGCATGACTCAACCGCCGACCGCTTGGAGCCCGCCGCCGGCGGACCCGCCGGTGGCCCCGCCCGTCGCCCAGCCGGTCCAGAACCCGCTGATCCAGGGCACGACCCCCAGGCCCGGCTACACCCCTCCCGCGCGGCCCGAACCGCACGGCTGGGCGTCGACGCTGCCGCAGGCCGGAGCATCCCAGGGCGTCCCGAGCCAGGCCATTCCAGGACAGGCGATCCCGAGCCAGGCCGCTCCGCCGCCGGTCGCTCCGGCGGGCGTTCCGGTGGCGGGGGTCACGGCACCACCGGCGACAGGCATCTCCGCCCCCCAGGTCAGCCCGCACCACGCCGCGCCGCCCTCGCAGCCGGCCCGCCCCGGCCAGACGGCACAGCCCAACCCGACCAGCGTCGAGGCCCCGGCCCCCACGCCGCCCGGGCGCGTCGACCACGGGCTGCCGGTCACGACGACCGACTCGATGCCCGGACGCACCATCACCGCGGTGATCGGTGACGTGATGGGCGTGGTGTCGCGCTCGAGGGAGCTCGGCGGCAACCGGGAGATCCAGTCCCGGACGATGCTCACCGAACGGCAGCAGGCCGTCACCCGGATGGTGCGGATGGCCCTCGGGCCCACGCCGACGCCGTGGTGGGGATGCGCTTCGACACCTGCCGGGTCAGTGACGAGGTGGTCGAGGTGATCGCGTACGGCACGGCGGTGCGGCTCGCCGAGGCGGCGAGCTTCAGCACCTCGGGGATCGACCTGCCGCGCCCGTCGACGACGGCCAGCGCCACGCACCCGCCGGCACCGGCCGCCTGATCACCGGCCGGTCAGCCTCCGGTCACGACCCGGTCAGCGTGGCGCGCTGACCAGCACCCGCGCGCCGTCGAGGCGCAGACCGACATGGCTGAGATCGGGCACCACCACGTCCGCCAGCGGGGCGAGCTGCTCGGCCGTGTGCGTCGTGGTCACGGCGACGGTCGCCATCCCGGCGGCCCGCGCCGCGCGAAGCCCGTTGGGCGCGTCCTCCGCGACCAGACAGCGGGCGGGATCCACGCCGAGACCGGCCGCAGCGGCCAGGAAGATCTGCGGGTCCGGCTTGGCCCGGACGACGTCGCTGGCGGTGACCAGCACGGCGGGTTGCGGCAGTCCGGCCGCGGCCAGCCGGGCGTACGCCATCGGACGGGTGGCCGACGTCGCGACGGCGGCCCGCTCCCCGGCCGCCGCCAGCGCGTGGGCCGCCCCGGGCAGCGCGACAACGCCCTCCTGGTCGGAGAGTTCGTGCTCGGTGATCCAGGCCAGCGCCTCCGCGCGTCGCTCCGCGGGGACCAGCAGGTCGACGATCGCGCCGCTCGACAGCCCGAACAGCCCCGACAGGTCCTCGGCGGTCAGCCGATAACGCTCCGCGAACCGCGTCCACACCCGCACGATCGCCGGTAGCGAATCCACCAACGTCGAATCCATGTCGAAGATGACCCCGTCGAACGCCTGCCCCGCCATCCGCTCCCCCGTCCGTGAGTTCCTGCTGCCGTGCTTCTCCTGCCCCCACTCTGCCCGCCGGACGAAATCACCAGGGCGCCCTCCCGACGCGATATTGATGAGTGAACACTCACTCACTACTATCGTGGGATGAGCAGAGCACAACGCCTCTCCCCCGAGGACAGACGCCAGGCCATCATCACGGCCACCGTCCCGCTGCTCGTCGCCGCGGGTCCCGACGTCTCCACCCGGCGGATCGCCGAGGCCTGCGGGATCGCCGAGGGCACGCTCTTCCGCGCCTTCCCGACCAAGGATGACCTTATCGAGGCGACGGTCCGCGCCTGCCTCGATCCGGGTGAGGTGATCGCCGCGCTGCACGCGATCGACCCGGGCGAACCACTCGAGGCCCGGCTGCGCCGGATCGTCCTGCTCCTCAGCGACCGGATCCACGAGATCAGCGGACTGTTCGCGGCCCTGATGCGACCCCGGCCGGGCGGCAAGGGCGCCGAACACTTCCATCCCCGCGGCCACCGGCACGGGCCGCGGGACCACACCGAGCGGGACCGGATCACCGACGCCATCGCCGGCCTGCTGGCCCCCGACGCCGAACGACTGGCGCTGGACCCGCACACGGCCGCGTCGTTCGTCTGGTCGAACGTCACCGCCGCCACCCATCCGATGCTCGGCAACGGGCTGGCCGGCGACCCCGACCTGCTCTCCCACCTGCTCCTCAAGGCTCTGCAGAAGGACCCGTCGTGACATATCCCCTCAACCGCCTCCTCGTCCGCCACCTGCGGCCGTACGGTGGACTGCTGGTCGGCGTCGTGCTGCTGCAGTTCGCGGCGACCCTCGCCTCCCTCTTCCTGCCCACCCTCAACGCCTCGATCATCGACCAGGGCGTCGCGAAGGGCGACACCGCCTACATCTGGTCGCACGGCGGCATCATGCTGGGCGTCAGCCTCGTCCAGGTGATCTGCCAGATCTCCGCGGTCCTGCTCGGCAGCATGGTCGCGATGGGCTTCGGCCGCGACACCCGGGCCGCGATCTTCTCCCGCGTGCTGTCCTTTTCCTCGCGCGAGGTCAACCGCTTCGGTGCCCCGTCGCTGATCACCCGCAACACCAACGACGTCCAGCAGGTGCAGATGCTGGTGCTGATGACCTGCATCATGATCCTCGGTGCCCCGATCACCATGGTCGGCGGCGTCATCATGGCGCTGCGCAACGACTGGCACATGGCCTGGCTGATCGTCGTCGCCGTGGCCGCGCTCGGCCTGAGCATCGGCCTGCTGGTCAGCCGGATGGTCCCCCTCTTCCAGTCCATGCAGAAGCGGATCGACGTCCTCAACCGGGTGCTGCGCGAGCAGATCTCCGGGATCCGGGTGGTCCGGGCCTTCGTCCGCGAACCATACGAGGCGACGCGCTTCGCGGAGGCGAACGGCGACCTGACCCGCACCGCCCTCAACGTCGGGCGGCTGATGGCGAGCATGTTCCCGATCGTCATGCTCATCCTCAACGTGTCGAGCGTCGCCGTGCTGTGGTTCGGTGCCGCCCAGATCGACGCCGACCACATCCAGGTCGGCCAGTTGACCGCCTTCCTGCAGTACCTCATGCAGATCCTGATGAGCGGCATGATGGCCGTGATGATGATCGTCATGGTGCCCCGCGCCGCCGTCTGCGCGGACCGCATCATGGAGGTCCTCGACACCGACAGCACCGTGGTCCCGCCCGCCGACCCGATCCGCACGGTGTCCTCGCACGGGACGGTCTCCCTGTCCGGCGTCGGCTTCACCTATCCCGGCGCCGACTCGGCGGTGCTGCAGGACATCTCCTTCGCCATGGAGCCGGGCCGGACCACCGCCATCATCGGCTCGACCGGCTCGGGCAAGACGACGCTGGTCAACCTGCTGCCCCGGCTGTACGACGCCTCCCAGGGGACCGTGCGGGTGGACGGTGTCGACGTCCGCCGGCTCGACCCGGAGCTGCTGTGGAGCAGGGTCGGCCTGGTGCCGCAGAAGCCCTACCTCTTCACCGGCACGGTGGCGAGCAACCTGCGCTACGGCAATCCCGACGCCACCGACGAGGAGCTCTGGCACGCCCTCGAGGTGGCCCAGGCCCGCGACTTCGTCGAGGCGATGCCGGGCCGGCTCGAGGCACCGATCGCCCAGGGTGGCACCAACGTCTCCGGCGGCCAGCGTCAGCGCCTCTCCATCGCGCGGGCACTGGTGCGCCGGCCCGACGTCTACATCTTCGACGACTCCTTCTCGGCCCTCGACGTGACGACGGACGCCCGGTTGCGGGCCGCCCTCGCCCGGGAGACCGCCGAGCAGGCCGTGCTGATCGTCGGCCAGCGGGTCTCGACGATCGCCGGCGCGGACCAGATCCTCGTCCTCGAGGACGGCCGGATCGTCGGCCGAGGCACCCACGACGAACTCCTGGCCTCCACCCCCACGTACGCCGAGATCGTCGAATCCCAGTTGAGCGCCGAGGAGGCCGCGGCATGAGCAGCACACGGACAGCACAGCCCCGCCCGGTCACCAACGCCCCGAAGCGGCCGCAGTTCGGCCCGTCCGGGCGCGGTCACGGCCCGATGGCCATGATGGGCGGGCGCTCGGTCGAGAAGGCGACGAACTTCGGTCCCTCGCTGCGTCGGCTGCTCGGCCACCTGCGCCCCGAGCGGGCGCTTCTCGTCCTCGTCGTGGTGATGGCCGCGGCGGGCGTCGGCTTCAACGTCGTCGGCCCCAAGCTCATCGGCCGGGCGACCGACATCATCTTCGCCGGCGTGATGGGCAAGGCTCTGCCCGCCACCCTCACCGTCGGCGGGCAGACCGTCGCGGTGACCAAGGACATGATCATCGCCGCCCTGCGGTCGTACGCCAACGGCGGCCCCGCGCTGCCGGGACTGGGCGGCGGGGCGCTGACCCCTCGACCGCCGGCCGCTTCGCCGACATGCTGGCGACCATGAACGTCATCCCCGGCCAGGGGATCCGCTTCGAGGACCTCGCCGCGGTGCTGCTGCTGGCGCTTGGCCTGTACGTGCTCTCCGGCCTGCTGATGTGGGGCCAGGCGTACATACTCAACGGCGTCGTCCAGCGCTCGGTCTACCGGCTGCGCGAGGAGGTGGCGGCGAAGATCAACCGCCTGCCGTTGTCGTACTTCGACGGGCAGCCGCGCGGAGAGCTGCTCAGCCGGGTCACCAACGACATCGACAACATCGCCCAGACGCTGCAGCAGACGATGTCCCAGCTGCTCAACGGTCTGCTCACGATCATCGGGGTGGGCGTGATGATGTTCGTCGTCTCGCCCGTGCTCGGCGCCATCGCCGTGGCGGCCATCCCGGTCTCGGTCATCCTGGTCTCGATCATCGGCAAGCAGTCGCAGAAGCAGTTCGTCCTGAACTGGAAGTACACCGGCGAGCTCAACGGCCGGATCGAGGAGGCCTACTCGGGCCACGCGCTGGTCAAGGTGTTCGGCCGCCAGCGCGAGGTGGAGCAGGCGTTCGCCGAGAGCAACAGCAGCCTCTACTCGGCGGGCTTCCGGGCGCAGTTCATCTCCGGCATCATCATGCCGACGATGTTCTTCGTCGGGAACCTCTCGTACGTGCTGGTGGCGGTCGTCGGTGGCCTGCGGGTGGCCAGCGGCCAGATGTCGCTGGGCGGGGTGCAGGCGTTCATCCAGTACAGCCGGATGTTCACCCAGCCGATCACCCAGGTGGCCTCGATGGCCAACCTGCTGCAGTCCGGCGTGGCGTCGGCCGAGCGCGTCTTCGAGGTGCTCGACGCCGAGGAGGAGCCCGCCGACGTCGCCGGCCGGCTCAACCCGACCCGCGGCCGGGTCGAGTTCGAGTCGATCGACTTCTCCTACGATCCGGACACCGAGCTGATCAAGGACCTGTCGCTGGTCGCCGAGCCGGGCCACACGATCGCCATCGTGGGGCCGACCGGCGCCGGCAAGACGACGCTGGTCAACCTGATCATGCGGTTCTACGAACTGCAGGGCGGCCGGATCACCCTCGACGGGGTGGACATCACCTCGGTGCCCCGCCACGCCCTGCGCGAGAACATCGGCATGGTGCTGCAGGACACCTGGCTGTTCCACGGCACCATCCGCGACAACATCGCGTACGGGCGGCCTGACGCCTCGGAGGCGGAGATCCTCGCGGCGGCCGAGGCGACGTACGTCGACCGGTTCGTCCATTCACTGCCGGACGGCTACGACACGGTGATCGACGAGGAGGGCAGCAACATCTCCGCCGGCGAGAAGCAGCTGCTCACCATCGCCCGGGCGTTCCTCGCCGATCCGGCCCTGCTGATCCTCGACGAGGCGACCAGCTCGGTGGACACCCGCACCGAACTCCTGGTGCAGCGCGCGATGAGTGCCCTGCGCAAGGACCGGACCAGCTTCGTCATCGCCCACCGGCTCAGCACCATCCGCGACGCCGACACCATCCTGGTGATGGAGCACGGCAGCATCGTGGAGCAGGGCAACCACCAGGAGCTGCTCGCCCGTGAGGGCGCCTACTACCGGCTCTACCGCTCGCAGTTCGAGGGCGCGATCGAGCAGGAAGTCGCCTGACCGCGAGCCGGTCGCGGCGTACGGTGACGGGGAGCGGGGTGCGGGATGCGGCGGTCGTGCCGCATCCCGGTCCGGCCGATTTGCCCTCGGATACCCCCGGGGCATTATGGACGTGTTCCCACCCCTCCACAGAAGGAGAAACCCCATGTGCCGTCCCGTCACCTGCTCGTCCTGCGGCAAGACCACCTGGGCCGGCTGCGGCCAGCACGTCGCGTCGGTGAAGGCTTCCGTCCCGGCGGGCCAGTGGTGCACCTGTGACCGCAACGCCGCGAGCTCGTCGACCTCCGGCAACTTCATGTCCTTCTTCCGCCGCTGAGAACGGAGCGCACCACACCCATGAGCGAACGCTCCCGCAAGGTCGTCATCGTCGGTGGCGTGGCGGGTGGCATGTCCGCCGCCACCCGCCTGCGCCGCCTCGACGAACACGCCGAGATCGTCGTGTTCGAGCGCAGCTGGTACGTCTCGTTCGCCAACTGCGGCCTTCCCTACCACGTGGGTGGCGTGATCGAGGACCGCCAGGCGCTGCTGCTGCAGACGCCCGAGTCCCTCGGCCGCCGCTTCGGGATCGATGTCCGCGTCGGCCACGAGGTCGTCTCGATCGATCGGGCCGCCAAGCTGGTGTCGGTGCGCAATCTCAACACCGATCGGGTCACCACGGAGTCGTACGACACGCTGATTCTCTCCCCCGGCGCCTCCCCCTTCGTTCCGGACCTCCCGGGCAAGGAGCGGGCCCTGACGCTGCGCAACATCGCCGACGTCGACGAGATGGTCGCCGCCGTCGCCCGCAAGCCGCACACCGCCGTGGTGATCGGCGGCGGCTTCATCGGCGTCGAGCTCGCCGAGAACCTGCAGCTGCGCGGCATCGACGTGACGATCCTCGAGCTGTCCGACCAGATCCTGCCGCCGCTGGATCCCGAGATGGCCGCGTACGTGGCCCAGGAACTGGTCGAGCACGGCATCGACGTGGTCACCGGCACCGAGGCGACCGTCATCGGCGAGCACACCGTCACCCTGGCGACCGGCGAGGAGATCCCCGCCGACCTGGTCGTCATGTCGATCGGTGTCCGCCCGGACTCGCACCTGGCGAAGGACGCTGGCCTCGAGGTCAACTCCCGCGGCGGCATCGTCGTGGACGAGTTCCAGCGCACCTCCGACCCGGCCATCTTCGCCGTCGGTGACGCGGCCGAGAAGCGCGACGCGCTGACCGGTGACGCCGCCATGGTGCCGCTGGCCCAGACCGCCAACCGGCACGGCCGCCTCGTCGCCGACGTCATCGTCGGCCGGCCGACCAGCTCGAAGCCGGTGCTCGGCACCGCCATCGTCGGGGTCTTCGGCCTGATGGCCGCCTCGGTCGGCTGGAACGAGAAGCGGCTGCGCGCCGCGGGCCGCCGCTACCGGGCGATCCACGCCCATCCGGGCTCGCACGCCGGCTACTACCCCGGCTCCGAGACCCTGCACCTCAAGCTGCTGGTCGATGCCGACACCGACGAGATCCTCGGTGCCCAGGCGATCGGCAAGGACGGCGCCGACAAGCGCATCGACGTCATCGCCACGGCGATGCGCGGTGGGCTCAAGGGCGCCGACCTGGCCGATCTGGAGCTGGCGTACGCCCCGCAGTTCGGCTCGGCCAAGGACCCGATCAACATGCTGGGCTTCATCGACGACAACGTCGTGAACGGCCAGTCGGAGCTGATCCAGTGGCACGAGGTGGAAGCGGCCCACAAGGCCGGCCTGCCGCTGGTCGACGTCCGGACGCCGGGCGAGTTCCGCCGTGGTCATATCCCGGGCTCGATCAACCTGCCGGTGGACGAGCTGCGCGACCGGCTGGACGAGGTGCCGGCCGGCGACCTGATCATCACCTGCCAGGTGGGCCTGCGCGGCCACGTGGCCGAGCGGATCCTGCGCCAGGCGGGCCACCACGTCAAGAACCTCACCGGTGGCTACGCCACCTGGTCCACCGCCACCCGGCCGGTCGCCCGGCCGGCGTGGAGCGAGACGCCCGCCGAGGAGGAAGCGGCTCGCTGACCGGACCTGCCCCCTGGGAGCGCCGCACTCATCCCCCTGCCCCGCGGCCGCACCCACGGCAGACAAGGGCCCCGTCACGGTTCCATCGTGACGGGGCCCTTCGGCGTGCGCGGGATCCGCTGTCAGCGCAGATCGGATGCCGGGATGGTGCTGGCCGACGCGGCAGTATCGCGCGTGGTGAGCACGGTGTGGCCGCCGAACTGCCCGCGCAGCGCTGACACCATCCGCATCGTCGGGCTGGCGTCCTGCCGGGAGGCGAACCGGGCGAACAGCGCGGCCGCGGTGACCGGCATCGGCACGGCGTGGTCGACGGCCTCCTGCAGGGTCCAGCGCCCTTCCCCGGAGTCCGGCGTGAAGGGGTCGATCCCGTCGAGCCCCGGGGACTGCTCCAGCGCCTTGACCAGCAGGTCGAGCAGCCAGGAGCGGACGACCGTACCCCGCGTCCAGGCCTTGAAGCACCCGTCCACGTCGGTGACCACGTCCGTGGCACCGAGCAGTTCCCAGCCCTCGGCATAGGCCTGCATGAGGCCGTACTCGATGCCGTTGTGCACCATCTTGGCGTAGTGCCCTGCGCCGACCCCGCCGGCGTGGACGAACCCCTCGTCGCGGGGCCCCTCGGGGCGCAACGCGTCGAAGAGGGGCATGGCGCGCTCGACGAGGTCCGCACGGCCGCCGACCATCAGCCCATAGCCGTTGTCGAGGCCCCAGATCCCGCCGGAGACGCCGCAGTCGAGGTAGCCGATCCCCCGGCTCGCGAGGAGAGCCTCGTGGTCGGCGTCGTCGGTGAAGCGCGAGTTCCCGCCGTCGATGACGAGGTCACCGGGCTCGAGCAGGCCGGCCAACTCGGTGACGGTCGCCCGAGTGGCCTCGCCCGCCGGGACCATGATCCACACGACCCGAGGAGCGGCGAGGCTGCTGACCAGTGAGGTCAGGTCGGGGACGTCGGAGACGTCGGGGTCGCGGTCGTACCCGACGACCTCGTGGCCGGCACGGACGAGCCGCTGCCGCATCGCGTCGCCCATCCGACCCAGGCCGATGAGTCCCAGCTGCATGTCTTCTCCTTCTTCTCGTCTGCTGCGTCTGTCTGACTGGTGCCGGTCGGCGCTTCGTACGCTCCGGCGCTGGTCAGACGACGACGCTGAGCAGCATCACTGAGGCGAGGCCGACGACCGACAGCACCGTCTCCATCAGCGACCAGGTCTTGAACGTCTCGCCGACGGTAAGGCCGAAGTACTCCTTGACCATCCAGAAGCCGGCGTCGTTGACGTGGCTGAGGAAGACCGAGCCGGCACCGATCGCCAGCACCATCAGGGCGGTGTGGGTCGGGGAGAGTCCGGCGGCCAGGGGAGCCATGATCCCCGAGGCGGTGATCGTCGCGACGGTCGCGGAACCGGTGGCGAGACGGATCAGGACGGCGACGATCCAACCGGCCAGCAGCGGCGGCAGGGCAGCGTCCATCAGGCTCTTGGCGAGCAGATCGGCGATGTGGGAGTCGACCAGGGTCTGCTTGAAGCCGCCGCCGGCGCCGACGATGAGCAGGATGCCGGCGATCGGGCCGAAGGACGAGGCGATCAGGGAGTCGACCTCCTTGCGCGACTTCGACAGCCCGTAGCCGAAGACGAACATGGCGACGACGGTGGTGATGGTGAGGGCGATCAGCGGGGTGCCGACGAAGGCGAGGACGGCACCGACGGGGTCTTGTCGCCGATGGTCATCTCGGCGAGCGTGGCGGCGAGCATCAGGACGACGGGCAGCACGACGACGAAGAGGGACGCGCCGAAGCTGGGACGCTTGGCACCTTCGGCGGGGCTGTGGCCGAGGAAGTCGCTGCGCACCTGGTGCGGCACCCAGCGGGCCATCATCCGGCCGAGGATCGGCCCGGAGAGAACGACACAGGGGATGGCGACGAGCAGACCGAAGCCCAGGGTGAGACCGAGGTTGGCCTTGAGGGCCGAGATCGCGATGAGCGGACCGGGGTGCGGGGGAATGAGGCCGTGCAGGGCCGAGAGGCCGGCCAGGGCGGGGATGCCGAAGAGGACGACCGGCACCTTGGCGCGCCGGGCGGCGAACATCACCACGGGGATGAGGATGACGACGCCGACCTCGAAGAACAGCGGGATGCCGACGATGAACGCGGTCAGCGCCATCGCCCAGGGCAGCCGCTTGATCGGCGTCTTGCCGAGGATGGTGTCGACGATGACGTCGGCACCCCGGAGGAGACCAGCAGGGTGCCGATGATCGCACCGAGGACGATCAGCAGGCCGACGCTCGAGATCGTCGAGCCCAGGCCGGTGCTGAAGCTGTTGAAGAGCTTCGGGTACGGGACGCCCGCGGCCAGGGCCATCACTGCGGAACCGGCCATCAGCGAGAGGAACGGGTGGACCTTGAGCCAGACGATCAACAGGACGATCGTGGCGATGCCGGCGAGTGCGGCGAGGACGAGTGAGGACATCATTCTGCACACCCCTTGAGGAGCTGAGGGTTGGTGGAGAGGGCATCGACGATGCTGTCCAGCACCTCGTCGACGTCCTGTTCGATATCGATGGAGAAGCCGTCCTCGTCGGATCCGAGGGGCTCCAGCGTCGCCAGTTGCGACGGCAGGAGCGAGGACGGCATGAAGTGATCGGTCCGGTGCGCGAGCCGGTCGGCGACGACATCGGCCGAACCGACGAGGTGGACGAAGACCGTACGTCCGGGAGCCGTCCGGAGCCGATCACGGTAGGCCCGACGCAGTGCGGAGCACGTGACCAGGGTGCAGTGGCCGGCCCGGTCCTGCTGCGCCGTCCACTCGACGATCCGGTCGAGCCACGGCCAGCGGTCATCGTCGGTGAGGGGATGGCCGGAGGCCATCTTGGCGATGTTCTCGACCGAGTGGAACTCGTCCCCCTCGGCCATCGGCCACCCCAGTCGGGCGGCCAAGCCATGGGCGACGGTCGATTTGCCGCTGCCGGCGACTCCCATCACCACCACATGGGTTGTAGTCATCTTTGACCTTCCTTTGGAAGCATCTTTGCCTCGATGGAGAGGACCCTACATGCGAAAGAGAGTCTTTAAAAATCGACGGGGATGCAACGTCCGGCAACAGCGCGGTTCCCCGCCGGTGACGCGGCTAAGCTCCCCGCAGGGACCCCAAAGGAGGAGACGGATGGCGACGACCTCCGAACGGCCACTGATGCACCACGGCGTCGCCCGCGAACTCGGCATCGAGATCATCGAGGGACGCTGGCCCGTCAACCAGGCCCGCACCCTGGAGGACATCCAGGACCGCTTCGGCGTGTCCCGTACGGTCGCCCGCGAGGCCTCCCGGCTGCTGGAGATGCTGGGACTCGCCAGCACCCAGCGACGCCGCGGCATCGTCGCCCTCGAGGCCGACAGTTGGCACGTCCTCGACACGACACTGATCGAGTGGCGGCTGCATTCGAACCGGCGGCGGGAGCAACTGGAGTCGCTCACCCAGCTCCGGCTGGCGGTCGAGCCGGTGGCGGTGGACGGGATGGCGCGCACTGCCTCGATCCACGATCGGGCCCTGCTGCTGCCCCTGGCCGCGGAGATGCGCCGCACCGGCGAGGGCGGGCTGGCTCAGGAGTTCCTGCGCCTGGACGTCGAGTTCCACCGGCTGATCCTCACCAACAGCGGTAACGAACTCTTCGCCGCGCTCAGTGATCAGGTGGCGTCGGTGCTGGCCGGGAGGTCGGAGATCGGCCTGATGCCCGTCCATCCGCAGCCCACGGCCCTTGACGCCCACGAGGCTGTCGCCGAGGCGGTCTTCCGCGGCGACGGACCCGCGGCGCGAGTCGCCATGCAGGTGATCCTGGACGAGGTGCAAGCGGCCGTGAGTGACGTGAATGGACGGGATGCGGCGGCGTCGGCGGCCGGACGCTGAGGCAGGTCGCGCCGGCGGGCTGATCAGGCAGGTCGTCCCGGCGGGCTGATCAGGCAGGTCGCCGACGCAGGCGGCGCAGGCGGGCTGATCAGGCAGGCCGCGCCGGCCGGCCGATCAGGCCAGCGACAGGAAGAGCTTCTCCATCTTCGTCGTGTCCAGACCATCGTCAGCGAGCACGCACTGGCGCATCCCCGCCGCCACGACGGCGAAACCGGCGCGATCCAAGGCCTTGGCGACGGCGGCGATCTGGGTGACGATCTCCTCGCAGTCGCGGCCCTCCTCGACCATGTCGATGATGCCATTGAGCTGGCCACGGGCCCGCTTCAATCGATTGATGACCGGGCGCATGTCCTCGCCGGGCAACTCCATGACGCCCTCCTTCTGGTGCTCTGACCTCGAATAATACCCCCATGGGGATAACGGGGAGCCGTTGACCCTCGCGCGGCGGCACGCGCGGAACGATGGCGACTTCATCAATGACCCAGGACTGCCACCCCAGACCCCTGTAATCGCTCGTCTGCACGAAATGTCTGAGGCTGATCGTACGGTGGTGGACATGGAACGGGAGTGGGGGACCCGGACCGGCCAAGCTGTGGCCGGGATCCTGGGATTGCTGGACGGGCTGCTGGACGGGCCCGACGAAGACCGGGCGCTCGCATCTGATGCGGAGCGGCTGGCCATGACAGAAGCGGCGATCGAGGCCGCGGATCGGCTGCGCATCCTGGCCGGCGTACTGGTCGCCGAGACCGAGGCCCACGGCTCAGATCTCGCGGTGACGGGGCTGGGGGTGGTGAGCTGGCTCGCCGACACCCGCCGGATGACCAGCCGCGAGGTGTGGGCCCTGGTGCACGAGGGCCGCGATCTGGCCGCCCTGCCCGCACTACGGGCGGCCGGCCTGGCCGGGACCGTCTCACCGCAACAGGCCCGCGCCATCAGCCAGGTCATCGTCCAGCTACCCGACGACCTCGGCCCCGACCAACTACGCCAAGCGGAACGCGACATGATCGGCTACGCCGGCCAGTTCGACTCCCACGGCCTGTCCACCCTGTCCCAGCACCTGCTGGAGGTACTCGCCCCGGAGATCATCGAGGAGCAGGAGGCCAAACGGCTGGAGCGCGAGCTGCGCCGCGCCCGCAAGAACCGGGAACTGACCCTCACCGACGACGGCCACGGCTCGGTCCAGATCAAGGGCAAACTGCCCGTGCTGGCCGCCCAGACCCTCATCACCCAGATCGACGCGCTGGTCGAACGCGACCGCCGACGCGCCCTCGACGCCCTGGACCCCCTCGCCGAGGAGCTGACCCCGACGATGCGCCGGGCCGACGCCCTGGTGGCGCTCGCCGAGGCCGCGGCGCTGCACGGCGACGCCCCGCTCCACGGCGGCGACCGCCCCCGCATCGTCGTGACGATCCCCGAGGAACGCCTGCGAGACCGGGCCGCGACAGGCGGACTGATCGCCACCGGGGAGCGGATCGCACCGGCTGACCTGCGCCGTCTGTGCTGCGACGCCGACGTCCTACCGGTCGTCCTCGGCGGGGAGGGTCAGGTGCTCGACGTGGGTCGTGAGCATCGACTCGTCACACCGCCGATCCGCACCGCCCTGACCGTACGCGACGGCGGCTGCGCCTTCCCCGGCTGCGACCGGCCACCCGCCGCCTGCCACGCTCACCACATCATTCCCTGGCAGGAAGGCGGATCGACCTCGCTCGACAATCTCGTCCTGGTCTGTCCCACCACCACGGCATCGTGGAACCGCCAACCGACACCAGCGCAAGACGCTGGGAGATCCGCCTTGGCACGGACGGCATCCCCGAAGTCCTCCCACCCGCCCACGTCGACCGGAGCCGCCGACCGCGGCGCAATCAACGATTCCGACTCCCCGACGCCGCCTGAGCGGGAACGGCCCGGCTGTCGGCGGCCGGTGCGCCGGCCGGAACTTTGTCGCGCCCCGGTGCGCCGGCCGGAACTTTGTCGCGCCCCGGTGCAGTGGCCGTGTCAGCCGCCGGCGCGTACGCGGCGAGGTCGACGACGCGGTCACACGCATCGCGGACCGCCGGGTCGTGGGTGATCACCAGCACGGCCGCTCCCTGGGTCGCCGCCCAGAGATCGGCGACCAGCGCCGCTGCGGTCTCCTCGTCGAGGTGTTCGGTCGGCTCGTCGAGGATCACCACGTCGGCGTCTCCCACGAACAACCGCGCCGCCGCGAGGCGACGCGCCTCGCCGCCGGAGAGTCGTCCGCCGTGTTCGCCGACCTCGCGGTCGAGGACCAGGTCGAGTCCGGCCCGGCCGAGCGCCAGGGAAACCTCGGCGGGCGTCGCGTCCTTGCGGCCGATCCGTACGTTCTCCTCGACGGAGGTGTCGAAGACGTGCGCGTCCTGGGCGAGGTACCCGACGCGGCCGTGTACCTCGACCACCCCCGCCCGCGGCGGCACGAGTCCCATCACCGTCGCCGCGACCGTTGTCTTGCCCAGGCCGCTGCGCCCCACCAGGGCGACCCGTTCACCCGCGGCGACGTGCAGGTCGAGTCCGGTGACGACGGGGTCCGCGCCGGGCCAGCCGGCGGTCAGCCCCCACAGGTCGATCGACGGGCCACCCGGCAGCCGGGCCGGCCCCGACTCCTCGCCGGACGGGGGCAGGGCGAGAAGCTCCGACACTCGCGCCAGCGACGTCCGGACCCGGGTCCAGGTCTGTGCCGCCTCGGCCAGTGGCTCGAGGGTCTCGTGCAGGGCCAGCGGCGTGAGCACCAGAACGGCCAGCTGGGTGACGGGGAGCTGCCCCGCCGCTGCCGCCGGGCCACCGACGAGCAGTGCTCCGACGACCGCGACACCCGCGGCGAGCACCTGCAATGCCCCGACAGGCCTCGGGCGCGGGCCGCTCGCTCCTCGGCGGCGGTGAGGCGGGCGTTGAGTGCGTCGACCCGGGCGAGGGCGGCGTCCTGCACCCCGTACGCGACCAGATCGGGGGCCGTACGGTGCAGTGCCGTCACCGCGTCGGCCAGTTCACCCCGGAGTGGGGCGAGCGAGGCGTCCGCCCGCCGAGAGGCCAGCGCCGCGATCCAGGCGATGACCACACCCGCCAGCACGACGCTCACGCCGAGCAGCACGGCCGCCGGCACGGAGAAGAGGCCGATGATCAGCGTGGTCGCGACCGCGACGAGTCCGGCGGCAGCGAAAGGAACGAGCACCCGGACCACCGCGTCCATCACGGCGCGGACATCGTCGACGATACGGATGAGGAGGTCGCCCCGCCGGCGCCCCAGGAGTGTGGTCCGGCTGAGCACGTCATAGACCCGCAGACGCAGGGCCGTCTGCATCCACAGCGCCAGGTCGTGTCCGACGAGCCGTTCGGCATAACGGAGGGCGGCTCGGGAGATGCCGAAGGTCCGCACCGCGGTGATCGCCACCATCAGGTAGAGGATCGGCGGGTGCTGCGCCGCCCGCGACAGCAGCCAGGCCGAGGTGCCCAGCAGGGCCACGGCCGCCCACTGGCCCCGGCCGCGAGCACCACCGACCCGAGAACGCGAGACCTGCCCTCGGGGACGGACCGGAGAAGATCGGCCAGCAGGCGTCGCGCGAGCACCCGCGCGGGGCCGGGGGTCGTCGGCACACTCATCGGACCGTCTCCATCAGACCGACCGTGACCGTACGGTCGCAGGCGGCCACGACGGCTGGCCGGTGCGTCACCACCAGGGCGCTGGTGGTCGGGTCCCCGGCCCGCAGCGCCGCGAGCACTCGCCGCTCCGTGTCGGGGTCGAGGCCGGCGGTGGGTTCGTCGAGGATCAGCAGGGAGGCACCGCCATGGCTGAGCCGCAGCAGTGCGCGGGCAAGACCCACCCGGCGCCGCTCGCCGTCGGAGAGCCCCTCGGACTCATCGCCGACCTCGCGGCCCGCGTCCAGATCCGCGGCGCCGGCACGGTCGAGGGCCGCCCGGATGGCCTCCTGCGGGGCACCGGGGGCGCCGAGGGCGACGTTCGCCCCGACCGTACGCTCAGGCAGTCCCGGCGTCTGCCCCACCCAGGCGACGCGACGGCGCCAGGCGGCCAGGTCGACATGCTTCAGTGGCACCCCACCGAGCAGGACGCTCCCGCCGCTGGGTGGCACGAAGCCCATCAGGACGGCGAGCAGGGTCGACTTCCCGCCCCCACTGGGCCCGACGACAGCGACGAACTCACCGGGCGCCACCTCGAGGTCCACTCCTCGGAGGGCGGGAGCATCCGCCCCCGGATAGGTGACCTGCAGATCGCGGACGCGCAACGCGACACCCTCCGGTGCGAGCGCCTGCGCCGACACCATGGCCGCGCCCGCCACGGGCATCGCGCCCGCCACCCCCGCCGCGTCGATCTCGGCGAACGCCCGATCCGCCGCGGCGACGCCCTCGGCCGAGTCGTGGTAGTGCACGCCGACCTGCCGCAGCGGCAGGTAGACCTCGGGGGCCAGCACGAGCAGGAACAGGCCCGTGGTCAGGTCCATCGCTCCGTTGACCGTACGGACACCGATGGTGACCGCAATGATGGCCACCGACAGCGTCGACAACAGTTCCAGGGTCATCGAGGAGAGGAAGGAGATCCGCAGGGTCGCCATCGTCTCGGCGCGGTTGCGCGCCTCGATCCGCTGCAGGCCGACGGCCTGGGCGCGGGCCCGGCCGAACACCTGGAGGGTCGGCAGGCCGGCCACGAGATCCGCGAAGTGATGGGCCAGGCGGGCCTGGACGCCCCACCGCCGAGCCATCCGGCGTTCGGTCGCCCAGCCGACCAGCGCCATGAAGAACGGGATCAGCGGCACCGTGAGCACCACGACGAGGGTCGACCACAGGTCAGTGGTGAGGATGGTCACCCCGACGACCAGCGGGACGGTCACCGCGAGCAGCAACTGCGGGAGGTACTTGGCGTAGTAGCCGTCCAGCGCGTCGAGGCCGTGCGTGACCAGATCCACCAACCCGCCGGTGTCGGTGCCGGGGGCGAGCGGGCGGGCCAACCGGGCCTCGACCACCTCGTGGCGCAACCGGCCCTTGACCAGGGCCGCGGCGCGTTGACCGAGCCACGGGTTGATCCCCCGCAACAGCGCGCGGCCGAGCAGGACGAGCACGAGCAACCCGACCGTACGCCCGAGTCCGTCGAGCCGTCGGGTGTCGAACACCGCCGCGATCTGGTGCGACAGCAGCCAGGCCTGGGCGACGACGAGGAACGCCGTCAGCGTGCCGACGAGGACCCCGGCGACGAGGTAGGTCCTCGTCGCCCGGGCCCTCGACAGCAGTGCGCGGTGGACGGGTCCCGCCATCAGCTCGAGGCGGGCCGGGGGCTCGCCACGACGGACGTCTCGTCGGCCGACTCCCCGACCGGGATGTCCTTGACCGACAGACGCTTCCGGAAGACCCAGTAGGTCCAGGCTTGGTAGGCGAGCACGATCGGCGTCATCACGCCCGCCGCGACCGTCATGATCGTCAGCGTGTACGGAGTGGAGGCGGCCTGGAAGACCGTCAGCCCGTACGCCGGGTCCAGGGTGGACGGGATGACGTTCGGGAACATCGCGGCGAAGATGTTGACCAGCATCGCCAGGATGGCCACCACCCCGCCGACGAACGCCCAGCCCTCCTTGCCGCGGCTGTTCATCACCCACAGCAGCAGCGCGCCGAGCACCGCGAGGATCGCAGCCGGCCACAGCGACAGCGCCGGGGAGGCCCCGGCGGTGCCGCGCGCGAGTCCGGAGAAGGCGAGGTTCATCCAGCCGAGGAACCCGGCCAGGCCCACCACCGCGACCAGGCCCGTGCGCGAGGCGTACGTCCGGGCCCGCTCGCGGATCGGGCCGCCGGTCTTCAGCGCGATGAACGCCGCGCCGTGGGTCAGGAAGAGCGCCACGAAGGTCACGCCGCCGAGCAGGGCGAACGGGGTGAACAGGCCGAAGAAGCTCCCCGCCGTCTGGTGGACGGTGTGGGTGGCGTCCATCGGCAGGCCTCGGACGAAGTTGGCGAACGCGATGCCGAAGACGAGCGCGGCGACGTACGAGGCGCCGATGATGCAGGTGTCCCAGCCGCGCTTCCATGCGGCCTCACCGCGCTGATGGCGGTACTCGAAGGAGACCCCGCGCAGGATCAGCGCGAGCAGCACGAGGAACAGCGGCAGGTAGAGCCCCGAGAAGAGGCTGGCGTACCACTCCGGGAACGCCGCGAAGGTCGCGCCACCGGCGGTGAGCAGCCACACTTCGTTGCCGTCCCAGACGGGGCCGATGGTGTTGATCAGCACGCGACGCTCGCGGTCGTCCTTGGCGAGGAACGGCATCAGCATCCCGACGCCGAAGTCGAAGCCCTCCAGGACGAAGAAGCCGGTCCACAGGACGGCGATCAGCAGGAACCAGACGATGGGGAGAACGGTGTCCATGGTCGTGTCACTCCTCTCAGTACGCGAACGACAGCGGGGCCTCGTCGGCCTCGCCCTCGGCGAGGGCCGGGACGGGGCCGGTGATCCCCTTGCGGATGGCCCGCAGCATCAGCCGCACCTCGATCACCGCCAGCACGCCGTAGATGAGCGTGAAGCCGACCATCGTGGTGAGCACCTGCGCGGCGGGCACCCCGGGCGACACCGCGGAGGCGGTCGGCATGAGGCCGAAGACGATCCACGGCTGGCGGCCCATCTCGGTGAAGATCCAGCCGAAGGAGTTGGCGAAGAGCGGCAGCAGCGGCGTCGCGATCATCAGCGCGAGCCAGAACCACCCAGCACGCCTGGCCGGAGGCAGGTTGCCCTTGCGGAGCAGGACGAGCACGAGGATCCCGACGGCGACCCCGACCATCCCCAGGCCGATCATCAGCCGGAAGGTCCAGTACGTCACCGGCACGGCCGGGGTGTACGTCATCGCGCTGGCGACCTCGTCGCCGTAGCGCTGCCGGATCATCTGCGTGAACTGGGCGTCGTACTTCTCCCGGAGCGGGTTGATGCCCTGCACGGTCCCGGTGAACGATCCGGTGGCCAGGAAGGACGTGACGCCCGGCACCTTGATGGAGAAGACCTCCTTGGAGCCGTCAAGGGTGCCGATCGTGAACAGCGAGAACGCCGCCGGCGTCTCGGTCTCCCAGATCGCCTCGGCCGCCGCCATCTTCATCGGCTGGACGTCGGTCATCACCTTGCCCTGCAGGTCACCGGAGAACATCACCAGTGCCCCGGCACCGATCAGCACCCAGGCGCCGAACTTCGTCGCCCAGGCGTACGCCGAGGCCTCCTCGGCCTGCTCGCCGGCGAGCTCGGAGCGGTTGCGGGCCCCGCTGGTCCGGGCGATCCGCAGCAGGTGCCAGCCGGCGACGCCCATCACGAAGGCCCCACCCACCATGTAGGCGGCGGTCAGCGTGTGCGGGATCGTCGTCAGCGCGACCGGGTTGGTCAGCACGGCCCAGAAGTCCGTCATCTCGGCCCGGCCACGGGCGGCGTTGTAGGTGAAGCCGACCGGGTGCTGCATGAACGAGTTGGCCGCCAGGATGAACAGCGAGCTGAGCACGGTGCCGATGGACGCGAGCCAGATCGAGGCGAGGTGGACGCCCCTGGGCAGCCGATCCCGGCCGAAGATCCACATCCCGAGGAAGGTGGACTCGAGGAAGAACGCCAGCAGCGCCTCGAAGGCGAGCGGGGCACCGAAGATGTCGCCGACCATCCGGGAGTACTCCGACCAGTTCATGCCGAACTGGAACTCCTGGACGATGCCGGTGACGACGCCCATCGCGAAGTTGATCAGGAACAGCTTGCCGAAGAAGTCGGTCAACCGCCTGAACTTGTCCTGCCCCGTACGGTAGTGAGCGGTCTGCAGGACGGCCACGATCAGGGACAGCGAGATCGTGACGGGGACGAAGAAGAAGTGGTAGACGGTGGTGATGCCGAATTGCCACCGTGCCAATGAGGCCGGATCCATGCGGCGAATGTAACGGCACACGCCCTTGACCGCTGAGCCAGAGGGCCACGTCACAAACGACGCGACGTAGTGGCGCCGGGCGCCCCGAACAGCCCGTTCCATTTTCTCTACGCAACCTGTAGTACTAATGCCCTCGTTTGCTCTAGGATGGCGACATGCCGAACCTTGGTGACCTCGAACTCCAGGTCATGGAGGTGTTGTGGCGTACCGACCGCGCGATGTCGGTCAGGGAGGTCCTTGCCGAGCTGACTCGCGATCGGGACCTCGCCTACACCACCGTGATGACCGTCCTCGACCGACTGTCGAAGAAGGAACGCGTGACCCGCGAGCTGGACGGGCGCGCCTGGTACTACCGACCCGCTGAGTCCCGCGCCACCCTGATGGCCACCGAGATGCAGGCCGCGTTGGTCGGGTCGCCCGAGCAACGCCGCGAGGCGCTGAAGGAGTTCGCCGACCAGCTGGATCCGGAGGACGCCGCCCTGCTGGTCGAACTGCTGGGGGCACGCGTCTCCCGCTGACGCGGTCGAGTAGCCTGCCTGGCATGGCCGCCCGTCTCCGTCTCCGCCTCGACCGGTTCCTGCTGGCCATCCTCGTCGCGGCGATCCTCGCCACCATCGTCCCGGCCCGGGGCGCCGGGGCGGTCGTCCTCTCCAACGGGGTCACGGCGGGCATCGCCCTCCTTTTCTTCCTCTACGGCGCCCGGATGCACCCGCGCGACACGCTGGAGGGCCTGAAGCACTGGCGTCTGCACGGGGTGATCCTCGGCTTCACCTACGTCCTGTTCCCGCTGATCGGGCTGGCCCTGGCGTTTCTGGTGCCGATCGGCCTGCTCACCCCGGCGCTCTACACCGGCCTGCTCTACACCACCCTGCTGCCCTCGACCGTGCAGTCGTCGGTGACCTTCACCTCGATCGCCCGCGGGAACGTCGCCGGCGCCGTCGTCTCGGCGTCGATGTCCAACCTGATCGGGGTGTTCCTCACCCCGATCCTGGTCATCGCCCTGATGAACGCGAGCCCGATCAACCCCAGCGGCCAGGCCTCGGTCCACCCCGAGGCGGTGCTCGACATCGTGCTGCAGATCCTGGTGCCGTACGTGCTGGGCCAGCTGTCACGGCGTTGGACGGCGGCGTACGTGACGAAGCACAAGAAGCCGCTGCGGTTCGTCGACCAGGCGATCATCGTCCTCGTCGTCTTCTCCGCCTTCTCGGCGGGGCGCCGCGAGCACATGTGGTCCCAGGTGTCCGTGGTCCAGGTGGTCGGCCTGCTCGCCACCTGCCTGGTGGTGCTGGCGATCGTGCTGGGCCTGACCTGGTGGCTGGCCGGCCGGCTGGGCTTCAGCCACGAGGACCGGATCGCGATCCAGTTCTGCGGCTCCAAGAAGTCCTTGGCCACCGGCCTGCCGATGGCGGCCGTCCTCTTCGCCGGGCAGCCGATCGGGCTGATCGCGCTGCCGCTGATGATCTTCCACCAGGCGCAGCTGATGGCCTGCTCGGCACTGGCGCAGCGCTACGCCAGGCCCGACGAGGATGCCGACGCGGCCGCGGACGCCCCGACCGCGTAGCGCAGGAAGAGTTCACTGCCTGCGACGTGCACGTCCATCAGCTTGAGCGGCACCGGCTCCCCGGGGGTCGCACCGCTCGCCGACCCACCACTCGCAGTCCCGCCACTCATGCCACTCAGCGTGCCCGTCTCGACGATCCGCAGACCCCCGCCGCCGACCAGCAGTGGTGACACCGTGAGGAACAACTCGTCGACCACTCCCCCGCCGAGCAGGGTGCCGAGCACGGTCGGGCCGCCCTCGCTGAGCACCCGGGTCATCCCCGCCTGACGCAGGGCCGCGACGGCGGCGGGCAGGGACGGGCGCCCGTCCGGTCCGGCCTCCACCTCGAGCAGCCGGGCGTACGGGGCGAGTCGGGTCCGGCGTTCCTGGTCGGCTCCCGGCACGGTGATCACCCACGGCAGGCTCTCGGGTCCCGCGTCGGCCGCCCGGGCGAAGGCGGGAAGCGAGGGATCGAGGTCGAGGCTGCCGGAGACGATGGCGAGGACCGGCCGGGCGACCCGGCCCTTGAGGGTGCGCCACTCGGCGATCTCGGTCGGCAGGTCGAGCGGTCCGTAACCCTCGGCCCGGATCGTGCCGGAGCCGACGAGCAGCACGTCGCACCACCCGCGCAGGGCGGTGAGCAGCGCCTGGTCCGCCTCGCCGGTGAGGTCACCGACGCGGCCCCGGATGGTCGCGTGGCCATCGGCCGACGTCACCATGTTGGCCCGGACGCCGGCCGCGTCGCCGAGCGCGGCGAGGAGGTCGAGGGCCCGCAGCGCGGGCCCGGTGGCGGTCAGCTGGTGGATCTCGGTCATCTCGGTGCTCCTCACCGGGTAGCTCTGGTCCCCTGTGGTCGAGTCTGCTACAGCCGGGTCCCATCAAGCGGGGTCTGCGGCGGGCGCGTTTCCTGGGTCCGCGGCTCCTGCCGGCGCGTCTCGTGCAGGCGCAGGCCGACCTGCCCTCGCGACGTCACCCCGAACTTCGCCAGGATCCGCTCCACGTGCCCGTCGACCGTACGGATCGAGATCGTCAGGCGGGCGGCGATCTGC
Organism: Raineyella fluvialis; assembly: GCF_009646095.1. NCBI lineage: Bacteria > Bacillati > Actinomycetota > Actinomycetes > Propionibacteriales > Propionibacteriaceae > Raineyella > Raineyella fluvialis. The sequence goes on along the minus strand of NZ_CP045725.1, from coordinate 1,569,568 downwards.
TTGTTGCTCAGGCCCTCCGCGACGAGCTCGGCCACCTGCGTCTCGCGCTTCGTCAGGCCCACCTCGACGGGCGCCTCGACCGGGGTGAGGGCGAGCTCGGCCAGGCCCACCGTGATCGCCTCGCGCAGGTCGAGGTCCGCGGTCTGCGCCATCAGGGCCTCGGCCTCCTCACGGCCCAGCACCCGCAGGATCCGTTCCCGACTCTCCCGGGCGTCCCCGGCCAGCCCGGGCCCGAACGCGTCGATCCCGGTCCCCTGCGCGCGCCACAGGGCGTCCGCAGCCCCCTGCAGGCGGGCGGCCCGGCGCACCTCCCCGGCGGCCATCACCACCTGGCAGGCGAGCAGCAGGACGTGCGGGGTGCAGATGCCGTCCTCGAACACCTCCTGCAGCCGCAGCGCCTCGGTGGCGTACGCGCGGACGCCGGCCAGGTCCCCCTGGCGCCAGTGGACGATGCCGGTCACCCACAGCGCGTACGCCTTCACCCACGCCTCGCCGTTGCGGCGGCTCTCGGCGAGGATCTGCGCACAGGTCTCCCCGCCCCCGGCCGGATCGCCGCTGTAGATCTGGCACAGGGCGAGCTGGAACATCGCGGCCTGCATCGCCGCGATGTCACCGACCTCCCGGAGCACCGCGATGCCGCGCTGGTACAGCTCGACCCCCGCGGCCGGGTCGCCGCCGAACAGGCAGTGCAGGCCGCCCCAGGTGTCGACCTCGGCCAACCGTCGCCGGTCACCCAGATCGGTCGCCAGGACGCGGGCCTCCTCGAGCACCCTCGCCCCGTCCGCGTGGTCACCCTGCAGCATCACCACCCAGAACAGCACCAGCAGGCATTCGCAGCGCTGCGGGGCGGCCACGTCAGGCAGGGCGAGCACGCGCTCGAGCCGATAACGCCCGGCCGCCATGTTGTGACCACCGGCCCAGAAGTACCGCAGGTTGGACGCGATGCCCGCTGCCGTGTCGTGACCGGCCGGGTCGGAGATGCCCCAGTCCATCGCGGCGACGATCTCGGCGACGTCACGGCGGGCCCGACGCAGCCACTGCGCCTGGTGCGGGCCCGCCCACTCCCGGTGCATCTGGCCGCTCCGCTCGAGGGCGAGCATGGCGTGGCGCCGCCGCAGGTCCTCCCACTCCCCGCTGCGGACCGCCACCCGCTCGCCGTAATCCCGCATCGTGACGAGCTGGCGGTAGTACGTGAAACCGTCGGCGGGCTCGGCGATCAGCACCGACTTGGCGACCAACCCGTCGAGCAGGTCGATCACGTCGCCGGGATCGATCGCCCCGAACCCAGCGACGATCTCGACCGCCTCCAGGTCCGCGCCACCGCGGAACACCGACAGTCGCGACCAGAGCAGGCGTTCCGCGGGGGTGCACAGGTCGTAGCTCCAGCCGATCAGCGCCTCCAGGGTCCGGTGCCGCGGCAGGACGTCGCGCGGGGACCCCTTCAGCAGGGAGAAGCGCTGGTCCAGCCGGTCGAGCAGGTCGCCGACGCCGAGGGCACGCAGCCGGGCGGCGGCCAACTCGATCGCCAGGGGCATCCCGTCCAGATGGGTGCACAGTTCCACCACCTGGGCGCAGTTGTCGGGGCCGACGACGAGGTGTGCCCCGGCCCGGTCAGCACGGTCGACGAGCAAACGGACGGCTTCGGACTCACGCACGGCGTCCAGGTCGGCGCACGAGTCGGGCACCTGCAATGGCGGCACGACCAGGACCTGCTCCCCCGCGATGCCCAGCGGTTCGCGCGACGTCGCGACGATGCGCACCCCCGGGCACTCACGCAGGATCTCCTTGGCCAGCCCGGCCGCGGCCTCGAGCAGGTGTTCGCAGTTGTCCAGCACGAGCAGCAGTTGACGGTGGCGCAGGTGGCCCAGCACCTGGGCGACCGGATCCTGCAGCGACTGGTCGATGACCTCCACCGACGAGGCCGTACGCCACGCCACGTCCGCCGGATCGGAGACGGCGTCGAGGGTCACGACCACGCCGCCGTCCGGGAACTCGTGCTCCACCTCGGCGCACAGTTCGGTCGCGAGCCGGGTCTTGCCGATGCCACCCGGACCGACGAGGGTCACCAGCCGTCGCTGATGGACCAGTTCCACCACGTGGCACACCAGCTCCTCGCGCCCGATGAAGGACGTGAGGGCGGTCGCCAGCTTCGGTGACGGCGACAGTTCGGTCAACGTGGCTCCTCGACGACGGGGATCCTCCCCAGAATACGTGAGCCTGCGCGGGATCGGGGGCTGCCGACCGCTCCTCCGGAACGCTCCCACCCGGAGGTCGGGCAGCCCCATCGCGGCCCACCCACCCGCACCACGGGGGCCGATACGGGTAGTTCTACGGGTACCGGCCGGTCTGTGACCCAACTTACATTCGGTGCCACGGACACGACTCAAGGAGGAGTCCATGACGTTCTTCATGCATCGGCTGGCGGAGGTGCTCGGGGCCCCCGAGCCCCAGGAGGCCCCCGAGCCCGCACTGCGCCCGTCGCTCGCCGTCGCCCGCAACGAGGGCACGGATCGCCAGGTGGTGCTGCGGTCGCTGGCCGAGCAGCTCGTCTGCGAGGCCAATGCGGTCATCGAGGATCCCGCCTCGCACATGGATCTCGCCGACGAAGTGGGCGGGGAGGACCTCGCCTTCACCATCACCTGCCGCGACCACCGCGCCCGGGTCTCGACCAGCTTCCGCGGTGGTCGCACCGTGGGGCGGATCATCTCGTCCGACCTGCCCCAGGGCGAGGCACACGAACTGGTCGGGCCCGAAGCCCTGCCCGATCTGCTGGTCCGGCTCGCCGTCGTCGCCGGCCTGCGCAACACCGAATCGGCCCACCTCAGCTGAACCGGGCCCCGCGCCCACCCCCGGCGTACGCCCCTCGGCGCGCCGCACCCCCAGATGTCCGGTCAACGACGACCGGCAACCACAGGAAGGAGGTCAGTCACGTGCAGTACGAGCTGAAGACCCAGGTCATCGAGCCGCTTCGCCAGACTTTCACGCCACTGATCGAGCGCTACGGCGACAAGCCCGCCACCCGCTACCAGGAGGGGACCATCGGCCTCCAGCCGACCGAGAACTTCCACTACCGCCCGACCTGGGACTCCGAGCGTGAGCTCTACGACCCGGACTACAGCGCCCTCAAGCTGACCGACCCGTACTCCTACACCGACCCGCGGCAGTACTACTACACGCCGTACGTCACCAATCGGGCCGCGATGCACGAGGCCTTCGGCAAGACCCTCGACTACGTCACCGACCACGGCCTGCTGGAGCGTACGCCGGAGAACTGGCAGCAGCTGATCGCCCAGGTGATCATCCCGCTGCGCCACTTCGAGTCCGGTGCCCAGATGCTCTACTCGAACGCCTGCCGGTTCAGCTACGGGGCGACCATCGCCCAGTGCTGCAGCTACGAGAGCTTCGACCGCATCGGCAACGCCCAGCTGATCTCCCGCGTCGGCATCGCCCTCGGCGGGGAGACCGCGAGCGTGCTCAAGTCGGCCAAGGCCCTGTGGATGGATGCCCCGCACCTCCAGGGCCTGCGCGAGGTCGAGGAGAAGCTGCTGGTCGAACAGGACTGGGCGGTCGGCGTGATCGGCCTCGACGTCGTCGACGAGCTGCTCGACGCGCTGGTGTACCGCCACCTCGACGAGGAGGCCATCCTCTTCGGTGCGGGCGCCTACTCCCTGCTGGCCCAGCACATCGGCACCTGGTGGAGCGAGCACCGCAAGTGGCTCGACCCGCTGTACAAGGAGTGGATCGCCGACGAGCAGTACGGCGCAACCAACAAGGCCGCCATCGCCGCCGCGGTGAACACCTGGCTGCCGCAGGCCCTGGCCGCGGTCGAGAAGGTCGCCGCGCAGGCGGACGCGCTCGCCGGGACCGACTCCGTGGCCGCCGTGCGTACGCACGCCGCCGCGGTCGCGGAGAAGTTCCGCGCCCTCGGCCTCGAGATCAACCAGACCGTGCTCGACCAGCCCGTGCTCGACCAGACCCAGGGAGCCTGAGATGACCGAGAAGATCCTGGACGCCCGGCCGGTCAGCGTCGACCTGCAGGAGACCGAGAACAACCGCGCGCTGATCACTGCCATCGAGGCCGACAACGCCGACCTGGTGATCAACCACTTCCCCGGCGTGGTGAAGCTCCAGGCCCCGGGCCGGCTGCAGATCAACCGCGAAAGTGTCGAGGCCCAACTCGGCCGCACGTGGGAGACCCACGAGTTCCAGATGGCCATCATCACCCTCTCCGGCAACATCTCGGAGTGGGACGAGGACCGCATCGTCATCTCCTGGGGTCCCCGGGTCGAGGACGACGAAGAAGACGAGGACTGACAATGACCGCCACGACTCCGAACACCGCCGCTCCGAGCCCGGCCGCGAAGACGGCCAAGCCCAAGAAGCTCTCGATGAAGGCGCGCTACAGCGCGCTGACCCGCGACCTCGACTGGGAGCCGACGTACGTCTCCGAGGACGAGATGTACCCGCACACGAAGTACGAGGGCATCAAGATCCACGACTGGTCCAAGTGGGACGACCCGTTCCGGCTGACCGTCGACGCGTACTACCGCTACCAGGCGGAGAAGGACAAGCGCCTCTACTCCGTGCTCGACGGGTTCGCGCAGGGCCAGGGCCACCTCACCCTCGCGGACGCCAGCTACCTGAACGCGATGAAGATCTTCCTCGGCGGCGTCACCCCGCTGGAGTACCAGGCCAACCGCCACTTCGCGTACCTCGCCCGGCAGTTCAACGGGCCGGGCCCGCGCTTCGCGGCGCTGTGCCAGTCGGTCGACGAGATGCGCCACGCGCAGACCGAGATCCACACCCTGTCGAACTACAACAAGTTCTACACGGGCTTCCACAACTTCCTGCAGCAGCACGACCGGGTCTGGTACCTGTCGGTGACCAAGTCGTACTTCGACGACGCCCTGTCGGCCGGCCCGTTCGAGTTCCTCATCGCCATCGGCTTCTCGTTCGAGTACCTGCTGACGAACCTGCTGTTCGTGCCATTCATGTCGGCCGCCAGCTTCAACGGCGACCTGCCGACGATGACCTTCGGCTTCTCCGCCCAGTCCGACGAGTCCCGTCACATGACGCTGGGCCTCGAGGCGATCAAGTTCATCCTCGAGCAGGACGAGGCCAACGTGCCGATCGTCCAGGAGTGGGTGGACAAGTGGTTCTGGCGCGGCTACCGCGTCACCGGCCTCGTCGCCGCGATGCTCGACTACATGCTGCCGCGGCCGGTGATGAGCTGGAAGGAGGCCTTCGAGCTCTACTTCGAGCAGCAGATGATGGGTGGCCTCTTCCCGGACCTCGCCCTCTACGGCATCCGCCCCCCGAAGCACGTCGAGCAGGCGATCTGGGAGAAGGAGCACCTGTCGCACTGGCTGTACGACACCCTCTACCAGTTCAGCCACGCCGCGAACTTCACCACCACCGTGCCCGACGCCGAGCACCTGGACTGGCTCTCCCAGGCCTACCCGGACACCTTTGACCAGGAGTACCGCGCGAAGTGGGAGGAGATGCGCACCCTCGACGAGGAGGGCAAGCGCTTCACCTTCCCCGGCCTGCCGGAGCTCTGCCAGATCTGTCAGGTCCCGATGACGTTCAAGGTCAACCACGACTCCGAACACATCGCCCAGTTCCACTCCGACCACGAGGGGGAGCACTACAACTTCTGCTCCGAGGCCTGCAAGTGGATCTTCGACCGCGAGCCGGAGAAGTACCGCCAGGCCTGGTTGCCCGTCCACCAGATCTACCAGGGCAACTGCGGCGGCCCGACCATCCCGGACGTGCTGGCCTGGTACGGCTACCAGGAGGGCGACTCCGGGGAGTTCGTCGGCGGCGTCGACGACCAGAACTGGCAGAAGTGGCACCACCAGATCGAGGACAAGCTCGGAAAGGACGCCTGACGATGGCGATCAACGCTCTCTACGACTACAGCTACCCGTCCCGGTCGGCCCAGGCGCTCTACGGCGACGACATCCTGGTCCACCTCTGGCAGAAGGACGACCGCTGGTTCGCCGCCGCGGCCACCGTCCGCGTGCCGAAGGCGATGACCTGGAAGGACTTCTACCAGACCCAGTTCCTCCCGTTCGTCTCCGCCAACCCGCACATGACGGGTGAGGAGACCTACGCCTGGACGCTGGTCGACGACGCCTTCACTCCGCAGGACGACAAGACCCTCGACGAGTTGGGCGTCCAGCACAAGAACACCCTGGGCTTCGCCCGGGCCTGACCGGTCCACGGGGAGGGGCCGGGTCCGCCCCGGCCCCTCCCCGTACGCCACGCCGTCTCCCCCGCCACGCCACCCCCGTACAGAGAGAACCCTGGGACCATGAGCCACACCGTCACCGTTGAACCCCTCGGCCGCGAGGTCGAGGTCGCCGACGACCAGACCATCCTCGAGGCCTGCCTGCGGGCCGGTGTCTGGTTGCCGCACTCCTGCACCCACGGCACCTGCGCCACCTGCAAGGTGGAGGTCCTCGATGGCGACGTCGACCACGGCGAGGCGTCGAGCTTCGCGCTGATGGACTTCGAGCGCGAGGAGGGCAAGACGCTGACCTGCTGCGCCCGCCCGCAGACCGACGTGACGATCGAGGCCGACATCGATGTCGACGAGGAGTTGGAGATCCACCCGGTCGAGGACTTCACCGGCACGATCGTCGAGCTGTCCGACATCGCCCACGACATCAAGCGGTTGCGGATCGAGCTGGATCGGGACCTGCACTTCAACGCCGGCCAGTACATGCGGGTGATCGTCCCGGGCACCGACGGGATCGACCGCACCTGGTCGATGGCCAACTCGCCGAGCGAGAACCGGATCATCGAGTTCCAGGTCCGCAACGTCCCCGGCGGTGTCGCCACCGACGGCTGGCTGTTCAAGGACGCCGCCCTCGGTGACAGCGTCCAGCTCTCCGGACCGTACGGACGCTTCGTGCTGCGCACCTGGGAGGAGGAGAAGCCCGTCGTCATGCTCGGCGGGGGCACCGGCCTCGCACCGCTGGCGTCGATGGTCAAGCACGCCCTGCTCGACGAGGCGTACGACGGCCACATCACCCTCTACGCGGGCGGCCGGACCGTGGCCGACCTCTACGACGTCGATGTCTTCCGCGCGATGGAGGAGGAGTACCCCGACCAGTTCACCTTCCACCCGTGCGTCTCCGCCGAGGAGCCGCCGGAGGGCTACCGCGCCGGCTTCGTCAGCACCGCGATGGAGGAGGACTTCGACAAGCTCACCGGCTACCAGGGCTACATGTGCGGATCACCGGCGATGGTGGAGGGCTGCCTCAAGTCGTTCATGAGCCGGAGGCTGTTCCCGCGCGACATCTTCCACGAGGACTTCTTCAACGAGGGCGACAAGCAGAAGGGGGTCGGCTCTCCACTGATCAAGCGCTGACCGGGCCCGGAATGACTACGGTGGTGGCATGCTCGTCGCTTTCTCCGTAGCCCCTTCCGGCGGGGACAACCCCGACGCCTCGATGCATGAGGCCGTCGCCGCCGCCGTGCGCGTCGTCCGCGAGTCCGGCCTACCGAACCGCACCGATTCCATGTTCACCACCCTCGAGGGTGACTGGGACGAGGTGATGGACGTGATCAAGCGCGCCACCGAGGCTGTCGGGGCGTACGGGCCCCGCGTGTCGCTGGTGCTCAAGGCCGACATCCGGCCCGGCCACACCGGGGAGATCACCGGCAAGGTCGCCCGGGTCGAGGCCACCCTGACGGCGGACGCCCCCGCCGCCCAGACCGCCGGGGCGGGCAGCGGAGGGGGCGGTTCATGAGGCGACTGCCGCTCTTCCCCCTGGGCGTGGTGCTCTTCCCGGGGATGCCCCTGCAGTTGCAGGTCTTCGAACCGCGCTACCTGCAGCTCCTGGAGGACCTCTCCGAGGTGGAGCCCGAGGATCGTGAGTTCGGCGTGGTGGCGATCCGGGAGGGCTCCGAGATCGGCGCGCGCCAGGTGCACAGCGTGCACCGGGTGGGGTGTGCCGCACGACTGGCGTCCGTACGCTCGCTCGGGGAGCGGTTCGTCATCCGGGTGCTGGGCAGTTGGCGGTTCCGGCTGGACGGCGTCGACGCGGCCGCCGAATCGCCGTACGCCATCGGGCTGGTGACGAAGCTGCCGGAGGAACGCGGTGACATGGAGCGCGTCCGCGACCACGCCGCCGAGGTGCGCCGCGCGCTGGAGACGTACGCCACGGCCCTGAACGGGGAGATCCCGCCGCTCCCCGACGATCCGGACGAACTCGCCTACACGGTGGGGGCGCTCGTCCCGCTCAGCATCCCGGACCAGCAGGAACTGCTCGCCGCACCGACCACCGAAGCCCGCCTGCTGGCGGCACGGGACCGGCTGCGGCGCGAGGCTGTGCTGATCCGGGCCACGCACTCACTGCCGTTCCGTCGCAACATCAGCGACTCCCCCAACTGAGTGGTCGGGGGCCGATAGCGACGGTCAGGGATCAGGCGGGGACGACCGAGTAGCCGGCCTCGTCCACGGCAGCGGCGATGCTCTCGAACGCGATCTCGGCGTCGGAGGTGACGACCATCCGGCCGGACTCCAGGGTGACGTCGACACCGGTGACGCCCTCGACGGCGCCGACCTCCTCGGTCACCGAGGCGACGCAGTGGTCGCAGGTCATGCCGGAGACGGTGTAGGCGGTGGTGGCCATGGAGGTCCTCCTGGGACTCGACCCGGGGCGCTCACCCCGGCGGTGGATTGCTGCAGAGAAGCGTACGCCGGGTGGCTGACAGCGGGCCGCGTCCGTACCGGTATCGGGACCACGCGTAGGGCCGTCGGGACCGCGCATACCGGTGTCAGGCCATGCGCAGGCGTCAGGAACGCACCAGGCGGGCGATGGCGGCGGAGGCCTCGGCGAGCTTCTGCTCGGCCTCCTCACCACCGGCCTCGATGGCGTGCATGACGCAGTGCGACAGGTGTTCGTCGAGGAGGCGGAGCGCGGTGGACTCCAAGGCCTTGGTGACGGCCGAGATCTGGGTCAGGATGTCGATGCAGTACTGGTCCTCGTCGACCATCCGCTGCAGGCCACGGACCTGGCCCTCGATCCGGCGCAGCCGGCGGACGTAGTCCTGCTTGTTGTCGGCGTAGCCCCAGGGATTGTCGGTGGCACAGCAGGCGCCGCCCTCCGCATGCTCCCCATCGGTGGTCGGCGCGTCATCGACCTCCGGCCGGTCCTCGAGCGACGCCGGCACGTGACCCGCGGGAGCGTGGAGCGTCATCGCAGTGGCACCGGCGCCGCCGCAGCAGGCGGCCGGTGCGGCTGACGTCCCGGTCGACGTGGTGGTCGACGACCCCTCGAACACAGTGGCCTCGGCTTCCATCGTGAACCTCCTCCGTTCATCCCCCATGATGCCCTTCGGGTATCACCACGGACCCCCGTCCGCGCATTCCGAGTCGACGCCCCAGCCTACCCGACACCGGCAAAGAGGAGTCACGCTACACCCTCGCGGAGTGGCTCCGCAGAGCTTCGACATCTCTTGATCCGTTCGCCGTAGTCACGCGAAGATCGACGCCGAGAGGGCTGTCAAGTTATACACAACGCGTGTGGAAATGCCACAGCGAACGCTTCCTGTCAACCTCACAGACCAGTGGTGCATCTGGTCTGATGATTCGCGACGAACGATATTTCTCCACCGTTACAGCCGTCCATCCCTCCTAGTCAAAGCGTCTTTCGTGGTGGTCTGACCAGGTGGGGTCAGGGACGGTCCACAAGTTGTCCCCCTACACAGGGAGGGTCTCCACAAGCCGCCCCCAGATATCCACACCCCTGTGGATAACCCGTCTGGCGGAGTCCCCGGGAAGCGTCTACGGTGGAGCTCCGTCGGCCCTCCGGAGGCCGCCGCCGAAGGACTCCGCAGACGGCACGGAGACATCGAGCGGCGGGTTCGGGAGGGGCCTCTGAACAGCATCCCGTACGCCCTCAGCGGCGCACGGGACCCGGTGTCAGAGGCCGCACCTAGGGTCGGTCATGTCCGCGGGAGAAACGTCAGAAGGGGGAGACATGGGTGTCGTCGGGCTCGAATCCGCCTGGAACACCGAACGTCGGGAGCCCGGTCCGGCACCTGACCGCCAACCGCCGCAGGACCTGATCGCCGAACAGAGCGTGCTCGGCGCCATGATGATCTCCAAGGACGCCATCGCCGAGGTGATCGAGCTCGTCCGCAGCGACGACTTCTACAAGCCCGCCCACGAACTCATCTACGACGCGATCGTCCACCTGTACTCCCTGGGTGAACCCGCTGACGCCATCACCGTCGCCGAACAGCTCACCAAGCGCGGCGAGATCGCTCGCGTCGGCGGACACACGTACCTGTACGACCTGGTCGCCTCCGTCGCCGTCGCCGCGAACGCCGGCTACTACGCCCAGATCGTCCGGGACAAGGCCGTGCTGCGCCGCCTCGTCCAGGCGTCGATCAAGATCGCCCAGCTCGGCTACAACGCCGAGGGGGACGTCGACGACATCGTCGACGAGGCCCAGGCCACCATGTACGCCATCGCCGATCGACGGACCACCGAGGACTACAAGCCCCTCGAGATGCTGATCGAGCCCACGATGGACGAGATGGAGCTGATCGAGGCGCAGGGCGGCGTGATGAGCGGCGTCCCCACCGGCTTCGCCGAACTCGACGAGCTGACCACAGGGCTGCATTCGGGGCAGATGATCATCATCGCGGCGCGCCCGGGCATGGGGAAGTCGACGCTGGGTCTGGACATCTGCCGCTCCGCCGCGATCAAGCACGGGCTCACCGCCTGCATCTTCTCGCTCGAGATGAGCCAGACCGAGATCACCATGCGCATGCTCTCGGCCGAGGCATCGGTGCCGCTGTCCCACATGCGCCAGGGCACCATGTCGAGCGACGAGTGGGACCGGGTCTCCAGCAAGGCCAGCCTGATCGGGTCGGCTCCGCTGTTCGTCGACGATTCGCCCAACATGACCATGATGGAGATCCGCGCGAAGGCCAGAAGGCTCAAGCAGCAGCACGACCTCAAGCTGATCGTGCTGGACTACCTGCAGCTGATGAGCTCCGGCAAGAAGGTCGAGTCCCGCCAGCTGGAGGTCTCCGAGTTTTCCCGGCAGATGAAGCTGCTGGCCAAGGAACTCGAGCTACCCGTGATCGCCATCTCGCAGCTGAACCGTAACTCGGAGAAGCGCGACGACAAGCGCCCCTCGGTCTCCGACCTGCGTGAATCCGGCTCGCTGGAGCAGGACGCCGACGTGATCATCCTCGTTCACCGCGACGACTACTACAACAAGGACGATTCCGACCGCGTCGGCGAAGCGGACATCATCGTGGCCAAGCACCGAAACGGGCCCACGAAGACCGTGACGGTGGCCTTCCAGGGGCACTACTCCCGTTTCACGGATATGGCTCACTGAGCCGTCTGTCGAGATGCCTCCTACTTTGCACAAATCGCCGAAAAGGTGACCTTTCCGGTTCTCGGCCTGTCGACTGGACGCTCTTCGACTTCATGGAATAGTCGCCACCCCGAGCGGCGCTGCACGCATGGGCCACCCGGGCACTCCCGAGTGCGGTACCAGTGCTGCGCGGACTGTTCACCGTGCAAGAAGCGATGCGTCTTGACCAGCAGCGACCAACACCCCGTTTGAAGTCAGGGGACCGCCTACCAAGCCTCCAAAGCGGGAGACTGCCTACTGAAGCACGAGCTTCTTGTCGAGTGCGGCAGCCAGGCGGGCGACGGTCTCGATCGTGGGGTTCGCCCGGCCACTCTCGATCCTGCTGATCTCCGACTGCGGGACACCAGAGAGGTCCGAGAGGACTTTCTGGGTGATGTTGCGGCCGTGGCGAGCGTCAGCCAGATCGGCGCCCAGCGCCTCTTGGGCGCTGACCTCCGCCTTGAAGACCTTGCTGGCCGCCTCGTTGACCTGGTGGGCGTCGCCCGACCAGGACTCCTTTGCGCGGGACGCGAGGTCCGCGAAGCTACGTGCCATGACGGGGACATCTCCTCTATGCGTGTAAAGCCATATTAGGCGTACGCGGTTCAGAGGCGTCAATCCCTGCGGTGCTTCCTCCCGGCGCGATGCCACCTCCGCGCGGCAGCGATCTCCCGGGCCTGACGTTTGGCGGAGGGGTCCCGCTGCTTGTCGTACCCGCTGTACAGCAACACGATCTTGTTCCCACGGAAGGCACACAGCACGCGGAGAAGCACCTGCCGATCAGCGCCGGCCAGGTCCTCGGGCAGCGGCATCCCGGCCTCGGTGAGGATAGCCTGCAGCGACCGACGCACCCGGAACTCGTACAGGCCTTCACCGAGGGGCTTGCCCCACTCCCCGTTGCAGATGTCGATACCGCGGACCGCCAGGACATGGGTGATGGCTGCATCCAACACTGCCTGCTCGTACTCGGGCAAGCCCAGGAAGAACTTCTCGAACCGGTCCCCCTCATACTCAATGGTCCACTCGCCCACACGCCCCCCCCACCATCGCCACCCGAAGGCTATCTGTAGGCACGGACGGCTAAGGCAGACGCCGCGGAGCCATGACGGCTTGCACCTTGCTGGCCGACAGCGAGCCTCCTTGGTGATCTCTCCTCCCGCCACGATGAACGCGTGGGCAAGGAGCCCACGCTGGCCGGGCTCGGGAGAGGAGGACGGGATGCGCAGGGGCACTGAGGTCACACGTGGTCAGACGTGTCTACGGCGAGGATGTCGAAGGGCTCCGCGCGCCGCCAGATCAGGACGAAGAGCCACACCTCCCACGCCGTCCACAGTACGAAGACCACACCGGCCAAGGCGCCGAGGACCGGCCGGGCCTTTACGAGAGTCAGCAGTGCCCCCACCGCGGCCGTGCCACCCAGCGCCCCCATGACAACGGCGAAACGCCGGTGGTCGCGACGCAGGAGCAGGCTCGCCCCCAGCCACCAGGCGCTGAGAAGGAGGGGATCAAGAACCTGCCAGATTGCGTACACAGTGGTGGTGACGGCAGCGAAGACCACCGTGACGGCGGGGTCTGCACCTGCCGCCCGAGCATGCATCAGCGACGGCGCGACGACGGCCAGCATCACGGCACCGATGCCTCCTGCCACGGCATAGGCGCACGCAGCGACGAGCGACAAGTCGGCGACGACGGCGGAACGGGGACGCAGCGAGCACCATAGGGCGTACGCAATCACCGGAACGGGAAGGTAGTAGCTGAGAAGGTCTGCCGTCGCCGCCCAGCGGAGCAGTTCCGCAGAGACCGGTCCCGCATCGACGAGTGAAGCGAGGTCGAGGAAGTAGTCGAGGCGGAATCTGAACGCCGCGACAAACAGCACGGAACTGACCAGGCCGATCACGACATGCACCGCCAGCGCAGCGAGGGCAATCGCCCGGACACCTTGGAAGGTAGAAGTCGCTGGCATCCACAGACCTTTGGCTCGCGTGGGGTTACGTCCATCATCCGCGAGGGGTGGGGCCAGCACAACGGTCCGCGTTGGCTCATCGAGGGATGCCCGCGTGGAGGAGTAGCCGAAGCTCATCTACCCGATGGACCCCGGGCTCGTGCCGTTCGGCGTGGTCAGGGCAACCGCCAACCACCGAGGGCTGCACCTGAAGGAATCCGCGGTGGGTCTTGCCTGACCTGCTCTACCCCGAGTGGGACGATGAGCGTAATCGTCGCCGATGCTGACGGCGGACCCGTTCACCAGGAGTATCACCTCGAGCCCGTGCCCCGATCGGGGCAATATCAGCGGGTGCCCAGGGCGCTCCACCGGCTGGTGGGAGGAAACCGATGACCCATGCCGAGGCTTCCGCGTGGGGGAATCGCCCTTCTCAGCGGCAATCGAGGCCTACACCAGCGCCGCCAAGTCCGGTGACACCAACGCCATGAACAGACTCGGGATACTGCTGGGCACGAGAATGGACCCCCCCGACCTGATCGAGGCACGCCACTGGTGGACCACCGCCGCCAACGCCGGCAACACGAGCGCCATGAACAACCTCGCGATACTGCTGGCCACGAAAACGGACCCCCCCGACCTGATCGAGGCACGCCACTGGTGGACCACCGCCGCCAACGCCGGCAACACCAGCGCCATGAACAACCTCGCGATACTGCTGGCCACGAAAACGGACCCCCCGACCTGATCGAGGCACGCCACTGGAGGACCACAGCCAAGGCCATTCTCCTGTACCTGCGCATGGCGATCACGTTGAGATTGATCGCACCGTCCATCAACCTGGGGTCGGCTGGGCTCGCATTCAATCAGTGGAAACCTGACCCGGACGAGGCCCGCGATTTTGCCTACGACGAAGGCGGCCTGCCTCCCGACGAGGACAAATTCGGCAACGACGCGGGCCCCAGCACCGAAACGATCCCGCGGCAACCCTCCGACGTCCGACCCCGCCAGTGGCGTGCCGATATCGAGGACTGCGATCCCGACACGCCGCTACAGGTCGGCACGGACTACACCGTTCTCTTCAGCGTCGATCCTGAAATCGAGGGCGCTGCTGCCGCCGAAACGTTCGACGAGAGTCTGTTCACCGACACGTCGGTGGAAGCACTGACGCTTACCGTGCAGGTGTCCTCAGAGGACTTCGACATTCGCGGCAAGCCGGTCGCCGATCTCGTGGTGCCGCGCCGGGGTCGAACTCCGGTGCCGGCGCGGTTCGTGGTCGCGGCGCGCTACGAGGGCGCCTGCACAATCACTGCCGCCGTGCACCTCCACGGCAACTTCGTGAACCTGCTTCACTTCACTGTGTGGGCGGGGACGGCGGGCCCTGCCACCTTGACCAAGGTAGGGCGGCCCCCGGACGCCCTCAGACACCTGGAGCCGCGCGACATGAGCTTGATCCTGCAGCGGGCGAGCCGCTCGGGTTACGAGTGCATCATCACAGCCGGAGGAGTTCTGAGTCCGACGGTCTTCCTTCCGATAACCACCGAGGAGTTGGCCGCCGAGATCGACCACGTCCAGCAGAAGCTCCTCAGTGTCGTCAGGCTTCGCGACGACGCCGGCAAGCTCGTGTTCCAGACAGGCTTCCAGATCCCGCCACCTCTTGAGCGCGACGCCCTCAGGACGCTTGCCAAAGCCGGGGGGAGGCTGTTCCGCAAGCTGTTCTTCCATCCCCAAGCAGGCTCCGACGCCAAAGCATTGGGGAACTATCTTCGGGCTGAAGCGATCGACGCCCAGGCTTTGCTGACTCTGCAGGTGGTCGACAAAGAGGCAGCAATCCCTTGGGCGCTGCTTTATGTCGGCGACGTCAGCGATGACGCCACTCTCGACTGGGACTACTTCCTCGGCCTGCGACATCTGATCGAGCAAGTACCGCTCGGCCCGCTTCTGCGCGGCAGGACCCTGAAGATCAGCAGCACCCCAGAGCTGACAGTGGGTTTGAACCTCAATCTCCGTGTCGGGCCGGACCTGGTGAATTCCAGAGTGCAGGAGCACCAGCAGCGTTGGCAGCATCTCCCATCGCAACGGAAAAGACTCTCGCTGCGGCCGCGCACCACACGAACCGCCGTGCTAGAAGCCTTGAAGGATCCCAGCAACGGCGACCAGATCGTCTACTTCTACTGCCATGCGGTCGCTCAGGGACGCAACGACGACACCGGCCGGGCGGCCATCACCATGGAACCGAACAGTCCGTTGACCCTGGATGACCTGAACGACAACGCAGGGGTGAGTCTCAGGTTGCCCAAGCAGCCGCTCGTGTTCATCAACGCCTGTGAATCCGCGGACCTGACCCCACTCTTCTACACGGGCTTCGTACCGTACTTCCTTTCCAGAGGCGCCCGTGGAGTCATCGGCACCCAGTCCAAGATGCCAGGCCTGTTCGCGATTCGGTTTGCAGAAGCCTTCTTCGACCGTCTTTTCGACGGGCAGCCGATCGGCGAAGCCATGCTGGCGACACGACGGGACTTCCTCGACCGCTACAGGAACCCCTTGGGCCTTCTGTACGCAGTGCACTGCGACATCGACACCCGCATCGACCCCGCACTGGTGGCGCCGAGTGCCTGACCTGAGTGTCACATGGCGGCTCGCGTGCAACCTGACCCGTGACGGGCCTCTTGTCGGGCCAAGCGGATCAGTTGGGGGCAGGAACCGCCAGATCGATAGCAGCGATACTGTCGAGCATGTCGGCTCGGACGCGCTTCTGAATGGCTGGTCCGATATCCTTGAGTACGTCCGGCGTTAATTCGAGGACGACCCCCCGACGAAACAAGGACGCCTCGTTCCGAGTGAGCTTGAAGAACAGCACTTGGGTCAGTGTTTGCTTGGCCCGCAGCCGGAAATCCACCGCGTGAAGGGCCGCGCCGCCGTCATCGCTCGCTTCACAGTTGGCTACTTGAAAACCGACAGCAGTCGCATCCTTTCCACGCCGGTCGAAGAGCGTGATCCACGGAGACTCCTGGTCCATCGCCTGGAGGCTCTTGAGTGCCGCTGTCACGATGGCCAATGCGGCGGGTGCCGCCCCCAGAACCACGGTGACCACGGCAAGGATCTGCTCGTGCACCTTCGAGCCAGTGAGGTTCTCCTCCGTCCAGGCATCGGTCTGGCCGCGTTGCACCCAGCCTGTCCTTAGAAGGGTGTCATGGTATGCGGAGGCCCACCCTATCGTGTCCTCTTTGTCGGGGACTTTGGCGGAAGCCGCCCGCTGGGCGAACAACAGCCAGGCTCCAACCGCGTTCTTGACACTCAGGCGAGTTCCCTCGGGATACGTAACGAGGTTCGAGTCGACGACAGCACCCTGAGGGGTCCAGTCCTCGAATTGGGGTAGATCCTCCCCCGCGAGGAGCATCGACTCCTCCGGCGACGCCAACTCGACCTGCTCGATGTAGCTCGTCACATCTTCGGTATTCATGGTCCTACCTCTTCACATTCCGAATTGGCGGGTGAACAATCCCTAGTCAATCCCTAGATCTTCCCCGGAGACAAGACGAGCTGACGCTCACCCCTCAGGCTACAGGCGCAGGGCATCGAGAGGGAACTTTCACAGGCGGGCAGCTGATCGGGACGCAGGGGCAACGCCGGCCAGCGAGATCAGGATCCGCCCCTCCCCACGCCGGAACCCTGCAACAATCACGTTTGGTTTTGCTATACATTTCAGGGCACGGATTGGGTATTGCTCTCGAATCTTGGGTGAATGGCGTGGCTGCTGGATGAGTGATTGCTGCCAGGCGGCTCGGGTCGCAGACCACGTCTGGGCGTCTGCGCTGACGTCGACTACGGGGAGAGGAAGCGGCCGACCAGTTCGGTGGCCACAGCGAAGGCTGTGAAGCCGTCGCATGCTGCGCCCGAGCGGCCGCATCGCCATCCCCGACGTCGTCGCCTCCACCGAGCTGCCCGACGACATCCGCGGCGACCTCAGTCTCTACAGCGGCTGCATGGCCGGAGCCTCTCTCATCTCCGAGCTGGAGACGATGATGACCGAGGCCGGTCGGGTGCTGCTGCTGACCCGGACAGCCGCCCGTCGGCGGACGTGGCTTCTGCCGGCACTCTCCGGCACAGCGGCACCGACCCTTCAGTGGCGCGCCCGTTTGAGGGCCAGATACGTGAAGAGCGTCAGAACGGCAGCCGCAAGACTCGCGCCGAGAAGCAGCAGGAGAGCGCCGGAGGGATTCGGGTGCGTCAGCAGGGCATCGTGGAAGGCGAAGACTGCCACTCCCCCAAGGCATCCACCGACCGCCACGGTCGACCCCAGCGGGTGTTGCCGTCGGGCTGACGCAGGGATGCTGATGATCCTTCCGGCCACCCACAGAGCTGCGCAGATCGCCTCGACCGGCAAGAGGAACGAGAGGACCAGGAGCACCGCCGGGTAATGCTCCACGCGCCACTTCACGATCACGAAGGGCAGCGACAACACAGTTGCCAGCGCCAGGCCTGCCAGTGCCGGTCGACGACGGATGAGGGCGACGACGTGCTGGTCGACCCAGACGACGAAGTGCTGGGCGGGGTTGCGCAGCGGGCCACTGACCCCGGCGACGATCACCGCCGCGGCAACGGCGTCGTCAAGCCAGTCAGGATGCGGGGAGGGTTGCCCGGACTTCCTGATCGCTCCTGTGGCTCGCGCCAACCACATTCCGGCGCCGACCGTCGCCACACTCAGGACGGAAAGACCACCGATCGCCCACCCCGTCGATGTATCCCACTCGGAACGGTGAAGTCCCAGCAGCACAGCGACCCAGTAACTGAGTTCCGTCACGCCGCAGAGCGCCATCAGGACCGCACAAGCCCGGAGCAGTTCCAGCGCGCGCCGGATCGGCGTCGGCCCCGGTGAGGAAAGCACCACCGATCGGGTGACGATGACCGCGACCACCACAGGCGGAAGAACGAAGTCGAAGGACGTGAGGATGTCGAAAGGATCGTCCTGCCAGGGCAGTTGTGCCTCGACCGTTCGAGATTCCTTGCTGAGAACCACCCACAGGGTGAACACGACGGCAAGCGATATCGACCCTACGACCGCGCGACGGACCTGCGCGCCGATGACGTCGCCCCCCTGTATCTCCTTCGCCGGCATGCGGCAATCCTGACAGGCGCCGCACAGTGCATGACCAGAAGGCACGCCACCAATCACCAGACGCCGGGCCCGACGGGTCTCCGTCGAGCCCGGCGCCTGGGCATTCAGCAACTAAGGGCGACGGTCGGGACTCAGTCGTCCTGGTGGTCGGTCGAGCCCGCGGGGATGCCCGGCACGTGGTCGGGGCCGTAGATCTTGGCGTCACCCGGGTACGGGGTCTGCCAGTCATGGGCCTGGTACCAGGTCCAGCGGTTGAACAGGTAGGGGTTCGCGAAGTCCTCCTTCGCGCCGTTGCCGGTCAGGTGCTGCTGCTCCGACCAGTTCTCCCACTCCTGGGCGGTGTCCCGCATCGAGGCGGGGACAGCCACGGCCTTGGCGGCTGCGGCGTTCACCGCAGCAGCCGCGGCGCCGGACTGGCCCAACGTGTCCAAGCCGCAGGCAGGCGCGGTCTTGACGCCCTCGGTCAGCGGCACCTGGTTCGGCACCGCCGAGAACGGCGTCATGTCAGCCTTGTTGGTGAAGGCATCGAACATCGGGGTGGCCGCCGCGACCTTCTGGTTCAGCGGCTGGGCGCCGAGGATCTGCTCGATCGTACGGACCATGCTGATCTGGGAGTAGAACGTGCTGACGGTCTTCCCGTGGACGGCGTACGGGCTGATCACCTGGACCGGGGCGCGGTGGCCGTCGATGTGGTCGGCACCGTTCTGGCTGTCGTCCTCGGCGATGAAGATCGCGGAGTCCTGCCAGTACGGCGAGTGCGAGATCTCGTCGACGATCTTGCCCACGGCGAGGTCGTTGTCGGCGACCTGCGCCTCCGGGTCGGCGGTGCCGCCGGTGTGGTCACTGGACAGCCACATCATCTGGAAGTTCTTCGGGCCGTTCTTCTCGAAGTCCTGCTTCCAGGTCGCGTAGCGGTAGATGTCCGGCACGGCGGTGTCGAACGGTGCCGCGTTCGGGTCCGTGATCGCGTCGAGCGACGGGATGGCCGAGCCGGCGTGCATCTGGAGCGACGGCGTGAAGAGCTGCGCCGGGTCGCCCCCGGCCATGGTGCTCGTGGCCGCGCAGTAGTAGTTCTGCCAGGTCGCACCCGCCGGCTTGCCCTCGGTGGAGTCGAACTCCCCGTAGTTCCGGGCGGTCTTGCCCGCGGCCTGGACCGAGGTCCAGAGGAAGCCGGAACGCTGGTGGCCCAGGACATCCGTCTCGGTGTCGTACGACCGCTTGTACTCACCGGCGCTGGTCTCGGTGTACGCCGGGTCGTCGCCCTGCATCATCCAGTTGTGACCCTCGGCCGAGTTGGTGCCGATGTCGTACGTGTTGTCGTACAGACCGAACTGGCTGGCCAGCGCGTGCTGGTTGGGCGTGACCTTCGCGCCGAACTGGGCGAGCGAGGCATCGCCGTTGCCCTGCTTCATGTCGCCGTAGACCTGGTCGTACGTACGGTTCTCCTTGACGATCAGGAAGACGTGCTTGATCGTCGACGGGTCCCCGATCCGCTTCGGCACGGCCACCGCCGGAATCTTGGCGGCGTCGGCGGCCGTCGCCTGCTTGACGGAGGCACCGTCCCAGCCGTTCTGCTCGAAGACCGTCTCGGTGTACTGGTGGATCTGGTCGTCACCCGGCAGGGTGAACTTCGTCAGCGACGCCGTGGTGGAGTGCGTGCCATGGCCGGTCGCCACCGTGGTGCCGGGCCCCTGGTTGTAGCTCAGCTGCGGGCCGCGCGCGTCGATGCCGCGGGTGTTGGTGACGACGATCTGGCCGTTCACCGTTGCGACCCCGACCGGGAAGTAGTCCGTGGGCAGGAGGCCGATGGAGCTGACCGGGTCCTTCGGGTCCTGCTTGTTGACCCGGTAGACCGCGACGGCGTTCGCCCGGCCGAGGGAGACCAGCAGGTGGTCGCCCTGCATCGTGAGGCCGGTCGGTTCGTAGCCGACCTGGGACGAGGCCCACGGCTGGGTCGAGATGGTCTGCACGACCTTGTTGGTCGCGGTGTCCACGACCGAGAGGCTGTCGCTGTTGGTGTTGGCCACGTAGAGGCTGGAGCCGTCGAGGTACATCGCGGTCGGATGCAGCTGGACGTCGATCGACGAGACCGGGGCCAAGGTGTCCGCCGTGTCGATCACGCTGAGGGTTCCGCTGGTGGAGGTGCCGAGGGTGGTGTCGGCGGGCACCTGCGTGCCGTACGACTCCATCGTCGCCTCGCCCGCGACAGCCTGCCGGCCGCCCTCGTTGGAGACGTAGAGCTTCGATCCGACGAACCTGAGCTGGCGGGGGGCGATGCCGGTGGCGACCGTCCGCTTGATGGCGCCCGTGGCGGGGTCGATCGCGACGACCGTGTTCTGGCCGTTGACGGCGGCGTACAGGGTGGAGCCGTCCGGGGAGAACGCCATCCCGGCGGTCAGAGCCTGCTTGCCGCCCGCGGTCGGGATGCTGATCTTCGTGCCGGCGCTGAGCGAACCGTCACTGTTGAAGGGGTAGCGGATGATGCCGGTGGCGACCGGCTCGAAGAGGAACTTGCCGTCGGGTGAGAAGACCGGACCTTCCTGGCCGACGGAGCCGTCGGTGATCTTCAGGTAGGCCATGGAGGGATAACCGGCGTTGCTCGCCGCGGAGGCGAAGCTGGTGGCCGAGAGGGTGCCGGCCGCAGCGACCGGCTTGTAGGTCGTCAGGTCGAAGACCTGCAGGTCGACCGAGCGGTCGGTGCTGGTCCCGACGAGGTAACGGCCGTCGGGGCTGACGGTCGAGCCCATGATCTTGCCGAACGGCGTCATCAGGCGGTCACCAATCGGCTTGATCACCTGGTCGGAGGAGACCTGCTGCCCGGTGCCGTACTCGGTTCCGACCTGGTGCTGGCCGAGCGGGATGGTCGAGGCCGCGGCGATCCCGCCGCCGAGCAGGACGAGCGAGACGCTGGCGGCCGCGATGGAGAACGGCTTGCGGCTCGTCACCCACGTCGAGAGTGGGCGACGGCCGAGGAGAGGGTGTCGGTTCGCGTCGAGAGGTTTCTGTGTGGTCTTTGACGGTCCTGTCACGCGAGCGACCGTAGGCTCCGCCGTTGACATCCAGCGCCGACTTGGGTGACGTTCTGGGTGTGTCCGGGCGAACACTTACGGTCAGGGGTCGGCTCTTCTCTCGGGCCCATGTGCGACAGTGTGATCCGTGACCGACCCTCGCCTGGTGTTCCTCGACGTCGACGGGACTCTCCTCGACCACTCCCAGAACCTTGCGCCCTCGGCTGCCACCGCGATCCGGACGGCCCGCGCGGCCGGACACCAGATCTACCTGTGCACCGGTCGTTCCCGCCGCGAAATCCCCGCGACGGTGACGAGTATCGGTGTGGACGGAGTGATCTCCGCCGGCGGCGGCTTCGTCGAGCGGGACGGTGAGCTTCTCTTCGCCCATTCGATGCCTGCCGACGTCAAGCAGGAGTTGGAGGTGTTCTTCGAGACCCGCGGCCTCGAGTACACCATGCAGGGCTACACCGATGTCTACCCCAGTCACGGCCTGTTCGCCCGTGTCGCGCCGCTGTTCGAGGGCGACATGGCCACAGCCCGGGACGCCGTGGCCTCGGCCGACATGCGACAACTCGAGCGGCGGATGGCCTACCGAGGGCCGGCACCCGACACGGGGATCGCCAAGGCCACCTTCTTCGGCACCCACCCGGGCAGCTTCTCGCTCGTGCGGGACGGGCTGGGCGACCGCTTCCACGTCATCACCGGCACGATCCCCTACCTCGGTTCGGCCGGCGGAGAGGTGAGCCCGCACGGTGTGAACAAGGGCGCCGCGATCACGGAGCTCGCGGAGGCCCTCAACATGCCGCTGGATCGTACGATCGGCATCGGCGACAGTCACAACGACCTGGAGATGCTGCAGGTGACCGGGATCGGGATCGCGATGGGCAACGCGGACGACGTGGTGAAGTCACACGCCGACGAGACCACCTTGAGCGTGAACGACGACGGGGTGTGGCACGCGTTCCGTCGTCACGGACTCATCTGACCCGTCGGCTGAAGGCCCGGGTCGCTCGACGCGCCGCACCCTTCGCCACCAGGCCGGCCAGCGCCTCACGAGCCGCCGAGCGCCTGCCCCGGTTCGTCCCCCGCGTCCACCTCGCCGGACGATTGCAGGTGCTGGCCGAAGAAGGCGATGATCCGCTGGCGGGCGTCCATCGTGGACGGCTCGTGGTAGCCCCACCAGCCGGTCCGGTCACCGATGGTCGGGATCAGCCCGGGACCGCCGTCACCCGCTCCTTCGTAGTCGTGCAGGAAACCGTGGCCGGCCTCGGGGTACTCCTTGACGTCGCTCGGCACTCCGGCCGCCGTCAGGCCCGCCTCCAGCCGGCGGGCCGCGCGGCGGACGATCGGGTCCCGCCCGCCGTAGCTGCCGATCACCGGGCAGGCGGTCGCCAGGAAATCCTTGTCGTACGCGCCGGCCAGCACGGTCCCGTAGTTGACGCTGACAGCGGAGAATCCGCGGTCAGGGGCCAGCATCAGTGCCAGTCCGCCGCCGAAGCAGAAGCCGATCACGCCGATCGACCCGGTGCAGTCGTCCCGGGCGGCCAACCAGGACCGTACGGTCTCGACGTCGTCGTACGCCCCGCCGCGGCGGTTGCGTACGTTCCGCAGGGTCGCGACCATGCAGCGGATCGTGCCGCTGGCGGCGAAGAAGTCCGGCGCCACGGCCAGATACCCCTCGGAGGCGAGCCAGTCGGCCTGGTTGCACAGGTCCTGGGTCATCCCCAGGGCGTCGTGGATCACCACGACGCCGGGCCACGGACCCGAGCCGCTCGGCGCCGCGACGTACCCGGACAGACCGCCCGGCAGAGAAATCAGGTCCCTCACGATTCCAGTCTGACTCAGGTCGCCTAAACCCGGAACGGCGTGGGCCCGTTCCCCGACCTCGTTCCCGTCAGGCCCGGGTAGAAGGCGCGACGTGAACGACCATCCGGTGGTGCCTCAGGCCTGCCTTGTCCTTCTCCCAGGGTCTGACCTGCTCGAGGTCAACAGTCACCTCGCCAGGCCCCACGGCTCGGATCGTCACGGTCTCGGGGCGGACACCCCGACAGCCGTCGGCTCGGTCCCCGGAGCGAAGCCGCGGCTCCAGGACACCTCCACCACGCCGGCAGGGCCACTGACCCGCTCCC
Source organism: Raineyella fluvialis (assembly GCF_009646095.1). Taxonomy (NCBI): domain Bacteria; kingdom Bacillati; phylum Actinomycetota; class Actinomycetes; order Propionibacteriales; family Propionibacteriaceae; genus Raineyella; species Raineyella fluvialis. The sequence goes on along the minus strand of NZ_CP045725.1, from coordinate 1,545,980 downwards.
GCCACAGGTATCCCGCGGTCCCCAGGCCGCGCAGGACGATGGCTCGCTCCTCCCCGACCGCGAGGTCGAGATCGTCCGGTACCTCGCCCATACCCTGAGCCCCCTTCGTGGCAGTCACTCACAGCTTCACCCCCATGATCCGACGTTCTGGCGCCGCGGGGACCCGGGTCAGCTACCGGGTCCCCGCGGTGGGCCAGTGCCTACTCACACGCAATCACAGGGCGCGGCGGGCGCCTGACCCGAGGCCTTGCTCGTCGCGGGGACCGGCATCTCAGAGGTGGCGTTCGTCGGACCGGTAGGCATGGTGGGCGCACTGGGCGTCGCCATGGCGGTCGTGCCCGCCGCTCCGCCGGGCATCGGGGCGGATCCTGCCATCGATCCGCTCGGTACCGGTGTCGGCATCGAGGCGCCGGGCTCCGCCTCCGTCATCCGCGGGCGAGGATCGCGGGTTCCGCGGCGCTGGCCCCGACAACGCCAGCATTCTGACCGACGGTGAGCTGGTCGATCCAGCCGCCGAGGGAGCCCCAGCCGGACCATCCGTTGCTCGGTGCCGTCTGCCAGTCGTGCCACAGGGCACCATCACCGCCCCGGGCGAAGACCTCCAGCCGTCCGTCGGCGTTCTGCCCGAGCGCGAGCCGATCGATCCACCCTCCGAGGGACGCCCAGCCGGACCATCCGCTGTTCGGCGCGGTCTGCCACTTGTGCCACAGGGCATGGTCCGAGCCGATGACGAACACCTCGACGCGGCCGTCAGCGTTGCGCCCGACCACGGGGCTGTCGATCCACCCGCCGAGCGATCCCCAGCCGGACCAGCCGTTGTTCGGGCGGTCTGCCAGTTGTGCCACAGGGCACCGTCGCCGCCCCGAGCAAAGACCTCCAGGCGCCCGTCGGCGTTCTGCCCGAGAGCAAGCCGGTCGATCCACCCGCCCAGGGAGCCCCAGCCGGACCAGCCGTTGTTCGGCGCGGTCTGCCAGTTGTGCCACAACCCGTGGTCGGAGCCGATCACGAACACCTCCAGCCGACCGTCCGCATTGCGGGTCACCACCGGATTGTCGATCCAGCCCCCGAGCGACCCCCAGCCCGACCACCCGTTGCTCGGAGCGGTCTGCCAGTTGTGCCACAGTGCCCCGTCCGAGCCCCGCGCGAAGACCTCCAGCCGACCGTCGGCGTTCTGCCCCACCGCGAGCCGATCGATCCAACCGCCCAGGGAGCCCCAGCCGGACCATCCGTTGTTCGGGGCCGTCTGCCACTTGTGCCACAGGGCGTGGTCGGAGCCGATCACGAACACCTCCAGCCGACCGTCCGCGTTGCGGGCGACCACCGGGGTATCGATCCAGCCGCCGAGGGACGCCCAGCCGGACCACCCGTTGTTGGGGGCCGTCTGCCAGTTGTGCCACAAGGCGCCGTCCGAGCCGCGCGCGAAGACCTCGAGGCGGGATCCGGCGACACCGCCGACGATGCCCTCCGGGGCCCACATCTGCGCATCGAGCCCGCAACTCCCGTAGCTCATCCGGAAGTAGCCGCTCTCGCCCCATCCCGAGCCCCAGGAGTTCTTGGCGATCCAGCACTGCTGGTTGTCGTCGTACCCGACGATGCAGATGCAGTGGCCACCGATGACCTTGCCGGCCGTGGAGGAGTTGTACGTGTAGACGCCGCCTGTGTAGTGGTAGTAGAAGTCCTCGTACACGGTGAAACAGGCGGTCATGGGACCGACCGTGGAGATGAAGGCCTTCATGTCGGCGAGGGTCGTCGCCTTGTGCCAGCCGGTGATCTTCGTCAATCGGTTCTGCCAGTCCCCGCAGGGGTTGCAGGCCTCGTTGGCGCCGGTGTACGGGTAGCAGGCGGCATCGACGATGCCCTGCTTGAGCCCGTCCATGGCCGCGTCCGGCCACCAGCCGCCGTCGGGGCAGGCGCCGGCCCCGTGCGAGGGACCCCAGCAGTACCACAGGTGTGCCTCGGACAGGTCGACGCTGGTCGCGGGGGATCCGCGGTTGATCCGCACCAGCGTCTCCATCGCCGCGACGCTACCGAAGGCCACGCACGACCCGCAGCCGCCCTGGTCCTCGATGGGGGTGACGAAGTTCTGGCCCCCCTTGTCACGCCAATCGAAGGCAGCCGGCGGAGCCCCGGCCGGTTCCGCCGCGATCCCCGCAGCCTCCCGGGCGGCTAAGCGCTCCGACTCCACGCTCGCGGCCTGGGCCGCGATCCCCTCGGCCTCTTCGAGTGATGGGTCGTCGGGGCCGGGCACGTAGCCGGTCCGCCTCCTGGCCATCGACTCCGAATGGTCCGAGTTCGAGGTGATGCCCGCGGTCCATTGGAGACCCAATTCCGCGATCTTGCTCTGAATAGCCGCAAGTTCTTCGGCCATGTCATTCTCCGTTTCAGGTGGTATGGTCCAGTGGTAAAGGTGAAGAACGTTCTGGCGTCAATGCACCACAGGAGATTGTTTTCTGTGCGCGAAATACCGCGCCACACCCTCCCGACGCAGCGCGAGCATCCCGCGTGTGGTGCGCACGGCACCTGGTGGTCCCCTGAGAGCTTTCGGGGAGGCGGCCAGCGTCGATGCGGATGTGTATCCGTAGATCAGGCGACGGACGTGTCACTCAATGGATCGAGGGCGCCGAACGGCACCTCGTGAACTGCCAAAGAAATATCGCGACATCCGTCCCCATTCTGGCACGCAAAACAGGTCGATGCCAGCCCCGAAAATCCCACCTCCGGCGACCCAGTTTCCAGAAATTCGAGAGGCTACCACCGGTCCCCGGTTTCGCCCAGTCGCCGATTGTCTACATAATTCGTGGACGACCGGCCAGCGGCCCTTGGCCACGTGAGACAGGCGTGTCACCATCCGATCTGTGTCGGAGGCTCCCTGGTCGGCGCCTGCTCCCACGGCTCTCTCTCAGCGCATCAGCGCATACTGGCGGCATCCGCGAAGTGATGCGGAGCACATCAAGGAGTCGTCATGCCCGACGGGTCGATGTCAACGGATCTCTACCACGAAGTGCGTGGCCAGGGCCCGGCGGTCCTGTTCATCCCCGGCGCCTTCGGCGACGCCGGGCAGTTCGCCGGCCCCGCAGAACGCCTCGCCGACGAGTTCACGGTGATCACGTACGACCGGCGGGGCTTCTCCCGCAGCCGCCAAGGCTCGGACCGCCCGGACTCCGCGAGCGTCTCTGCGCAGGCGGACGATGCGGCCCGGCTGATCACCGTCAGCGGTGTCGACCGGGCGATGGTGTTCGGCACCAGCTTCGGCGCCAATATCGTCCTCGACCTCGTCGCCCGCCATCCTGAGGTCGTCACCGCCGCGATCGTCCACGAACCGCCGTTGCGGGAGCTGCTGCCCCCGATCGACCTCCCGAACCCCACCGGCCCGGTGATTCAGCTGGCGCGGACGGATCCCTCGGCCGCGGTGGAAGCGATGATCCGGACGATGGGCTCCGACGAGGGGTGGGAGGCGATCGAGCCGGCGACGCGGGCACGGATCAGCGCGAACGGCGAGTACTTCTTCGGGCGCGAGTTCGGCACCTTCTCCGGCTACGTCCCGGACACCGCCGCGATCCGTGCCACCGGCGTGCCCGTCCAGCTGCTCCTCAGCGCCCACGGTGGCCCGATGGCCCCGCCGGTCATCGCCATCCTGGCCGAACGACTGGGCGCACCCATCGCCACGATCAGTGGCAGTCACATGCCCTTCGGGGAGGCGCCGACCCTCTTCGCCGACGAGCTCCGCCCGATCCTTGAGCGCCTCGCGGCGTGAGGCGGCCGGGCCGACGGACCGACGCTCGTTCGGCGCGAACCAGGCAAACCCGGCGCTCGTCCCTACCGGACGTACCCACGAAGGAGTAGGGACATGAAGAAGGTCGCACTGGTCGGCACGGGGAGGATCGGGACTCACCACGCCCGGGTCCTCGCCGCCGAGGTCACCGGGATCGAGCTGGCCGCACTGGCCGACCCGGCCTCGCCGCACCTGGCGGAACTCGCCGCCGAGCTGGGCGTCCCGAGGGCCACCCGGGACCCGTCGTCGATCGCCGCCGACGACAGCGTCGACGCCGTGGTCATCGCGGCGCCCTCAGGAATCCACCCGGAGCTCATCGAGGCGTACGCCGCAGCCGGCAAGCACATCTTCACCGAGAAGCCGCTCGCCCTGACGGTGGCCGACGCCAAGCGCGCCGTCCTGGCCGCCGAGCAGGTCGGCGTGATCCTCCAGGTCGGCTTCAACCGGCGCTTCGCCGAGTCCTGGCGGCGCGCGAAGGATCTGATCACCTCAGGTGCCGTGGGTGAGGTGCACCGCCTCCACTCGCTCACACGTGATCCCGGCCCGTACGGCCCCGACCCCGCCGGCATCGCGCCCGGCACCATCTTCAACGAGACGCTGATCCACGACTTCGACACGCTGAACTGGCTCAACGCCGGCTACGAGCCCGTCGACGTGTACGCGGTCGCGGACGCCCTCATCCGCCCCGACCACCGGGACGCAGGATTCCAGGACACCGCGGTGGTCACCATCCGCTACGCCAACGGCGCCCTCGCCACCGCCGAGGCCTCGTTCTCCGCGATGTACGGCTACGACGTGCGCGGCGAGGTCTTCGGCTCCGAGGGCATGGTCCAGATGGGCGGCCTCGCCACCACGCAAGCCCGCCTCTACGACGCGACCGGCGGCCACGCAGACACGTCCAGCACCGACACGTCGCGCTTCCATGAGGCCTACCGTGGGGAGTTCCAGACCTTCGCCGATCTCCTCCACGGCGCCGACATCGGCCACCCGGGTGGCGCCGACGGACTGCGCGCTCAACTCGTCGCGGCAGCGGCCATCCGCTCCGCCGCCGAGGGCCGCCCCGTACGGATCGAGGAGGTCGACCAGTGACCACCTCACCGTGCAGGGTCCTCGAGTGTCCACGGGTGGAGCCGCGGGATCCACGCGCGCACGGAGTGGACGTACGCCTCGTACGCCGGCCCGAACTTCCGCCTGAGCCGAGGCTGCTCGTAGAAGCGCACGGCAGCTGCTGAGATGACCCAGGCCACCGCGGTGTAGCCGAGCAGGCCCTGCTGGCCGAAGAGCAGGGCCTGACCGAGCAGCACCACGACGAGGCCGAGATAGATCGGGTTGCGTACGTACCGGTAGACGCCGGCCACCACCAGACGTGGCGGCGCTGCGGTGGGCATGGGCGTGCCGCCGGCCCGGATGAACTCCACGAACGACAGCGCGATGAGCCCCAAGCCGAGCACGATCAGCACCACACCGAGGGCCTGCGCGATGAACCACCCCGGCAACGGGCGCTGAAAGCGCCAGTAGCCCAGCACGTACGGCAGCATGGCGCAGACGATGGCGCCGAGGCCGCCACCCCACCCGAGTGCGACGAGAATCGCCACCGACTTCCGCACGCTCCGAGGGTAATGCCAGGTCCGCCGCGCTACCGTGGAGCGGCACCGAGGCCCCCGACGTGATCGTCTCCCCCTGGCGGGCTTGGTGGCCGAAGGCAGGGACCATGAGCAGAATCTGGGGCTATTTCACCGCGCTGATCGGCCTGATCTGCGTGGGCTTCCTCCTCCACCTGCCGTTCTCCACGCATCCGCGGACGGTGCGCAGTGACGTGATCCAGGGATTCCTCATCGGTTACGGGCTGGCCTTCGTGACGGCCCAGCTCTACGCGAGGATCAAGGCCACCAGGGTCAACAGCTGGATCACCATGCTCGGGCTGGGCCGGCCCGGCAACGGCATGCTGCTGCGCGCCGCCCACGCCCAGTTGTTCCCCGGCCCCGTCAACACCGCGGACGAGGCGGTCTACTGGTGGACGAACGCGGACGGCGCCGGGCGTACGCTCAACGGCCGGCGCGACTACGTCATGCACTTCCCGCCCGGCGGCCTGCCACCGAACAGCGGCTTCTGGTCCCTGACGATGGGCGACGCCCGCAACCATTTCGTGGCCAATCCGCTCCACCGCTACAGCGTCGGTGACCGCTCGGGACTCGTCCCGAACGCCGACGGCTCCGTGGACGTCCACCTCCGCTCCGCCGCTCCGGCGGGCCTTGAGTCCAACTGGCTACCCGCCCCGGCGGGGCGGTTCATCCTGTGGCTGCGGGTGTACGAGCCGGGGCCGAGCATCCTGGACGGCAGCTACCGGGTGCCACCGGTCGTCGCCGTGGAAGGGCACGCCGGATGAGACTCGAACACCTGCTCACCTTCGGGGTGGTCGCGCTGGTCACCTGGTTCGGCTTCCTGTACTTCTGGCCGCGCCTGCTGCTGACCGTGTTCAAGCGCGGCCTGCTCCGTCGAGGGCTCGGGAATGGTCCAGTCCCGGTCAACACGCTCGATACCCAACCAGCGGCGCAGTTCGCTGATCCCCTGCACACCCCCACGTCCGGCTCCCGGCTGATGTCGGTCGGCGTGAACCGTGACACCATCCTGACGGCGGGCTGGCTCGACCTGAGGCAGGGACCGCTGGTCCTGCACGTCCCGGACATGGACGGCCGCTACTACAGCGTGCAGTTCACCGACCCGTCGACCAACACCACCTTCGCGTACGTCGGCAAGCGGACGACCGGCACCGGGGCAGGCGACTTCCTGATCACCGGGCCGGGATGGTCCGGGCAGGTGCCGAGCGGGATGCAGCAGATCGCCTCACCGAGGCGCTCGGTGCTCGTGATCGGCCGGGTGCTCGTCCTCAGCGACAGCGATATCGGCACCGCACACGATCTCTCGAGGCAGCTGCGCTTGACGCCGCACCCCTGACCTCACTTCGAGTGCGTGCCTTCGGACGTCAGCCGACTCCTCTGATGCCTACCCAGAGGCCGTCGCGAGCCCGAGTCATCGCCACGTACAGCTCGCGGCGCGTCAGGTCCCAGCGCTCATGATCGGCGTCGTCGGCGGGCGGCTGCCCGCTTGTCTGGTGCTGCCGAATGTCGGGGATCAGCACCTGCTTGAACTCCAACCCCTTCGCGCGCTTGATGGTGCCGACCTTGACCGCGTCGACCGGCGTCCCGGAGTAGGCCTCCAGATCGACCACCGGGATCCCGGCTCTCCTGAGCACCGCAGTGGCGTCCGATGCGGACTGGCGGGTGATGCACAACACGGCGACGTCACCGAGCCCGGTGCCGATCTCTTTGGTCACGGTACGGATGCGCTCGATCATCGCGGCGTTGATCCGGCCCCATCCTGGGCCACGTTCGATGACCGGTTCGGGGCCACGACGGGGAATGCTGGCCGGCACGTCACCAGGACCGATCGCCCCGTCGATGTCGGCGTATTCGTCCCCGGTGACCAGGCCCTGCGCGAACGAGACGATCTGGGCAGTGTTGCGGTAGTTGATGTCGAGCACCACACCGCGGCCCGCCACCGACAGGCCGGCCTCAGCCAGCGTGTAGCCGCCTGGGTAGATGGACTGCTGGCCGTCGCCGATGAGGGTGAAGCCGTCGGGCTCGTCGCCGACGAGTGAGTGCAGCATCCGGATCATCGCGCAGGACAGATCCTGGGCCTCATCGACGATGACGGCGGAGTAGACACCGCGCAGCGGCTCGCGAACCAACTCGGCCTCCGCGAGCAGGATCTGGTCGGCGAAGTCGTGGATCCGGCGGGCGCGCAGTTCGGCCTCGTAAGCCTCGTACAGCGCCCAGACCGCTTGCCGCCCGTTCAGAGCGAGTCGATGTCGACGGCCCGTCCGGTTGAGGTCGGCGTACTGTTCGAACCGCGTGATACCGCGCCCCTTCAGCACGCATTGGATCTCCTCGTCCCAGTAGCGCTGGTCGCGCGGCCCCTGGCCGAGTATCGAGTCCACGCCGGTCCTCTGCCAGGCGGCGGCGAAGGCCTGCCCAGACCCCTTCCGGTTCGGCCGGCAGTCCACCCCACGATCATTCAGGAGCCGGCTGGCGAAGGCATTCACCCCGACGAACTCAACCCGGTCGACGACGTCCGGGGCCATCCTCGCCAACATCGCCTGCAGCACCTGCGGCAGAGTCTTGACGTAGGAGGTGACCAACACGCGGCCTCCGGTCGTACGGGCCAGATGTGCCGCCCGATGAAGACCGACGACAGTCTTGCCGGTGCCGGCGGCGCCCCGGATCCGGGATGGACCCTGGAACGTGCGCCGCACGAGCTTCGCCTGCTGCGGGTGGAGGAACGACATCCACTCCTCGATGGGCGAGACGAGCACCCCCCGCAGGAGCGCGTCGTTGACCTCCTCCGGACTCAGTAGTGCGTCCTGCTCCATCACCTCAGGCGGAGCAGAAGCACGTCCGACCCGAACCATCGGTCCGGGCACAGGCGCGGCCGGGACAACCGGCTCGGGGACCGTGGCGACGACCGGAGCCGGCGCCGTGGTCTGCGGGAAGAGGACGAGGGCACGAGCGAGAACCGCATCGACCTGGGTGTCGGTGAGTCGGCGGCCGTAGGCGGTGATGCAGTTCAGCACCTCTCGCTCACCGACGATGCGTACGCCCTGCACCGTGGCATCGATCCCGCGGCGTCCTGCCAGCACGACAAAGGGCCTCACCTCCCCTGGGGCCAAACCGACCTCCGCCAGTTCGGCCTGTGTGACGGCAGTCAGGTCGGCCAGGGCGAGGAGTTCGTCGGTCACGTCCGCCTCACCGCGGTGGACCCGACCCCCGTCGATCGAGACCTCGGCCCAGGCCTTGGTGTCGACGATGAAGACCCCGCCGGGCCCGACCACCACCAGGTCGATCTGAGCGTGCTTCGTGCCGGGCCATCGGCGATCGGCGAGGAGGAAATGACCCACACCCGACAACGACGCCAAATTCCTGGCGGTTCTTCTCTCGGTGATCTCCGCTATTTCGAAACGTCCTGCCGCAGCCCGAGCATCGGCGGCCGCCCGGTCATGTGCCAAGGCCAGGGCAAATTGACGTCGGGCCTCCGCGCCGGCAGATTCACCGGCGGCCACGAGGCACCTTCGCGAACATGTTTCCGCGCACGGAAAGCCTCCTCCCCCGCGGAAACGCTCCGCGACCCCGTTATGGAGTCTAATGCGGGCCGGCCAATCCTTGCCGAGAGCGAGAGAATCTCTCCGACGGCAACCGCCATAGCCGATAAACGGCAGGGATTCCCAATTGTCGGCTTCGCCACCACCGATCGGCGTCCAACCGGGCGGTTCTGCCGGCCGGCTCAGCCGGCCAGCTCTGCGGGCACCACCACGGTGTCGACCAGCGCCCCGCGGCGAAGGACCGTGATCTCCAGACGCTTCCCGATCGCCTCCTCGAACAACAGTCGCTGCAGCGACTGGGCGTCGCCGAGCGGCCGCCCCTGGACCGCCAGCACCAGGTCGTACGGCAGGATGCCGCTCGACACCGCCGGACTGTCCGGGACCACCTCGACCACCCGCAGAGCGGTGCGCCGCCCCGTACGCTCCACCCATTGGGGCGGCAGAGGCGCCGGAGAGGTGATCAGGCCGAGGTACGCGCGGCGGACCCGGCCGTCGTGCATCAGGGAGGCGATGATCCGGCGCGACGTGGCGTTGATCGGCACGGCCAGGCCGACGCCGAGGCCGGCGACAGCGGTGTTGATGCCGATCACCCGACCCGCCGAATCGGCCAGGGCACCGCCCGAGTTGCCGGGATTGAGTGAGGCATCGGTCTGGATGACGTCCTCGATCAGGCGCATGCCGCCCCGTGTCGGCACCGGGAGGGAGCGTCCCAGACCGCTGACCACCCCGGCCGTCACGCTGCCAGCGAGCCCGAGCGGATTACCCACGGCCACGACCAGGGAACCGATCCGCAGGTCATCCACGTCACGGAAGACGGGCGGTTCCATCAGCTCGCGATCGGCCCGGACCAGGGCGAGGTCGGCCAGCGGGTCCCGCCCGACCACCTCGATGTGGGAGGTGCTGCCGTCGGCGAACGAGGCCTCGCCCACCTCTGCCCGTCCGACGACGTGGGCGTTGGTGAGCAGGTGTCCTTCAGCGGTGAGGAAGACCGCCGATCCTTCCGCCTCCCCGCGGTCGTGGCGCAGTCGCACGGCCGCCACGCGCGGTAGCAGGTGCTCCGCGACCGAGGTCACGACCTGGGAGTAGGCATCCAGCGCCTCGTCGTCCCGGGGTCCGTGATCGCTTGTTTCCATGGCGCGCCTCCGATGACTCTGAGGTCTCAACGCCGGTGGGGCCCCGAGACTTCCCGACGCGTCGGCGACCGGTCCGCGACCTGTTTGTCCGGGGTGTGGTGAAGGAATCACGGCCCGCCATCACACTGGTGACCGCTTCACCTCTTCCTAGCTTGCGGTGGCCGTCAGCAGCAGGAGCCCGCGGGGAGAGGCTTGACCGCCTCGATGGTCGCGGACACGACGTAGTCGGTGATGCTGCGACCCGGCGCCCACTGCTCCATGAAGGCCTTGCTCTCGTCCTTCGGAGCCACCCGGACGTCGTCGAAGCCCGCCGCGGTCATCATCGCCTCGAGTTCCGCGACGGCCGCCGCCCCGGCGACGCATCCGCTGTAGAGGCTGAGGTCACCCCGGACGTCCTCGGGGATCTCGTCCGATGCCACGACGTCGGAGACGGCCAGACGCCCGCCCGGGCGCAGGACCCGGAACGCCTCACGGAAGACGGCAGGCTTGTCCGGGGAGAGGTTGATGACGCAGTTGGAGATGATCACGTCGACGCTGGAGTCGGCGACGGGGAGGTGCTCGATCTCGCCGAGGCGGAACTCGACAGTGGCGTAACCGCCGGTCTCGGCGTTCGCGCGGGCCTTCGTCACCATGGCCGGGGTCATGTCCACCCCGATGACCCGGCCGCTCGTCCCGACCGCGCGGGAGGCGAGGAAGGCGTCGAAGCCGGCACCGCTGCCGAGGTCGAGTACAGTCTCGCCCGGCTGCAGCGCGGCGATCGCGCCCGGGTTGCCGCAGCCGAGCCCGAGGTCGGCACCCTCGGGAACGGCCACCAGGTCCTGCGCCGAGTAGCCGAGCTGAAGGGATCCGATCTGGACGGGCGCGGCCGGAGCGCAACAGGACGACGACGAGGACGAGTCGCTGGGGCCGCAACAACTGTCCGCGCCGGCCTGGGCGACCCGACTGTAGGTGTCGCGGACGGCCGAACGGATGGCGTCGTCGGTGGTCTGGCTCATGGTGCTCCTAGCAGCAGGCGTTGATGTGCAGGGCCCGGGCGATCGCGTGGATCGCCTCGGGGAGGACGCGGTGATGGACGCTCATGCCGTGGCGCTCCTTGGTGAGCAGTCCGGCGGCCTCGAGGGTCTTGAGGTGATGGCTGACGGTCGGGTCGGAGAGACCCACGTGCCGTGCCAGTTCACCGGTGGAGGCCTCCTGACCGGGTAGGCCCAGCAGGTGGTCCAGCAACTGGAGACGTGTGGGATCGGCGAGCGCCTTGAGACGTACGGCCAGGGCCACGGCATCAGAAGCGGACATCGGCTGAGGTGCGTCCAGCGGCGCGCAGCAGATCGGGGAGGTGTCCTCCAGCAGTGGCAACGGTCGTGGCATGCCTCTCATGGTCGCACCCTTTCGACATATGTCAAATTGGTGCGGGAGGGCGGCAGTGTCAACGGGGTAAGGGCCGGCGACAGCGCGGATCGACCAGTATGTGCTTCTGCCCACACCGCCCCGGAACCACTTGCGAACTTGTCGCAAGGGAGCCACAGTTCAATGGTGATCGAATCAATCCGGCTTGAAGTATCACGGCAGGCCGCGTCCCCCACAGATGCCGTCACGCTCCTGGCCGTGGCCGCCGACCCCGTCCGCTGGAGCATTCTCCAGCGTCTCGCCGCCCAGGGCACCCGGTGCGTGTGCGACCTGCAGCCGTTGGATCCGATTCCGCAGAACAAGTTGAGCTACCACCTGAAGGTGCTCCGTGATGCCGGACTGGTGACGAGCGCGAAGCGCGGCCGGTGGGTCGATTACACGCTGGCCGAGGACGCCCTGGAGCGTCTTCACGCGGCCCTCCCCGGGGCCTCCGGCTCCTGCCAGGGGCACACGTCATGTCGGTGATACAGCAGCGCAGCATCCGCCCGGCGATCCGGCTGTGGGCCGCCCTCGCGGCGGCAGCCGTCGCCTGGACGGCCCTTTACCTGGTCAACCAACCGTTCTGGGACTGGCTGGTCGGCGGTGTCATCAGGCTCGACCTGACTACGCGCCTGGGTTCCGGGGTGCACTTCTTCTTCTACGACACCGTCAAGATCGCGCTTCTGCTGGCGGGGATCATCTTCCTGGTCACCGTGGGGCGCTCGTACATGAGCGTGGAGCGCACCCGGGCCCTGCTCGGCGGACGGCGCGAAGGCGTCGGCAACGTGCTCGCCGCCGGCCTCGGTGTCGTCACGCCTTTCTGCTCCTGCAGCGCCGTCCCGGCGTTCATCGGGTTCGTCGCCTCCGGAGTGCCGCTGGGGGTCACGATGAGCTTCCTGATCGCCAGTCCGCTGGTGAACGAGGTCGCCATTGCGCTTCTGCTCGGGCTGTTCGGTCCCGGACCGACCGCGCTGTACATCGGCTCGGGTCTGGTCATCGCGACCATCGCGGGGTTGGTGATCGGCCGGTTGAAGCTGGAGCGGTGGGTCGAACCGTTCGTGTTCGAGACTCGGTTGCGTGGCCAGGTCGTCGACTCGACCATCGGGCTGAGCTTCGCCGATCGCGTCCGGATGGGCGTCGAGGAGGTCGGCTCGATCCTGAAGAAGATCTGGCCCTACCTCCTGGTCGGCATCGGCTTGGGCGCCGTGATCCACGGCTGGGCGCCGGAGAACTTCTTCGCCCAGTACGCCGGGGCGGACAATCCGTTCGGCGTGCTGATCGCCGTGGTCGTCGGGGTGCCGCTCTACTCCAACGCCGCCGGCATCCTGCCGCTCGTCGACGCGCTGCACTCCAAGGGCCTGCCGATGGGGACGCTGCTGGCCTTCATGCAGGCCACCGTCGCGCTGTCGCTGCCGGAGATGATCCTGCTGCGCCGAGTCCTGAAGCCCAAGCTCATCGCGACCTTCGTGGCGATCACTTCGATCGGGATCATCGCCGTCGGCTACCTGTTCAATGCCGTCCTGCCGAGCTGACCCAGGCCTGCGGACGTCCGAGCCATTACCCCCGACAACCCATCGAATCCGACAGGAGCATTCCCATGCAGATCAAGATCCTCGGCTCCGGTTGCGCCAACTGCGTCAACCTCGAGAAGAACACCCGTACGGCGCTGGCCACCTTGGGTCGGGAAGCAGAGTTCATCAAGGTCACGGACTTCGCCGAGATCGCCTCCTACGGCATCATGCGGACCCCGGGTCTCGTCGTCGATGAGGAGGTCGTCCTCTCGGGTCGCGTGGCCAAGCCGGCGGAGATCGCGGACCTCCTCGACAAGCGCTGAGCCGGCCTTCCCATGCGTTTCCTCGCAGATCCGCCCAGGTTCCTCTTCTTCACCGGCAAGGGCGGGGTCGGCAAGACGTCCATCGCGTGCGCTTCCGCCGTCCGGCTGACCGCCGAGGGTCGACGCGTGCTGCTCGTCTCCACGGACCCCGCCTCGAACGTGGGGCAGGTGTTCGGAGCGACCATCGGGAACCGGATCACTCCCGTCCCCGGTCTTCGGGGTCTCGACGCCGTGGAGATCGACCCCGCGTCCGCGGCCGACCAGTACCGGGAGCGCATCATCGGCCCGGTCCGCGCCGTCCTGCCGGAGGACGAGATCGCCTCGATCACCGAGCAACTGTCCGGGTCGTGCACCACCGAGATCGCGTCGTTCAACGAGTTCACGGACTTCCTCGCCGACACGGCGACCACAGCGGCGTACGACCACGTCATCTTCGACACCGCGCCGACCGGGCACACGCTGCGACTGTTGCAGCTGCCCGGCGACTGGACCGGGTTCCTCGACGCCGGCGGCGAGGCGTCCTGTCTCGGGCCGATGTCCGGTCTCGAGAAGCACCGAGCGTCGTACGCGAACGCTGTCGCGGCCCTCACCGACCCGGCCCGCACCCGTCTGGTGCTGGTCGCCAGGCCGCAGCCGACGAGCCTGGCGGAGGCGCAGCGTACGGCGCGGGAGCTGGACGAGATCGGCCTGCGGGCGACCCATCTCGTCCTCAACGCCGTCCTCCCCGAGGACGCGGTCGGTCATGACCCCCTCGCCCGGGCCATCCGGGACCGGGAGCAGCGGGCGATCACCGCCCTCGACGGCACCTTGGCCGCAGTGCCCCGCGACGAGATCGATCTGCAGGGGCAGAACATGGTCGGACTGGAGGCCCTGCGCGTCCTGCTCTCCGATGGCGACGAGAGGCTCGGGACCCCGGTGTCCAGCGAGGCGCGGCCCGGCGATGGGGAGTCGGTACCAGCACCACAAGGCGACCAGCAACACCTCGACAGCCTGGTCGAGGAACTCGCCGCCGCCGGACACGGCCTCGTCATGTGCATGGGCAAAGGCGGCGTCGGCAAGACCACGATCGCCGCCGCGGTCGCCGTACGCCTGGCGGACCTCGGTCACCGGGTGCACCTCACCACCACCGATCCGGCTGCCCATCTCGACCGTACGCTGACCGCGACCGCGGACCTGCCGACGTTGACGATCTCCCGGATCGACCCGACGGAAGCCATCCGCGACTACCGGGAACACCAGATGGCCACGAAGGGCGCCAGGCTCGACGCGGCCGGGCGGGCCGCGTTGGCCGAGGACCTGATGTCGCCCTGCAACCAGGAGATCGCGGTGTTCCAGAAGTTCACCCACCTGGTCAACCAGGCCGCCCGGACGTTCGTGGTGATGGACACCGCCCCGACGGGCCACACATTGTTGCTGATGGACACCACCGGGGCGTACGACCGTGACGTCCGGCGCGGCATGGCGCCGGGGATGAAGTTCACGACGCCGCTGATGCGGCTGCAGGATCCCGGCTACACCCACATCGTGCTGGTCACCCTCCCGGAAACCACCCCGGTGCTCGAGGCCCTCGAGCTTCGCGACGACCTGGTCCGCGCGGACATCACGCCCTGGGCGTACGTGATCAACCAGGCACTGAGCGTCACAGCCACCTCCTCGCCCCTGCTCCGGCGCCGGGCGGCCCTCGAGGCCGAACCCATCCGGACCGTCGAAGCGGCGGCCCCCCGGCTGGCCGTGGTCCCGTACCTGGCCGAGGAGCCGGTGGGCGTGGCGCGACTCCGCGAGCTCACCTCGTCTCGGGTGGCAACCACGGCGCCCGGCACCTGATAGGAGGCGTGAGCGGTCCTACGGAGCCCCGCCGCCCACGCCGAGCACCCGGCCCACCAGGTCGCCGCGGCTGTGAGCCCCGCTCTTCGCGAACAGCGCCTTGAGATGGTCCTGCAGGGTCAGCGGTGAGATGAACAGCCGCTCGGCGACCTTCCGGCAGTCCGCTCCCCCGACGACCGCCTCGAGGACCTCCCGCTCGCGATCGGTCAGGCCGTACGCCCGGGAGAAGAGATCGATCCGATCCGCCGGGGTGGCCGGCTCGATCGTCACGGTGATCTGACCCGACGGCTCCACGCGGGAAGCCTGGAGCCGGATCCACCCGCCGCGAGTGAGGTGGACCCGCGCCATCGCCTCGTGTCCGTCGATGCCCAACTCGCGGGCGCGCAACTGGGCGGCGACGTTGAACGCGGCGGCCGGGATCGGGGACCGGCCCGGGCGCGGCGGCAGCAGCCTGGCGAGCCAGGCATCGGCACCCGCCGTCCATCCCTCGACCCTGAGCTCGTCGTCGAGGAGCACGACGGCGGGCCCCGGTGGCGGCGATCCGGGCAGAGGGGTGGCCTGGTCTGCCCCCGGGGCGGGACCGAAGGTCGACGCACACCCGCGACGGGTCGCTTCCGTGAGCGGCGGGACCAGGGAAGCGACCGTTGCGATCTCCTCCTCGACGTACGGACGTCCGCGGCGCCACAGGTCTAGGAACGCCCAGTACCCGTACCGGTCACGCAGGACGACCGAGAGCACGTCCCGTACGTCGTGGGCGGCGAGCACCGCCAGCCAGGGGTCGGCACCGACCGGTGCGCCGGGGAGAGGTGCGACGTCGGCCAGCGTCGTCCACCGGTTGACCCCGCTGGTGTACTTCGCCCCGATCAGTGCTGGCAACCGGTCGAGACCAGGCACCCGGGCGATCGGATCGACGCCCACGGACGTCAGGGGATCGGTGAGGACCCAGACATACCAGTCGAACCCGATCGTCGGTCGGATGGCCTCGAGGACCGCGCGTCGCAGGGCGCGGAGGTCCGGCTCGACGGCGCAGAGGCGTTCGATCCGGTGGGCGAGGGTGGACCGTCCTGCGGATCCACGAATGGACACACCTCGAGGGTAAGGCGCCGGGCTCCGGAAGAGCCGACACCGGCCCTGGTCCAGGATTCCGGCCGGAGCCCGTCGAGGATCGGGCCCTGCCGACAATCCCAGATGCCTGGGATGGGGAAGCGCCGTGCTGCCGGCGACGCTGGAAACATGACCACCACACAGACCGGCTCCACCACACAGACCGGCTCCACCACACAGACCGGCTCCGGCACACAGGCGAGCGCCAGCCCATCGGCTCCCGGGACACCACCAAGGGCCACCACGACGCTGCACATCGAGCACCCGGTGACGGACTACGCGACCTGGCATGCCGCGTTCGATCGGTTCGCAGCGGCCAGGTCGCAGGCGGGGGTCCGCGCCTACACAATCCGTCGCCCCGTCGATGACGACAGGTACGTGAGCCTTGACCTCGAGTTCGATGATCGCGAGGCCGCGGCCCGGTTCCTCCGATTCCTCGAGGAGAAGATCTGGGCAATCCCCTCGAACAGCCCCGGCCTCGCGGGCAGTCCGGTGACCCGCATCCTCGTCACCTGCTGACGGCAGCCGGCTCCGGAGACACCGGCGCATCGCCCGATGCTGGGACAACGCGACGAGCGGTGCCCCGATGAGCCCGAGGATAGGAATCGCGCGGACGATGAGCCCGTGCCGCAGCAGTGCCAAGGCGATCACCACCGTGTCGATCGGGGCGACGAGACCGGGTCGGCGCACGGACTGCCGATGGCGTTCCGCCGCCCGAGCTCGGCTGCAGGAGCCATGGATGGGACGCCGTGGAGGGCGAGATCGTCGTCGCCGGCTGACACGTCGCCTCCTCCCGGACGGCCGAACCAGCGATGCATGATGAGTACGAGGAAGGAGGTGCGGCATGACCGTCACCCTCAACCACACGATCGTCAACGCGACCGACAAGCACGCCTCCGCCGCATTCCTGGCCGATGTCCTCGGGCTCGCGCCGCCGGTGTCCTACGGCCCCTTCGTCGTCGTGCAGGTCGGCGACACCTCGTTGGACTTCGCCGATGACCATGCACCTGAGGGTTTCCAGCGCCAGCACTACGCCTTCCTCGTGTCCGAGGAGGAGTTCGACGCGATCTGGGCACGGATCAGGGCCCGCGGCCTGACCTTCTGGGCCGACCCCTACCACCATCGTGAGGGAAGCATCAACCGCAACGACGGCGGCCGGGGGCTCTACTGGAAGGACCCGAACGGCCACAACCTCGAGATCATCACCGTCCCGTACGGCGGCTGGCGCTGAGACGGCGCCGGTACTCCAACAGTTCATCCGGACGACGTGCCCCTGTCGCCGAATTCCCAGTGACCTCTCATGGCCGGCCCGATGGGATCGGACCTGATGCTCCCTCCCGGGGGGCCAGTCTGAGAGGAACTCGATGCGAAGCCTGAGTCTGAAGAACCGCCCCAGGGCGGGTGCCGTCGCCGCGCTCGCCGCCGTGGCCCTGACCGCTGCCGCAACGGCCGGCGCGACCGGCGCGTCCGCCGCGAGCAAGGCCACTGAGAACAGCCAGAACGGCCCGGACCACGTCTTCGTGATCATGATGGAGAACCACGGCCGGGACCAGGTCATCGGCAACACCGCCGACGCCCCGTACATCACCTCGCTCGCCCAGCGCTACAACGAGGCCACCGGCTACCACGGCGTCACCCACCCGAGCCTGCCGAACTACCTGTCGGCCATCTCCGGCTCCCCCCAGGGCATCTACGACGACTGCAAGGCCGGCGCCACGGTGACGTGCGCCCCGGAGGAGTTCGTCTCTGGCTCGTCCGACCCGCTCAACGCGTACCTGACGCCGGCGCAGATCGCCAGCGCGTCGGCCCAGCCGCACATGTTCTCCGGTCGTACGATCGTCGACCAGCTCGAGGAGGGCGGGAAGACCTGGAAGGCCTACATGGAGAGCATGCCGGCCACCAACAAGCAGGTCGAGTACGCCCCGGTCGTCGGCGGCAAGACCGTGAAGCTGTACGCGCAGAAGCACAACCCGTTCCTGTACTTCTCCGACATCGTCAACTCGCCGGCTCGGATGGACAAGATCGTCCCGCTGGAGAACAACCTCAGCGCTGACCTGGCCTCGGGCAACGTGCCGAACTTCGTCTGGATCAGCCCGAACCAGTGCCATGACATGCACGGTGTCTCGCCATCGTCCGCCGCGCTGGTCAACATGCCCTCGTGCGGCTACCCCGACTCAGGCCTGGACCACGGCGCCATCAAGCTGGGCGACGACTACGTCAAGCAGCAGGTCAGCGAGATCATGAACTCCACCACCTGGAAGACCACGCACTCGACCATCGTGCTCGCCTGGGACGAGAACGACTACTCCGGCTCCACCGGCGGCCCCGGCAGCCCGGTCGGTGTGAGCACCCCGAACGGCACCACCCCCGCCACCCTCGGCGGTGGCGACGCCCCGCTCATCGTGATCAACTCCGCCGCGGGCCCGCACAAGACGGACACCCAGGTGACCGACCACTACACGATGCTCTCCACGATCGAGCACCTGTGGCACCTCGGCTGCCTCGAGAACACCTGCTCCCCGACCACCTCCGGCACGTTCACCGACCTCTTCCGTCCGTGATCGCGGCCTCGCCCGCTGGCTGCTGAACCGGCCCTAGAGAACGAAGCGAGAAGGTCCCTGCGGCTCTGCTGCTGCGGGGACCTTTCTCATCGCCGATCCTGGAGGTCGCAGGCCGGCGAGTCGTTGGCCACCACCCAAGCCCTCTCCCTACCTCCCCCGTTCCATAGGTTTGCCCTATGACCCCACAGAGGCACCCTGTCGGGGTCGCGGGAGGGATCGCGGGAGGGATCGCCTGGTCGAAGACCCTTGAGCCCCTTCGAGGCCCTTGGGACGATGGATGCACCGGACGACACCGAAGGGCACTCGCCATGAGGACGCTGCACACCGCCTACCGAGTCACTGACCTCGACGCCTCGATGGGGTTCTATCGGGAACTCGGCTATCGGGAGATCGGCCGTGGCGAGATGGCCGACGGCACCATCCTGGTCGTGCTGAAGTTCCCGGGCGAGGACGTGGGCAGCCTGGAACTGCTGTACCGCCCCTCCGACGGGCCCGTCGACCTGGGCACCGGCTTCCACCACCTCGTCGTGCAGGTCCACGACCTCGACGCGTCGATCGCGGCGCTGACCCTGGCAGGGCGACGGCCGAGCGCCGCGGAACGCCCGGGCGGCCCCGACGGTCCTCGCACGTCCATGGTCGCCGACCCCGATGGGTACCTGATCGAGCTGGTGGAATGGCCCCGAGGACACCCCGACGGCCTCACCGTCGAGGACTTCCGGTCGTAACGGGCCCGCCTTCGCTCCTCGTGGCCGGCGAAGGGGATGAGTGCAGGACGCACCTTCAGGCCCCCGTACGCCCCCCGACGTACGTCAAGTGCCGCTCCCGGGCCGATGTGCGAGGCCCCGCGGATAGGGAACAGTGCTGCCATGATCGTTGCACTCGTTCCGCAGATGATGGGCCTCTTCTTCGGCCACGGCTGGATGATGAGGCCGTACGGCTTCGGGTTCCGAGGACTTCCCGTCCTCCTCGTCCTCCTCGTCCTGTTCCTCCTCATCCGGCGCGCCCGGCACCGGCGAGCCCACCATGGTGGGACCGGGTATGGCCGGCCGGCGGCCACTCCTCCTCGTCCGACCACCGATCCGGGCGCCGCGCCCGAGGCCGAGGCGATGCGCATCCTCGCGGACCGCCTCGCCGCCGGAGACATCACCCCCGAGGACTATCAGGCCCGCGTCAACACTCTGCGCAGCGTGCGTGACCAGGGCGATCCCCTGGCGTGAGGGACGGCCGCGGTTCAGCAGTCGGGGTTCCAGCAGTCGCGGTCTGAACAGCCGAGTTTCAGCAGCAGCGGATGCCGCCGGTGGATTCGCCGAGGAAGTCGCGCGCGACGCCCAGCACCTCCGGAACGACCGTGTAGTGCGCCCACCGCCCCCGCTGCTCTCGCGTGATCAGGCCGGCGTCGACCAACTTCTTCAAGTGGTGGGACAGCGTCGGCTGGCTGATCCCGAGAGCGTCGGGCAGGTGACACGCGCAGGCGGTGCCATGCTCCGACGAACAGATATGGGCGAGCAGACGCACCCGGGTCGGGTCGGACAGAGCCTTGAAGATCTCGGCCAGGCAGCCGGCCCGCTCGGCCGGCATCAGCACAGCAGGTGCCGGGGCAGGCAGACAGGCCTCGCCCGGCTCGACGAGGAGGGGTGCGTCCAGAGTGACCCGTGGCATCGCACCACCCTAACCCACACATTGACAGTCATCAATACATCAGGGAAGACTGTCCATCGACGATCGTCGATATGGAGAGAGGTTCCCGTGTCCCAGACCGAGCAGGCCGGCATGTACGAGGAGACGACCCATCACGCGTCGGTGGCAGGTCAGCTGAGCATGCTCGACCGGTTCCTGCCGGTCTGGATCATCGCGGCGATGGCTGTCGGGTTGCTGCTGGGCCGTTTCGTGCCGGGGCTGTCCGCCGCACTCGACACGGTGAAGATCGGTTCGGTCTCCCTGCCGATCGCGATCGGCCTGCTGGTGATGATGTATCCGGTGCTGGCCAAGGTCCGCTACGACGAGACCCGTCGCGTCACTGCCGACCGGCGGCTGATGGGACTCTCCCTCGGCCTGAACTGGATCATCGGCCCGGCCGTCATGTTCACCCTGGCCTGGCTGCTGCTGCCCGACCTGCCCGAGTACCGCACCGGCCTGATCATCGTCGGCCTGGCTCGCTGCATCGCCATGGTGCTGATCTGGAACGACCTGGCGTGTGGCGACCGTGAGGCCGCCGCCGTTCTCGTGGCCGTCAACTCGATCTTCCAGGTGATCGCCTTCTCCGCGCTCGGCTGGTTCTACCTCCAGGTGCTCCCCGGCTGGCTGGGCCTGCCCACGACCTCGGCGGACTTCTCGTTCTGGGCGATCTTCGTCTCGGTGCTGGTCTTCCTCGGCGTTCCCCTCGTAGCGGGCTTCCTCACCCGCCTGCTCGGCGAGCGGACGAAGGGCCGCACCTGGTACGAAGGGCGCTTCCTGCCCCGCATCGGTCCGCTGGCGCTCTACGGCCTGCTCTTCACGATCGTGCTGCTGTTCGCCCTGCAGGGCCACCAGATCACCAGCCGTCCGTGGGACGTCGCCCGGATCGCCCTGCCGCTCATCGCCTACTTCGCGATCATGTGGCTCGGCGGGCTCTTCGCCTCCCGCGCGGCGGGCCTCGACTACGGCCACTCCGCCACCGTCGCGTTCACCGCCGCCGGGAACAACTTCGAGCTGGCCATCGCTGTAGCGATCGGCACCTTCGGAGTCACGTCGGGTCAGGCCCTCGCCGGCGTCGTCGGACCGCTCATCGAGGTCCCCGTCCTGGTCGGTCTGGTCTACGTCGCCCTCTGGCTGGCGCCCCGGCTGTTCCCGCACGACCCGACCCTGCCCACCCGCTGAGCCACCCGACCTCGATCGCACCCCACGAGAGGAACCATCGTGACCGACAAGCCCTCCGTCATGTTCGTCTGCGTCCACAACGCCGGCCGCTCCCAGATGGGCGCCGCGTACACCCACCACCTGTCCGGGGGGAAGGTCGAGGTCCGCTCCGCGGGCTCCGCGCCGGCCGATTCCGTCAACCCGGCCGTCCGCGAAGCCCTGCTCGAGGAGGGCATCGACATCTCCGCCGAGAAGCCCAAGATCCTCACCCCCGAGGCCGTCCAGGCCTCCGACGTCGTGATCACCATGGGCTGCGGTGACGCCTGCCCGTTCTACCCCGGCAAGCGGTACGAGGACTGGGTGCTCCAGGACCCCGCTGGCCAGGGCGTCGACGCCGTACGACCCATCCGCGACGAGATCCGGCGCCGCGTCACTGAACTCCTCACCGAGCTCGGCGTCGAGGTGCTGCCCACCCCGGCCGAGGCGGCGCGCTGAACCGTCAGGCGTGCTCCCCGGCCAGCCGCAGGCCGAAGCCGATCATCACCGACCCCGTCACCGCGTCGAGCCCGCGACGTACGCGGCGCCGGGTCAGGACGCGGCGGGCGCGGTGCGCCGCCAGGGTGATGATCGCCAGGTAGAGCGCCGAGATGGCCGCGTGGAACAGGGCCAGAGGGATCGCCTCCAGCGGCGTCGCGCCCGCTGGCAGGAATTGCGGCAGCACGGCGAGGTAGAAGGCGAGCACCTTCGGGTTGGTGATGTTTGACGTGAAACCTTGGCGCCAACCCGTATCACCGCGCACGAGGCCCCGAAGAGCAACCTGAGGACGTCGTCGAGGACGCACCTCACAGGCATTCACTGAGTGTGACCTACGCCACTACGCTCAGGCCAGGGGCCGTACGGATCGCTCCAGCGCACATCGTCGTGCCTGGCCGCCGGCACAAGGGGATTCCATGGCGCGTGTTCGACTTGCCATCGCGTACGCGGCGATCGCCGCCGCAGCACTGCTGACCCAGGGCGGCGCGGCCCACGCCACCCCACCACCACCGACCCCGACGGCCGGCACGAACGTCCGCGTGACCCTCGACAACGGCACCTCCACCTGGAAGAGCGCCGACCAGCTGGCCGGAGGGTCGTACACCGACGCCGTCCTGGCACGCTGCACCACCGATCGCCGACAGCAGAACGAGCCGACCCTGGCCATCGACCCCCGCAACCCCGACGTGTGGGCCGCCGGCTCCAACAACTACTGCACGACGGCCACCGTCGGCGATGCGTGGGCCGGGTTCTATCGCAGCAGTAACGGCGGTGGCACGTGGACCAACAGCCTCCTGCCCGGCTACCTGGGCGACTCCTCCACGCAGGGCGCCGCCTCGCCACTGAGCAGCCTGGTCGCCGGCGGGGCCATCGCCTCCGGCGACCCCGTCATGGCCTGGGACGGCAGCGGAAACCTCTTCTTCATGGGCAACAACTTCAACCGCGGGACCGACAACGGCAACTCAGGCTTCACCACCCGCGACAACATCGGGTCGGTCTGGGTGGCGACCTACGCACCGAAGGACCCGAGTGACAACCGCACCGACGGCCAGAAGTACGTCCGCACCGTGGTCCTCGCCCAGAACACGTTCGGACTCGGCTCGAGCAACGACAAGACCGCCATGGCGGTCGACCCCGCCACCGGCATCGTGTACGCCGCCTGGTCGGACTTCCGCGGGAGCGGCGGCGCGAGCATCATGTTCAGCCGGTCGACCGATCATGGTGCATCCTTCAGCACTCCGGTCCGGCTCTCCGCCGCCACGTCGGGCAACCAGGGCCCCTCGATCGCGATCGGTGCCGGCGGTCAGGTCTTCGTCAGTTGGGTGGGGAGTGCTGGTGGCCCGGCCATGAACTCGGTCACCGGTGCAGCCTTCGTCTCCTCCGCCGACTACGGGAAGACCTTCACGAACGCCCGGATCGCGGTCCCCTACCGCGCGTTCGACTCGTCCCAGTTCTCCGGTAACGGCGCCCGCGACTGCGGGGACGGGCCGTACGCCTGCCCCACCGGCTTCACCTTCCCGCGCTTCGATCTCGCCCAGCCGTACCTCGCGGCCGACACCGTGCACGGGACCGTGGTGATGGCCTTCCAGACGGCGTTGCCGTCGGGTCAGGGACAGATCCAGGTCGCGACGTCCACGGATGGTGGCAGCCACTGGTCGACCCCGACGGCCCTGGCACCGTCCGGCACCGGGCACCAGTTCTTCCCCTATCTGGTCGCCTCGGCCGGCCGCGTCAGCGCTATCTGGTACGACTCCCGCGGGGACGGGGACTACGCCGCGACCCGGCCGCCGTGCAACAGCGCGACCGGGGCCACCAGCGCCTGCCTGAACGTCCGCTACGCCGCCTCCACCGACGGAGGGAGCACCTGGGGCACGAGCATCCGGGTGACCAGTAGGCCCTTCAACCCGAACTACGAGCAGTTCGGCGGCCGACGCGTGCCGTTCCTCGGCGACTACATCACGGTCGCCGCGCAGGGTGACCGGATCGGCGCCGTCTGGGCCGATCAGCGTGACACGGTCGCTGCCGCGGATCGCACCGGCGACGCCGACGGCGCCGATGTGGCGGGTGATCCGGAGACCGGTGGCACCTGCACGTCGCTGAGCACCACATGCTTCGACACCTCGGGCGGCCTGGACCAGAACGTCTACGCGGCGGTGATCCGGCCCTGACCCGCTTCACATCGCGTCCTCATGTCGCGCAGCAGGACAGCATCGACACGTCCGTGGTGAAGGCCTGACAGGCGATCTTCAGGCCCTCGGCCATCGTGAGGTACGGGGCCCAGCGGTGAGCGACGTCCTCGATGCCGAGGTTGGCCTCGAGGATGTGCACCCCGGCGGCGGCCAGTTCCCCGGCGTCCTTGGCGACCGCGGTGATGCCGAGGATCCGGCCGGTGTCGGCGTCGGCGTTGATCTTGATGAAGCCGCGGGTGTCGCGGTTGACCACCGCCCGCGGAACGTACGCCAGCGGCAGGACCGCACAGTGGCAGCGGTGCCCGGCGGCGACGACCTGCTTCTCCGTCAGGCCCACCGCCCCCACCGCCGGGTCGGTGAAGGTCACCCGCGGCAGCGTGTTGTAGTCGACCGTCCGTCGCGCGTCGCCGAAGGCGTTGTCGACCACCATCGCGCCGTGGTATGCCGCCACGTACACGAACTCCGGGTGGGCCGTGACGTCGCCGGCCGCCCAGATCCGGGGGTTGGCGGTGGCGAGGTCGTCAGTGACAGCGATCTGCCCGGTGGGTCCGGTGTCGACGCCGACCCCGGCCAGGCCCAGTCCGTCGGTGACCGGTCGGCGGCCAGTCGCCACGAGCACCCGCTCGGCCCGGAACTCCTCCCGCTCCCCGCGCACCGTCACCGTGGCGACGGCCTCTCCGGTGGCCTCGACCCGCCCGAACGCGGTGACCTCGGCGCGGCGTACGACGCGGATCCCCTCGTCAGCGAAGACCCCCTCCAACGTCCTGGACACCTCGCGGTCCTCATGGGAGAGCAACCGGGAGCGGACGAGCATCGTCACCCTCGACCCGAGCCGGGCGAAGAGCTGGGCCAGCTCGAGTGCCACGTACCCACCGCCCAGCACCAGCAGCGACGCGGGCACCTCCTCCAGCGCCATCGCGGTCGTCGAGGTCAGGGGATCCACGTCCGTGAGGCCCTCGATCGGGGGCATCCACGGCGCGGAACCGGTGGCCACCAGGTAGTGCCGCGCCTCGACGCGTACGCCTCTGCCGTCCGGCGCGCTCACCCGGAGCCATGGCACCTCCGGCGTACCCGTGAAAGCCGCCTCGCCGGTCAGCATCGTCCAGCCGTACGCCTCGGCGACGTCGGCGTACTTCTCCGTCCGCATCGTCTCGACCAGGCTCTGCGTGCCCCCGACGAGAGCGCGCAGGTCCGCCGGACCCGCAGCGGCCGCGATACCCGGGAAGCGGCCGGCGTCCATGGCGACATGCCGCGCGTCGGCGGCCGCGATCAGCGCCTTGGAGGGGATGCAGCCGGTGTTCACGCAGGTGCCGCCGAGGGTGCCACGTTCGATCATGGCCACCGACAGTCCGCGTCCACTGGCCCGGATCGCCGCCGCGAAGGCAGCGGCGCCGGAGCCGATGATGGCGAGATCGACGCTGACGTCGTCCATCTCCTGCCTGCCCGATCTGCTCGTCGTATCCGCTGTACCCGTCGTGACCGATGTGTCCATGTCGGGCACCTCCCGCCTCCATCGCCATCCGATCTCCTGCAGTGATACTCCCCCGCAGTAGCCAGATCCGCGGGTCACCCCACACGCGACAAGTGATCTGCGCCACAATCAAGGCAGAACCGAACCGACGGAGGTGCCGGCCATGACCCAACTCGTACGCGTCCAATCCTTCAGCGTGTCCAGCGACGGCTTCGGCAGCGGGGAGGGACAGAGCCTGGAGCGTCCCTTCGGCAGCCTCGACCCGGCGGACCTGCATGCCTGGGCCTTCGCGACGGCCAGCTGGGTCGGCCGGCGGGAGCCCGGCGGCAGCCGCGGACTGGACGACTACTTCAGCCGGGACTTCTCAAACGGCATCGGCGCCGAGATCATGGGGCGCAACAAATTCGGACCGCAACGCGGACCCTGGCAGGACCTGAGCTGGCAAGGCTGGTGGGGCGACGATCCGCCGTTCCACACCCCGGTGTTCGTCCTCACCCACCACCTCAGGCCCTCGTTCAGCCTGACCGACACCACCTTCCACTTCCTCGACGCCTCACCCGAGGAGGCCCTCGCGACGGCGAAGCAGGCGGCGAACGGCGGTGACGTACGCATCGGTGGCGGGGTAGCGACCGTACGGGAGTTCCTCGCCGCCGGCCTGGTCGACGTGCTGCACATCGCCGTCGTGCCGATCACCGCCGGACGAGGTGAGCGGCTCTGGGACAGCCCCGACGAGCTGCTCGACCGCTACCACCTGGAGAAGGTCCCCAGCGTCAGCGGCGTGGTGCACCACCTGTTCTGGCGGGACTGAGGTCCACCGGGTCGGAATCGCACGAGGGCCGGCCCGAACCGCCTACGGGCTGCTCACGAGCTCACGGCGCCGTCGCAGCCGCCGGGCTTCCATTCCGATGCCGGGCGTCGGCGCCCGGCGGCTGAATGGAACGACGGCGCCTGTGCGGGGTGGTCGGGCACCGCGACCCGGCCAGGCCCGGACGGGGGGTGGGTCGGGTCAGCCGCCGAACGGCGCCGGGTCGCAGTTGTCGTTGGACGCGTCGCAGCCCACCTGGAGCCACTCCCAGAAGGTCCGCGGCTGACCGTTGATCGCGTACAGCACCCGGGGGTCATCCCCGCCTGCTGGCCGGTCGTGCGCAACTGGGCCAGCAGGGCGGCGCTTCCGCAGGACGTGCTGGCATTGGGGATGATCGGGCGGAAGTCGGTGAAGTTGAGGTAGCTCGTGTTCCCGACCACCTTGGCACTGATCAGGCTCTGGGAGGTGGCCGGGGAGAAGAACGACACGTACCCCTGAGCCGTCTCGGCGATCGTCGGGCCGACGACCAGTTCCCTCATCGTCGCCGTCAGGACGTCACCGGAGGCGGGCACCGTCCGATGGACGGCATAGACCTGGGCACAGTCGGTCGATCCGGGGTTGAGCAACTGGTTGCCGTAGTAGAGGGTCACCGTCATCGTGGCGGCCGGCGTCGACGAGGTGACGCTTCCCGACGGCGAGGTGGACGCGTTCGTACGTGGTGTGGCCGGCGATATGGGCTGTGGTGTGGGCCCCGCCGTGGGCATCAGACTGCACGCGCCCACCACGAGCACCAGCCCCAGCGCGGCGACGATGCCGATCAGCTTCCTCATCGGACGCCCCCTCGTGCGGACGATCGGGATGATTCGCATTCTCCTGGCAGGACCGAGGGCTGACAAGGGCGGACGGCGTCAGTGGGGTCACAGCCGGCGCCGACTCCGGACCCCCGTTCCTCGTTCCCCAGCCGACCCTGGCCGACCAGCCGGGCGACCCCGGCCTGACCCGGCCACAGCAGCCGGGCTTCCAGTTACCCGCCGGGCGCCGATGCCCGGCGCGTAACTGAAACGGCGGCGGCTGCGGGGAACCGCACCGCACCCCACCGCACCGCGGCGAAGGCGCTCTTCGCCATGCACCCCACGGCAGCGGATCCTCAGGCCGTCAAGCCCACCTCGCGGGCCCGCTCCGGGGTGAGGATCATGGCGCCGAAGTCGTCGCGGGCCTGGGCCATGAGCTGCGGGTCCAGTAGCTCGTACGACCACCGGCGGGTGGCGTACCAGGGTTCGAGGTCGCGGGCCTGGACCAGCACGTGGGTGTCGTCGAGCCGGGTGGTCTGCCACGCGGACAGGTCGTTGGCAGCCTCGAGGTGGCGATTCGTCAGGATCTGTACGCCGCACGGCTCGAGGACGAACTCGCTCCACAGCTCCGGGTGGTCCCTGTAGGCGCTCCCGGCATACTGCTCGCTGCCCGGGGTGTCAGTACACCATAGGGCCCCCAAATCTCGGTGCGCGACCGAGGCATAGGAGACCTGCCCGAGCGACGCCGCGGACACCAGAGTGGCGCGAAAGTCGCCGACGATGTCGCGCCACCGGTAATCGGCGGTTGTGCGGCCCAGCTCCAGCCCCCAGGGCTGGACGTACAGGTGGCTGTACTCCAGCCCCGCCTTGTTGAAGTTCATCGAAAGAGCCGATCCGAGCTGCTCGACGTCCTGGATCATGATGCCGCGGGCGGCTTCGGCCGGGACCCAGAACGCCGTTCGCACCATCATGCCGGTGGAGACCATCACCTTCCCGCCATGTGCGGTCAACCAGCTCAACCCCAGGTCGACGGACCGCTGCGCAGCGCGATCGGCACCCGGGTCCCCGGCTTCGACGGAGGAAGAGCGGGCCTCCGCCGCGTAGGCGATGCTGGCGTACAGCCCGCGTGAATCCCAATCTCCCCGGGTCCACATCGGCGGTACGGCGACGCTCGCCCCGGTCAGGGTCCCCTCGATTCCCGCGGCTGTCAGGCGGGCGGCAAGCTGCTCGATCCACGGGTTGACCTGCTCGTCCAGTCCCTCGACGAGCACCATCCAGCCCTGCGGGCCGAGGAACCAGCCACCGTTGTCCGGCCCCTCCTCGACAATCGGCAGCGCGGCATCAAGAGTGTCCTCGTCGATCTGCTGCTTGGTCTTGAGGAGCAGGTAGTTCGTGCCCTCGCCGCCCAGCGCCTTCGCGGTCCGAGCGATCCCCTTCCAGTTCACCTCAACCATGGCCTCATCCTGCCGAGCGCGGTTCGATGGTGGCCTCCGGCCAGGCGCCGGCAGCCGCCTCCGGGGCGGTGCCCGCGCCGCGCAGCGTGTGGTCGAAGAAGGTCAGGCTCAGGCCGTTGATGATCTGGTGGCCTCGCCGGCCGTCGAGCGGCCCGGACCAGCCTGCCAGGCGGAACAGAGGCGTCCAGGCGGGCAGATCGGTGAAGTCGATGTGGGACAGCGTGTCGATGCGGACGAACCAGGCCTCGCCGGGGGCTTGGTCGATCACGGCGCGCTGGGTCTGCTGGTGGACGTCGATCTCATGTTCGGTCCAGCCGCCGGCACTGTCGCGTTCCCGGCGCATGGCGTTGGCACCGCGGGTGATGACCATCACGGGCTGCGGAAGCCCACGCGTGGTGGCGGCCTGGGTCAGGGGTGCCTCGAGAATGAGGGTCGCGCGGATGCGGTGGTCGCGGGCGGACGCCTCTGCCACCGTGGTTCCGCCCAGCGAGACCCCGGTGACTCCGACGCGCTCAAGGTCCAGATGCGGGCCCAGTCCGGTCGGCTCGGTCGCGAGATCGGCGAGGTCGGCGAGGTGGTCGAGTGTGGAGGACACGTCGTCGGCCAGGTACGTGGCGATCCCGGTGGGGAGCGGGTGGCCGTTCACCACCGGCGCCGGTGTGCGGGGCTCGATGCCGTGGTAGAGCAGCGGGTCGAAGGTGGGTTTGAGTCCCAGCACGGGTGCCACGTGGCCGTCGGGAAGGGTGACGGCGGCCGAGGCGCCCGGCTGGTCGAGGGCCACGACGACGTAGCCGTGCGACGCGAGTTCCAAAGCCTGGAAGGAGCTCAATGACCGAGAACCCGACAGGCCGGTGCACGCCACGATGATCGGATGGCGTCCCACGGCTGGGGCAGCCCCGACGACGGCGGGCGTCTCGGCGGCGGATACCCCGGCCAGCAGCCAGTTCGGCACTCCGAACAGGCGGGCGATGGCCTCCGCGAAGGCGGGGTCGGCGAAGTAGCGTGCCCGCGGCCCGGACGCTCCCGGCACGGCGGGGTACCAGGCCTGGGCGACCAGGGTGCGGCGCCGCGCGGGGTCCTGGCTGGTGATCTCTGGCCGGGAGGTGTCGGTCCAGGTCAGCGTCGTCGTGCCGACCGGGTGCCGCCCGGTCGTGGCGAAATGGGGTCGCGGCCACACCCACCCCGCTGCGGCGACGAGGACGAGGCCCAGCAGACCGGCGGTTGTCGCGATCACCCGTGCGCGCGGCATGGACCCATCATGCCCGGGCCTCGGGCCATCACCCTGCCGTCGTACGCTGACGGGGAGAAGGCTGGCGGGGAGAAGGTCGCCTCAACGCCCCCGACGCCACCGCCGACCGGACGTCTCCCCCGGCTCCGACCGCCGCTTCCAGACCCGGACCGGGGTGAGGTGGTACGCCTCGGGCAACTGCCACTGACGCCACCGGGACAGCAACATGAATCCCGCCCCGCCCAATGTCCCGACCACGAGTCCCACCGTGGGATGTCCCAGCCGGTTGAGCAGCACCAGCAGACCGCTGGCCACCAGCGCCGGCGTGGCGTAGAGGGTGTTGCCGCCGAAGACCGAGGGGACCTGACGCAGCAGCACTTCGCGGACGGCGCCACCGCCCACCGCCGTCACCGCGCCGAGGATCACCGCCGGCAGGGCCCCGAGCCCGACGGAGAGGGTCTTCGTCGCGCCCGCCACGGCCCACGTCCCCAGCGCGAGGGCGTCGATCCACGGGAAGATCGCGTTCCACAGCCTGCCCTCGACCGGGATCAGGAAGGCGATGGTCGCGCCGATCAGGGCCGTGATGACGTACCAGGGGTCGGTCAGGGCGATCGGGGTGCCGTGCTGCAGCAGGGTGTCGCGGATCAGTCCCCCGCCCAGCCCGGAGATGATCGCCAACGTCGCGAAGCCGATCGGGTCGAAGCGTTCGTTGCGCGCCACCACACCGCCGAGGATGGCGTTGGACAGCACGCCGGTGAGGTCGAGGAACCCCGACGCCTGGACCACCGCTGCCGAAAGACCCGACACCACACACCTCCGACCCTCGTCACCGACACCGCGTCAGCTACCCCACCCGCGGTCCTCAGTATCGTGCAGGTGCCGTCGTCGCGTCAGCGGACCCTTCGTCCGTGCCGGTGGACCGCCTCGACGGTCAGGTCGGGGCGCAGCACCACCAGGTCCGCGTACGCCCCCGGGGCGATCCGGCCGATGTCGTCGCGGCCGATGACGGTGGCGGGGGTCAGGGTGGCCGCCCGGACGGCGTCGACGAGGTCGATCCCGGCGCGTTCGACGCAGAAGCGTACGGCCCGGTCCAGGGTCAGGGTGCTGCCGGCGATGGCCCCGCCGTGGGCGAGTCGGGCAACTCCCCCGCGGACCTCGACCTTGAGCGGGCCCAGCTCGTAGTCGCCGTCCTCGCTGCCGGCCGCGGCCATCGCGTCGGTGACCAGGACGAACCGGCCCCGCTTGATCCGGGCGATGTCGCCCACCATCGCCGGGTGAAGGTGGACGCCGTCGGCGATGAGTTCGACGGTGACCTCGGGACGCTCCAGCAGGGCGACGACGAGTCCGGGCTCGCGATGGTGGATCGGCCGCTCGGCATTGAACAGGTGAGTCGCGACCCGGGCACCCTCGTCAATGGCGAGGTTCGCCTCGGCGTACGTCGCATGGGAATGACCGGGCGCGACGATGACGCCGGCCTCGGCGAGGTGGCGTACGGCGGCGAGGCCGCCCAGCCGTTCGATCGCCAGGGTGACCATCCGGACCGTCCCCTCACCGGCGGCGAGCAGGGTGTCGATGTCGTGACGCATCGGGTCACGTAGCAGGTCGGGGTCGTGGGCTCCGCAGTGGAGTTCGGAGAGCCAGGGGCCCTCCAGGTGGATCCCGAGCAGCTCACCGGCCCGGACCAGCGGGACGAGGGCGCGCACCTGGTCCTCGAGCACCGGCACGGCGTCGGTGACCAGCGACGCCATCGCCGACGTGGTGCCATGGGCGAGATGGGCGGCCACCACGGTCCGCGCGGCGTCCACCCCGTCGGTGTACGCCGCCCCTCCGCCACCGTGGGCGTGGATGTCGACGAAACCCGGCACCAGCAGCCGATCACCGAGGTCGACGACGTCGGCGTCCTGCGCCGCCGCCGCGGGGACCGGCCCCGAGCCGACGCCGACCACCCGCTCCCCCTCGACCCGGACCCAACCGTCGTCCACTGGGTCCGGGGTGAGCACGCGGGTCGCCCGGAGGACCGTCGCGGTCATTCCTGCCATCCGGGACGTTGCGCGTACACGTCGAGGTAGTAGTCGTGCAGCGCCAGCCGGGAGGCGGCAGCCTGGTCGACGATCACGGTGACGTACGGATGCCACTGCAGCGCGGTGGCGGTCCACATCGCCGAGACCGGGCCCTCGACCAGCTGGCGGATCGCCTCGGCCTTCTGCTCCCCCTCGGCCAGCAGGACGATCCGCCGGGCCTCGAGGATGGTGCCGACGCCCTGGGTCAGGCAGTGGGTGGGCACCTGCGCCTCATCGTCGAAGAAGCGGGCGTTGTCGATCCGTGTCTGGCGGGCCAGGGTCTTGATCCGGGTCCGCGAGCCGAGGGAGGAGGTGGGCTCGTTGAAGGCGATGTGCCCGTCCGTGCCGATCCCGAGGACCTGCAGGTCGACCCCACCGGCGTCCCGGATGGCCTGTTCGTACGCCGCGCAGGCCGCCGGGATGTCGGAGGCCAGACCGTCGGGCCCGTGCACCCGTTCGCTGCGGATGTCGGTGCGGGCGACGAGTTCGGTCTCGATGACGTTGCGGTAGCGCTGCGGGTGGTCGGCGGCCAGCCCGACGTACTCGTCCAGCATGAAGGCCTGGCAGCCGGCCAGCGAGAGGGTGCCGGCGGCGACGCGGCGGCCGAGTTCGTCGTAGAGGCCGACGGGGCTGGAGCCGGTGGCGACGCCGAGCACGGCGTCCGCCTTGCGGTGCACGAGGCGCTGGACGATGTCCGCGGCGACCGTCGCCAGTTCGGCGGCCGAATCCTTGATGATGACTTCCACTGTTCTTCCTTCGGTGTCGGCCCGGCCGGGCCGGGCGGGGGCGTACGGCCACCGGGATGGCGTGGCCGTACGCCCCAGGTCAAGCTGGGAGAGGGTGAGGGCGCCGGTCAGGAACCCACGGGGTCAGGAGAGCGCGGTCAGGACCGGTCAGCGTCCACGGTCTCGCCCTCGGCCGCGTCGGCGATTTCCTCGCGACCCGGCGTCTTCAGGTTCATCCGCTTGATGATGATGCTGAACAGGAAGTAGTAGAGGACGCCGTACGCCAGGCCGATGACGATCAACAACAACGGTTTCGTGGCGATGCCGAAGTTGAGGACGTAGTCGAACAGGCCCGCCGAGAAGGTGAAGCCGTCGCGGATGCCGAGGGCGTTGACCAGGGCCAGCGAGGTGCCGGTGAGGACGGCGTGCACGATGTACAGCGGCCACGCCACGAACATGAACGAGAACTCCAGCGGCTCGGTCACGCCGGTGAGGAACGCGGTGAGGGCGGTCGACAGCATCAGGCCGCCGGTGATCTTGCGGGCCTCGGGGCGGGCGTTGCGCCAGATGGCGAGGGCCGCGCCCGGCAGGGCGAACATCATGATCGGGAAGAAGCCGGTCATGAAGGTGCCGCCCTGGGCACCCTGGGTGGCGAAGAAGCAGGTCAGGTCGCCGTGGGCCGGGGCTCCCGCCTTGACGCACTCACCGACCTGGAACCACACGGTGGTGTTGATGATGTGGTGCAGGCCCAGCGGGATGAGCAGGCGATTGACGGTGCCATAGACCAAGCCACCGATGATCGAGTTCTGCGCTGACCAGACACCCAGCCCCGAAAGGCCGGCGTTGAAGCCGCCGTAGATGAAGGCCATCAGCACGGCGAGCACCATGGTGGCGAGGGCGGTGATGATCGGGACGAACCGGCGACCGCCGAAGAACGCCAGGTAGGGGGGCAGCTTCACCCGGTGGAAGCGCTGCCAGAGGGAGGCGGCGATGATGCCGACGAGGATGCCGCCGAGCACGCCGTAGTTGATCACCGTCTGCTTGCCGTTGGCGCCGACCGGCAGTCCGATCAGCGGGGACATGGCGTCACCCACGGCCTTGTAGACGAGGTAGCCGACGAGGCCGGCGAGGGCGGTGGAGCCGTCGGCCTTCTTGGCCATGCCGATCGCCACACCGAGGGCGAACAGCAGCGGGAGGTTGTCGAAGAGGGTGCCGCCGGCGGCACCGACGACGGAGGCGACGGCGTTCCAATGGAGGCCGTCCTTGCCCAGCAGGTCGTCCTGACCGAGTCGCAGCAACAGACCGGCGACCGGCAGCGCGGCGATCGGCAGCATCAGGCTGCGACCGAGCTTCTGCAGCCAGGCGAGCCAGGCCTTGTTCTTGCCAGCTTCAGCGGTGGCAGTGGACATGAGGTGTTTCCTTTCGTGGGCCGTACGTCGGCCGGTGGTGGGCCCTGGATCAGCCAGGGCCTGTTCGGGGGGTGGCCCCTCGTGGGGGTCATCGGTGGTGGTTCGGAGGGTCAGGCGCGCATCGAGGTGTCGAGGCTCATGTGGACGCGGTAGCGGTCGGCGCGGTACCACGACCGCACCGACTCGACCGGGCGGCCGCGGCTGCTCGACCAGCGGTCGAAGACGAGCACCGCCTGGCCGACCTCAATGTCGAGGATCTCGGCGAGGCGTTCGTCGGCCGTGGTGGCCCACATCGTCTGCTCCGCGGCGTCGACCGGGGCGTCGTAGTCCTCGGCGAAGATGGCGTACGTGGAGCCGCGCAGGTCCTTGGTGCCCAGGTCGGGGGCGATCCGCGGGTCGATCCACTGGTCCTCCAGGGCCATCGGCTCGCCGTCGGCGCAGCGGACCCGTTCGAGGTGCCACGCCGGCGCGCCGGTGCCGAAGTACTCGGCGGCGCGCGCGTCGGGCTCAGCGAGTCGCATGGAGAGCACAGCGGTGGAGGGGACGCGGCCGCGCTGGGTCATGTCCTGGGTGAACGAGGCGAGGTGGAGGTTGGTCTGCACCTTGGCCTCGGCGACGAAGGTGCCCTGGCCAGCCAGACTGACCAGCACCCCGTCGTTGACCAGGTCGGCGATCGCACGGCGGACGGTGGCGCGGCTGACGCCGTAGGTCTCCATCAGCGAGCGTTCCGACTCGATCGGCTCACCGGGACCGAGCGCGGCGGCGCGCGCCCGAAGCTCGGCCTCGAGCTGCGAGTACTTCGGGACAGCGCCGAGCTTCAGCACCTTGGTCTGGCTCACTGGTCCTCCTTGCCCTGCGATCTGCGGTGATCCGCGGTAGATCTGTCGCAATCTACCTCTTGGCTCGTACCGGTTCGGTCTGGTACAGTCCGGTACGTACCAGCAAGTGTTCTCCACCGCGGCCGCCCTGTCAAGTGACAATGGAGGAAGCCCGCAACGAGTCACCGCTCGACCCGAGCAGGACTCACCGGACAGCACGACCGACCTCCGATCAGAGCCGATCGGGGCAGCAGAAAGGGACAGCCATGAGCAAGCCGGGCACGCACAAGGCCGAAGCGCTCCTCGCCGGACTGGGCGGGGCGGACAACATCGAAGACATGGAGGCGTGCATCACCCGCCTGCGCACCGAGGTCCGCGACGCGGCACTGGTGGACGAGGCCGCCCTCAAGGCCGCCGGCGCGATGGGCGTGGTGAAGCAGGGCCGGGTGGTCCAGGTCGTCGTCGGCCCCGAGGCCGACACCATCGCCGAGGACATGCAGGACCTGATGTGAAGATCCTCAACCCGTTCCCCGGCACCGTCGGCCCCCTGAGCGAGGCCCCCGACCCCGTGTTCGCCGCCGAGATGGTCGGCTCCGGTGTGCTCGTCGACCCGGACCGTACGGTCGGTGTCGCCGTCGCACCGGTCGCCGGCAAGGTCGCCAAAGTGCACCCCCACGCGTACGCCATCGCCACCCCGGATGGCCGCGGGATCCTGGTGCACCTGGGCATCGACACCGTCCGGCTGAACGGCGAGGGCTTCGAGATCCTCGGGCCCCTCAAGGGCGAGGTCGTCGCCGGTCAGGAGATGATCCGGTGGGATCCGGCGGCCATCGAGGCGCAGGGACTCTCCCCGGTGGTGCTGGTGTGCGTGCTGGACTCGGCGCCCGGCAGCATCGTCTCACCGCTGCTCGGCCAGCACGCCGACGTGGGTGAGGCACTGTTCGAGGTCGAACCGGCCGAGGGGTCGAGTCGACGCGGGCGGCGCGCCTCCTGACCGTGTGCCGGCGGGGGCGGCGGCTTCGTACGCCCCCGCCGGCGCGGGCCACGGAGGTAGGGTGAGCCATGGCGCCCGAGCAGTCAGCGGTGAGGATCGCGACCTGGAGTGAACTCGCCGACCGTACGCCCACCTACGCGCTCGCCGCGGGCGTCGACCTGGTGGTGATCCGCCACGACGACGCGGTCTCCGTGCTCTACGGGCGATGCCTGCACCGCGGCTCCCTGCTTGCCGACGGCTTCATCCGGGGTGACGACCTGGTCTGTGGCGTGCACGGGTGGGACTACCGCTACCAGACCGGCGTCAGCGCGTACGCCAATGACGAGGTGCTGGCGAAGTTCAGCGCCTGGGTCGACATCGAGGCCGATGCGGTGATGGTCGACGAGGCCGAGATCGCTGCCTGGGAGCGGGAGCATCCGCAGCCGTACGATCGCGAGGCCTACCAAGGGCTGTACGCCGACATCCACGGCGGCCCCGAAGAGCCCCAGAACGCCTATATCCAGATGCTCGCCCGCGACGGCCTGACCGGGATCGGGCATCAGGGCGAGGTGGCGGCGATGGGCGTGCCGCTCGTCGATCTTCCCCGCTGGGACGACCTGCAACTGCTGACCGCCCAGGTGGCGCGCCGACCGCTGGCCGACGACGCCGAGGTGGGCACCGACGTGGTGATCGGCCCCCGAGCCGCTCGGCCGTTAAGGCTGGCGATCCCGATCCTCGTCACGGACATGAGCTACGGCGCCCTCAGCCGCGAGGCGAAACTCGCCCTGGCCCGCGGGGCCGAGATGGCCGGGACCGGCATCTGTTCGGGCGAGGGTGGGATGCTGCCCGAGGAGCGGGAGGCCAACTCCCGCTACTTCTACGAACTGGCGTCGGGGCGCTTCGGCTGGAGCCTGGAGAAGGCCGCCACATGCCAGGCCTTCCACTTCAAGGTCGGGCAGGGGACGAAGACCGGCACCGGTGGGTTGCTTCCCGCGGCGAAGGTCAGCCCGGAGATCGCCGCCGTGCGGGGGCTGTCACCGGGGCAGGACGCGATCAGTCCGGCGGCGTTCCCGGACCTGCGGACGCCGCACGACTTCGCGGCGCTCGCCGACGAGGTGCGCGAGGTCACCGGCGGGATCCCCATCGGCTTCAAGCTGTCGGCTCAGCACATCGAGCAGGATCTCGACTTCGTCCTCGAGGCGGGCGCCGACTACGTCATCCTCGACGGGCGTGGCGGCGGGACCGGCGCGGCGCCGCTGATCTTCCGCGACCACATCTCCGTACCCACGATGCCTGCCCTGGCGCGGGCCCGGCGACACCTGGATCGGTCCGGGCGCGGCGACGTGACCCTGGTGATCACCGGCGGACTGCGCCGCGAGACGGACTTCGTCAAGGCCTTGGCGCTCGGGGCGGACGCCGTCGCGGTGGGCAACAGCGCCATGCAGGCCATCGGCTGCCTCGGGATGCGGGCCTGCCACACGAACAACTGTCCCGTCGGCATCGCCACCCAACAGCCGCACCTCCGCAGCCGGCTGGTGGTCGAGGAGTCCGCCCGGCGCCTGGCCAGGTTCCTCGCGGCCACGACCGGGCTGATGCAGACTCTGGCCCGGGCCTGTGGGCACTCCCACCTGCGCGACTTCCAGCCCGACGACCTCACCACCTGGAAGACCGACATCGCGGCCCTCACGGGTGTGGCCTTCGCCGGGCCGTCGAGCTGAGCTGCCGGAGCTGTCCGCTGCAATCCTCCCGTTCTTCCGGATGACCCCGCTGACAAACTCACGGCGGTACTGTGACCAGAGGCACACGCGCACGGATCGAGGAAGACCATGCCCGACATCAAGCCCCGCAGCCGCGTCGTCACCGACGGCATCCACGCCACCGCCAGCCGCGGCATGCTCCGCGCTGTGGGCATGGGCGACGACGACTGGGACAAGCCCCAGATCGGCATCGCGAGTTCCTGGAACGAGATCACCCCCTGCAACCTCTCCCTCGAGCGGCTGGGGAAGGCGGCCAAGGAGGGGGTGCATGCCGGCGGTGGGTATCCGCTGGAGTTCGGCACCATCTCGGTGTCCGATGGCATCTCGATGGGGCACGAGGGGATGCACTTCTCCCTGGTGTCGCGCGAGGTGATCGCCGACTCGGTGGAGACGGTCATGTCGGCGGAACGGCTGGACGGTTCGGTGCTCCTCGCCGGCTGCGACAAGTCCCTGCCGGGGATGCTGATGGCCGCTGCCCGGCTCGACCTGGCCGCCGTCTTCCTCTACGCGGGCTCCATCGCCCCCGGCAAGGCACTGCTGAGTGACGGGACCGAGCGGGAGGTGACGCTGATCGACGGGTTCGAGGCCGCCGGCGCCTGTCAGGCAGGGCTGCTCAGCCGCCAGGACCTGGACGCGATCGAACGCGCGATCTGTCCCGGCGAGGGTGCCTGCGGTGGCATGTACACGGCGAACACGATGGCCTCCCTCGCCGAGGCCCTCGGCATGAGCCTGCCCGGTTCCGCGGCCCCGCCGGCCGCTGACCGGCGCCGGGACACGTACGCCCATCGCTCGGGCGAGGCAGTCGTCGAACTGCTGCGCCAGGGCATCACCGCCCGCGACATCCTCACCCGGGCCGCCTTCGAGAACGCGATCACGCTGCTGATGGCGCTCGGCGGATCAACCAACGCGGTGCTGCACCTGCTCGCCATCGCCCACGAGGCGGACGTGGACCTGCAGCTCACCGACTTCAACCGGATCGGTGATCGGGTGCCGCACCTGGCCGACATGAAGCCGTTCGGGAAGTACGTGATGGCCGACATGGACTTCCACGGCGGCATCCCCGTGGTGATGGCCGCGCTGCTCGGGGCCGGGCTGCTGCACGGCGACGCGTTGACGGTGACCGGTCGTACGCTCGCCGAGAACCTCGAGGAGATCGGTCCGCGACCGCTGGACGGCAAGGTGATCCGGGCGATGGACCGCCCGCTGCACCCCACCGGCGGGATCGCGATCCTGCAGGGATCCCTGGCCCCCGACGGGGCGGTGGTGAAGTCGGCAGGGTTCGACGCGGAGGTCTTCGAGGGGCCGGCGCGGGTGTTCGAGCGTGAGCAGGCGGCGATGGACGCCCTCGACCAGGGCCGGCTGCAGAAGGGCGACGTCGTGGTGATCCGGTACGAGGGACCCAAGGGCGGGCCCGGCATGCGGGAGATGCTCGCCATCACCGGGGCGATCAAAGGTGCCGGGCTGGGCAAGGACGTGCTGCTGCTGACCGACGGGCGGTTCTCCGGCGGCACGACGGGCCTGTG
Source organism: Raineyella fluvialis (assembly GCF_009646095.1). Taxonomy (NCBI): domain Bacteria; kingdom Bacillati; phylum Actinomycetota; class Actinomycetes; order Propionibacteriales; family Propionibacteriaceae; genus Raineyella; species Raineyella fluvialis. The sequence continues at coordinate 1,506,642 of NZ_CP045725.1, read as the reverse complement.
CATCGGTCACCTCGCCCCTGAGGCCGTCGACGGCGGCCCGATCGCCTTCGTCCGCGACGGGGACCGGATCCGGGTGGACATCGCCGCCCGTACGCTCGACCTGTTGGTCGACCCGGACGAGCTTGCGGCCCGGCGGGACGGTTGGACGCCGGTGCCGCACCGCTACACCCACGGGGTCCTGGCGAAGTACAGCCGGCTGGTCCACTCGGCGTCGGAGGGGGCCGTCACGAGCTGAGCGTGAGAGCGCGCCTGCGGCTGTGCTCCACCGCAAGGTCATAGGGAAGACCTATGCTCATCAGAAAGACAACCGACCTCGAGTCGCCGTCCTCCCCAGGCATGCCCGTCGGGTGGCTCAGGTGACCCGGACCGGGATCTTCCGCGCCCCGGACTCGCCCGCCCGGTCGGCGAAGACGCCGGGGACGGGTGCCCGGCACTCCGGGCAGCGACCCTCGGAGGTCAGGCGATAGCGCCGGATCACGGCGTCGCGCTCGATCAGGACCGCTCGGCACGAGGGGCAGTGGGTGGTCCGACCCTCCGGGACGTCCGCGAGGCCGGTGTAGACGTAGTTCAGCCCGCACTCCAGCGCGATCTCGCGGGCCATCACCAGATGGGCCCGGTCGTCGGGCGGGGTCTGTGGCGTGGGGGTCTGGGGCGTGGGTCGGGTCTGCGGCGCCCGTGGAGTCTGCCGCGTCGGCGAGGCCGGATGCGTACGAGCCGCCGGCACACCGTGCGAGGCGGCGCCGGTCCCCGACCGGCCGGCGGGGCCTGGTGCGGGCCGACGCTGGCTCGTCCCCAGGGTGGAGAAGTGCAGCGGGACGTCGGGGCCCAGTTCGGCGCGGATCCAGGTGCACATAGCCCAGAGCTGCGCGGGATCATCGTTCAGCCCGGGCACGAGCAGGGTGCTCATCTCCAGCCAGGTCCGGCTGTGGCGGACGTGGACGAGGGTGTCGAGGACGGTCTGCAGGTCCCCGCCGGCGTAGCGCAGGTGCGCCTCCGCGTCGAACACCTTGAGCTCGATCAGGGCGGCGTCCATCATGCCGAAGAAGTCGCGGCGCACCGCCCGTTCCATGTACCCGGCCGTCACGGCGATCGTCCGCAGGCCCAGCACGTGGGCCACCCGGGCGACGGCGATCGCGTACTCCGCGTAGATCACCGGGTCGTTGTAGGTGAAGGCGACGCTGGCGCACCGCCAATCGGCGGCCAGACCGGCGACCGCCAGCGGAGAGGCATCCTCGAGCAGCCCGGTGACCTGCGCGACGGTCTCGGGCCGCCAGACCCGGCAGGTGCGGCAGTTGAGGTTGCAGCCGGCCGTCCCGAGGCACAGCCCCGCCGAACCGGGCAGGAAGTGGTAGAGCGGCCGGCGCTCCACAGCGTCGATGCAGAACCCCGCGCCGCGGCCGTACGTGGTGAGGACCAGCTTGTCGCCCTCACGGGCGCGTACGGTGCAGATCCCCGCCTGGCCGTCGGTCAGGGCGCACGCCCGCGGGCAGACGTCGCAGACCAGTCGCCCGTCCTCGGCGGGGTGCCACCACCGGGCCGGGAAGGACTCTCCGGGCATGTGCTGGGTCACTCCTCCTCCCACGCTCGGACGGTGTAGCGCTCGATGCGGGTGTGCTCGTCCCAGTGGTCGGGCCGTAGTCCGGCCTTGCGACGCAGGTGGGCGAGGAAGTCCTTCGGCGCGGGGATGTGGTCCCACACCTGGGGCAGGAAGGTCGCGCGATGAGATCCCGAACGCAGGATGACCCCGTCCACGCCTGGCCGCAGCCGCGCGATCGCCTCGGCCTCCGAGCGGACGTCGTCGAGCGGGACAGGGGCCGACAGCACCGACACCTCGACCCGGACGAGGTCGAACTCCTCGGGCCCCAACGGCGCGAAGCGTGGATCCCTGAACGCGGCGTTGACCGCGTTACGCCGGACGTCCTCCTCCAACGACCGGAACGCCTCCAGGGTGCCGATGCAGCCGCGCAGCTCCCCGTCGATGGTGAGGGTGACGAACGTCGCGCCCGGCGCGTCGAGCCAGGCCGGATGCTCGTCGACCTCCCAGTTGGGTGCCTCGGGCGCACCGTACGGCGCCTCGAACCCGTCCTCAACGCCCACCTGGAGGCGCAGGTGTTCCGCGATGGCCTCGCGGGCCAGGGGCAGCAGCACCCGGCCCGCGTCGTCCGGCAGCGCACCGCTCATGCGGCACCGTCTCCCGAGCCAGGCTCGGTTCCGGCTCGGGCTCCCGTGATGGGCTCGTGGAAGCCGATCGAGGCGTAGCCGACGACCCGGTCCTTGTCACCGGCGGTGTCGCCGGAGGTGCGACGGTCGTAGAGCACCGGCCGCAACGTACGACGCGGAGCCAGTGTGAGCAGCCCGTTCGCCGGGGAGGCGCCGCAGGCCTGCCGCGACTCCAGCGGCCCCTCGAGGGAGAGGATCCGGTCGACCGTCGCGGTGTCGATGCCGTTGGCCGTGGCGTAGCGCAGATAATGGGACAGATCCGAGCTGACCACCACGAGCGTCTCCGGGCCGCCCCAGAGTGCTTCGATCACCTCGGCGACCGACTCGGGGGAGGCCTGTCCGACGACCAGCGGCACCACGGCGAACTCGGCCAGCACCGTCTGCAGGAACGGCAACTGCACCTCGAGCGAGTGCTCCCAGCGGTGGGCCTCGACGTCGGTGTCGACCTGGCGCAGCGTGCCCAGCACGTCGGGCACCTCGACGGGGACGTCTCCCAACGGCGTCCGTAGGAACCGGGCCCCGGGCAGCGCCAGCCCGCGGATGGGGACATGGTGGACAGGCCCCAGCAGCACCACGCGGTGGATCGTCTCGCGCGCAGGGTCGAGACGTACGTAGCCCCGCGCGGCGGTCGGGCCGGAGTAGATGTAACCGGCATGGGGGGAAATCAGCGCCTTCGGCACGGGACCGCGCTCATCCTCGGCAGGCAACTCGGCGCGTGCCTCGGAGAGCAGTCCCGCAATCATCGACTCGAGCGCGGCACGGTCCCCCGGATAGAAAGTGCCGGCAACGGCCGGCGGACGTACGGTCTGCATCACGGCCTCCACGTGCAGCGCTGGCACTCAGGGTGGACTGCCAGTTTATCCGGGGACCGGTCCACGGGAGGGTCGTACGACGAACCTCCGGGCTCCCCCGCCGAGCCGTGGACCATGCCGATCAGGCCTTCAGGGATCGGTCGAGCCAGGCCCGCAGTCGGTTGAGGGGCATCGCTCCGCTCTGCCGTGCGACCTGCTTGCCCTTGTCGAAGATCATCAGCGTCGGGATGGACTGGACCTGGTAGCGGGCCTGCGTCCGTGGGGAGTTGTCCACGTTGACCTTGACCAGCTTCAGCCGGCCGGCCCGCTCCCGGGCCAGGGTCTCCAGCGCCGGTGAGACCATCCGACAGGGGCCGCACCACGGTGCCCACAGGTCGAGGACGACGGGGACCTTGGAGGAGTTGATCACTTGCTGGATGGTCTCGTCGTCGGCGGTGGCGATCCACGGCAGCGGCTCGTGGCAGTGGGAGCACTTCGGCACCCCTTGGGCGGCGGCAGGCACCCGGTTGCGAGTGCCGCAGGACGGGCACGTGATGACGTTGCTGGCCATGGTTTCCATCCTCGGGGCAGGCGGGTCATGCGTCAGTCCAACGCCGCCCGGATGGGTATGCATTCCGCCACGCTCTCGTCGTGCGGCGCGGCCGCCTCAGACCACGTCAGCAGGGTCAGTGATAGACAATTCCGTCATAGGTTTGCCCTATGGAAAGGGCTTTCCGGCAGCTCGGGGCTTTGCGGCTCGGTCTCTGGCTCATGGAGGGCGTCGAGGCGGAGCTCGAAGGCGGGGCTCGAAGGCTGGGCTCGAAGGCGGGGTTCGAGAGCGTCCTGGCCGACCAAACTCAGCCGCGCCGATCATTCTCAAGCTCGCTGATGAATCTCAGGCGGGCCGATCTTGGTAGATCGTCGAGGTTCAGATTCGTCGGCCGCGTGCAGATTCGTCGGCCGCGTGCAGATTCGTCGGCCGCGTGCAGATTCGTCGGCCTCTCAGGTTTTGACTGGGCCAGGACGGGGACAGCGGTACCACGGCCAGACGAGCGCCTTCCATAGGTCTCCCCTATAGCAAAAATTTCGACTACTGACCTGCCGCGGCGCGCATGGTGCCACCGACGCCGCGGACCTCGGGAAGGATCCCGGCCACCCGCCCCCGGTCCCCAAGAACTGCAGACCGCCACTTCACCACCGAAGTGACACAATGTCCTACAAAGCGTCGTAGGAGGGCATGTGAGCGTACCGACGGAAGAGACGGGCACAGTGGTCCACGCCACCGTGGAGGGAAACGAGGCGGCGGCGCGGGTCGCGCATGCGCTCAGCGAGGTCATTGCGATCTACCCGATCACCCCGTCCTCCGGCATGGGCGAACTCGCCGACGCGTGGTCCGCGCACGGGCGGGCGAACATCTGGGGCGAGGTGCCCGAGGTGATCGAGATGCAGTCCGAAGGCGGCGCGGCCGGCGCCCTGCACGGCGCCCTCACCAAGGGGTCGTTGGGCACCACGTTCACGGCCTCCCAGGGCCTGCTGCTGATGATCCCGAACATGTACAAGATCGCCGGCGAGCTGACACCGGCGGTCATCCACGTGGCCGCCCGCACCGTGGCGACGCATGCCTTGAGCATCTTCGGCGACCACTCGGACGTGATGGCCGTGCGGCAGACCGGTTGGGCGATGCTGTCGAGCGGGAGCGTCCAGGAGGCGCAGGATCTGGCCGCGGTGGCCCATGCCGCCACCCTCCGGACACGAGTCCCGTTCCTGCACTTCTTCGACGGGTTCCGTACGTCCCACGAGATCACCACCATCGAACTGCTGCCGTACGACACGATGCGGGCATTGGTGCGCGAGGAGGACGTGCTGGCGCATCGGGCGCGCGGCCTCTCCCCCGACCATCCGACCCTCCACGGCACCGCCGAGAATCCGGACACCTATTTCCAGGCCGCCGAGGCGTCGAATCGGTTCCATGACGCCGTTCCGGAGGCGGTGCAGGAGGTGTTCGACGAGTTCGCCGCGCTGACCGGGCGGGCCTACCACCTCGTCGAGTACGCCGGCGCCCCCGACGCCGACCGGGTGGTCGTGGTGATGGCGTCGGCCGCCGGGACCCTGGCCGAGACGGCTGCCGAACTCAACGTCCACGGCCAGAAGGTCGGTGTGCTGACGGTCCGGCTCTACCGGCCGTTCCCCATCGACGCCTTCCTCGCAGCCCTGCCCCCGACCGTCCGCAGCATCGCCGTGCTCGACCGTACGAAGGAACCGGGTGCCCCGGCCGAGCCGTTGCTCGCCGACGTCCTCACCGCGCTCGCGACAGGCCCCTCCGACGAGATCGCGGCGCCCCGTACGCTCCCACGCGTCATCGGCGGCCGTTACGGCCTGTCGAGCAAGGAGTTCACGCCGCGGATGGCCAAGGCCGTCTTCGACGAGTTGGCCGCCGATGCGCCGAAGAAGCGCTTCACCGTCGGCATCAACGACGACGTCACCCACCTCTCCCTCGACGTCGACCCGGACTTCGCGCTGCCGGGCGCCGTACGTGCCGGGGTGTTCTACGGCCTCGGTTCCGACGGCACCGTCGGCGCCTCGAAGAACACGGTGAAGATCCTCGGAGAGCTGCCCGGTCGCTGGGCCCAGGGCTATTTCGTCTACGACTCGCGCAAGTCCGGCGCCACCACGGTGTCCCACCTGCGCTTCGGCACGGCGCCGATCCGGTCCAGCTACCTGGTCGAGGAGGCGAACTTCGTCGGCGTCCACCAGTTCGGCCTGCTCTCGGCGATGCGCACCCTCGATGTCGCGAAGCCCGGCGCCACCGTCCTGATCAACTCCCCCTACGGACCCGACGGCACGTGGGACCGCCTGCCGGTGGAGGTGCAGAGCATCATCCTCGACCGCGGCCTGAAGCCGTACGTCGTCGACGCCGAGACGGTCGCCCGGGACGCCGGCATGGGCAAGCGGATCAACACGGTGATGCAGACCTGCTACTTCTACCTGTCCGGGGTGCTCGAGCCGGACGAGGCGATCGCCGCGATCAAGGCCTCGGTGGAGAAGACGTACGCCAAGCGCGGTCGCACCGTGATCGAGCGCAACCATCGCGCGATCGACTCCGCCGTCGCCCATCTCTACCCACTGCCGGTCGGCGAGGCGACGAGCACCGAGCACCGGCAGGTCCCCGTGCCGCCGGAGGCCCCGGACTTCGTCCGCCGGGTCACGCAGGCGATGCTGCACGGCCACGGCGACGAGCTGCCGGTCTCGGCGTTCCCGGTCGACGGCACCTGGCCGACGGGGACCTCCCGCTGGGAGAAGAGGGCCATCGCCTCCGAGATCCCGATCTGGGACCCGAGCATCTGCATCGACTGCGGCAAGTGCGCCATCGTCTGCCCGCACGCCGCGATCCGGATCAAGGTGACCCCGGAGGAGGCCCTCGAGGGCGCCCCGGTCACCCTGCAGTCCAAGCCGTACAAGGACCGCACCCTCAAGGACCACCGCCTGATCGTCCAGGTCGCCCCGGACGACTGCACCGGCTGCGGGATCTGCGTCGACGTCTGCCCGGCCAGGTCCAAGACCGAGGTCAAGCACAAGTCGATCAACCTGGAGCCGGCCCGTGCCCATCGGGAGGTGGAGCGGGCGAACTTCGACTTCTTCCTCGGCATCCCGGAGATCGACCGCACCTTGGTGCGGCACGACCAGGTGAAGGGCGCGGCGCAGCTGCAGCCGCTGTTCGAGTTCTCGCTGGCCTGCTCCGGCTGCGGGGAGACGCCCTACATCCGGACCCTCACCCAGCTCTTCGGCGACCGGATGATCATCGCCAACGCCACAGGCTGCTCCTCTATCTACGGGGCGAACATGCCGACCGTCCCGTACGCGCAGGATCCGCAGGGGCGGGGGCCCGCTTGGTCGAACTCGTTGTTCGAGGACAACGCCGAGTTCGGACTCGGCATGCGCCTGGCCTGGGAACAGCAGCACACCGAGGCGCGCCGACTGGTCGAGGCGGTCCGCGGCCCGCTCGTGAAGGCACTGGGTGACCAGTCCGGCGCGGAGCTGATCGAGGGGCTGCTCGGCGCCGACCAGTCGACCGAACAGGGCATCGCCGACCAGCGGGCCCGGGTCGCCCGGCTGCGGGAGGCGCTGACCGGGCCGCAGGGCGAGGAGCCAGGGGATCCGACCGCCCGGCGCCTGCTCTCCCTGGCCGATGAACTGGTCGAGAAGACCATCTGGATCGTCGGCGGCGACGGTTGGGCGTACGACATCGGCTCCGGCGGGCTGGATCACGTGCTCGCCTCGGGTCGTAACGTCAACATCCTCGTCCTCGACACCGAGGTCTACTCCAACACCGGCGGTCAGGCGTCCAAGGCGACCCCACGGGCCGCGGCGGCGAAGTTCGCGGCCTCCGGGAAGGGGGGTGCGAAGAAGGACCTCGGCCTGCTGGCCCAGTCGTACGGCAACGTCTATGTCGCCCAGCTCGCCATCGGTGCGAACCAGCAGCAGACCATCCGCGCGATGCTCGAGGCGCAGGCATGGGACGGGCCGTCGCTGCTGATCGCGTACAGCACCTGCATCGCCCACGGCATCGAGATGGCGACGTCGATGACCCACCAGGCCGACGCGGTGGCCAGCGCGTACTGGCCGCTCTACCGGTTCCGCCCCGACACGGCCGGCGAGGGGCACCCGCTGCACCTCGACTCCAAGGCGCCGACCAAGCCGGTGTCGGACTTCATGCGGGCCGAGACGCGCTTCTCGATGCTCACCCGCTCCGACCCGCAGCGGGCCGCTGAGCTGGCGGCACTCGCCCAGTCGGACGCCGATGAAAGATGGCGCTACTACTCGCAGCTGGCCGGGATGGAACGTACGGTCGTGCACGAGGGCCAAGCGGACGAGGGCCAACCCGACACCGAGGGCCAACCCGACGCTGAGGGCCGACCGAGCCAGGACGGCCCCACCGACCAGAACACCCCGGCGCCCGCCGCCCCGCAGACGCCCCGGACCGGCGTCCGCACGACCGGCCTGCAGATCGAACGGAGGAACCCGTGACCACCGAGCCCGTCCTCGCGACGACGTATCTCGGCCTGCCCCTCTCGGGGCCGGTGATCGCCTCGGCGGGGCCGCTGACCCGCCACGTCGACACGCTGCTGGCCCTGCAGGACGCCGGCGCCGCCGCGGTGGTGCTGCCCAGTCTGTTCGAGGAGGACGTGCTCGAGGAGGAGCTGCGGCTGGCCGAGTCGATGGACGCCGGCGACGCGTTCGCCGAGTTCGCCACGGGGCCGCTGCCGACCATGGAACTGCCGGAGCTCGGCGCCGGGCACCACCTGCGTCTCCTGGAGGAGGCGAGGGCCGCGCTGGACGTCCCGGTGATCGCTTCGCTCAACGCCACCCATCACGGGTCGTGGGAGCGGTACGCGCGGATGATGGCGGAGGTCGGCGCGGACGCGCTGGAACTCAACCTCTACACGGTCGCGGCCGACCCGGCCCTGTCGGCCGCGGACGTCGAGGCCCGCCAGCTCGACGTCATCTCCGCGGTCCGCAGCTCGGTCGACATCCCGCTCGCGGTCAAGGTGTCGCCGTTCTACTCCTCCTTCGCGCACTTCGCTGCCGGCGCCGCACGCGAGGGGGCCGACGGGTTCGTCGTCTTCAACCGCTTCTACGCCCCCGACATCGACCTCGACAGGCTCGCGGTGACCCCGCGGCTGGCGCTGTCCACCTCCGCCGATCTACGCCTGTCGCTGCGCTGGCTCGGCATCCTTCGGGCCCAACTGCCCACTGTTGGGTTGGCGGCGACCGGAGGCGTGCACAGCTGGGAGGACGTCGCCAAGGCGCTGCTGGTCGGGGCCGACGTGGCGTGTACGACGGCGGCGGTGATCCAGGACGGCCCCGCCGCCATCACGCGGATGCTCGACGGGCTGCGGGGCTGGCTGATCGACAACGAGTACGACTCGGTGGACCAGCTGCGCGGCTCGATGTCGGCCGCGTCGGTGCCGGATCCGTCCTCGTACGAACGGAGCCAGTACCGGGAGATCGTCACGCACTGAGCGCCCGGGTCTCCCCCACCACGGCCAGCGGATCGGCGTAGAGCAGCCGAAGCGCGCAGGAAGTGGCCGCGACGGCCTGGACCGCGGTCGGTGAGTGGGCGAGTCCGTGCAGGTCGACCGGTGTCTGGCCGGAGGCCGACGTCGTGGATGCCCTGAAGGCGGCGAGGACGTCCTCGTAGACCGCCGGGAAGCCGGTGAAGGCCTGCCCGGCGACGACGATGCGGTCGGGATGCAGCATGTCGCGAAGCACCCCGGTGGCGCGCCCCAGGATGCGGGCCCGCTCCCGCAACAGGGCGAGCGCCGCGGGGTCGCCGCCCCGCGCGGCCGCGACGACGGCGGCGATGGCCGGTCTGTCGACCACCCCGGCACGGTGGGCCCGCACCGCCAGTGGGGTGTCGCCGGCACTCACCCCGAGGCAACCGACCTCACCGCACCCGCAGGGGACATCGCCGCCGGTCGGCAGGTGGGTGAGCCGCCCTGCCTTCCCGTCCTCGGGTAACCGTCCGTCGCGGACGAGGACGAAGCCCATCGTGTCGCGTGCATAGAGGTAGAGCGTCGAGCCGTCCGTACGCCCGGGGCGGCTCAGCAGGTCGGCGGCGGCCAGGGCGGCCACATGGTCCGTCACCGCGACCGGGAGGTCGGTCGACCGCTGCACGCGGTCACGCAGGTCGGCCGGGTCCCAGGGCACGTCACCCCACGGCCCGACGAGGCCGATGGTCAGCACCCGATGACGCGGAAATCGGGACGCGCAGCGGAGCAGAGCGCGGCTGATGACCTGGACGGGGTCGGGTGCTGCTCCGCTGCGCGTCCCGTCCGGTCCGCCGCTGCTGCGGCCGGTGACCAGCACCCTGCCGTCGATCGACGCAAGGGCGGTGGTCAGGACATGCTTTCCGACGTGGAGGCCCAGCACTGCGTGGCGTCGGCCGTCGATCTCGAGCGGCAGGGACGGGCGCCCGGCCACGCCCGACGGCACAAGGTCGGGACGTTCCCGGATCAGTCCGGCCGCCAGCAGCGAGCTGACGGTGCGCGCCACCGTCGCGGTGCTCACGTGCGTGTCGCGGACGAGATCCTGGCGCAGGACCGGGCCCAGCCGCCGGATCGACTGGATGACCGCAGACGCCGCGACGGGAGAGGGCCTCACCACGGCTGACCCACCACGCCATCCATAACCGTTCCTTTCGTACATCAAAAGCTGTCCTAATGTCTTGAACGGTAGCACCGGCCCGGGCCAGGCGACGGGCACGGGCTATGGAGGGAAGAAATCGGCCGGAACCAAACCCTTATCCGGGCGTCGTGGCTCTGCTGAGGTGGCCACCAACGTGTTTCGACCGAAAGGCCTCCTCATGTCCACCGATCTGCAGTCCGTCGTGAAGTCCCCCACACCCCAGCCGTCCAGTCCGGCCGTCGTCAAGCTCGGCGAGCACCTCGGCGCGCGCATCGACGGCGTCCGGCTCGGAGGCGACCTCGACCCCTCGACGGTCGACCTCATCTACCGGGCCCTGCTCGAGCACAAGGTGATCTTCTTCCGCGACCAGCACCAGTTGACCGACGACGGCCAGCAGGCGTTCGCCAAGTTGATCGGGACACCCACCATCGCGCACCCGACCGTCACCTCGCGCGGCGCGGTGATCCTGCCGGTCGATTCCGATTACCAGAGCGCCAACACCTGGCACAGCGACGTCACTTTCGTCGACCGCATCCCCAAGGCGTCGATCCTGCGCGCGGTCGAGCTGCCACCGTACGGCGGCGACACGATCTGGGCCTCGGGTGTGGCGGCGTACGCCGCGCTGCCCGCTCCGCTGAAGGCGCTCGCCGAGTCCCTCCGGGCGGTCCACTCGAATGTGTACGACTACGCCACCCGCGCTGTGGACGAGGGCCTTGCCCCGAACTACCAGGACTATCGGGCCGAGTTCGAGTCGACGGTCTACGAGACCGAGCACCCGGTCGTACGGATCCACCCGGAGACCGGGGAACGGACCCTGCTCCTCGGCCACTTCGTGCGGCGCTTCGTCGACCTGCCCACATCGGCGTCGCTGGCGCTGTTCCGCCTGCTGCAGGGCTACGCGGTCGACGAGGACCGCACCGTCCGCTGGTCGTGGCGCCCCGGCGACGTCGCCATCTGGGACAACCGGGCGACCCAGCACCGCGCGGTCGCCGACTACGGGGGCCAGCACCGCCGGTTGCACCGCATCACCCTGGCCGGGGACGTCCCGATCGGGGTCGACGGCCGGCAGAGCAGCGTGCTGCGGGGCGATGCGTCGAGCTATTCCGACATCGACGGGCCTGGACGTCCCCGGCGCTGAGGGCCTCGGCGGACCTGTCAGGCTGCGGAGCCGACCAGATCGTGCGACACGCGGACATCTCAGCAGCCTCAGCCCCCATGGGTACGAGAATTTGACCATAGGTCTGCCCTATGGATGGCGGCCGATCGGGCCACGGCGACGGCCGACACGTACGGTCGGAAGGCTTCCATAGGGTTCCCCTATGGTCGAATTTTCGAACACTCCCTCGCCCGCCAGGGCAAGGGAGTGTTCGACCCGACCCGACTCAGCCCCTTGACCCCGCCATAGCCTCCCGTCCCGGCGAGGCGGACTCGACCTCGGCCCCAGGCCGGACCAGAGCAAGGGCCACCACCGCGATAGCGGCGAAGATGCATGCACCCAGCGCGAAGACCGCGCGGTTGCCGGTGAGGGTGGCCTCGAGCGGGTTCGTGCCATGGACGGTGGCTCTGGAGACCATGGCCGCGAGCGCGGTGAACACGGCCAGTCCGACGGACCCGCCCGACTGGTTCGTGGCCGTCGCCGTGGCGGAGGCGACACCGGCGTCGCGCGGCTCCACCCCGTACAGGGCCAGGTTGTTCAGCGGGACCACCGTGAAGCCCATCCCGACGCCCATCAGCACTACCCCCGGCAGCACCTGGGTCCAGTAGCCGCCGTCGACGGTGATCCGACTGAGGAAGAACAGGCCGGCGGCGCTGATCAGCGGGCCGACGACGAGCTGACGGCGCGGGCCGACCCGGTCGAGCAGCCGGATCGCGTACGGCACCGTGCTCATCAGGGACGCGGTGAAGGGCAGCGTGCCCAGACCGGCCAGCAACGGCGGCAACTTCATCACCAACTGCAGGTGGAAGGCGAGGAAGACCATCACGCCGACCCCGACCGCGCCGAGGAGCGCCTGGATCGAGAAGCCGGCAGCGCGGGTGCGGTCGGTGAGGACGCGGAGCGGCAGCAGGGGGTGTGGCGATCGGTGTTCGATCAGCACGAAGGCAGCCACGGCCGCGGCGCCGAGGATGACCAGGGCGACGGCGATGGGGGCATTGGCCGCTTGTTCGGCCAGGGTCAGCCCGTAGACCAGCGCCCCGGAGCCGAAGGTCACCGTGAAGGCGCCGGCGACGTCGTAGCGGCGATCCCCCTCGGCGCGGCTCTCCTCCAGCAGCCGCCAGCCGGCGATCAGGCCGAGCCCGGTCAGCGGGACGTTCACCAGCAGGCACCAGCGCCAGGAGAAGAACTCGGTGAGCACCCCGCCGAGCAGCATGCCCAGGGCCGAGCCGAGGCCGGCCAGCGACCCGAAGATGGCGAAGGCGCGGTTGCGTTCCGGGCCGTCGGGGAAGGTGAGGGTGACGAACGCCAGCGCGGCCGGTGCCATGAACGCCGCGGCCAGCCCCTGCAGGCCCCGCGCCGCGAGCAGCCCAGCGGCGGTGTCGGTGAGCCCGCCCCAGGCCGAGCCGGCGCCGAAGGCCACCAGCCCGAGCAGGTAGGTCCGCTTGCGGCCCCAGAAGTCCGCGACCCGGCCGCCGAGCAGCAGGAATGAGCCGAACGCCAGCGCGTACGCGGTGACCACCCATTGGCGGCTGGCGTCGGAGAGTCCGAGGTCCGCCTGGGCCCGGGGCAGGGCGACATTGACGATGGTGCCGTCGAGGACGATGAGGAGCTGGGTCAACGAGACCACGGCGAGGGTCCACCAGCGGTGGGACGCGGAACGGGTGGGTCTTGGCATGCGGGTGCCTTCCGTCGGGTGAGGTGATGTCACGGGGGTTTCCAGCCCTCGATCGGCAACGCACGCGGCCGGACCAACGCCGAGACGACTCGGCCAAGACATGGAAAGTGTACGGGGGGCAGGGCGGTAGGTGCCCGGGCCGTCCACGGACCCGAACGCTGCCGAGGAGGTGCTGCCGCCCCACCGTGGGGACGGTTCAGCACGCGCGGCAGCGTTCGGATCGTGTGGATCGTGTGGATCGTGTGGATCAGGAACGGCGATCGGGCTCAGCCGGCCAGGACCGACAGCCCGTTCAGCACCTTCTGCTCCAGGCGCAGGTGGCGTTCGAGCTGCTCGTGCGCATCATCGAGGTGGAAGGCATGGCCTTCGTACTCGGACAACAGGACGCCCTGGAAGCCGGACTCGACGATCGCCGCCAGCAGCTTGTCGACGGGGATCTGGGGATCGGTGAGGTCCTGCGTCACGTGGTAGAACTTCGAGTGGAAGTACTGCGTGCGGTGCAGCAGCGTCCTGAAGCCCTCGATGTCGGCCGGCCCGAACGACAGGAAGCCGAACATCTCGCTGATCGCCCACTTCTCGGCCTCGCCGCCACCCATCGACGCGATCGTGGCCTGCATCCCGGCCTCGTCGAGACCGTCGTGGCGATGCTCGATCACGTAGTCGAGCAGTTCGGGCTTCGCGCCGTTGGCGATATGACGATCCAGGGCCGGCTGGGCCGGACGCTCGATGAAGCAGCCGAAGTCCGGCACCAGCCCCATATACGGGCTGTCGATCTCGTCCATCCTCGCCAGCATCGCCTGGATGCTCGCATCGCTCGGCTTGTGCGGCGCGTGCACCTCGATGCCGATGCGGACGCCGTACCGTTCGGCCATCGCCGCGGAGGCCTCCAGCAGGTGCAGCGGAATGTCGCCGGAGCGCAGGAAGGGTGCGCCCAGGTCGCGGGCCGTCATCAGGTCGGCGGTGACGTCCAGCATGATGTCGGCATCAGTGGCGTCCCGGCCGGTGATCTTGCCCTTGTCGAGGTAGCCGCCGTAGCTGTTCGCCCGGACGCCGTACTTCTCGGCCAGTTGGTTGATCGCCCGGATCTCGGCGGCCTTGGGACGGGGGTACTGGTCGAACACCATCGAGCCGATCAGCTCGAACTTCTGCACGCCCAGGTCGTTGAGCTCGGCGAACATGTCCGCCACGCCGTAGGACGGGACGTCGACGAGCCGCTCCTCGAACCCGTACAGCGACACGGCCTGCTCGATGCGGCCGATGGTGGTCGGTGCCGGCTCGGGGCGCTCGGACTGCCCTGAGCGCTCGGGGTGCTCGGTGACGGCGACACCCGATGCGGTGACGACGACACCCGACGCGGTGCCGGCGTCCGCCTCCGCCTCCGCCTCCGCCTCCGCCGGCAGCAGGGTCAGCGTCCGGGTGGCCGAACCGTCGACCATGCCGTACGCACCGGGGCCGAACTGCATGTAGACGTTGCGCAGATCGAGCCGGACGGCGACCTCGTGATCGCCGGCGGCGAGCCCGCCGTTGAACACCTTGACGTGCAGGTCGCGCTTGACCCCCAGAACTCGGTCCAGGCCAGGGCCAGTTCGTGCGGCTGGAACAGCTTCTCGTTGAACTCGACGAGGATGAGCTCGGCCGGGACGAGTTCGCCGTCGACGGTGATCTCGAGCTTCTCGATCGCCGACAGCGGCAGGCCGCGGTAGTAGTTGAGGCCGATGTCGAGGGTGAACCCGACCGTACGGTCACGGAGCGTCAGCTCACGGAGCGCGTCCTCCCGGAGGACCTTGTCCTCGTGCGGGAGCTTCATGAACAGTGTGGGCACTGTTGTCTCCTTCTTCGTGTGATGGTCAGGCGATGGGGTGTGCGGGAGCGTGCTGCGAGCCGGCGCCGTGCGGGGAGGCGTCCTGCGAGCCGGCGTCGTGCGAGGGGATGGTGACGGTCCGCGCGTACGCCGTCCGGGAGGGGAACGGCAGGTAGCTGATCCGCAGCGGCTGGAGCGCCTCGATGCGGTGTTCGCCCGGGGCGAGACCGCCGGGGACCAGCGCGGTGATCGTCGCGGTGTCGGTGAGTTCCCAGCGGGAGTCCCCGTCGTGGGCGAGCTGGTCGAAGGTCCAGGTCCGTCCGCCGAGGCCGAATCGCAGCTGCTCGGTGGGGATCGGCTCGCCGCCGTCGACCCGCACCTGGTACGGCTCGACCATGCTGACGCCGAGACCGCGGTAGTAGGCCAGTCGGGTGTCGAAGGCGAAGCCGACGACCTGGTCGTCCTCGACGACGTTGCGGACGCTGCCCTCGCCGACGATGTAGGTGTCGAACATGTTCAGTTCCCTTCGGTGTGGGCGGGGCGGCCGGCCTGGGCGGGGCGGCCGACCGGTGCGGGCCCCTCGACGGACGCGCCGTTGTCGATCAGCCGGCGCATCATCCGTTGGTGGCGGCCGACCTGGCCGTACGAGTCGACGGTCTCGACGTCCTGGATGTGGCGGTTGCCCTCGTACTCGCTGCACAGGTAGCCGCGGAAGCCGCCGACCTGCAGCGCGGTGATGATCTCCGGGTACGGGATCGAGTATTCGGTCTCGTCCGGGCACATCTCGTAGAACTTGGCGTGCACATGGTTGATGTAGTCCACGTGGTCGGTGAGCTGCTTCGGGTCGGTCTGGATGAAGTGGGTCGTCATCCGGGCGAAGCCGACGGTCACCGGGTCGGCGCCGGAAGCCTCGATCCGCTCGAACAGGGCCTTCGTGTCACCGCCGTCGTCGTAGTTCTGGGCGCAGCGGCGGACGACGGCCTCGTCGGCCCCGTCGCGGATCGCCCGCTCGATCACCACGCGGGGGAAGCGGCGGACGTAGATGCCGAGGTCGGGCACGCAGCCGACGACATCGGTGCCGACGCGGTCGGCGACGTCGAGGTGTCGCTTGATCCAGGGATCGTCGAACGAGAACGGGGCGTGCACCTCGACTCCGAGCTTCACCCCGGCGTCGCGGGCGTACGGAGCGGCGGCCTCGACGACCTCCGGCGGGGTGTTGACGATGACGCGGATGCTGGTGGCCCCCAGCTTGGCGGTGTGGTCGATGTCGCGCCGGACGGAGGCGACCATCTCGTCGTGGGAGAGCAGCCGGTCGGGCCACTTCTTGGTGTCGAGGAACAAGTCGTGGGCGACGGAGACGGTGCCGTACGTCTGCATCCAGCCGGCATAGGTGGCGTAGAAGTCGTCGGAGAGGTCGGGGTAGCCGGGCATCATCTGCTCGGCCAGGGTCTCGATGCCCTCGGCACCGAGTTCGGCGGCCGCCGCGATGCAGCCCTCCAGGTCGCGGCGTCCCTCGTAGTAATCCTCCTGGAAGGAGTACAGGCTGACGCCCGTACGGAGGTCGTGGGTCATGGTCATCTTTCGCGTTCGGTGAATGCTGGGGGCGCGCCGTGGGGACGGCGCGGTGGGGCGGCCAGCTCGCGCAGTGCGCCGAGATCGCCGCAGTAGGTGCAGAGCCCCCGTATGAGGGGCGAAATCGTCTCAGGCGGACGTCAGCCGACGGCCGCCGGCGCTCTGTCGAGGGCCGCGTCGAGGTGTTCAGCGGAGAACACCGCGTCGATCGCCATCCGGGAGGCGCCCTGGACGCCGCCGAGCGCACCGGACTGGGCCACCGTCACCCGCAGGTTGCGGCTGGCCAGCGGGAGGGCGCGGGAGTAGATGGACTCGCGGACCCCGGCGAGCAGCGGCTCACCGACCTCGACGATCTCGCCGCCGATGACGATCACCCGGGGGTTGAACAGCGCCGTGCAGGCGGCGAGCACGTCGCCGATCGCCCGGCCCGCCTCGCGGAGGGCGTGGATGCTCTCCAGGTTGCCGGCACGGACCAGGTCGACGACATCGCGCGGTGAGCCGGCCGGGATGCCCTGCTCGGTCAACGTCGCGGCGATGCTCATCCCCCCGGCGAGCGACTCCAGGCAGCCCCGGTTGCCGCATCGGCACGGCCGCTCGCCCGCCGCCGCGGAGTAGACGTGGCCGAGGTCGCCGGCCGCACCCTCGGCGCCGTGCAGGAGCCGGCCGCCGCTGATGATGCCGGCGCCGATGCCCGTCGCCACCTTCACGTACATCAGGTCCTGGACGCCCGGCCAGGCGACGGCGCGTTCGCCGAGGGCCAGCACGTTCGCGTCGTTGTCGACGAACACCGGGCAGCCGTACCGCTCCTCGAGCACCCGGCGGACGTCGTAACCGTCCCAGCCGGGCATGATCGGCGGGCTGGTCGGGCGCCCGGAATCCTGGGCGACCGGGCCGGGCAGGCCGATGCCGACCGCCATCACCTCGCGCACCGCCGGCCCGACGGAGAGCTCGACCACCTGGGACCGGAGGGCGTCGAGCCGGTCGAGGACCAGGCCCATCACCGTCTGCGGGCCCTCCGCGATCGGCACCGCGTCGGTCGTGTGGGCGAGCACCTCGCCGAAGAGGTCGCTCACCGCGCAGGTGGCGTGGTTGGCCCCCAGGTCGACGGCCAGGACGATCTTGTCGTCGGCGTTGAAGGCGTACGCGGCCGAGGGGCGGCCACCGGTCGCCGTCGCCTCGTCGGTCTCGCGGACGAGGCCGGCGTCGGTGAGCACGGCCAACCGCTGGGCGACGGTGGTCCGGGCCTGGCCGGTGAGCAGGGCCAGGTCGCGCTTGGTCCGCGGCGTGCCGTCGCGGAGGATCTCGAGGATCTCACCCGCGCTTCCCGGCTGATGCATCTGCCCCTCCCCCTTGTGCATGTTCCGTTCCTATTCTTCATCGCTGCGGGTCAGTTCTGCCCGCTTGATCCGGCCACGGGCCGGACTTCTGTCGTTCCTGCTCGGAGGTGGTGGGCCGAGGGCTCCCGGCCCACCACCGTCGGACGCCGACCCGGTCTCAGACCTCGGCCTGGGCCGCAGATCGTCGGGCCTCGAGACGCTCGCGGATCCCCGCGTAGCTCTTCTCGGTGATCGGGTAGAGCAGCACCGGAACGATCGCCAGCAGGCTGAGGACCGCCGGCACGATGTTCACGGTGAAGTTGATGCCCATCGCCGCCTGCGCGGTCTGCTCATGGGCGTTCGCGACGTAGCCGAAGGCGCCGAGCAGGATGGCCCCGAGCGCCGCACCGACCGCGGCCGCGATCTTGGTGGCCAGGCTGACCGCGGCGTACGCCGTCCCGTCGCTGCGCACACCGGTCAGGTCCTCGGCGTGGTCGATCGAGTCGGGCACCATCGACATGATGATCGGGGCGGCGAAGTTGCCCAGGCCGTAGAGGGCGGTGAGCACGATGACCATCGTCACGTTCGACGGGTTGACGAAGAACAGGATGATGGTCGGCACCGCGGTGACGATCATCGAGATCGTCACGGTCCGCTTCTTGCCGAGCAGCTTGGCGAGAGGGGCGAACACCGCGATACCGATGGCGCCCGCGATGGAGGGCAGCATCATCAGCAGGGCGATCAGATCGAAGCGGTGCATCAGGTAGATGTAGTAGTAGACCGCCACGGCGAGCCGGCCGAAGAGGCCGGTGAGGATGAAGAACAGGGCGGCCGCGACCAGCATCAGCGGCTTGTTGCCCAGGACGACCTTGAGCGTCGTCTTCAGCGGAACCTTCGTCTGCTGGATGTCGGGCTGGATGACCTCCTTGCACTTGGCGAAGACGGTCCAGAACATCGGTACGGCGATGACGGCCATGATCGCCGCGGTGATGGTGAAGCCGCCCACCGTCGTGGTCTTGCCGTCACCGACCCCGCTGAAGCGGAGGATCAGCGGCATGGTGAGGGCGCTGAGCGCCACGGCGCCGAGATTGGTGCCGATCATGCGGAAGGAGTTGAGCGAGACCCGCTCCTGCGCATCCCGGGTCATCACCGTGGACAGCGCACCGTACGGCAGATTGACCGCCGAGTAGAGGAAGCCCATCAGCAGGTAGGTGACGAGAGCCCAGACGAACTTGACCGTATGACCGCCGGGGACCGTCATGAAGGTGAGGATCACGCTGACCGCGAGGATGGGGGCGCCGAAGAGGAGCCAGGGGCGGAAGCGTCCGTACTTGGTGGGGTGCCGTTCGGCGAACGCCCCGAGCATCGGGTCGAAGACAGCATCGGCCACACGGGCCACGAGCATCAGGACACCGACGCTGGCGGCCGCGAGGCCGACGTTGTCGGTGTAGAAGAGGACCAGGTAGCTCGAGGCCAGGGTCCACATCAGCTGGCTGGCGAAGTCGCCGAGGCCATAGGAGAGCTTGGTGCCGAAGGACAGCTTCTTGTCCACGGTCGCCGCCAAAGGAGCTGTCACGCGAGCTCCTGTCAGTTGCTGTTCAGCCATTTTGAGAGTTCTCTTCTCTGATAACACCACATTGTGTCTGGCTACTGCCGGCCGCATCCAACGGCGCAGTTTCAGTGAGTGGTGAGGCCACCCGCGTCCGTGCCAGCGGACGCGGGTGGTGCCGCTCGACGCGCGGCTCCTCGTGCCCGGGGCGCGGCGTCGGCGCCGCGCCCGAGGAGGGTCAGTGCTCGCCCTGGGCGCCGACCAGTTCGGCCGCGTCGAGCTCGGGCTCCCGGTTGAAGTAGACCGGCTCGCCGGTCGTGGCGGAGGTGTAGATGGCGTCGAGGATCTCGGTCACCACGCAGGCCTGCTTGGCGGTCACCAGCGGCTCGGTGTCGTTGAGGATGGCGTTCAGCCACTGCTCGGCCTCCAGGCCGCCCATGTAGGCGAAGCCCGCCATGGTCTTCTCCCCGGATCCGAAGTACG
This sequence comes from Raineyella fluvialis, assembly GCF_009646095.1. Taxonomy (NCBI): domain Bacteria; kingdom Bacillati; phylum Actinomycetota; class Actinomycetes; order Propionibacteriales; family Propionibacteriaceae; genus Raineyella; species Raineyella fluvialis. The sequence continues at coordinate 1,486,894 of NZ_CP045725.1, read as the reverse complement.
CGCCGCCGATCTCGGGCTTGGTGGTGACAAGTTCGCCGCCCTGGACGTTGTTGAGGGTCACCAGCTGATCGCTGCCCAGCGGCACGACATCGGCGCCACCCTCGGTGCCGCACAGCTCGACACACGCCTCACGGGACTCGGCCACGTTGAGGGCCCAGGCGGCCCGGACGAACAGCGAGGCGCCGTTGGTGAAGCGGACGAAGCCGAAGGCGGAGTCCTCCACGGTGTAGGTCTCGGGGTCCCAGGGGCCGGCCATGTTGCCCTCGGGCTTGTCACCGAGCTTGTAGTTGACGACACCGGTGACCGAGTCGATGTCGTAGTTGTCCATGTACCACAGGGCCAGGTCGATGGCGTGGCCGCCGAGGTCGATCAGCGGGCCACCGCCCTGCTTCTCCTTGTCGGTGAAGACGCCCCAGATCGGGACGCCGCGGCGGCGGACGGCGTGGGCGGTCGCGGCGTAGATCTCGCCCAGGCGGCCCTCGTCGACGACCTTGCGCAGGTACTGCGACTCCTTGCGGAGCCGGTACTGGAAGCCGACGGACAGCTTCTTGCCGGTGCGCTCGGCGGTCTCGAGCATCTTGCGGGCGTCGGCGCCGGTGATGGCCATCGGCTTCTCACAGAGCACGTGCTTGCCGGCCTCGAGGGCGGCGCAGGTGATCTCGCAGTGGCTGACGTTCCAGGTGCAGACGTGGATGACGTCGATGCTCGGGTCGGCCAGCAGTTCCTTGTAGTCGGTCGTGACGTACGAGTCGGCGGAGCCGTACGAGTCCTTGGCGGCCTGGGCGCGGTCGAGGTCGAAGTCACAGAAGCCGACGATCTCGCACTTGTCGAAGTGCTGCGACAGGCCGACCAGGTGCTTCTGGGTTCCGATGAACCCCAGGCCCACGATCCCGATCCGAAGTTTCGTCATTGAAGTCCCTCCAGCGGTGGATCTTATGATCACGTTGATCAGAAGTGCTCTGACCATATGCCCGAAAGATGCGCAAGTCAACCCGTCGATATGATGGGAGTGCCTCAGCAGACCTCAAGGAAGGCACCATCGTGGCCCCCGTCCCAGCCCAGGACCCCTGGGCGCAGGTCTCCGAGATCCTGCGCCTCATCCGCACCGGGCACGCCCAGACGCGTCCGGAACTCGCCGACGCCACCCGCCTCGGGCGCAACGTGATCACGCTGCGCATCCAGGCAGCAGAAGAACTCGCCCTGATCCGGCCCTCGGGCGACCTGCGGTCCCGGGGTGGCCGGGCCGCCGAGGTCTGGGAGTTCCGCGGCGAGGAGGGCCGCATCCTCATCGGCACTCTCGGCGTCGACCGCTTCCGGGTCGCCCTCGCCGACCTCAGCGGCACCCTGCTGGAGAGTCGCGTCGTCGAGTTCCCCCTCACCGCCGACCCCCTCCGCACCTGCACCCGCATCGCCGAGGAGATGGAGGCGGTGCTGGCCACCCAGGAGGAGGGCGATCTCTGGGGAGTCGGACTCGGGATGCTGGCCCCGGTCAACGCCGTCACCGGGCGCAGCACGGACCCCGTCACGTCGACGCAGATGGTGCGCTGGCCCAAGGATTTCGACATCCGCCACTGGTTCACCCAGCGGATGCAGGTCCCGGTGTGGGTGGAATCGGTCTCCAATCTGATGGCCCTGGGCGGAGCGGAAGCCCCCGGCGCCCCGGCCGACCTGATCTTCGTACGGATGGACAAGGGCGTCGGCAGCGGGATCATCTCGGGCGGGAAGCTGCACCGGGGTGCCGACTGGGTGGCCGGGGAGATCACGCACATCGCCGTCTCCGACGACCCGCGGCGGATCTGCATGTGCGGCCGGATCGGCTGCCTGGACGCCTTCGCCGGCGAGTGGGCGATCGAGGCCGACGCCAAGCACGCCCTGGCGGAGGGCCGCAGCCCTTACCTGACGAACCACCCCACGGCCACGGTCGATGACGTGGTGGCCGGCGCCGGGTCGGGCGACGTGGCCTGCACGGAGATCGTCCTGCGGGCCGCCGAGGCGATGGGTCGGGCTCTGGCCGCGGTGGTCACCTGGTTCAACCCGCGCCGGGTCGTCGTCGGCGGCAGCGCGTTGGCGGTGGACCCGCTGTTCCGCAGCACCCTCAGCCGCACCCTGCACGCGCGGGCACTGGGTGCCTCGGTGGAGCACCTCGAGCTCGAGGTCGGCGCGCGCGATCGGGTCGAGGAGGTCTACGGAGCGGTCGCGATGGTCCGCGACGCCCTGCTCTCCCCGGACATCCTCGCCGAGTGGGCCCCGGTCGGATCCCCCCGGAAGGCGCCCGCCCTGCTGACCCGGGAGACGCAGTCCTGACCGACGACGGCTGCGCTTGCACTCCTCGCCACTTATGCATATTCTGTGCTTAAGAGCGCAGGAGTTGCCCCTCTTTGCGCCGTAATGGAGGCTTTTGAGCCCTCATTTGTCTCAATGAGGAGAGCTAATGCAGCAGAAGATGCCCCACCTGGTCACCTTGTTCACCGGCCAGTGGGCCGATATGCCGTTCGAGGAGGTCTGCCGGCGCGCCTCGGAGTGGGGCTTCGACGGGCTGGAGCTCGCCGCCTCCGGCGACCACCTCGATGTCTGGGCCGCCGCCGAGGACGACGACTACCTCGCCGCCAAGAAGGCCACGCTGGAGAAGTACGGCCTGCAGGTCTACGCGGTCAGCAACCACCTCACCGGCCAGTGCGTCTGCGACGACCCGATCGACGAGCGCCACCGCGGCATCGTGTCGGCCCGGATCTGGGGTGACGGCGACCCCGAGGGTGTCCGCGCCCGCGCGGCCGAGGAGCTGATGGTCACCGCCGTCGCGGCCCGCCGGCTCGGCGCCCAGGTCGTCACCGGCTTCACCGGCTCGAAGATCTGGAAGTACGTCGCGATGTTCCCGCCGGCCAGCGAGGAGATGATCGCCGACGGCTACGCCGACTTCGCCGACCGGTTCAACCCCATCATGGACGTCTACGAGGAGAACGGCGTCAGGTTCGCCCTCGAGGTGCACCCCTCGGAGATCGCGTACGACTACTGGACGACGAAGCTCACCCTTGACGCGATCGGCAACCGCGAGGTCTTCGGCCTCAACTTCGACCCCAGCCACATGAACTGGCAGCAGTTGGACGCCCCCGGCTTCCTGGTCGACTTCGCCGACCGGATCCACCACGTGCACTGCAAGGACTCGAAGCGCCGCTTCAACGGCCGCAACGCCCCGCTCGGCTCGCACCTGGCCTGGGGCGACCCGCGCCGCGGCTGGGACTTCGTCTCCGCCGGACGGGGTGACGTCGACTGGGAGGCGATCTTCCGCACTCTCGGTGGCATCGGCTACTCCGGCCCGATCTCGGTCGAGTGGGAGGACGCGAGCATGGACCGGCTCGTCGGCGCCCCGCAGGCGCTGCAGTTCGTCCGCGACAACCTGTTCACCCCGCCGGCCGCCGCGTTCGACGCCGCCTTCTCGAACCACTGAGGCGACGACGATGACCCACGATTCCCTCACCCACGATTCCCTCACCATCGGCGTCGACATCGGCGGCACCAAGATCGCCGCCGGCGTCGTCACCGCCTCGGGCCAGATCTGGGCCCGTACGATGCGCGCCACCGATCCCGCCGACCCCGACCAGATCGAGGCCGCCGTCGCCGACGCGGTCGCCGAACTCGTCGCGCAGTACCCGGAGGTCACCGCCGTCGGCGCTGCCGCCGCCGGCTTCGTCGGCCCCGACCGTACGACCATGCTCTTCGCGCCGAACATCGCCTGGCGCAACCATCCCCTCGGCGCCCGGCTCGCCGAGCGGATCGGCCTACCGGTGGTCATCGAGAACGACGCCAACGCCGCCGCCTGGGCCGAGTACCGCTTCGGCAACGGCCGCGGCGCCGCGAACATGGTGATGCTCACCCTCGGCACGGGTCTCGGCGGTGCGGTGATCTGCGACGGCCACCTGGTCCGCGGAGCCTTCGGAGCAGCAGCCGAACTCGGCCACATGACGATCGTCCCCGACGGCCACTACTGCGGCTGCGGCCAGGAAGGCTGCTGGGAGGCCTACTCCAGCGGCACCGCGCTGGCCAAGCTCGCCCGCAACGTCGCCGTCGCCGACCCCGAGGGGGCCCGGCCGATGCTCGCCATCGCCGACGGCGAACCCTTGACCGGCGCCCACGTCACCGCCGCCGCCCGCCAGGGAGACCCCGTCGCGACCGGGCTGCTCGTCCGGTTCGGCCGCTACCTCGGCCTCGGGGTGGCCACCCTCGCCGCGGTCGTCGACCCCGGCCTCGTCGTGGTCGGCGGTGGCATCGCCGCCGCGGCCGGCGACCTCATCCTCCCGGCGGCCCGCGAGGGATTCCTCGCCAAGCTCTCCGGACGCGGCTTCCGTGGCGAACTGGACATCGTCACCGCAGCCCTCGCCAACGACGCCGGCCTCATCGGCGCCGCCGACTCCGCCCGCACCCTGGACCCCGCCGTCGCCGTCGCCGGCGCCGCGGTCCCGGTGCCCGCCTGAACGAACGGATACCCCATGAACCAGATCAAAACTGCCGTCTCCCTCTACAGCCTGCAGGATTCGTACGCCCGGGGGCGGATGGACCTCGCCGGCGCACTCGCCTTCGTCGCCGACACCGGCGCCCAAGGCGTCGAGCTGATCAGCGACCAGATGATCACCGGCACGCCCTTCCCGACCGACGAGACTGTCGCCACCTGGCGTACAGCCCTCGACGCCTCGGGCCTGCAGCCGGTCTGCAACGACATCTTCATCAACTCCACGATCTACCGGAACCGCACCCTGCGCGTCCCTGAGCAGGTCGAACTGCTCAAGCGCGACCTCGACGTGAGCAAGCGGCTGGGCTTCGACCTCGTACGCCTCGTCTCCGACACCTCCGCGGAGGTCACCGAGGCCGCCCTCCCGTACGCCGAGCAGATCGGCGTCACGATGGCGCTGGAGATCCACGCCGGGATGAGCTTCCAGGGCTCCCTGACCCGGGAGTGGATCGAGATGATGAAGCGGGTCCAGTCCGAACGCCTCGGCCTGGTCATCGACTTCGGCATCTTCTGCGACCGCCATCCCCGCATCTCGACCGACTACTTCCGCAGCATCGGCCTCACCCCCGCCGTCGCGGACAAGGTGAACGACCTGTACGAGGCCAACGGCGACACGCGGCGGATCTTCGGGACCTCGTTCGGCCACGGGATGAACTTTCCCGAGGAGCTGACCAGCCTCTTCCGCTCCCCCATCGACGGTGAGTACGCCTTCTTCTCCACCGGCTACGAGAACACCCCGCTGGACGTCCTCGACGAGTACCTGCCCTACACCCGCCACTTCCACGGCAAGTTCTACGAGATGCTGCCCGACGGCACCGAGTACTCCATCGACTACCCGACGATCCTCACCCGGCTCAACCGGCTCGGCTACGACGGCTACATCGCCAGCGAGTACGAGGGCAACCGGTTCACCCCGATCGACCAGCCGGTCGACGACCAGGGCCAGGTCCGGGCCCACCAGGCGATGCTCGCCGCCCACCTCAACGACGGGAAGTGACCCCATGTTCGACAGCTACGTCTTCACCGAAGGCTCCGCCCGCAACATCACCGAGGGCGAGGAGGTCATCGGCTTCCAGCTCGAGACCCTGATCACCTATTACCGCGGCATCCCCCTGTCGATGGTCCACGACGTCGAACTCGTCGTCGACGGCGTCGACGTGCCCCGCGACGAGATCGTCATCTCGCCCAACGGCACCGACTGGTTCACCCTCGACGAGGCCACCACGGTCACCACCTACCGCTGGGAGTACGGCACCCCGCTGCACGTACGCCGTCTCCTGCCCGGCGGCCTGCCCGCCGGCGAGCACGAGATCACCCTGCGGCTGAAGATCCGGGTGGCGTACATCCCGGTGCCGTTCGGCGGCGAGCGCACCCGGCTGGTCACCGTCTGATCCGCCGGCCGCCGGACATTCACGAGGAGCACGGAGAGGAACTGACATGGGCAGCACGGAACGCCGGTACGACGCGATCGTGATCGGGTCGGGGCCGGGCGGCAGCACGGCCGTCCAGGAACTGACCGAGCGCGGTCTCGAGGTCCTGCTCCTCGAGGCCGGGCGCGAACTGCGGGAGGAGGACTTCGCCCCGCCGAAGCGCAAGAAGCCGGCCGCGATGGGCATGGACCTGGTGCCGCGGGCCAAGGCGATGGCGTCCGGCCAGTTCCGGCAGGCCTGCCGCCCGTACTTCAGTGAGACCTCCAACCGGTTCCTCGTCAACGACTTCGAGGATCCGTACACCACGCCGTTCGGCCGCCCCTACCTGTGGATCCGCGGCAAGCTCCTCGGCGGCCGGATGCACAGCTACGGGCGGGTGCTGCAGCGGATGTCCGACGTCGACTTCCACGCCGCCAGCCTCGACGGCTACGGCGACGACTGGCCGATCAGCTACGCCGACCTCGAGCCCTGGTACGACCGGGTCGAGCGCGCCGTCGGCCTCTACGGCGACGCCGACGGTCTGGTGCACCCGCCGGACGGTACGTACGCCGGGCCGGGCTTCCTCACCACCGTCGAGCGGGACTTCAAGGAGCGGATCGAGGGGCGCTGGCCGGAGCGGAAGGTCATCTCCTGGCGGGTCCAGGCGCCGTTCCCTGATCGGGTGCCGCCGGGCATCGCCGCCGCCCGGCGGACCGGCCGGCTGACGATCCGTACGCAGGCCGAGGTCACCCGGATCACCACCGATGACGCCACCGGTCTGGCGACCGGCGCGGTCTTCGTCGACCGCACCACCAAGCAGGAACACCGGGTGTACGCCGACGCGGTGATCGTCTGCGCGTCGACGATCGAGTCGATCCGGCTGCTGCTCCACTCCGGGTCGGCCCGCCATCCGCGCGGCTTGGGGAACTCGTCGGGGACCCTGGGCCACTACGTGATGGACCAGACGATCACCGTCGGCTTCTTCGACTCCCCGCGCCATCCGGGTGTGTGGGACGCGGCCGACAACATCCCGGGCGACCCCTTCTACGGGACGCCGGGCGGCATCCTCATCCCCCGCTACGAGAACCTCGACGGGCAGCACGACCCCGCCTACCGCCGCGGCATCTCGTTCCAGGGCCTCGGCGGCCGCTTCCCGGTGCCGGACGGCCACCCGGCGGCGTTCGGGCTCGGCGGGTCGGGGGAGATGCTGGCCCGCTTCGACAACACCGTGAGCCTGGCCCGACGCAAGGACAAGTGGGGCCTGCCGGTGCCGCGGATCGACCTGTCGATGGGCGACAACGACCGGATCCTGCTGCGCCGCAGCATGCACGCGCTGCGCGAGATGGCCGACGAGGCGGGCCTTCGGGTGAACTTCATCGGATCCGCCGCCGGGCTCGACTCCGCGAAGGTCTGGCCCGACTTCACCCCGCTGCAGCGGGCGATCTTCAAGCAGGGCATCAAGATGTCGATCGTGCTGGGGGCGGCCATCCACGAGACCGGCGGCGCCCGGATGGGCAACGACCCGGCTACGTCCGTGGTCAACGGGGTGAACCAACTCTGGGACGTGCCGAACGTCTTCGTCCCGGACGCCTCGTCCTTCGTCAGCGGCAGCACGGTAGGCCCGGCGCTGACGATCATGGCGCTGGCGGCCCGTACGGCGGCGTTCGTCGCGGAGCACGACGGCGACGGCACCCTGACGCGGCCCACCGAGATCGCCACGATCTGAGCGTACGGTTGCGGGCCCGGCGCCGGGTAGCCTCGATCCTGGGCCCGCGAGGGCGGGAGGGGGCCAGGACGATGAGCGAGAGACCGGGCGGGCGCAGGCTCACCATGGTCGCGGCCGCCGTCGCCCTGGCCTGCCTGTACGTGGTCCCGCCGAGCATCCACGCCCTGCTCGCATCTCCGGCCACCCCGGTCTCGACCCCGGTCTCAGCCACCACCCGCACCAGCCGTACGGTCGACGACATGCACGCCTGGATCCTCCAGGGGTCGTGCACCGCTGCGGTGCTGGACACGCCCAGTGGTTCCTGGCTGCTGACCGCGACGCACTGCGCGACGCCGTCATCGGTGGTCGCGGCGGGACGGACGTGGACGGTGCTCGACAACGTCAGCACCCGCTGGCATCTCGGCGCGGACGGCGACACCCTCGATCTGTCCCTGCTGCGGGTCGACGGCAACATCGAAGCTGCGGTCGGGGGCGGTTTCACTGTCGGCACCGCCCCCGCGACCGGCGAGATGGTGTCGATCTGGGGTTATCCCACCGAGACCGGGGAGTTGACCGGCTGCGACGACCTGCCCGTGACGGTCGGGCCCGCGGGGTTAGTGGTGGATGCCTGCGAACTCCCCAATGGGACGAGCGGGTCCCCGTGGTACACGCCCGACGGGGTGCTGCACGGTGTGGTCGGCGGCCCGAACGAGGGTGGCACGAGCGATTGGGACACCGAGTCCACGGCCTTCACCGACGAGACCGTCGCCTGGATCCACCGGGTGGTGGACTGAACGGTCAGCCGTACGAGCCAGACCTCAGCAGCCGGCGGTCTCGGCGACGGGAGCGAGCCGGTGCGCGATCCGGTCGCCCGCCCAGGCGGTCGGGTAGCTGAGATCCGGCTGGAAGCCGAGGGCTCGGGCCGTCCGCAGCGCCGCTTCGTGGCGAGGGTGGATGACGACGACAAGGCGCGACGCGAGGCCCTGCTCGCGGGCCCAGGCGATCCACGCCGCCGCGGCTTCGCTGGCATAGCCCCGGCGCTGCCGGTCTCTCGCGATCACGTAGAGCAACTCGATGTCGTCCCAGGGATCGCGCACCTGCAGACCGACCCGGCCGATGAACTGTCCGGTGGCGCGCTCGATCAGCGCGCTCTGCCCGAAGCCGTACGTGGCCCAGTGACGTTCGAAGCCGGCGAGCTCCCGGCGCGTCCACTCCAACGAGGGCCCTTGGCTGTTCAGATAGCGCACCACGGACGGTACGGCGTAGAGCTCGGCCAGGTGGTCGAGATCTGCGTACGCCAGCGGGCGCAGATCGAGGCGGGACGTGGCGAAGGCGGCGGGGGAGTGGGGACGGCCTCCATGTCCACAGACGTTACCAAGGAAACAGACCGCTCCTCGACCATTTGTCGGGCGGCGCAGGGCCGCGTCGCTCCGACCCGCCGTGATCCAGCTCTCAAAGGACCGCCCGACCGTAGGCTTCAGGTGTGAGGAGACAGTGGTGGGAGAACATCGGGATCGCCCTGCTCGCCGCAGGGGTGATCGCGCTGGTCGTCTTCGCCTACCTCAAGCTGGACCGCCCACCTGACGCGACACCCGCCGCGCCGTCGACGTCGGACTCGACTCCGACAGCATCGGAGTCGCCTTCCCCCACCCCCACTCCGACGCCGAAGCGGAAGGTCGCGGTCTTCATCGGTGACGCCTCCACCGCCGGTGCGGGAGGGAACGGCACCCGGTGGACCACGATCGTCTCCGACAAGCAGGGCTGGCAGGAGGTCAACCTCGCCAACGCCGGAACCGGCTACCTCACCTCGGCGAGCGGCACCAAGGCCAAGGCGGCCTGCGGCAAGGACACCTGCCCGGCGTACGGGGACGTGGTGGACGACGCCATCGCCGCCTCCCCCGACGTGGTCGTCGTCTCCGGTGGGCGGATCGACGCCGGTCGCGACGTCTCCTCCGCGGCATCCGCGCTGTTCAACGACCTGCACTCCAGGGCTCCCAACGCCCGGATCATCGTGCTGTCGCCCCTCTGGGACGCCGGCGCAGTGCCAGCCGCGCTCACGACCGAGGCCAAGGCGGTGCAGAAGGCCGCCCAGCAGGCCGACGTGACGTACGTCGACATCGGCCAGCCCCTGACGGGTCACCGGGATCTGGTGGCCGCCGACGGGGTGAACCCCAACGGGGATGGCCAGCGGACCATCGCCGACGTCGTGGTATCCAAGATCGGCTGAGCCGTCCCCACCTCTCGCTGACGCGCTCCTCAACCAACGTTGGCGACCCATGGATCCCCGCGCGTCACGAGCGATTCACCCTGCTGACACGGGCGGTTCATCGTGGTCCCATGACCCGACGTAGTTTTCGGATCGCTCGATCCTGGCCCGTACAGTGGGCAGTGGCCCGAGCCCTCCTCGGGCCCAGGAAAGCCGGGAGTGTCGGGTATGAAGATTGCGGTCTGCGGGCTGGGATATGTCGGGATGGCGAATGCCGTCCTGCTGGCGCAACACCACACGGTCTGCGCGATCGACATCAACCAGGAGCGCGTCGACGACGTCAACGCCCGCCGTAGCCCCATCGTCGACCCGGAGCTCGAGGACTACCTCGCCCACCGTGCGCTAGACCTGTGCGCGACCACCGATCCCGTTGCGGCGTACGCGGGTGCCGAGTTCGCCGTGATCGCCGCACCGACGAACTACGACGAGCAGACCAACTTCTTCGACACCTCGATCGTCGAGTCGGTGATCGCCCAGATCGCCGAGATCTCCCCGCAGACGATCATCGTGATCAAGTCGACGATCCCGGTGGGTTTCACCGAGCGGATGCGTACGGAGTTCCCCGACCAGACGATCCTCTTCTCCCCGGAGTTCCTGCGCGAGGGCAAGGCGCTCTACGACAACCTGCACCCGTCGCGCATCATCGTCGCCGACCCGTCGCCGGAGGCCGAACGCTTCGCGGAACTCCTCTGTGCCGGCTCCCTGGACGAGAACACCCCCGTGCTCCTGGTCGGGGCGACGGAGGCCGAGGCGATCAAGCTCTTCGCCAACACCTACCTGGCGATGCGGGTGGCCTACTTCAACGAACTGGACAGCTTCGCCGTCCAACGAGGCCTTTCCACCCGCCAGATCATCGACGGTGTCGGCCTCGACCCGCGGATCGGCACCCACTACAACAACCCGTCCTTCGGCTATGGCGGCTACTGCCTGCCCAAGGACACCCGACAGCTGCTGGCCAACTACGACCAGGTGCCGCAAACACTGATCCAGGCCATCGTCGAGTCGAACTCGACCCGCAAGGACTTCATCGCCCAGGACGTCCTGGCCCGCAACCCGCAGACCGTCGGCATCTACCGCCTGGCGATGAAGGCCGGCTCGGACAACTTCCGCCAGTCCTCCATCCAAGGGATCATGAAGCGGATCAAGGCCAAGGGCGTCACCGTGATCCTCTACGAGCCGCTGTACGAGGAGGACGAGTTCTTCCACAGCGAGGTCGTCCGGGACCTCGAGGAGTTCAAGCGCCGGTCGGACGTCATCGTGTCGAACCGGCACTCCGAGGATCTGGCCGATGTGGCCGAGAAGGTCTACACCCGGGACCTGTTCGGGAGCGATTAACAAGCCCCTGCCACCTACTCCGCATAGCTTCCGCGCCGGAAGCTCTGCGGCTCCGGCAGAATGTGTGCTGACACTGGCCACGAGCGCCCCCACGTGAACTTTCTGAACAGCGCGCACTGAACCCGAGTGGAGCCCCCAGGTTTGGTTCACTGGTTCCACGAGCGTCGCAATCGAGGGCTGTCGGAGCGGTCGAGGTGACGGACCACTTCCCTGTCGTCGCCTACGCGTCCGCCCTTCCCAACCGTTCCCGTTCCCCGATCAGGGGACGGTTGTCCCCCGATCGGGGGACGCCGAGGGCCGTCCGGAGGCCTGATGCTGGCGGCGCCGCCCAGCATGGGTCCAGACTGTCAGGGACAACCCGGTGATCCGGTAGTCGAGGCGACACTCGGCTCGCGGATCTTCGCGGAACGGTGCGGCGCACGCGGGGGGCATGCGATGCACCTCCGCCATGCCCGATGAGAGGCGCCTGGGGGGAGCCTCTCATCGGGCATGGGGGAAGCGGTGTCGTCCAGCCATCCGTGCCAGACGACCGCTCAGAGCTCGATGTAGACAGACTCCCCAGCCCCGGACGGGGCGAAAACAATGGTGATGGCAGGAATCGTGCCCTCGGGCCGTGCTCTGACGGTGAGGGTGCCCTGACCGTCCAGGCTGGGCAGGAGCTGGTCCAGCGCGTCGACGAGGGCGCCCAGCTCGTGCGAGGCCATCACCGCGCCTCGGTCGTCGAGCAGGTGAACGGTGATTCCGCGGGACCGTGCCACGGAGATCCGGAGGAGGACCTCGTCGGTGGCCAGAGAGCCGCCACGGACGCGGTCCCTGATGGCTGCCTCGGTCTCGAGCATGCGGTGGCGCAGATGCTCGGGGAGCGGGCCATCGGGGTCGGCCGCAAGCGCGAGGGAGGGCATGGCCAGGTCTCTGATCCCCGCCACCCAGTCCGCAGCCTCCACCGTGTGGGCACGTGCCCGCGCAGCCTCGTCGAGGAGGGCAAGCGCCTGCCTCGTCTTCGCCTCCGCTTGGCGGTCGTTGGTGTCGAGGAACCGGGCAAGGGCGATGGCTGTGGCGACGAACAGGACAGGGGCGAGGGCGATGCGTACGCCCTCCCCGACTCCAGGCTGCGTCGTCAGGGACCACGCGATGGTCATGGCAGCGAAGAGCGTGCAGCCGAGGGCGGCGAGTCGTGGTCGGCCGCGCAGGGCGAGCACGACCAGCAGGCATTGGAGGGCTGAGGGGTGCCAGGCTGCGTACCCCGGCCAGGTGTTCGTGGGCAGGCCGTACTGCACCAGGACCGTGATCAGCCCTGTCCCAGCCACGGCAGACCACGACGTCGCCGCGGGAAGCCGCGCCGCGCCAGGGCGGAGCATCAATGCCATCAGCACGGCATAGACGACCATGGCGATCACACTCGCCTCCGGTGCCAGGCTGTCCTGGAGAGATCCCAGGCCAAGGACAACCTGCAGGCCCGCGAAGACCGCCGCCAGGACGATGAGGAAGGCTGTTGGTATGGAGCGGGTCATGGTGAGTGAACCGCCCACTCGAGCAGGACCCTGGTTCCGAGTCCTGGGGCCGATTCGACGGCCGCACGTCCACCGGCGTCCGTCGCCCGCTGGACGATCGACAGCCTGATCCCCAGTCGGCTCTGCGGGACCGCCGAGGGGTCGAACCCGCGGCCGTCATCCGCCACCTGGACCCGCAGGATACCGTCCGCCACGGCGGCGGCGATCTGCACGCGCGAGGCGCCCGAATGGCGGCTGGCGTTGTCGAGCGCTGCGTAGACAGCCTCGACCAGGGCGTCGGCGGCAGGGGCCGGCAGCGACAACTCGCCATCCGCGGGCAGCGTCGAGACGATGTCGACCGGGAGCAGGGCAGGATTTTTGGCGACCGCCCGGAGACGTGCGGGTAGCTCGGCGAGGGGGACGTCGTCTCGCGCCAACCCTGTGGCGGCGTACTCCTCGAGCTGCCTCATCCCTTCGCGTGCCGCTTCCGCGGCGCCCCGGCGCTGTTCGGGCGTGGAGGCCCGAGCAGCAGAGACGAGGGCTGTCATGACCGAGTCGTGCAGGATTGCCCCGAGACGGTGCCGTTCGATGAGATGGGCCCGGGCGCCCGCTGATTCCCGGTAGGCGGCGATGGCTTGGGCTTCCGCGGCGTCAGTGCGCTGTGCGCCAACGCGGACGGCTTGGATCGCGGCCGCGATGGCAACGCCGATGACCGCAACATAGACACCGTCCTCGACGGCGACGACGACGGCCGCTGCGCCGCCGGACGGCGAGTGACGGACCACGATGAACAGGACCGAGGTCACCACGGCGTAGAGGGTCGCAGCCCTGAGGCCCGCTGCGGCGGCCAGGCAGGTCGTCCCCAGCGCGAGCACGTGCCAGAGCCACGGGGGCCGCCCTCGGCGGCGGGGTGGGCCAGCGGCCAGGTCAGCAGGCCCAGCGCGACGGCACCGGCGAACCCGCCCAACGCCCTCGGGTCAGCGCGCCCCCGGATGCTGGCCGCGATCGCCCAGACGAGCGTGAGCGCTGCCCCGCCGCCGAACAGCACGTTCCACCAGGGGGCCAGGCCTGGCACTTGGTCGAGGATGTCGCCGGCTCCCTGGGCCAGCAGTGCGACCGCGAAAACCGCTATCAATCGGGCAAAGACCGCCTCAGCGGCCGCGCTGTGGCTGCCGTTGCGTACGGTCGGGTCCACTAGCGCGATCCGGGGATGATCGGCGGCAGGATGCCGTCCTTGATGGCGTTGATGAACAGATGGACCTTCTGGGTCGCCGGGCGGTTCTGGGCCTGATACTTGGCCTTCGCCCGGTCCACGTACGTCTTGGCGGTGGCGGCGCTGCACCCCATCCGCGCTGCCGTCGCGTCGATACTGAGCCCCGAGGCGTACAGCCCGACGGCCGTTCGCTCCTTCTCCGTCAAGGTGCTCCCCGAGAATTCCCGATCATCATCCAGCACCGCGGCGAATTCCCGACAGACCACCTCACGCCCGGCATGGACGTCTCGGACCATGTCGAGCAGCTTCGACATCGGCTCCGCCTTGCGCACATAGCCAGCGGCCCCGGCGGCCAGGGCCTCTTTGAGCGCCTCCGCGTCATCGGCCAGGGAGTAGATGATGACCTTGCACCCGTGCTCCCGCAGCCGATGGACATTGATGCCAGGGCTCGAGCCGTCGCCCAGGGACAGGTCGAGGGCAACGACCTGGCACACATCCCGTCCTGCCCCGACGAGAGCATCCACTGTGGGAGTGGCCCTGGTGACCCGCACCGGGACGTCGGTAGCTGCTGCGTCGATCATGGCCGCCCCGGTGACACCGACGCGAATGGCCTCATGGTCGTCGATCACCCCGAGCCTGATCGGCAGGGCCGGGCCACCGGCGCCCAGCCGCCGACCCCGGTACCGTGCTTCGTAGGGCTCAGCCGCCATGTTCCCTCCTCTGACCAGGCAGCGACCCTCGCGGCGAGCGCGCCGTCATACGGCGGATTCTAAGTCAACAAGGCCGGCCGCTGAGAGCGGCGTCCGCGACGTCAACGCGCGCCGCAGCCCGGGGAGGCCATTCCATTTCTCGAGTGACGAGCTCATCAGACGCTACGGTCGGGCCGTGATGAATTATCTGGTGACGGGGGGCGCGGGGTTCATCGGTTCGAACTTCGTGCATCAGGTATTGGCGACGACAGACCACCGCGTGACGGTGCTGGACGCGTTGACGTATGCGGGCAACAGGGAGTCGTTGGCGGGGCTCCCGTCCGATCGGCTGTCGTTCGTGCAGGGTGATATCGCCGACCCGGACGTGGTCAACGATCTGGTCGCGGCCACTGACGTGGTGGTGCATTTCGCGGCTGAGTCGCACAACGACAACTCGTTGCGGGATCCGTCACCGTTCATCCGGACGAACCTGGTGGGCACGTTCACGTTGTTGGAGGCGTGCCGGCACCACGACGTGCGCTTCCACCATGTGTCGACCGACGAGGTGTACGGGGACCTCGCCCTCGACGATCCCGCGAAGTTCACCCCAGAGACGCCTTACCGGCCGTCCAGCCCGTATTCGGCGTCGAAGGCCGGGTCGGATCATCTGGTCCGGGCCTGGGTGAGGTCCTTCGGTGTCGCCGCGACCCTGTCGAACTGTTCCAACAACTACGGTCCCTATCAGCACATCGAGAAGTTCATCCCGCGTCAGATCACCAACGTCCTCGACGGGGGCCGCCCGAAGCTGTATGGGGCGGGGTTGAACGTCCGCGACTGGATCCACGTCGAGGACCACAACCGGGCGGTACTGGAGATCATCGCGCACGGCCGGATCGGGGAGACCTATCTGATCGGCGCGGACGGGGAGAAGGACAACAAGACCGTCATCGAGACGATCCTGCGGCTGCTGGGCCGGCCGGAGGATGCGTACGACCATGTCGCGGACCGGTCGGGTCATGACCTGCGGTACGCGATCGACGCGTCCAAGCTGCGCGACGAGCTCGGCTGGCGGCCGGTGTACTCGGACTTCGAGGCGGGGCTGGCGGCGACGATCGACTGGTACCGGGACAACGAATCGTGGTGGCGGCCCCAGAAGGCGGCAGTCGAGGCCGCCTACGCGGCGCAGGGCCAGTGAGCGGCCCGGACGCGACGATGAGGGGACTGTGATGGGGACGTTGGCTGTTCGAGAGACGGCCATTCCGGGCCTGTTGGTGATCGACCTGCAGGTCCATCCGGATGCGCGCGGCTGGTTCAAGGAGAACTGGCAGCGGGAGAAGTTCACGGCGCTGGGACTCCCGGACTTCGGGCCGGTGCAGAACAACATGTCGTTCAACCCGCAGGTCGGCGTGACGCGCGGGATCCACGCGGAGCCGTGGGACAAGCTGATCTCGGTGGCGACCGGGCGGGTGTTCGGCGTCTGGGTCGACCTGCGGGCCGGCGAGAGCTTCGGGACCGTGGTGAGCGTCGAGGTCGGGCCGGACATTGCGGTGTTCGTCCCTCGCGGAGTGGCGAACTCCTACCAGACGCTCGAGCCCGACACGGCCTACTCCTACCTCGTCAATGACCATTGGAGCCCGCAGGCGCGGGCCTCGTACACCTATGTGAACCTTGCCGACCCCGCGCTGGGAATCGACTGGCCGATCCCGCTGACGCAGGCGGTCATCTCCGACGCCGACCGGCAACATCCACTGCTGGCCGACGTCGTCCCGATGCCGCGGCGCCGGACGGTGATCCTGGGAGCGAACGGCCAGCTCGGCCGTGCCCTCACTCAGGTCCTGCCCGACGCCGAGGCCTGGGGCAGGGACCGCTTCGACGTGACCGACCCCGCCGCCTACCAGGCAGTCCGGTGGCAGGACTACGACACGGTGATCAACGCCGCCGCGTACACGAAGGTCGACGCCGCCGAGACCCCGGAGGGCCGCCGGGACGCGTGGGCCGCGAACGTGACGGCTGTCGGGCACCTGGCCCGGGTCGCGACCGAACACCGCCTCACCGTGGTCCACGTGTCATCCGACTACGTCTTCGACGGCACCGCCAAGATTCACGACGAGAACGAACCGGTGAGCCCGCTGGGGGTCTACGGGCAGACCAAGGCCGCCGGCGATGCTCTGGTCGCCACGGTGCCACGGCACTACATCGTGCGAACCAGCTGGGTGATCGGCGACGGCCCCAACTTCGTCCGCACCATGGCTGCTCTCGCCGACAAGGGCATCACGCCGAGCGTCGTCGACGACCAGTACGGACGACTCACGTTCACCGACGACCTCGCCGCCGGCATCGCCCACCTCCTCGCCACCCGCCCCGCCTACGGGGTGTACAACCTGACCGGCGACGGGCCCGTCCAGTCCTGGGCCGACATCGCCGCTGATGTCTACGAACTCTGCGGGCGCCCTCGCACCGATATCACCCCGGTCAGTACCGCCGTCTACTCGGCCGGAAAACAGACCTCAGCCCGTCCCCGGCACAGCACCCTCGCCCTGGACAAGATCATCGCGACCGGCTTCACACCCCGCGATGCCTCACAGCACCTGGCCCGCCTGCGGGCCCTCCTGACCTCTGAACGTACGTTGGATCAACGTCCAACCTCCAGTGAAGGGCAATGACGAATGCGCGGGATCATCCTGGCGGGGGGCTCAGGGACGCGGCTCCACCCCATCACTCTCGGCGTCAGCAAACAGCTGGTGCCCGTCTACGACAAACCGATGATCTACTACCCTCTGTCGACGCTGATCTTCGCCGGCATCCGGGACATCCTGGTGATCACCACTCCGCACGAGGCGGCAGCCTTCCAGCGACTGCTCGGCGACGGTTCCCAGTACGGGGTCTCCCTCACCTACGCTCAGCAGCCCGAGCCGAAGGGCCTGGCCCAGGCCTTCACCATCGGCGCCGACTTCATCGGTGGCGACCGCGTGGCACTGGTGCTGGGGGACAACATCTTCTACGGCCCTGGCCTGGGCACCCGCCTGCAGCGGTTCGAGGAACTGGACGGCGCCGCGGTGTTCGCCTACTGGGTGGCGGATCCCACCGCGTACGGCGTGGTGGAGTTCGATGAGGCCTGCCGGGCGTTGTCCATCGAGGAGAAGCCGGCCGTCCCCAAGTCGAACTATGCGGTGCCTGGCCTGTACTTCTATGACAACAACGTCGTCGACATCGCACGGTCCCTGGCCCCGTCAGCCCGCGGCGAGTACGAGATCACCGACGTGAACCGCTGCTACCTCGATCAGGGCCGGCTGCAGGTCGAGGTACTCCCTCGCGGGACCGCCTGGTTGGACACCGGGACGTTCGATTCCCTGTTGGACGCCTCGAATTACGTCCATACCCTGCAGAAGCGCCAGGGTCTCCAGGTCGGCTGCCCGGAGGAAGCGGCGTGGCGGATGGGTTTCCTCAGCGACGACGAACTGCAGACTCGGGCAATGGGGCTGCGAAAGTCCGGCTACGGCGACTACCTGCTCGAACAACTGCAGCGCGGACGCAGCTGGCACGCCACACGGGGGGGAAATGACTCGGCCCAGCGCAAGCCTTAAGTTCCCCTACCTTGACGGCCTCCGCGGCATCGCCGCCTTGATCGTCGTGGCCTATCACGCATTCCTATTCACCGGCTACCAAGGCGAAGCTGCCCAAGCGATGTCGATCTGGTATCACGTCATTGGGTACGGCTACACAGGTGTCGCGGTCTTCATAGTCCTTTCCGGCTACGTCCTGATGCTACCTATCGCTCGCACTGATGACCTCAGGCTGCGCGGTGGGATATGGGGCTTCCTCAAGCGACGCGGTCGGCGCATTCTGCCGCCGTACTACGCTGCACTCGCTTTCTCGCTTGCACTGATCAGGGTTGTTCCCGTCATGCAGTCGACAAGGGGCACTGCATGGGATTCGAAGCTGCCGATCACTTGGGACAGCATCGTCGCGCACATCTTCCTCGTACACGACTCCTCTCCCGCCTGGATATTGAAGATCAACGGCCCGATGTGGAGCGTCGCGATTGAGTGGCAGATCTACTTCGCAATGGCGCTGGTCCTACTGCCCCTGTGGCGACGGGTACCCCCTGGGTGGCTAGTCGGCACCCTCCTACTTGTGACACTAACTCCCGCGATCTACGGCGTCGGTGCCAGCGCGCACCCCTGGTTCCTCGGACTATTCGCGGCCGGAATGTGGGCGGCGCAGCTAACCCTCACAGGTACCTCGACACGCCGTTACGGCCTTGCCGCACTCGCACTGCTCGCACTGACGCCAGTCGCTGCTTCGGCCGCGAGCACCCTAGGCATCGCTCGAGACGGCATGGCCGAGACATTGGCTGGGCTCTCCGTGGCGACTGGCCTCATCTGGATAGGGCGTCGGGAAATATCGGGACGGCCGACTTATGCTGCCAAGTTCCTCCAATCTCGGCCACTGGTCTTCCTCGGACTCATTTCTTACAGCCTATACCTATTCCACAGCCCACTACTGGCCCTCCTCAACCTGCTAACCCTTCCTCTGGGATTGCCCGTCATTACGCATTACATAGTGCTTACGTTCCTCGGCATCCCCGTTGCGCTAGCCGTCGCCTCAGGGATGTTCTGGCTAGTCGAGCGGCACTTCCTCAACACACGACAGCGCGAAGCGACGGTTGAGCTACGATCCGTGTCGATGCCCAGTGAATGCTGACCCTCAGGAGCCTGCAGATTAACGGCTCTTCACAGTTGAGGGTGTAGGCGCCCTGCGGGGTGAGCTGGACGAGGGCATCAAGGAGGGTCCTGGCCAGACTCCACTCTCTTCTGTGAAGAGCCACCAAATGAGCCAAGTCGGGTACGAGAACCCGCGGTCGCGATCTTCAATCAACACTCATTTGCCCACAATCACACTTGGTATGGCCACCCGGATCCGCCGACCGGCCGGTACCTGTGCCGTGAGATCGTGCAGTGCGGTCTCTTGTGTGGTTCCCGCCTCAGGTCGTTCCCGTTGGCAACGGCGATGGTTGCGCGACTCGTGACGTTGAATATTCGCTTCGCTGGGGTCCGATGGTCGTGTCTTCGGGGGCCGGTGGGCTGACCGCCTGATCGCGGGTTTGGGGGCCGGTGATGGCGTGTGTGGGGGCCACCCTGCTTAGGCTCCCCCGCCGTGTGTATCGGGCACACGGCGGAAGGAGTTGAGCAGTCATGGTACGGAAGATCAGGGCGAAACTCGTCCTGCGGTTGCGCGCCGAGGGCTTGTCCGGGCGGGCGATCGCGGCGTCGCAGGCGATGTCGCGCAAGAGTGTGACGGCAGTGTTGGAGGCCGCGGATGCTGCCGGTGTCGGCTGGGACGACATCGCCGACCGTGCGGAGGACGAGGTCTACGGGCTGTTGTTCCCGGGGCGGGGTGAGCACGAGAGCGTGTTCGCCCAGCCGGACTGGGACGAGGTCCACCGTCAGATGGCCCGGGTCGGGGTGACGCTGAAACTGCTGCACCAGGAGTACGCCGACGGCTGCGCGACCCGCAGCGAGCCCGCGATGGGCTATGACCGGTTCTGCCGGAGCTACCAGCATCATGTGTTGGTCACCGGCGCGTCGTCGCGGGTCGGTCACAAGGCCGCCCAGAGCGTCGAGGTCGACTGGTCCGGTCCGACGATGCACCTCACGGACCCGGTGACGGGTGCGGCGCGGACGGTGTACTTGTTCGTGGGGTGTCTGCCGTTCAGCCGGTATGGGTTCGTCGAGCCTGCCCTGGACATGCGCCAGGACACCTGGCTGCGGGCCCATGTGGCGATGTTCGAGTTCTTCGGCGGCTCGGTGCCCCGCATCGTGCCGGACAACCTGAAGACCGGGGTGCTCAAGCATCCCCGCGAGGGCGAGATCGTGCTGACGACGCCTACCGCGAGATGGCCGCGCACTACTCGGCCGCGGTGTTGCCCGGCCGGGTGAAGAAGCCCAAGGACAAGGCGAGCGTGGAGAACACCGTGGGCCACGTCGCGACCTGGGTCATCGCGTCGCTGCGGGAGCGGCAGTTCTCCTCGCTGCCCGCGTTGCGAGCCGCGATCGTCGAGCGGATCGACGCCTACAACCGCGAGCCGTTCCAGAAGCGGCCCGGCTCCCGGGCGAGCGTGTTCACCACCTTGGAGGCGCCGGGGCTGACGCCCCTGCCGGCGGTGGCCTACGAGATCAGCCAGTGGGTCTACGGGCGCCGGGTGAACCGCCCCAGGTTTGATGCCGCTCCTGTTTGAGTCCAGGAGGATGAGCACCATGCCGAAGAAGATCGATCCCGCGTTGCGTGAGCGCGCGGTGCGTTTGGTGCGTGAGCACCGGTCGGAGTACCCGTCCACGACCGCCGCGGTCGCCGCGGTCGCCCGACAGGAGGGAGTGGGACACGAGTCGTTGCGCCGATGGGTCGCCCAGGCCGACATCGATGCCGGTGACCGCGAGGGCGTCACCAGCGAGGAAACCGCGGAGATCCGACGTCTGAAGGCCGAGAACAAGCGGTTGCGCGAGGACGTCGCCATACTCAAGGCGGCAACGTCTTTCTTCGTGGGGGAACTCGACCCCCGCAACCGCTGATCATGGGATTCATTGATCAGCTCCGCGCCGAAGGGCACGCGGTCGAGTCGATCATCCGCGTCCTGCGGGAACAGGGCGTCCAGGTCGCCGCGCGCACCTACCGGGCGTGGAGAACGGGCCGTGTCGCGGCGCGGACGCTCAGCGACGCCCTGGTCCTCGACGCGATCCGCGACGTGGTCTGGACCAGCGTCACGATGCCCGACGGCACCCAGCGGCGCACGATGACCCCCGAAGGGCTCTACGGGCGGCGGAAGATGACCGCGCTGCTGCGCCGCACGACGGTGCCCGATGCCTCGGCGGGTGCGGTGGACCGGGCGATGCGACTGCTCGGCCTGGAAGGGGCCCGCCGGACCAAGACCGTGCGGACCACGATCCCGAGCCCCGACGGCGTGCGTGCCGGTGACCTGCTGAACCGCGACTTCACCGCCCCGCGCCCGGACCACACCTGGGTGATGGACTTCACCTACTGCCGCACGTGGACGGGTTGGGTCTACGTCGCGTTCATCGTGGACGTGTTCTCCCAGCGGATCGTCGCTTGGCATGCCCAGACCACCAAGCACGTCGACCTGGTGATGATCCCGCTACGGATGGCGCTGTGGGAACGCGCCCGCCAGGGCCACCCCGTCAGGCCCCGCCAGCTGAGGGCGCATTCGGACGCAGGGTCGCAATACACCGCGGTGACCTACACCGACAAGCTCGCCCTGGACGGCATCGCCCCCTCGATCGGGACGGTCGGCGACGCCTTCGACAACGCCCTCATGGAAACGATCAACGGCCTCTACAAGGCCGAATGCATCCGCACCACGATCTTCCACGAGGGCCCCTACCGAACGCTGGCCGACGTCGAGTACGCCACCGCCGGCTGGGTCGACTGGTACAACAACCGCAGGCTCCACGGTAGCCTCGGAATGGCCACCCCGAACGAGTTCGAGAACGCCCACTACGCGACCCTCAACAGAGCGCCGCAACCCGCATGAGGGCGGCAGAAAACCTGGGGCGGTTCAACGCGACGAAGCGGGGGTGCTCGAACCGTTCCCGGCCCAACAGGACCCGGATCACCGCGGGCTTCAGATTGTCGTAGCGGATCATCCCGACCGGCACCCCACCCAACGCCTCGAATGCGTGCACGTGACCGTCGAGGAACGATTCCTGGGCCTGGTTGGCATAGACGATATGGACCGCCTTGCCCGAATGCGACAGCCGCAGGCAGAACATGAACAACTTCATCGCCTGCCCGTCGATCTCGCCGACGAACTCGCCGAAATCGACCTCGGCCTCCTCGGCTGGCGGGTGAGTCTGCGGCACCGTCACCTGTGACAGTGGGGAGGTGATCTCGGCGCGTAACCGGGCGACGAGGTTGCGGACGCTGGACTCGGCCACCTCGGCTCCTTCCTCCTCGACCAGCCGCTGCCAGACCCGCCGGGCGGTATGGCGCTGCTTCTTCGGCGCTTTCAGGTCCTCGATCAGCCACCCGCGGATCAACGCCTCGTAGGGGCCCAGCACCGGCGCGGTCCGGGCAGGGGTCTTCCGCGGCGGCGGGACCGCGTCCGCCAACGCCGCCCGCACCGTGCGGCGATGCACCTGATGCTTGGCTGCCAGGGCCCGGATGGACAGCCCTTCATCACGCGCGTCTCGTCGGATAGCTTCGAACTGCTCCACTCTCGATCTCTCCTCCACGTCCCTTCGCCTCTCGTGCACGTCTTTGGTCGGACGCCACGAAAGCTAGGACAGGTCAGGTCGGGAGTGGGGCCAATTCAGGCCAGCACAACGCCCCCCAGGTGGGGCCACTTCAGGTTGTCACACTCAGCCGGGCACCGGGTTGACCCAATTGGCGATCGCGATGCGGATCAAAGACGCGGAGAACTCCCACCCGGTCGTGTTCCGCTCAACACGCGAATCCCCTGACAGGCACCAGGCATGATCCATATCCAAACAGCACTTTCATAGCTGGTAGCCAAGCAAGCTACCAACAGCCAAATGGCACACAAAACAAGCACCGGAATATACCCAAGGCGCCGCCCGCCGGCTGCGATTCGAGAGAGCATGAAGGCAACGAATATGCCTCCGACAATCAGCCCCAATTCAACAATATCCCGGACGGCAACGCTCCAAACATCTTTCGGAGCCACGGTAAAGTCAAGAGCGGAGACTCGAACACTCCCGTCCATGAACGCACGAGACATCCCACCACGCCCAAGACCGAAGATAAACAAACCCGGATCGCTGAACCAATATTGAAGACTAACCCTGATTGAACTCAATCTATCAGTCCAAGAAAAGTTCAGCGCTTGGGATCGCTGCTCCAACACCGAAAGACCCCCGGCGACTCCGAGCACCACAAAGATAATCCCCCCGACCCTAGCCCTAAACCCCCTTCCAGACGTTGCAAGGAACACTATTGCCAGCAACCCCAGCCCAACCACCGCGACGCCTGACTGACTCAGAATCACGCCAACTGATCCGACCCCAAGGGCGAGGAGCTCTAACCTCAACAACTTAGGTCGTACGGACCTAGACACCGTCAACAATACCGCGAGTGCAAGTAAGAGTGTACCCGCCATGAAGGAAGGCTCAGGAAACTGAGCGAAGGGGCGTCGAACAAACTCAACAATAGACGATGCATTATCCGAAAGCCTGCCATATCCCGGCAAAGTGTACCACTCAATAAACGGCACGCTCCCAGCCCTTATCCCCCTCAACTGCACGAGTTCGAAACCGAAGGTCCCGATCACTGAGTATGCGATACTCTTGACACAGCGATCCGCACTCACGGAGATCGCTGTCGCGCCACCGGCAAACCCTCCAACAACGGTGAGCCAGGTAACAAGACCCGACACAGGTATTCGAGCCCCTAGCAGCATGGCCGAGAGTGCGTTGGCCAATATTGGTGCACCGACTAAACCTACCACCATCAAATCCAATGCGCGAACCCTTGGGGCTAAAGACCACACCGCGATTCCTAGGAACGCAGACACCGGGACGTTAGATCCCGTTCCGACCGGCAATGCTAGATAGGGAAAGAATGACAACACAATAAACGCCGACGAAAGAAAACTACTCGGTCCGATCACCTGAACGCCACCATTAAAGCGGGCGTCGCCTAGTTTGGACGTCTCACACTGCCTCATACGTATTTCAACCGTCTTCACCATTCGCCTGACATCACACGTTTCCAACTCGGCGCATGCACAATAACCCTACCGGTGGCGGACCCATTCGGCCGGCTCTGCCATCCAAAATTCCACGAATTCCCCACAACGGTTGACCCAACCTGCCACGCCTAACCATTCGAGCTGAGTCAATGAGCCAGTGGCGCAGCCATGGCCATGCCGACAATACCGAAGAAAACTTCCCAGTCAAATATGTTAGGTTCCGATGCTTCAGATATAGTGTGTAGTTTCCCGGTTCCTGACATGCCCGAGCCGACTCCACGAGACGAATACGCAGCCCCTGCATACGCAATCGCAACTGCAGATCCACCTCTTCAACGTAAAGAAAGTACGCCGGATCAAAGCCACCAACCGAGAGAAAATCTCTCACGCGCATCATGAGGCACGCCCCGTCCGCCCAGTCCACGGATCGGTTCCCCTGAGCGGAATAGTCCCGAAGGGGGACCCCACTGGCTTTGTGCGCCGTATTGCCGTCACTACCGAGTATGCCCCCAGCAGAAAATACGCGTTCGACATCGCTCCGATACATAAGCAAGGGGCGGCGATAGCAGTTTCGTCGGAAGCGACCAACTCCTTGAGGAGATACGCTGACGCATGGTCTTCAAGCGAACAATCCTGGGTCAAAACTAAGACAAACTCAAACCCACGCTCTACGGCGATCCGTACACCCTCATTCACCGCTGGTCCATACCCGAGATTGCCCCCCATAGACGCCACAAATACACGATCAGATTCAGTTGCCTCAAAGTCGCCGGAATTATCAACGACAACTATTTCACGTGGAGACACTGTCCATCTTACAGATGCTGCAATCAGAGCTTGAACCGCGGGCCGATCTCGATAGTGGACTATCACAACAGCGAAAGGAGGTAGAGCCTCAGCGAGGGTTTCAGACGACGTCATTGCCATACCGCCACTCCATCGGCCCTAGAATGGACAAGTTCGGGGATATGGAGCGATTCGGAGTACGTAAACCACCCACAAGATCATCCCTTTACCACACGAGCGATCTCGCGGCCGACTCGATCGAATTCGTCATCCACGGACTTTAAAACGCTTGGCAACAAAGAGCAATTCGCGGCCCTTGCGTTCCAGCACCTTTGGACGAGTGGCCATAGATCCCCGTCAACAACTTGATCAATCCATAGCCCCCACTCGTCTAGACCTAACCGCGCCAAGATTCCCATTGTCTTGTGCTCATAACCAATCCCCACGACAGGTGTGCCGGCACCCATTGCCAGAATGTTGGCGTGCATGCGTGTGCCGATAAGCATGTCAAGCTTCCGATACACCTGCCGCAGATCCCAGGGCTCAAGCCTCGGGTCAAGAACAATGCAAGGCACGTGCTCCTGCTGGAGTAGGCGACCCAATTCCGAGGTGACTCGCGCGTCTTCCTCCGTTTGGTGAATCAGAACGATACCAGCACCTGCATCGTGCAATCTACGCAGCGCGAAAGCACACTCGGCTAGATATGCGTCCATTCGAGCCTGTGGATTCACCGAGCCGGGAAACGAGTGCTCACGAACCGATACACCAACCAACCCAGAATGCTCCACCGCATATTTCTCGAGACTCGCCAACGCTAGCTGTCCAAATGCACCGATGTCCTGGCGATCAAAAAGGAATGCCATATCCGGTGACCTCGATAAACGGTCTTCAGAGATCCCCAATCCCTCGAGAAGCAGAACAGTATAATCCTCCCGAACGGCAATTAGATCGAGCGACATAAGGAAACGCTTTGCCAACGCGAGATGGGCGGAATCAAATGGACCAACGGAACACGGACTAAGTATGACGGGCTTCCCCATCCCCTTTGCCAACAGGAAGCCTGGGAGATGCAATAGCCACCAGTCATCAATCAGGCGAGGAGCCTGAATATAGCCCCCAGGAACACCTATGACGACATCAGAACCTCGCATCTCCTTAGCCAACACCCAAGTTGACCTCGTGGAAAACACGCGTGCAACCCAAGGGTGCCGAACATACAGGCGCCCCCAGTAGGGAAAATAGACGAACCAACCCCAAGCCACCAACATTCTACAACGAGCCAACATTCGGCGCGCTAGTTGTGACCGCGACAGCAGGCCTTCTGCGAACAAGCGGTATCGACCCGGCGGACGCACCGGCATCGCGTGAACAGGAATGTCGTAGTGGGTTTGATCCCCGACAGGGTCAAAACTCGTCATCCCAGTTGCGTTCACATCCAAGCGCCGCAGCCAAGCAATAAGACTCACTACGAGCGCCGCATCGCCCTTATTCGCCCACTTATATGAACCGCACAAAAATGCTTTCACAGTCTCTCCCCTCTAACGAACACCAGCGATGCACGCAAGCGTACTGCTGCCCGCTGATCGCGATCCAAGATCCAAGACCAAGCAACCACCAAATACGAAGTCACCCATAATAGACAACCGATTAGCGCCCCCGCCAGACCTGAATGACGCGTCAGACTCCACCACACCCAGAGCAACGCTGTCGCCGGAATCGTCACGGCCACGGGCCGAGCGATCGACCTGGTCAAGAACTCGAGCCAAGTCCCCCGGTTTTCCGAAGCGCACGCCCCACATACAGAGGTTCAAGAATCACGAGCGGAAGAGCCACCGCCAATGCCATCCCCACTGCCCCGAATTCAGAAGAGAACAGAAACCCAAGTCCCAAGGCGCTAACAGCCCACATTCCATGAAGGACGGAGTACCATCCGAGAGATTCTTGACCCCCCATGACCGGCACTGCCACGAGATGGAGACAGTTTAGAATCACTGAGGCGGTCAGGAGCATTGCCACATCGGCCGCTACTGAGTAGTTGGGCCCCAGCCACCACTCCACTAGGGTCGCCATGTAGACGCAAACAGGCGGCAAAGAGGCCAAGACCAGCGCAAGCGAGAAACGCGTCCCATCGAGATACAGCCATTTGTTCCGCCCAGCCCCGTCTAAATGATTCGCAGTGGCGATGGGAAGTAGCGGAGCAGTCAAGCTGTTGGGAATCTCCTTGGCGGCCTGATAAATGCGCTGCCCAGCTGCAAACAAGGCCACCGATACTGCCGAGGATGTGAGCCCGACGACGACTCCACCGGCGTAAAGAATAACGGTAGCCGCCAATGACATGACGAGCATGTCGCGGCTAAGTCCCCACATATGTCTAAGGACCGCCCAGTTGAAGTCCCTGCCAAACTCAAACCTCGTCCGCAGAACCATTCTGCGAATTATGACAAAGAGAAACGTCCCAATGACTGCTGCGGAAGCGTCAACTACCGCAACCCAGATAATCTCGCGAGAAACGCCCAAGACTACTAGCGTGGCCCCGAATCTCGTGAAAGCCTGCGCAATAAGAATCCAATTCGCTAGATCAATACGCCCCAATCCAGTCAGTATCGCGCGTTCGTTCGCAGCGATTGATCCGAGCGCGACCTGCGCGACCGCGGCCGCGCCCGCCACCAGACCGATTGAGGCCTGTTCAGGGGTGAAATGAAAGTCCTTCCACCCGAAGACAATTGTGACAACCAGCGCACCAGAACTGAAGATTCCGACCCCAACAAAGAACACGGCGCTTCCAGCCAGTACGGATCGCATTCTTGAGTCGTCTCCAAGGACGTGCGCCTCGCTCACGTAGCGTGTCGCCGAACCCGCCATTCCTAGGTCGACTGAAAAGAGACTGGCCATTCCGGCTGTCAACAGGTATACACCATATTCAGATGCGGGAACTACCCTTGCAACAGCTGGAAACAGAACGAATAGCGTTAAGATGCTCGCTAACCGGGCGACATACGTGGTGGTGATATTTCGGGCAACACCGGCACGGCGGCCCATCATTTCCCCTTTTCGTTCAGCGGCTCACGAACCCGCTGAACGGCGTTCCAAAAGGCCGCTGCGGCATCATCAGGACTATACGTCCTCAAGCGCTCATGTCCGACCGCCACCAGAGACTGCGCAATATCGGTCTGCGTTAGCAACTGCAAAGTATTCTCGGCGAGCGCGAGACTATCTCCCGGTGGGGAGAACAGCGCGGCTCCATCAGCGTATGCACGGACGCCGCCGATATCAGTGGAAGCTACCGCAGTCCCAGAAAGGAGTGCCTCGGCAGGCGGTAGGTGCCAGCCCTCCGCATCGCTTGCGCAGACATATACACGAGCACTCTTCATCAACGCAGCAACCTCAGACCGCGACGGATTCCTAATGTATCCGATGTAGGAGGGCAATTCCTCTGGTCGCGGGCCCACACCAAAGCAGGTTAGGACAACGCCTGGCCGCCGCCGCGAAACTTCCACCAGGGCCGCAATCAACACATCAGCCCTCTTGAATGGTGCGTCTGACAACATAGCGACGACGGACTCAGCTCGGCGGCATACCGGCTCGCCCGCCTCGAACGTTGAGGGATCGATCGCGTTGGGCACAAGCAGACTCTCTACTCCCAGCGATTTCCCATGCTCTTCTAACCAAGGAGCGATTACAATCCTTAGCATAGGAAGCCTCCAAGCGGCCTCAACTAAGGACGCCCTAGTCGACCACGTCTCCAAGTGCTGGATGAAGTTCACGCCTAGAACTTCAGGCTTTCGCTTCAGGATTCTTCCAACGTGTAAAGCGGTTTGAGCGGCAGTGGCGATCACAATATCGCCGTCACACAACCGGGCCGACAGATGGTCGATTCCATAGCGACATTCTAGTTCCTTCGTCGCCGGAAACCAAGGGACGCCATACTTTTTTGGCCTGTCTACAAATGCACGCAGCTCGCGTGAAGCCAAGCCTCTGATGTGATCAATGGTGACCGGTCTGGTGTATACAGCATCTGCCACCGGGACATGATGGACGATAACACCATCCTTTTGGTTCTTCGCAATCCAGTACGCATATTCATACACCACGCGGTAACCGCCAACCGGCCGAGGCGCATAGCCTGGGAGAACGAAGTGTACGGTCATTACGCCATCTCCTCTTTCAATGGTCTCGATGCAGGCCTTAATTCCCGGTCTCGAAGCCGCTTGCCGCTCCCAAAAAGAGGGCAGCAGTTCAGTCGCAAGTCTTCACTTCCTGATATGCCTTGAGTGAGCGTGTTCCATAACCAGACGCAGAGAATCGGTCTCGATTACGCCACGCATCGAGGGACATCTTCCCTAAGCGCTTCTCGTCCTCCAGGAGTGCCTTGAGAGCATGCATCCCTTGTTCCTCATCCTCTACGATGACACCCGTAACCCCGTCGATTACCACGTCTGCCACTCCGGTGCATCGTATAGCGACTGCCGGTATCCCCATTGCCTGGGCCTCCATCAGACCGACGGGCATGCCTTCCCATCGAGACGTGAAGTAGATTAGGTTCACCTGCGTAAGCTCATCAAGTACTTGAGAGTGGCTTAGCCACCCAGTTCCTGTGACGCGCGCAGACTTAGGTTCGTCCACCCCCGCGCCGATCCAGCGGAACTCCGCCATTTTCCACAGGGCTTCCGCGGCACGTTCGAAACGTTCAGGTGCTTTCTGCGCGGACCACCTCCCGATATTCGCCACGATCGGGAATCGCGACCCCAGGGCCGGTTTCGGCGGCAGCGAATCTATGTCCAGCACATTCCTGAGGAGTACCGCGCGGGCAGATAGCTCATCGCATGCGATGCTAACTTCGTCTGAAGAGACCCCGATGATAAGGTCCGTCCGAGATGCGAGGGTACGCTCGAGAGTTCTATATAGTGAGCGCATGAAGCGACCCTTATCGGATCGAAGGAAGCTGAAGCCGTGAGGCGAATAGATACATCGGCAATTAATGTCGATCGTGCGACCGGCGATTCCTGCAAACGTCGAGTGCAGATGGACGATGTCAAATTCTTCAAGCTGCGTGAGAGAGCGGAGGCGACGGCGCAAGGAGCGCGTTCTCTGGAGCCTGTTCTGACTTAAGGACCCAACTGCGTGTATCCGGACCCCCGGAAGCAAACATGAGAGTTCAGTCTCAGTCGGACTATCTCCTCTTCTTGAATACAGTACGCTAATCTCGTTGCCCAGAGCGTGCTGCTCGCGCACCAATCGAATGACGACATCTAGGACGCCAGTGGCGAGTGATTCCGACACGTGCAATATCCTCACGAGTCTCCTCTTTCCTGGAGAACATTGTCGTAGACGCGACGATAGGCGGCGGCCGTTTGCTTTACGTTAAAGGTTTTCTCTGCTACTGCCCGGGCCAGACTCGCAAGACGAGTCGGTGTTTCCTCGTTACTCGCCTTCACGTAAGCAATCGCCGCCGCGATCGCTTCGATATCCTTAGGTGGCACGACCAATTTTGGTTCAACTGCAAGAAGACGGCAGTCACCCACGTCGGTCGTAACCACAGGCACGCCATGACTAAGCGCCTCGATTCCTGCCATGGGCAGGGCTTCGCCGTGCGAGCTTGATATAACCAGACATAGCGCATTCGCGAAGTACCTCGAAACTTCGGGCACGGGGCCCTCGAAGGTAGCGTTAACGCTCGGATACCTCGCCACTAACTTGGCCCCGCCACCCTCGACCGTCATACCCTCACCAGCACAGACGAGTTGGGGAGCGCAGGGCCCCAGCAGCTCGACAGCTTGGAACAGTGTGTCGTGGTCCTTCATTGGATGCCAACGAGCGAGATGTAAAACGTAGTCCCTCTGGCCCACCCTTAGAACTCGGTTGTCCGGGAGGGCAGTCCCATTGAGGATTATCGCGTCGGGTTGCCTTCGGAGCCGGGAGCAGCTAAATAGTGCGGCAGATGGTGAGCAGGCGATGACCGCGTCTGGGCTGGACGATAACTGGCTTAGAAGCCAAGTAACGATTCTTGCTGGGAGGCTTGCTTCGTGACCGCCACTCGTGTGCACTGTAGACACGTGTGGGATGCCTGTTGCGGCCAATATGGATAACAAGTCAGCCTGAAGGAGGTGGGAGTGGACTATATCCGGCGCAATTCGTCGGATGGCTTTTTTAAGTCGGCGCGCCCCAACTATTAGAGCGTCGGAAACGCCATGAATCTCTAGATAGACTACTGAACGCGCGACTGCTTCTATTCGATCGCTCAAGGTGCCGCGGGAAAGGAGGACTACAACGTGGGTTTCCACGCCTAGAGACTGTTGTTCCTGTGTCAGAGCCTCTATGAGTGTTTGCGCTCCACCAGTCTCAAGGTTGTTCACGACGTGGAGGATCTTCATGCCTTGTTCTCGTCTGAATCTTCGGGTGTCATGCGGAGGCCGCCCGTCCTGTGACCGATTGTTCTGGCGTTATGTCTTTCATTCTAGTCGAACACTTGTTTGATCAAGCGATCCCACCTCGCCATTTCGGATGCGAGGGACGATGCCTCGGGTTCTACTGATGTAGCACTTGCGGTCTTCCGAAGCAGTGCTGCCAGAGCCGCCGAGTCACCAGCCGGAAAGAAGTCGATCCGCCCGTAATCGCCAGCCTGCTCTACTAGTGACGGAAGATCGGAGGAGATGATGCGTTTCTTGCATTGCATAGCTCGCGCAAGAATGCCGCTCTGCGCCCCGAACGTCATATACGGTAGGAGGATGACTGATGCTTCCCCAAGTAGTCTGCCGAAGGCGTCGGACGAGAGATAGCCCAGTTTCATATCGACTAAGGGCCCAATCCCTGCCGCTTTCGACTCCATCTCTGTGCCGTACGCTTCTGGCACCGGTCGTCCAGCGACCACCAACCTGAAGCCGGCATCGGCCGCTGCCTCCAGTGCCGTATGGATACCCTTATTAGGCCGTACTTCGCCAAGACAGAGCGCGAAGGGATCACGGTTTTCCCAGTCGGATTCCGGCAGTTGGCGTGTGTCGCCAGGCAAGTCGACCGCGATCACGTCCGAGGGAGTCCACCCGAAGACAATGGCGCGTTGCGTTTCACCATGGACAACAACCCGGTCTGCAGCCCGGGCGACTCGCATTTCCTGAATTCGAAAGATTCGATCCCGCAGTTTCATACTCCCTATAGAATGTGGGATTGCATTATGAACGAACAAGACGTTCATGACCCTGGCATTCGTTCGGACGATGCCATACTTGGCCGTCTCATAAAGAACGCTGACTTCGAGCGACTTCGCTATCTTATCGACATTTAGACGTATCGTTCGCTGTTCGCATAACGCATCGATTATCTGGAACAGTGGCTTAGCGATGCCCCCCTTAAGGCGTCGCGGTCGGAGTATGGATTGTATCTCGAATGCACCACTCCAGCCCGCGGTTGAGTCACGCACCCCTGGACGCGATATGAGTAAAGCGCGGTCAAATACACCAGAGCGTTTGCCGGCAGCGGCAAGTTCTGCGGCATGCTCGATGTGACCTCCATACTCAGTCGGACAGATGACCACAAGTGCTCTGCCCTCTAGTTCTGATGGTTGCTCTATCGCTTTGCGTGCGTTTCGCTTAGGTCTCACGGGTACTCGAATTCATGGTTCTAGACGAGGATGTCTGGTATTCTGCACAGTGGTTCGCGGTTCAGTTGGTCAGAATTGCCGGATAGGAGAGAGCAGCTTCTGCACTGAGGCCTACGTTAGACGGGAATGTGTCGCACGTGTGTAACCTAGAGGGTTGCGCTGCCGGTGCCTTTTTGCCGTTAGTCCGAGCTGCTGGGTCAGTATGCGCCATTTGGAAAGAACACCACCTTCACGGTCTTTAGAACGATAATTAGATCGCCCAGCAGCGACCAATTCTCCACATACCTAAGATCTAGGCGAACGCTTTCCTTGATAGAGAGGTCCGAACGGCCGTTGACCTGCCATAGACCTGTGATCCCCGGCTTGACACGTAGGCGCCGGTGCGCCGCTTCCGTGTATTCGGCGACCTCGCGTGCTACTTGGGGTCGTGGGCCGACGATGCTCATCCCGCCGAGGAGCACCGTCCAGAACTGGGGAAGTTCGTCCAACGAATAGCGGCGAAGGAAGTTCCCTACCCGAGTGATCCGCGGGTCATTCTCCATCTTGAAGAGGAGAGCCTGGCCTCCGGCTTCGTCGATCATCCGGTCGAGGAGTCGATCCGCGTCCACGCCCATGCTACGGAACTTGTGGATCGTGAACGTCCGTCCGCCCAGCCCGATCCGCTCCTGGCGGTAGAGCACCGGACCACCGTCGTCGAGCTTGATGGCCAATGCCACGATGAGTAGGACTGGGGAGAGGATGACAAGTGCTGTTGCCGCAACGACGACATCGAAGCCCCTCTTGACCATGTGGTGCCACCCGGAGAATTTGGGCAGGTCGACGTGGACCAGCTCCAGTCCCTGGGCGTCGGTGATATGGACGCGCGGACCCGTCACATCTGTGAGGCGCGGAGCGAACATTAGTTGAGCACGGCAGTCCTCCAGCTCCCACGCCAGCCGACGTGCCTCACCGCGGGTAAGTCCACTCGTCACGGCCACGGCCTCGACGCGGCCGCCGCGCGCCCACTCGGTTACTTCCTCAAAGGTCACCAGAACCAGACCCTCAAGCTGCTCAGGGGCCAGCGCCCCGTCCGTTGGCGCCACTGCGACGGGGAGGTAACCGGCATCCGGGCGCCGACGCATGTCCTCGACCATCCCGACGACGTCCTCGACCGAACCGACCACCAGGGTGGGCGTGAGCGCTTCTCCGGCACGACGCTGCGCATTCAGCTGACGTCGTACGGCCCACCTGCCTGCCAAGAGCATCCCGACCACGAGCGGAAGAGTGGTGAGGAAGAACCAGCGCGACAGCTCGGCACCGAGGAGATACGAACCGATCGCGACGCCACCGAAGACGACGAAGCACGCGTTGAGAACGCGCCGGTACTCCTCGAGTCCCGCCCCCAAGATTCGTCGGCTGCGCGACTCCGAAGCCTCCAGGGCGGCCATCAGCAACAGTCCTATCAGGACCCCGGCCACGACGTAAGGGACTCCCGTGCCACCAACCTCGGTGGTCAGTTCATCACCGAACTTGAGCCCGTAGGTCGCAGCGACCGCCCCCGTCACCATCACGAGGTCGACACTCACCAGGCGACGCCGAAGCACGTCGTACCAGCCGCGTCCTCGACTCAATTCGTCCCTCTGGTGTCCCCTCGGCTTGATCGCCTGCTCAACCTGCACCGACATGTGTCCCCCCGGACGTAAGTTGTTCCATCCCCACGCGTCTGCGCAAAGCACAGGCAACGCAAAATTTCGTGCTACTCCTGCGATCTCATGCGATGACGCGTTGCCGATCCGCCGGTTCCTCACCTGCGGCTCGCCGTGCGACGCGTCGGGGCTCGGGCCCTTGACCGGAACGGTTGCGATATGCGCTGTACCCAACGTCCTTCCCACGGAGCTTGTTCAGCACAATGCCCAAGAGTCGTCCCTCGACGGACTCCAGGCTTTCCAGAGCCGCAGCCAGTTGCGGCGCCCGAACCTCTCCGCTACCGACGACCAGCAGAGCCCCCGTGGTCATACCGGAGAGGATGGCGGCGTCGGTGACCGGCAAGAGTGGTGGCGCATCGATCACCACGGCGTCGTACTCATGCGTGGCGCATTCCAACAACCGCACCATCGAGATCGATCCGAGCAGTTCAGCAGGGTTCGGCGGTACGGGGCCCGACGTCAGGACCTGAAGCGTGCCCATTCCGGCAACCTGGACCACCTCCCTCAACGAAGCCCTGCCGATGAGGATGGTGCTGAGCCCTGCGGCGTCCTCCAACCTCAAGCTCTGCCCCACCCGGGGTCGACGCATGTCGGCATCGATCAGCAGCACACGCAGTCCTGCATCCGCCAGGACGAGCGCAGTGTTGATCGCCGTACTTGTCTTGCCCTCGTCAGGCACGGACGAGGTGATCACAAAGGAGTTGCCGCCCTGTCCACGCCCCAAATACTGCAGATTAGTGCGGAGACGACGAAAAGCTTCAGCCCGCGGGGAAGTGATGGCATCGGAAATGAGAGTCAGTCCACGCTCAGAGGCCGCGTCGTAGCCGATGCGCCCCACCAGCGGAGAATCGGTAAGCTGAGCGACGTCAGACGCAGTGCGCACCCGGGTGTCCAAGCTGTTCCGCAAGATCCCTGACCCGCGCCGAGGAAGAGTCCCAGTAGCAGGCCGAGGGCCAGGTTCTGCGCCGTCTTCGGCGAGGTCGGCACGGAGGGAACACTTGCCGGAGTGATGATCGTGGCGGTGACGGCCTTCTGCCCCTTACCGTTGTCCGGCGAAAGGCTGCTCACGGCGGTCACCAACTGGTTCCCCGTTGCGTTGGCGATCGCTCCAGCCGCATCCGGGTCGGTGTCGTCCACAGTGATGTTGATCACGGACGTATTCGTCGGAACGGTGACCTTGATGTGCCTCGCCAGTGTCTCGGGAGATTCCGGGAGTTTTAGACCGGAAATCACCGGCTGCAGAACCAACGGGGACGTCGCCACTTCGACATACGACTCGACCTGCTTCGAGGTGAACGTCGTTCCCTGAGCCAAGTCGGACGCTGACGTCGCACCGGAGACCGAGAAGAACACTGCGGTCTTGGCTGTATACGTCGGAGTCACCAAGTAGTTCAAGGCCACCGCCGCAATCACACCGAGGAAGGTGACACTCGTGATACTGCGCCAGTACTTGCGCAGAACGGCAACGTAGTCCCGCAATTCCATTCACTGACCCCCCGGTCGCAATACATGTGCTCGGCAGGCTAGCCCTCACACAGGTCACACATAGACGTAGGACAGCCTCGCCTTAACCTGAAAGCGACCTGAAGGACGGAATGGTGCGGTTCGCAGTGTCCGGAACCTCACACGATCCACCTCTGTATTCAGCTGCGAGATCGTGCCGTTCCCCGTTGCGGCGGCGCCGTCAGCGGGTCCTCCGGCCACGGATGCTTCGGGTAACGGCCCCGGTTCTCGGCCCGCACCTGCGGATACGCGTTCACCCAGAACGAAGCCAGGTCATCGGTAATCGCCAGCGGCCGCCGCGCCGGGGAGAGCAGGTGCAGCAACACCGGCACCCGGCCCTCACACACCGCTGGCGTCGAGGTCAGGCCGAAGCACTCCTGCAACTTCACCGCCAAGACCGGCCGGCCATCAGGGTCGTCGATCTCGGGGAAGTCGACGCGGATGTTCGAGCCTGTCGGCACCTCGATCCGCTCCGGCACCAGTTCGTCCAGGCGCCGGGCCAGGGGCCATGGCAGCAACCGGCGCAGAGCGCTGGTCAGGTCCAGCCGATCCGCCGACGTTCCGGCGATCAGGGCATCGACCTCGGGGACCAGCCAGTCCTGCCAGCGAGCGAGCAGCGCAGCCTCGTCCATCGCCGGCCACGGTTCCCCGTACACCCTGTGCAGCAGCGCCAGCCGCCGGGCGAGGGTGCGCCCGTTCTCCGTCCAGGTGAACACCCCACCCGACCCGGTCAGCCCCAGTCCCCGCTCGGCCAGGGCCGTCCGGACGGCCTCCCGACCGGCCTCCGGTGACGGCCGGACGTTCGCCGCGGACAGTTCGATCGCCCCGAGACGCCGGACACGGCGCGCGCTGACCTTGCGCCCGGTCCAAGTGGCGATCTCCTCCTCGACCAGCAGCGGCGCCGCGGCCGCCAGGGCCGTCGCCTCGTCCAGCGCGGCCGCCGCCCGGATCACCGCGCCGGTGGAGCCGGCGGTGGCGGACCGCTCCACCTGGGCGATGGCGAGCCATTCCTGACCGAGCAGCGCCGAACCGCGCTCGAGCACCGCCCCGGTCCCCGAGGCGAGCAGGTAGGCCGGATCGTCCCGGCCGCCGCGCCGCCGGGCCACCCGATCGGGAAACGCCAGCGCCACCACCAGGCTGAGCGCCAGATCGCCACTGAGCCGGCTTCCGCACCGTTCTGTCGCGTTCGCGGGCGCTGCTACCGGCGCTGACCGAGTGGACGCCACCTCCCGGGCCACCTCACCAGCGGAGGCCCCGTCCCGCACCAGCCGTTCGAACCGCTCCGCCTCCCGGCGCCACCGCTGCGCCGCCGGCGTCCCCCTCGCCGGAACGTCCGCCACTGCGCGGCGAGGTCACCGCCGGGTGGCCTTTCGTCCGAGGCGACCAGGGCGACGATCTCCCCCGCCATCGCAGCCCCGACCTCCCCCGCACCGTCCAGCAGCGCCCGGGCCAGCCGGGGATCGACCGGCACGGCGGCCATCGCCCGGCCCCGGTCGGTCGCCCGTCCATCCCGCAGTGCGCCGAGGTCCGTCAAGGTCTCCACGGCCGCCGCGATCGCGGCGGCCGGCGGCGGATCGGGCAGCGCCAGCCCCTCCGCCCCCGGTGCTCCCCAACAGGCCACGTCGAGGGCGAAGCCCGTCAGGTCCGCGGTGGCGATCTCCGGCGGGGCGTACGCCGCCATCCGGGCCCAGTCGTGTTCGGCGAAGCACCGCACCACAGCCCCGGGCCCCAGCCGCGCGGCCCGGCCGGCGCGCTGTTCGGCGGAGGCGCGCGACTCGCTGACGGTGACCAGGCCCGACATCCCGCGCAGCGTGTCGTAGCGCGGCTGGCGATCCAACCCGGCGTCGACGACGAGCCGTACGCCGGGGACGGTCAGCGACGACTCGGCCACCGAGGTGGTGACGACGACCCGGCGTCGCGGCCCAGGGGAGAGGGCGGCGTCCTGTTCGCGCGGGGTGAGCCGGCCGTGCAGCGGCAGCACGTCGACCGGCGCGTCCGCGACGATCGAACCCGCCAGCCGGGCCACCACCTGCCCGACCTCCCACGCTCCCGGCAGGAACACCAGGGCGTCCCCCTCCGGGTGGTCGGCCAGGGCGCGCCGAGTGGTCCGGGCGACGTGGTCGAGGAACGCGTACGTCACGCCGCGGGCGTCCAGCCGGGCGACGCCCGGCGGCGTCGGGGCCCAGTCGACGGAGAGCGGGTGGAGGTCCGCCTCGGCCCGGACGACCGGGGCGGGCTCCGTGTCAATTCCTGGGCCTGCGTCGTGATCCGACGTCGTGGCGAGCAGCCCCGCCCAGCGCTCGGCGTCGAGGGTCGCAGACATCGCCACCACGAGGAGGTCGTCGCGCAGTTCGGCGAGTTCGTGGGTCATCGCGACGGCCAGGTCGGAGTCGAGATGGCGTTCGTGCACCTCGTCGAGGACGATCGCGCCGACGCCGGGCAGGTCCGGGTCGCGCAGCAGCCGGCGCACCAGCACCCCGGTGGTGACGAACTCCACCCGCGTCGCGGCGCTCGTCCGCTGTTCGCCGCGGACGGTGAAGCCCACCTCACGCCCGAGAACGGTGCCGCTCAGCTGCGCCAGCCGGCGGGCCGCGGCACGGGCGGCGATCCGGCGGGGTTGGGTGACGATGACCCGTCCGGACGCGAGGCCGGCGACGGCTGGCGGCACCACGGTGGTCTTGCCGGCGCCCGGCGGGGCCTGGACGACCGCCACGCCCCGGTCGGTGAGAGCCTGTCGCAACGCGGGCACCAGGCCCGCGGCGGGCAGGCCGGCGCCGATCGTTGTGAGGTCGAAGAGGGGCACCGGTCCAGTGTCGCGCACCGGTACGCACTCCTGCCTGGCACAATCAGGCCAGGAGTGAAGGCGGGACGAGGAGAAGGGGGTGCGATGAGCACCTGGGAGCGACTGTCGGAGCGGCTCGAGACCGAGTCCGGCGGCATCACGCTCGAGTGGGCCGATCTGGAGGCCCTCATCGGCGACCTCCCCGAGGAGGCGCAGACCTCCGAGGACTGGTGGCTCACCGACGCGACCGTACGTCCTGAGGCCGACGCCTGGCTCGAGGTCGGCTACCGCGTCTCCCTGATCATCCCCGGCGCGTTGATCACCTTCGTGCCCGGGCCCTCCGCCTGGGCCGCCGCCACCACACCGCCCCGCTGGCCGCCGAACTGGCCGAACCGGAACCGGAACCCGAACGGGAGCCCGCGTCCGAGCCGGAGATCGAACCCGCGCCGGAGGTCTCCCCTCCTGGTCCGACGGAGATCACCCCCATGGCGGCGGCCACCGCCGGGATCAGCCCCACCCAGGAGGCCGCGCTCCTCACGGAGGCCGTGCCCGCACCCGAGACGAGTCCCGCACCCGCGCCGGAGCCCGAGCCGCCGGCCCCGGCCCCGGAACCCGAGCCGCAGCCCCCGGCACCGGAGCCTCGCGTCCCGGAACCGCGGGCCACCCCTGCCGCGGTGTCGCGTCGCCCGGCCGCCCGGAGCGAGCAAGAGCGTCCCGTGGTCGCCACCCGCCCCGACATCGTCCTGATCGAGGAGGACCGCGAGCAGGGCCGCACCCCCGCACCGGCCGGCGACCTCTTCACCGGCCCCCTCTTCACCCGCGCCAAGGCGTACGCCCGCTGGACCGGCGCGCCGTGGTTCATCCTGTCGGGGGAGTTCGGCCTGCTCGACCCCGAACAGATCGTCGGACCGTACGAACGCCGGCTGCTCACCAGTTCCGCGGAGTACCGCGCCGCGTGGGGTGCCTGGACCGTCGCCCGACTCGAACTCCTCGCCGGCTCCCTGCGCCGGGTCCGCGTCGAGGTGCACGCCGCGACCCCGGGAGCCTCGGAGGCGCTGCGTCCCCACCTGCTGGGCTTCGGGGCGTACGTGATGGAGCCGCTGCGCGGCCTG
This sequence comes from Raineyella fluvialis, assembly GCF_009646095.1. Taxonomy (NCBI): domain Bacteria; kingdom Bacillati; phylum Actinomycetota; class Actinomycetes; order Propionibacteriales; family Propionibacteriaceae; genus Raineyella; species Raineyella fluvialis. Next base: position 1,447,100 of record NZ_CP045725.1, on the reverse strand, counting down.
TCGGTGGCAGACCGGATCACCTGGTACGACGGCACCGTGCCTCGCAACGCCGGCGTTCCGACCTACCCGACCGGGAGTGGCGCCGACCCGTTCACCGCCCTGCTCGGCGACGCGTCCCGCGCCGTACGGCCCTCCGAACTCCTCGCCGGGATCGACCCGACGCTGCGCCGCCCAGGCCTCTACAGCTGGTTCGTCGACGAGGTCGGCGCCACCCAACTCTCCGCCGGGCTCGGCAGCCGCGTCGCCCCGGGACTGGTCTGGATCGGCCAGGCAGGTGCCGTACGACCGGGCAGTGGCCTGAACTCCTCGATGACGTTGCGCAACCAGATCGCCTGGGTGGACCTGGGCCGCTCGATCCGGCTCTCGCCGCTGCGACGGACGCTGGGCGCGATCCTGTTCCGCGACCCCGGGTCCGGGGTGACCAGCGAGGACGCGCTGACCGAATGGATCCAGGCGCACCTGCGGGTCGCCATCGTCGCGGCCGAGGACGTCGAGCACCTGGCCGAAGCGGCCGAACGCGTGGCCGCCCACCTCGTTCCCCAGCTGAGCCCGGACCACGCGGAGCCGGGCGTCCGGATGGGACTGCGGGAGGCCCGCACCGCGTTCAACGGCTTCACCGGGTGATCTCGACGGGGGGTATCCCGGCGGGGTGATCTCGGCCGGGGTGATCTCGGCGCGGTGATCTCGCCCACCCTGCCCTCGCCCTTGTCGTGAGGCGGGGTTAGGCTGCCCGGCATGAACGCGACGGCATCGTCGCCGGACGACCTGACGCCCGACGAAGTCCTGGATCTCGCCCGCCACGGGGAGACCCACGCCCTGATGGCGGCCCTGGACGCCGGGCACTCCCTGGAGTCTGCCACCGACCACGGCACCACGCTGCTGATGCTGGCCGCGTTCTACGGCAACGCCCAGCTCGTCGCCGCCCTCGTCGCCCGCGGGGCGAAGCTCGACGTCGTGGACAGCCATGGGCAGACGGCCCTGTCCGGGGCGATCTTCAAGGGCGAGCAGCGGGTGGCGCGGTTCCTGCTCGCCTGCGGGGCGAATCCTGAGCTCGGCAGGCCTTCGGCGCGGGAGACGGCTAGGCAGTGCGGCCAGGAGCGGGTCTTCCAACCCGACCCCGAACTGGACGCCGAACTGCGCAGCGAACTGGGGCACGCCTTCCACTAGAGGCGCCTTCCACTAGAGGCGTCGGGGGCGGCGCGACCAAGGGCCGGTCGGGCCGGCAGAGTGCCGCAATTTTTCTATAGGGCAAACCTATGACGTCATCGCGCCCTACCGACCAGGTCGCGCGGGCGCCACCCAGTCTCAGGGGCTCCCGACCTCACGCGCGCGCACCCGGGTCACGCCACGATGTCGACGACCACGACAGCCTCCGGTGTCCGGTCACCGAAGAGTCTTCGGGCGCGGTCGACCGCTTCGGCCATGGCCACCCCCAGGCCGTACTTGGCCTTGATCGCCGCCTTCGTCTCGTCGAAGAGAGGACCTTCCGTCACCACCTCCACGCGGCCCTCGAGCAGCGGGGCGGCCAACTCGGGTTTTCCGCCCCGCGAGCACGGCCGGACACTCACCACAGGACCGCCGGCGAAGCGCTCCCTCGCCTCGATGGCGTTGGGCAGCCAATAGGCCAGCCGCAGGTCGGCCAGCTGCACCACCCGCTCCACCGAGGAGACGGGTTCGTCCTCCGGCGGATAGGAGGTCACGAGGATGTGCGCGGCCTCAGCGACGCGGGTCACGGGTAGTCCCGGGGGGGGCGGCGGGGCCTCGTCCGGCCTCCTCGTCGTAATGGGCCCCCCGGCGGCGGTGCCGGTCACGGGTCGGCTCAACCGGTGGCGCCCCCGCGGGCGGCCATCCCGCCGGCTCAGTCGTTTCCCGCTCAGCCCTGGCCGGGTCAGTCGTGACCCGCTCCGTGGTGACCGGTGGAGTCCCCACCGCGCGGCGACGGATCTCGGCGTCCCGCACAGTGGCGGAAGTCTCGAGCGTCTGCTTGCGGATGCGGGTGGCCGAACGGCGAGGCATGCCGAGGCCGATGCCCAGCAGCAGGCCGCCTGCCGCCGCGAGGCCGATGGCCAGGGCCCACTCCTGGGTGGGATCGAGCTGCGCGGCATTGGGAGCGGATGCGACGACAGCGAGGAGTTTCTGCAGTTGGTACCAACTCAGATAGGTGTCGACGCCGGCCCCGATGAGACCAGCGACACCCACGAGGACCAGAAGCCACTTCAGGACCTTCATACCTCCAGTATGAGGTCCATCACAATCGGCGCCAGAGAATGGGCCAGTACGAATCAGGCGAGACGAATCAGGCGAAACGAATCAGGCGAGCGTTCGCGAACTCAGGCTTCACCCCGGGGGTGACGTCCGCAACCCTCCACGTGCCACAAAGGCCTTTGTCGCACCCGCCCCAAGGCCCCGGTGGCCGCCGAGGGGTGTCACGAGGGGGTGAAATACGAATTCGACAACGCACTCCCCACGGCGTGGGTCAGCGTGCGGATCCGCACACAGCGGCGCGCACAGCGGCACGGACTTGGGTCCCACCTCCGGGCGTCCTAAACTAGTTGACAGTTCAACCGAAAGGGCCTGTCATGCAGTTCGGCGTCTTCACCATCGGCGATGTCACCCCCGATCCGACCACCGGACGGAAGCCCACCGAGCACGAACGCATCCTGTCGATGATGACCATCGCCGAGCACGCCGAACAGCTCGGCCTCGAGGTCTTCGCGACCGGGGAGCACCACAATCCGCCGTTCGTCCCCTCGAGCCCCACCACGATGCTGGGCTACCTCGCGGGTCGTACGAAGAACATCATCCTCTCCACCTCGACGACGCTGATCACCACCAATGACCCGGTGAAGATCGCCGAGGACTACGCCATGCTCCAGCACCTCGCCGGCGGCCGCGTCGACCTGATGATGGGCCGCGGCAACACCGGCCCGGTCTACCCGTGGTTCGGCAAGGACATCCGCCAGGGCATCCCGCTGGCGATCGAGAACTATCACCTGCTCCGCCGCCTGTGGCGCGAGCGCGTGGTCGACTGGAAGGGCGAGTTCCGTACGCCCCTGCGCGGTTACACCTCGACCCCGATGCCGCTGGACGACGTCCCGCCGTTCGTCTGGCACGGGTCGATCCGCTCCCCCGAGATCGCCGAGCAGGCCGCCTTCTACGGTGACGGCTTCTTCCACAACAACATCTTCTGGGACAAGGGCCACGTCGCCCAGATGGTCGACTTCTACCGGCAGCGGTTCGAGCACTACGGCCACGGGCGCGCCGACCAGGCCTTCGTCGGGCTGGGCGGCCAGGTGTTCATGCGACGCAACTCGCAGGACGCCGTGCGGGAGTTCCGTCCCTACTTCGACAACGCCCCGGTCTACGGGCACGGTCCCTCGCTCGAGGAGTACACGGCGATGACCCCGCTGACCGTCGGCACCCCCGAGCAGGTGATCGAGAAGTACCTGTCGTACGCCGACGTCGTCGGGGACTACCAGCGCCAGTTGTTCCTGATGGACCACGCCGGTCTGTCGCTGAAGGTCGTGCTGGAGCAGATGGACCTGCTCGCCGAGGAGGTCGTCCCGGTGCTGCGCCGCGAGTTCGACGCCCGCCGGCCGGCCCACGTCCCCTCCGACCCGCCGACCCACGCCTCCCTCGTCGCCCAGGGCCCGGGCAGCAAGCACCGCCTGGTGCAGCCCGCCACCCTGCCGGAGGACCGCGAGGCCGCGGACGCGGACGCAGCCACCGAGCGGTCCGAGACCACCACCTCTGAGGAGCTCGCATGACCCGCCGTCTCGCCGTCGTCAGTTCCGGGGTCGGCACCCCGTCGTCGACCCGACTGCTCGCCGACCGGCTCACCGAGGCCGTCCACAGCCAGGTCGGCGCGCGCGGTGAGGACGTCCACGTCGACGTCATCGAGGTCCGCGAACTCGCCGCCGCCCTGGCCACGATGACCACCGCCGCGGGCCTGCCCGTCCCCGAGGTCACCCGCGCCCAGGACATCGTCCGCCACGCCGACGGCGTCATCGCGGTGACACCGGTCTTCTCCGCGAGCTACGCGGGGCTGTTCAAGATATTCTGGGACGTGTTCGGCCCCGACGACCTCGACGGCATCCCGATGCTGATCGGCGCGACCGCCGGCACGCCGCGGCACTCCCTGGTGCTGGACCACGCGATCCGCCCGCTGTTCACCTACTTCCGGATGACCGTCGTCCCGACCGGCGTGTTCGCCGCCACCGAGGACTTCGGCGCGGGGGCCGGTGGGGAGCAGCTCAACCGCCGGATCGTACGGGCCGCCGGCGAACTCGCCGCCCTGATGGTGACCACGAGCGACGCCGTGGAGGGATTCGTGCCGACCGGTCGCACGACCCGGGCCCAGCGCGGTGACGGGTTCGATGTGACCTCCATCACGCCCTTCACCCGCCTGCTGGCTGGTCACGACGGCAATCACAGCGACTGACGCGCCGGGCCACCCGCGGCCACTACACCATGGCGAACGGGCCACATCGCGGGCCCGTTTGCTTTGGGGCGGCATCAGATTCCTATAATCATGGTCGGTTAGAGGTCATTTAACCTGCACTTATAGGAGTGGGACACCCCGGAGGTCGCATGCCCGACTCGCAGCACCGAGCCAGCCGGCTCCGCCATGGCCCGTGGGCCGGGCGAGGCGTCGGCGACCGGCGACGGCCGGGACGGCTCGTAGCCCTGGCGATGTCCCTGGCGATGTCCCTCCTCCTGGTGGTCACGCTGGCCGGCTGCGCGGGCGGTTCGAGCGACACGCCGGGCGCCGCTCCCGCCCCTGCCGGCGGGCAGGTGCTCAACCTCTACGCCTTCTCGGTGGCCAAGCCCGCCTTCGAGGCGCTCGGGGCGGCGTACGCCACGACGCCGGAAGGCTCGAAGGTCACCGTCCTCAGCTCGTACGGCGCCTCGGGTGACCAGTCCCGCAAGGTCGTCGCCGGCGCCCCGGCCGACGTGGTGAGCTTCTCCATCACCCCCGATGTCACCCGGGTGGTGAAAGCCGGCCTGGTCGACAGCAGCTGGAACGCCGGGCCGACCGCCGGCACCCCGGTCAACTCCGTCGTCGTCATGGTGGTCCGCAAGGGCAACCCCAAGAACATCCACGACTGGAACGACCTGCTCCGGCCCGGCGTCGACGTCGTCACGCCCAACCCGCTGAGCTCCGGCTCGGCCCAGTGGAACCTGCTCGCCCCCTACGCCGCCGAGAGCAACGGCGGCAAGGACAAGCAGGCCGGCCTGGACTACGTACGTTCCCTCGTTGAGGACCACGTGACCACCCGGCCCTCGTCCGGATCGGACGCCACCGAGACCTTCCGGCAGGGCCACGGCGACGTGCTGCTCAGCTACGAGAACGAGGCGATCGCCGCGATCCGCAAGGGCGACGACGTCGAGTACGTCGTTCCCCCGCAGACCATCCGGATCGAGTGCCCCGTCGCGGCCGTCTCCGCCTCGCCGAACAGGGACGCGGCGCAACGGTTCGTCGACTTCGTCGCCACCCCCGCCGGCCAGGAGGCCCTGGCGACAGCCGGCTACCGGCCGGTCGACCCCACCGTCGCCGCCGCGCACGCCGCGCAGTTCCCCACCCCGGCCAAGCTCTGGACGGTGAAGGACCTCGGGGGCTGGTCGAGCGTGACCGCGCAGTTGTTCGCCAAGGACACCGGTGCCATCAGCCAGATCTACAGCCGAGCGACAAGGTGACGCGATGAGTCTGACCACCCTCAAGGCCCCCGGGGGCAGGTTCGCCCTCGGCGGGGTGAGCGGTTCCGCGCTGGGCGTCGTCGTCCTCTGGGTCAGCGTCCTCGTCGCGCTGCCCATCGCCGCCCTCGTCGCCACCAGCCTCACCGGCGGGCCGGCCGGCTTCTGGGCGGCCGTCACCCGACCGAGCGCCCTGGTCACCCTGGGCCTCACCCTGGCCCTGGCCGCGGGCGTCGCCCTGCTGAACGCGGTCGCCGGCACCGTCATCGCCTGGGTGCTGGTCCGCGACGACTTCCGTGGCAAGCAGATCGTCGACGCCCTGATCGACCTGCCCTTCGCGCTGCCGACGATCGTCGCAAGCATCGTGCTGCTGTCGCTCTACGGCCCGGAGAGCCCGGTCGGGGTCCACCTCGCCGGCACCCGCGCGGGGGTGCTGATGGCCCTGGCGTTCGTCACGCTGCCGTTCGTCGTCCGCGCCGTCCAGCCGGTGATGCGCGAACTCGACGCCGACGCCGAACAGGCCGCCGCCTCCCTCGGCGCCCCGGGCTGGACCATCTTCCGCCGGATCGTCTGGCCGGTCCTGCTGCCCGCCGTGGCCAGCGGCACCGGGCTGTCATTCGCCCGGGCGATCGGCGAATTCGGCTCCGTGGTGCTGATCGGCGGCAACCTGCCCGGACGTACGCAGATCGCCTCCCAGTACATCCAGCAGCTGATCGAGGTCGGTGACCCGGCCTCCGCGGCGGCCGTCTCGGTCGTCCTGCTGCTGGTCTCGTTCGTCGTGCTCACCACCCTGCGCGGGCTGTCGAGCCGGATGCAGCAGAGGGAGGAAGCGTCGTGAGGCAGACCCGCACCCTGCGATGGAGCCTGCGGATCCTGGCCATCGCCTACCTGGGCGTGCTCGTCGCCGTCCCGGTGGGGATGATCCTGGTCCGGACCTTCGGGGCCGGCCTGGCGACTTGGTGGTCCTGGGTGACCACCCCCGCGGCCATCTCGGCCCTCAACCTCACTGTGCTCGTCATCGCCATCGTCATCCCGCTCAACGTCGTCTTCGGCGTCATCACCGCACTCGCGCTGGCCCGGGGCCGGTTCCCCGGCAAGGCACTGCTGCAGACCGTCGTCGACCTGCCGTTCGCCGTCTCCCCGGTCGTCGCCGGTGTGGCGATGATCGCCCTGTGGGGCGTGAACGGCTGGTTCGGTTGGCTGCCGCACCACGGCATCCGGGTCGTCTACGCGCTGCCGGGGATGGTGCTGGCCACCGCCTTCGTCACGATGCCCTTCGTCGTGCGCGAGGTCGAACCGGTCGTCCGCGAGATCGGCCGCGACCAGGAGCAGGCCGCCGCCACCCTGGGCGCCACCCGGCCACAGATCTTCTGGCGGATCACCCTGCCCGGCATCCGCTGGGGCCTGACGTACGGCACCGTGCTGACGATCTCCCGAGCGCTGGGAGAGTACGGCGCCGTGCTGCTGGTCTCCTCCAACCTCCCCGGCGTCTCGCAGACGCTGACCCTGCTGGTGCACGCCCGCTACGTCGAGGACCACAACCTCTACGGGGCGTACGCCGCCGCGACCGTCCTGATGGGGCTGGGGCTCCTGACGCTCGTCGCGACCACCGTGCTGGACAAGTGGAAGAAGCAACGATGATCACCGTCACCAACGCCGTCAAGGACTTCGGCGACTTCCGCGCCCTCGACGGGGTGAGCCTCGACGTACCCGCCGGGTCGCTGACGGCCCTGCTGGGTCCGTCCGGCTCCGGCAAGTCGACCCTGCTGCGGGCGATCGCCGGCCTGGAACTCCTCGACTCCGGCACAATCGAGATCGAAGGCCTCGACGTCACCGACGTGCCGCCGCAGCGGCGCGGGATCGGCTTCGTCTTCCAGCACTACGCCGCGTTCCGGCACATGACCGTACGGGACAACGTCGGCTTCGGGCTGAAGATCCGCAAGGAGTCGAAGTCGGTGATCCGCTCCCGGGTCGACGAACTGCTCGACCTGGTCGGGCTCGGCGGCCTGCAGGACCGCTACCCCGCCCAGCTCTCGGGCGGGCAGCGGCAGCGGATGGCGCTGGCCCGGGCGCTCGCGATCCAGCCGCAGGTGATGCTGCTCGACGAGCCGTTCGGCGCCCTCGACGCGAAGGTCCGCGCCGAGCTGCGCGAGTGGCTGCGCCGGCTCCACGACGAGGTGCACGTGACGACGATCCTGGTCACCCACGACCAGGAGGAGGCCCTCGACGTCGCCGACCACATCGCCGTGCTCAACCAGGGCCGCCTCGAGCAGGTCGGCGAACCGACCGACCTCTACGACCACCCGGCGAACGCCTTCGTGATGGGCTTCCTCGGCTCGGTGTCGCGGCTCGGCAACGCGCTGGTCCGCCCGCAGCACATCCACCTGCGCCGGATCGACGAGGGCGTCGCGCTGGCCCACACGGACTGGTCGGCCGACGCGGTGACCGAACGCGCGATCGTCGAGCGGGTCACCCACCTCGGCTTCGAGACCCGGATCGAACTGGCGTCCATCGGCACGGGCGAGGGGTTCACCGTGGCCCTGACCCGCGCCGACGCCAACGTCCTGGGCCTGTCCGTCGGGGACCACGTGCTGGCGACGGCCGATCGCGACCCGTCGACGGCCTCCTTCGACGACTACGTGATCTGATCCTCGCCGGGCCGGCCCGCATCCGCCGACCCGGAGGAACTACCGGACGGGACCCGGCGGTAGACCGAGGGGCGGTACGCGCCCCTTCCCCCGCGCGCGGGGAGCCGTGTGAAATGTCCCACAAACAGGGGCGCGGGGTTCCTCTAGAGAACAAGGTAAGGCTAGCCTTACCGTCGTCGGCAACGGTGCCGAGCCCCCGCACTCTTTCCGAGGTAACCGCATGTCCCAGATCACCGCCGCCCTGTCCCAACGCCAGGTCGACCGCCCCCTCGACACCGACACCGACCATGCCCCGCGGGGGATGGCCGAGCTCCACGAGGGTGAACCGGCGATCATCGTACGGGTCTGCGACGGCGCCGACGCCGCGTGCGCGCGCCGGCTGTTCGATCTGGGCTTCGCCCCCGGGGCACGCGTGGAGAAGATCCGCCGGGCTCCCTTCGGCGGTCCGGCCGTCTACCGTGTCGCCGACTACGAGATCGCCCTGCGGCCCTCACAGGCCCGGACGATCCTGGTCGACACGTGTCTCGTGGACACCGCCCTCGCTGGCACCGTCCTCGACGACACCGCGCCCCTCGTCGCCGCCGGGACGTCCGCCGTACGCTCCTTCGCGGCATGAGCCACGAGCACCACGGCGGTGGTGGCGCGGTCGCGGTCGCCGAAGGCACCCCGCGGATCGCGCTGGTCGGCAGCCCCAACTCCGGCAAGTCCACCCTCTTCAACGCCCTCAGCGGCCTGCACGCCAAGACCGGTAACTACCCCGGCGTGACGGTCGCGCGCTATGAGGGCGTCGTCCAGACCCCGGCCGGACAGGTCGTCGTCGAGGACCTCCCCGGCGCCTACAGCCTTGACCCGATCAGCCCCGACGAGCAGGTCGTCGACGACGTCCTCGACCCGGAACGCGTCTCCCCGACCACGCCGGACGCGGTGCTGGCCACCGTCGACGCGACCACGCTGCGGCGCTCCCTCGGCCTGATCGCGCAGGTGCTCACCGTCGGCCTGCCGACCACGGTGATCGTCACCTTCACCGACGAACTCGCCCGCCGACACGGGCGCCTCGACCTCGTCGCCCTGGAACGTGCGCTCGGCGTCCCCGTGCGCGGCATCGCCGCCGGCGACCCGCGGGCCGTCGCGGAGTTGCGCGAACACCTCAACCACGCCCACCACTGGGCCCGCCCGGTGATCCCCCCGCCGACCGACCCGGACGAGGTCAGCGGCTGGGTGGCCTCCGTGCTGGAGTCGGCCGGCTACCGGGTGCCGGCGATCGACGCCCGTACGCAACGGATCGACGGCGTCCTGCTGCATCCGGTGTGGGGGACGATCGTCTTCTTCGTGACGATGTTCCTGTTCTTCCAGGTGATCTTCACTGTCGCCGCCCCGGTGCAGGACCTCGTCCAGTCGTTCTTCGACTGGCTGGCCGGGCTTGCGCAGACGTACGTGCCGATCGGCTGGCTGGCCGGCTTCCTCAGCCAGGGCCTGATCGGTGGCGTCGGTGCGGTGATCGTCTTCCTGCCGCAGATCGCGCTGCTGTTCGTGCTGATCTCGCTGCTCGAGGGGACCGGGTACATGTCCCGGGCGGCGTTCCTGATGGATCGGGTGATGGCGAAGGCCGGCCTGGAGGGGCGCGCGTTCGTGGCGCTGCTGTCGTCGCTGGCCTGCGCGATCCCCGGCATCATGGCGACCCGCTCGCTGCCGAGCGCCAAGGACCGGCTGGCGACGATGCTCGCCGCGCCGCTGATGACGTGTTCGGCCCGGCTGCCGGTGTACGTGATGCTGATCAGCCTGCTGGTGCCGGCCGACGTACGCTTCGGGCCGGTCGGGGCACAGGGCGCGGTGATGTTCGCGCTGTATCTCGGCGGCGCGTTCGCCTCGATGGGGACCGCTTGGTTCTTCAGCCGAGTGACCGGGCGCCGGCAGGGACAACTGCCGTTCTACATGGAGATGCCGCCGTATCGGCTGCCGCGGCTCTCGACGGTCTTCCACGCGGTCTGGGACGCGTGCGCCGCGTTCCTGAAGAAGATGACGACGATCATCCTCGGTGCGACCGTGGTGATGTGGCTGCTGCTGAGCTTTCCGATGCCCTCAGCCGCCCGCCTGCACGACGCCGGGATCGACCCTGCCGACAGCGGAGCCGTGGCGACGTACACGCTCGACCACTCGGCGGCCGCGGCGGTCGGCAAGGCGATCGAACCGGTCTTCGAGCCCCTCGGGTTCGACTGGCGGATCAACATCGGCGTCATCTCGTCGTTGACGGCCCGCGAGACGTTCGTCTCGACGCTGGGGCAGGTCGCGGCGGCGTCGGACCCGGCGAACCCGGGTGACGCTCTCGCCTCGATGACCGTCGACCACGGCCCCCGGGCCGGCGAGCCGCTCTTCACCCCGCCGGTGGTGGCGTCGCTGATGGTGTTCTTCATGTTCGCCCTGCAGTGCCTGTCGACAATGGCGGTGATGCGCCGGGAGACCGGGACCTGGAAGTGGCCGCTGATCGCGTGGGCGTACATGTTCGCGCTGGCCTGGGGCTTCGCGTTCCTGACCCGGGTCGTGGTCGGGGTGTTCGTATGAGCGCCTCCGGCGCCGCGGTCGTCGCCCTGCACCCCGAGGCGACCGCGGACCCGCACACCATCCGGTGGGTCGTTCCCGCGGGAACGCTCCCGTTCGTCGGAGCGCCGAAGGCGGTGCCGGCCGCGCTGCAGGCGCTGCGCGATGGAGGCACGCTCACCTCGATCGTCGTCGAACCGACGGCGGTCCTCCTCAGCACCGACGGTGACTGGCGTACGCTCGGCGCCCCGGTGCGGAAGGCTCTGGCCGAGGCCCTCGCGGAGCCCTCGGGGTGGGTGGCTCCCGCGCAGCCCGGATCGGTGCTGGCGTCGGCGGTCGAGGAGGTCATCGCCGGGGAAGTCGGCGAGTACGTACGCTCCCACGGCGGCCGCGCCCGGCTGATGCGCGTCGAGGGCAGTGTCGCCACCATCGCTCTGGACGGCTCGTGCTCGTCCTGCCCGGCTCGTGGGGTGACGCTCGGGCTGCGCTTCGGGAAGGCCGTGGACGCCCTCTGCCCCGGCGCCGAGGTGGTGCTGGAGGAGAACGGGAAGCCGTTGCTGTTGCGGTGGGGGCGGCGCTAGCCGGTAGGCGACAGGCCGGGCCTCCTTGGAGGCAGCGGAGGCCGCTGATGAGGACCCTCGCGACGATACCGTTGATCCGCTGAAACCTCTCTGCGAAGGACGTCTGCCATGACGACAGTGGCCCAGCTCAAGCAAACTCTCAATGGTCTCGCCGAGGCCTCGAAGCGGACAGCGACGGGCCTCGCCCAGTTCGACCAGCAGTTCAATCAACAGACGCAGGGCGTCCAGCAAGCCTTCCAGGGGTCAGCACAGAACAAGGACAAAGAGGTCATGGCTGCCCTTCAGCAAGCGTCCAAAGCGGTCAAGGAAGCCGCCCAGGCCCTCCAGCAGGCTGCTCGAGTGACATCCCAGTACGGCCAATCGCTCTGATGCCCGTACCGGATCCGGCACGGTACGAGCAAGTGGCGCGCGAGGCCGCCGAACTGGCGAGCCATCTCCAGCGCGTCGAGTCGGGGATTACGGCGCTGGCGGTCCATGCCGACCGGCTCCTCGCCACGACTGCCACCGGCGCCGACAAGAAGATGATCAGCGTCACCAGGGAGTCCGCGCGCAGGATTTCGGGAGCTGTCCAGGACCTCCACCAAGCGGCAGCCGCGGCCCGTAAGGCCTCGCAGGAGGCGGTGGCCGCCAGCGAGGCGGAGCGCAGGAGGATGGAGAGGAGAGGCTGACATGGCATCCGACCTGGAGCGCCTGGCGCAAGCCGTCCGGCAACTCGGGGATGCGTCGGGGCCGGTCCGTGGCCAGATCGCCCGGGCCTCCCTTTCGGCGACACGTGCATCGTCCGGGGTCCCGCAGGGCGTTCCCTCGGCCCGACAAGCAGCTGTCGCCTTGCAGGCGGCCGGGAAGGCCTTGGCCGAGGCGAGTCACCTGCTGGACGAGTTCAGCAAGGAGGCCGATGCCTTCGCCGCCCGGCTGGTGGGTGGTTCACCGCAGACCGGTGCCCGTCCCTCTCCAGCACACGTCTCGCTGGACCGCTACCACCCGAACGGGTTCCCTGACGACATCGACATGGTTCCGCTGGCCGGCATCGCCCCCGATGAGCAGCTCGACTGGGTCAAGGGCTACAGCCCGGAGGACCTCGAATGGGCGTGGCAGGCGTTCCGCAGTGTCATCCAGCCCGGCCTCGCCAAAGGCATGACTCAGGACGACTTTCGAGACATGGATGCCCGCCTCGGTCTGATGGGAACGAGGTCGTACGCCGACACGTATTCCGGATTCTTCGGTGACTCCCGCATCATCCTGAACAGGAAGCCGGGCATGGACGCTCTTGATCCCGGCAATGGGAGGCATCGCATCGCCATCGCCCGCAGACTGGGGCTCACTCACGTGCCGGCGAAGGTCGTTTGAGCGGCCCAGTGCTCTCGTTGTCGTACCCAACGAGGTGGGCAGACACCAACGAGGTAGGAAGACACCGAATCACCGCCTATGAGATGACCACCCGCCGCACCGGCTGGCCACCGACAGGCACCACCGAGGGGGTTGTACCGGCCGGGATGCATCGTCCCTGCGCCCACGCGCGCAATGCCGCCACGTCTTCGGCGTTGGTTCGGCTGTAGGGGACCACATCGCTGAACCAGTCGCTGAGCTCTTCATCCGAGGGGAGCTGGACAGTCCCACGGCTGAACATACGGGACGCGATACCGTGGACCACGGCCTCGATGTCCGATCCCGAGAAGCCCTCCGACTGAGCCACGAGCTGGGTCGCGAGCGCCGGTGAGAGATCCGTCTTCAGGTACTTGACGAAGTACATCTGCAGGATCTCCTCCCGGTCATGATGGTCGGGCAGATCGACGAAGAACATCTCGTCGAAGCGTCCCTTGCGGAGCAGCTCCGGCGGCAACGTCGTCACGTCGTTGGACGTGGCAACCATGAAGACCTTGGCTCGGGACTCCTGGAGCCAATAGAGGAACTGCCCGATGAGGCGCTTGGAGGTCCCGGAGTCGCCACCGCCGTTGGCGAGAGCCTTCTCGATCTCATCGACCCACAACACGCAAGGGGCCACCCGATCAGCGGTGTCCAGCGCCTCCCGGAGCTGAGATTCCGACTGTCCGACGTACATTCCAAGGATCCCCGCCATGTCCAGCCTGTAGAGAGGCAGTCCCCACTGCGCCGCGATCGCCTTGGCAGACAAGGACTTGCCGCAACCGGGCACACCGACGAGCAGCACTCCCTTGGGCGGGTGCAGTGAGGTCTGGGAAAGGTCCGCCTTCATCAGGGTCTCGCGATCCACAAGCCACTGCTGGAGCTGCTTCAGCCCACCGACCCTGTAGTCCTCTCTGAGCTGGATTCGCTCGATACCAGTCAACTCACCGAAGATGCGGTCCTTGTACTCGGAAAGCTGCGGAATGTCGGAGTTCAGCAGCTTGCGCTTGGTCAACATCGTCATCAGGACGTTGACCGCCTCCATCTCGGTCACGCCGGAGAGGATCTCGGCAGCCTGCCGCAGTTCGCGGTGCCCCCATTCCACCTCCACCACTCCCTGATGATCGGTGAGGATGCCTCCGAGCGTTGTGGCCAGTTCGTCGGTGGAAGGAAGATCCAGAGGCACGCTCATGCCGAGACGAGCCAGTCCACTCCAGACCGGTCGCGCAACGATGAGAACGATCGAGCCGCTGCGCGACTCTGCCAACCGGACCATCTCGGCAAGGTGTCGCGAAGTGGAGCTCTCCTGCTCCAGGTCCTCGACGTCGGAGAACACGAAGTTGACGTTGTTCCGCGCCTTGAAGGTGACGCGAGCGTGCTCGAGCGCGGAGGCGAGGGAGGTGTCGTCGACGACAGTCTGTCCCGAGACCAGATCCTTCAGTCCTTCGGTCCTGGAGTGCTCGTAATAAGCCATTGATCGCAGGGCGGAGGCGCACCCCCGCAGCATGTCCATGACACGCGTCGGCTCGATGGACCTGATGACCACGAGTGGCACGCGTGCGCTGAGGTAGCTGTGGACGATGCGCTGGGTTTCGATGAGGTCGGGCACGAATGCTTCCTTCTCAGGGAGAAACGGGATTCACACGGACGGTGGCAGGCGGCGGTGGCCGAATCGGGAAACAGGAGGCCCATCGCTCTGCACGACCGGGAGCGGCGCGACGGTCTGACGAGAGCCGTCCTGGCTGACCGCCATGTCGAGGACCCGAACGAAAGAGTTCTCGGCCACGACGCGCAGGACGTGCTCCTGGTCGGCCCGTGGCAAGCGGCCCCGGGAGAGCCCCTCGCGGACGCCCTCCTCCAGCTCACGTTGGTAACGCTCGACCGTTCGACGCGAGTCCGCCAGGAGCACCGTCCGGATCCCTGGCGGCAATGATGGATGCGAGGACAATTGCACCCGGCGGGCCAGACCGGCTCGGAGCTGGATCAGCTCATGCGCCAGATCGAAGGGCGAGCCCCACGTGGACAGCGCGCGGCCCAACTGGTCCACCCAGCGCGCCGACACTGCCTCCAACGCCTCAGTGATGTACACCATCAGCCGCTCGTAGGTCTGGGGTGTGTAGGTGTCGTCCTGGAGGGGTGGGAGGTGGGACAGCGAGATCGTGGGGTCGCTCGACCACGCCCGCAACGTGTGGACCCACGTCTCGTACGCCGTGGGTCCACTGAACGTCGGGGAGGTCATCGACCGGACGGGCGCGACAGGAACAACTCCCCCGGCGGGAGCGGTTCCCAGTCGGGCAGGTCGCCGGCCACGACATGACGACGACCGGTCTGGTGCTCAGTCGCCGAGGCATTGTTCGGTCGAAGCACGTTCCGCTGGAGGACCACCGAGTCAGACTCCTCGGCCGCCTCAGGCCTCGGGGTGAACTGCCGCAGCCGGGTGCTGGGACGCCGCAGGGGCACATTGCCGTCAGCGGGCTCGAGTCGGGCGTTATCGGACACTTCAGGACTCCTGGATCTCGTTGGTTGCGGTGGGCCAGGTGTCGATCAGCCTCAGCAGATCGCCCTCCTGACTGTCGAGTGCGGAGTAGGTCTCCATCGCGTCGACGAACTCCGCCGTCGCGTCCCGATAGAGGTCGACCGACACTCCGATGGCCGTCTCACGGATCCGTTCGACGTCGGCCACTGCGGCCCGGCATTTCTCCTTCGCCTTCTCCCCGAGGAAGTACACGATGCCGCCTCCCACAAGGGCGGCGACCAGGCCCGCGACAGGGTTGATGAAAGCGACGACGAGCGCGATCGCCGCAGCGATCAGGACTGGGCGTGTGTACCAGGAGTTCTTGAACGAGACTCGCTCGATGTACGAGGTCAACGCAGATTCCCACGCCGAGCGGATGGTCATGATGCCCGTGGCCTCAGGGGTGTCCGTGCTCAGGGTGACGCCGCCGAATCCGTAGGTCGCGGCGTAGTTCGAGTGCTGCCCGTCCAGGACGAGCGACAGCGATGCGACCGCCCGACCGCGGTACACGGCGCAGTACCGGCCCACTGCGGTCCGGAAGTCGCTCTGCCCGACGCCGATCGCGATGCGTTGTGTCTGCGTACTCACGCCGACCAACTCCGGTGTGATCGCTGCCATCGTCTGGAGCGACACGATGTCGATGCTCTCGTCGGTGGCCTTCAGCATCAGATCCGTACGCTCACGGGCGCGGTCGAGGTCACCCTGCTCCTCGATCACCGACTCGTGGTAGATGACGTCGCGGCGCAGCGGCAGTTCCTCCGCGTCGTACTCCGTGACGAGTCCATCGAGGATGTCGTCGAGCATGCCCTCGAGCACCGTCGGGATCGTGCCATCCGACGTGGCGATGGCCTGGTACGTATCGATGGTCACCGGAAGCGCCGACGACTGCTCGAGCATCCACTGGAGGCGGTCCCACTCCGGCGAGATCTTACGGAGTGTCGGATAGCTCTCATCCGTCAGTTGCTCCCGCTGGCGCCCGAGTTCCCCGGCCCAAGTGCGGATCTGTGCCTCCACTGTCTCCTGGTTGTGGCGCAGATCGGCCCTCCAGGTGGTCAGTTGCTCGGTCAGCAGGACTTGCGCGGCGGGTCCGAAGGCGTTGTAGCTGGTCGCCTCGAGGACGACGGCGAACTCGCGCCCTGGGGAACTCGGATCGAGGGAGGCCAGGTAGTGCTTAAGCCACCGGTTGGCCCCATCCATCCGCCCCTGACGACGCAGGACCAGCGTGAAGAACAGGCTCGTCTTGCGGGGATCGCGGTTGTAGGCCTCCTGGACCGACTTCTCCGCCACCTCCTTGTTGTCCCGCGACCAGGCCGCGAGGGCAACGATCACCGGTGCCAGCCAGTACCGGGGCGTCTGGACCATCAACTCCTCGGATACCTGCTTCACGGCGTCGTTCGAAACGTTGCCGACATCGAATGCCTGCAGGAGTCCGACGGAGGTCCGGCGCACGACACCGTAGTGGCCGAACTGGCGGTCGAGTTCCGCCTTCAGGTTGACGACGCGCGTCTCGGACTGCTGCACCGAGGCCGTACGCTGTGCCGTCCTGACGTACTCCTCGAACTCTTCCCGAAGCTCACGCAATTCGGTCGTGGTCAGGTGGAGGTCACTGCGTACCACGCCGACCGATGCGTCGACCTGGTCGATCTGCGAGGAGAGCTGCGAGGACATCCGATCGAGCGCCCGCTCCACCCCGGAGAGATCCACGTGGACAGTTGATGACATGACTTTTGCTCCTAGATTGCGCTTGAACCGTCGGGACGGACGGGTACGACCTGGCCGTCGTCATAGATCTCGATGAACAGGTAGGCCGACGATCGAGCCAGCGGCCTGGCCGCGGCGAACGGTCCCGGAACCGCGTCCGCCATCTTGAAGTGCTGGGTGATGTTGCCCGCGACGTCCATCCGGTGGTCGACGTAGGGGTGCCCCAGGTAGCAGTGACCGAACAGACCGATCAGTGTGCCGCCCCCGCGTTCCTCGTACCGCTCTTGGATCCAGCCGGCCAACTCGGCCTGTGTCACCGGGTCGGTGATGGTGTCGATCTGGGCAATGGCCTCGAGTAACTCGGCCGAACGGCGCTGCTCGCGGTTCTTCATCACGTGCGCTGACGTCGTCCGGGCAGCCACCGTCTGCGACGGCACTTCGAAGGACGACCCGTGACGAGAGGATTCGCGGGGAACGAGGTGTCTGCGTGATTCCACGTGGGGACCTTTCCTACTGCAAGACAAGGAAGACGGTGATCGCGACCAGCACCAGGGCCGCGATCGCTGCGAGGAGCAAGGCAGTCCTTGGCGGCACCGATGGGCGCACCAGGGCTGTCGGCTCGACCGGGACCGGTGGCGCGTTGGCGGGACGGAAGTCGCTCTGCCGGGCGGCCAGCCGATCCGACTCGAGCTCCTGCTGAGCACGGAAGTTCTCCACCCACTGCTGGGCCTTCTCCGAGGCTTCGAGGTCCCGGATCAGCTCATCGAGATACTGAGGAAGCGACTCCACGTCGCGCGGCACGTCCTCCGCGGCCAACGCTTCCACCTCGCCCGTCCGCAATTCGAGGCGACGCAGGCTGCTCTGTGCCTGCTCGACGAGACGTGATGCTCTGTTCGTCGACTCGGCGTGACGGCGCTGCGTTGCCAAGGCCTGGTCGATCCGTTCCTGGCCCGCCCGCTGGGCGTCCGCCACCGCCCGATCACGCGCCTCGGGAAGCCCAAGAAGTCCGGCGATAGCTCGGGTGTAGGCAGTGAGGTCCTCAACCATCGATGTCCTCCATCCGGAACTGATCGGGGTGGAAGGGCACCACTGTGACCAGGCCGGAGTCGCCGTTGCGATCGAACCAGCCGACCCGAGGCGAGCCGTCGATCGGCGGCGTCATCGCCCCCGCCACGGCGCGGAGTTCTTCGAGCCCGAGCCCTACGGTCACGTAGTGGGCGACTCCGTCGTGGGCCATTCCCAGATCCGATTCCAGGGCCCGCAGGCTGGACCACCAGCCCAGCAGATGTGCTCCCATGAGTGCACCCTCCCGAGCAAGTCTCCTGAGCACACCGCGCCCTGTCGTCGCATCCCCGTCGAAACCGAAGTCAATGTCGAAGCCCGACGTCGAGGGTGCCTGGTCCATGCCCCGTGCCCTCTGCAGCCCGAGGCCCACCACGAGCAGCGGTGGACGGTCATCCCCTCGACCCGCGGTCTCCGCGGCAGGGCCGAGGGTGCCGGTGAGGTGACCGGCGATGTCGGCCCGTGGGACGCGCGTGATCCCCACCCCGGCCCCCCGGACATCCTCGGCCAGGGCATCCAGCCACGCCCCTTCCTCGAGACCATCGAGGATCACCACGGACCCTCCACGCTCCACCAGGGTCGGGATCGCGGAGCGGACCAACGAGTTGACCGCAGCCGCCGCGACGTGGACGTCCGACCCCACCAGGGCAACCGTCTGGTCGGCATCCTGGTCGACCGTCAGCACAACCGGCTCACGCGTCACCGCGACCGGGCGCCCCAACATCATCGACAGGCCCCGGCCGTGCGCCTCAGGAACGTGGTCGCGCGAAGAATCCCAGGCCGCATATTCGCGTCCCACGAACACCATCGGCATCTCACCGTGGCCTTGTTCCCATAGGCGGGCCTGGAGTGCGGCCATCCTGTCCGGTTCGGCGTACGCCGCCATGCCGCGAACGTTCGATCCCTCGGGATCGCTACCGAAGTTGCGATTGAGGACGACCTCACCTCGATAGCTCAGATCAGCTGCAGCCGTGTTCCCCTCGCTGAGAATCGCCTGGGACTCAGCAGCAGTGTTCTTGAGGGAGAGTCGCAGCGGGAACTGGGCGAAGATCGAGTTCCCCTTGATGGCGAGCCCCCGGACTCCCGACGTCGTCTGGGACGCCAGCAGGAGGTGGATGCCGTAGGCACGGCCCTGCTTGGCCAGACGGTCCATCAGCTCCACCGCCTGGTCGACGTAGCGGTCCTCTCCCTCGAAGAGCACATGGAACTCATCGACGACAAGCAACAGCCGAGGCATAGGCGAACACGTGAGGGTGCGGTAGCTGTTCAGGGAATTGGCGCCTACCTGCTTGAAGAGCTGCGAACGCCGCTCCATCTCGTCATCGACGGAGCGGAGGACCGCCACGCCGAAGGCCTGGTTCGATTCGAGGCTGAGAACCCTGACGTGCGGGAGCCAGTGGCGACCATCCGGGTCGGGAGCGAAGCGCTTGAATTCCAGTCCCCGCTTGAAGTCGAGCAGGTACAGCTCCAGTTCCTGCGGGGAGTACCTCACCGCGAGCCCGTAGATGATGTCCAGGACCAGATTCGACTTACCCTGCCCGACGGCGCCACCGATGAGGATGTTGGGATGGGGCGGATTCTCCGTGCGCAAGGAGATGGTCAGCGGCTCGCGCCCCGTACGCCCGACGACGACGTCGAGCGACTGTTCTGCAGAGTGGGCCCAGGGCACTTCGACGTCGTCGGGCATCAGGCTCTCGAGCGGGATGGTAGGGCCCTGCACGAGTCGCGCAGAGGCGCCGACGCCCCGCACCAGTTCTTCGACGAAGTCGGGGCGCAGGGCCGGATCGGGGACACCGTCGCACGGGTAGCCGGGGACGCGTACCGTGTCGGCGCCCACTTCGACGAGGGTCAGACGTCCGATGAGTTCGTCCGGGATCACCTCACGGTCCGGGACCGCGGTCGGATCCACGACCACGAGCAGACTCGTCCCGGACGGACCACCGATGGTCGCGATCCTGAGCAGTCGTTCCTGGAGGGCCCTGTCGACTGCGTATGGGTAGTCGAGGATGACCACGAGGTGGAGGGTGCCTTCCGGGGTTCCACGAAGCCGCCACAGGTCGGTAAGGCTCGAGACACCAGCGAGCCGGGAGAGCTCGACATTGCGCACTGCGGACTGCATGACTGCGTCGAGGCGGCCGGCGAACGAGGAGGCATCCACGGTCGGCGGAGGGAAAGCGCCGGGGTGGCCCGCACGCAAGCCGGTCAAGGTCCCCAGAGTGCCCCGCACCTTCGGGTCGAACACCTCGAGGACGACATGCTTCAGAGGGCTCTGGGCGAACAGTCGGGCAGCGAGGGACAGCGCCAGGTTGTCCGTTGCGGAGGCCGCACCGGACAGCACGAGTCCCGGATGGTTCACCATCGGCACGATGAGCGGCACGCCACCCACGGTCTCGTGAGGGATGGCCCCGACCCGTACGAAGTCAGCGGGAATGCTGACCTCCTGGGGGCTCCAGGAGCCCTCGCATATGGCTGATGCCCATCCCGGAGCCAGGCGACGGGACAGATCGACGACGCCCGTCATGCCTCGCCGGGAGTCGGCCTCGAATCGTCGGATCACCGAGTCCAGCTGGGCCTCACGCTGCGACTCTGCGCGGGCCCGCGCCAGGGCGAGCTCGCGCTCGTCGGCGGCACTGGTGGCCTCGGCCAGCGCAGGGATGAGCGCCGAGACGCTCTCGAGGCGACCCTTCAGTGTGGCAACCCGACGGCGAACATCCACGACTGCACGGTCGAGCTGACGCCCTGACTCCTCGGCCAGAATCGATGGCACATCCTCAGCCCCGGACCGCTGTGGCGGCGTCTGCGGGCGAAAAGTCGATCCCGGCACAAAGCGCCCCGACGGGCGACCGCCATTCCATTGCGGCTCACCCTCGATATGGATACGGCGGCGCGCCGAATCCCCCTCGGTCATGTGTTTCCCCCCAAAGCCGAGTGAGTAGGAGTCATCAGACTCCGGCGTCAGCATATAGCCGAGAGGCTCATCGCCTCATCTGCGCCCTTCGGCTCAGTGTGGGACGGACGCCACCCTCGGCAGACACACGTTGTCGAGGGATGCCCCGGAGAGATCGGGAAAATTCCGAGCGCACCAGGCCTGGCCCGCCTCCTTGCTCAGAAAGGTGCCAGGATCATAGACGGTCACATAGATGGACTCTCCGGCCGGCACGTTCGCGTTGGCGTTCTGCTTGCCGAAGGATGTCGACTTGACCAAGTGGACGTCGGAGCCGAAACGCGAGCGGAGTGACTGGAATTCGGCGACGATGTCGCGAAACATGAAGGTGTGAGTGCCATTGGCCGCAGTCAGTTGTGGATCAGTAGCACCGACGTACTTCGCGGACAATGCGATGACATAGTGGTCGTCCGTCGTGACGCGGTAGGTGGATGACTCGGACTCGAGCCAGGATCGAGCCTCCTGCTCAGTCACCACGTCGGAAGAGGCGGATGAGGTCGCGGCCGAGGGCGACCACCCAGCCCCCGACGACGCTGACGCTGCTGCCCTCGTAGCGCCCCAGGTGGCAGCAGAGGTGGCGGCAGGCACGGATTCAGCGGACGGGTACGCGATTGAGCGAGAGCTCCGGGAGGAGCCGCGAAGGTCCGCCGCGATCGCCACCACCACGATCAGCGCGATCAGCCCACCTCCGATGATGAGGATGCGCTTCGGACTCGGGGCGCGACGTTCAGTGGTCACAGGAGATGCGGGTGAAGACGTCACCCGAGCCGGGGTGCTCATCGGGCCATCCCCTGCATGAGGTGTTCCGTCCTGACGCGCTGACGAGAGATTGGCCGACGAAGATCGCGGCACCGCAGACGGCGAGGACGAGGCCCTTGGAAGAGGCGGCGAGGCAGTCGCCGTCACATTGTCCGGCGGCGAGCCGACCGGGGCGCCACACGCCCTGCAAAAGGGCCCATTCGCCTCATGACCGCACAGGCTGCAAATGGCCACTGCTTCTCTCCTTCTAGCGTCAAGGGAGACGTACGACCGACGCGAGGAACTCCTCTGCACAGATTCGTGCGACCTTGCCACGAGGAGTCGTTCACGACCGGCGTCACATCGCCCACGCCGAGCAGGGGATTTGCGGGACCAATGTACGCGTGCCGTGATCTTCCCCCAGTCAGAACACCGCATCGCCTGCCTCTCGTTGCACATATCCCGGTCAAACCGATACCGGACCATCCAACTCCTCTGGATACCGGGCTTCCGGCGCAACATTGATCGGAGTCTATCGGGCATGGTGTCGATCACGGCCTGATCGTCGGTAATCCGACCAAGGGAAGCGTGATCTGCTCCAGGCACGGTTGGATGTCCATCGCCCCCGGGACGGACGTCAATGCCGGCAGGCGGAGCCGTCAACACCACGGCGAGAAGGCGGTGAACTGTCGGGCGGCAACCGGCCGGCCGCCCTGCGCCGGATCAGATCGTGTCCCGGAGCGACGCACCCTCGGCCAGCAGCTCGACCAGTCGCCGTGCGAACCGCGCCGCCGGGGCGCCGTCGATGACGTCATGGTCGAAGGTGAGGGTGATGTCGGCGATCTCCCGATCCGCGAGCCGGCCCTCCACCCAGATCGGACGCCGGGTGATCCCACCGATGGTCACCGCGAGGGTCCCCGCGCCGGGCGCGAAACCCCAGCCGGCCGTCCCGGTGCCGAGCCCGAGGTTGTTGACCCCGGCGACGCCCATCCGGAGACCCCAGCGGATGCTGCGCCGCATCCCCCACATCAGCAGCGGAGTCAGGGCCAGCGGCACCATCTCCAGCCACCGCTGCCCGGCGATCGTCTCGTGCCGGGCCGCCTGCCCGGCACGGATCTCGTCGTGGACCTCGCGGAAAGACTTGGTATCGGCGCGCCGGACGGGAAGGTAGCCGACGGCGGGCTGGTCGCCGATCCGGCGCTCGAGTAGCACCTCGATGATCACCTCGTCGAGGAAGACCAGTGATCGACCGCGCCGGAACGCGTTGAGTTCGGGGAACTCGGCCAGCGCCCGCGCCACACAGGACACCACATACGCGGTCTGGGACAGCCGCTCCCCCGTACGCTCCCGATGCTCCCGCAGCAACCGACGCGGCTCGGTGAGATCCGCTTCGACCAGGGCGTACATCAGGTGTCGCCGGACCGCCACGTTCTGCCCCATCGCCAGCGCCCGACGGGCCTTGCTCATCCGCTCGACGCGGTAGCCCTCGCGATGTGGACGATGTGACCCCTCAGCCCGATGCGCCCCCTGCCGAGCGTTCACCCCAGCCATGTCCAGCCGCCCTCCGCCGCCCTCTCCTCACTATCGCCGATCGGTGCGGTCGCCGCTGGGGTTGTCGGGTGCCCGCGGTCATCGGGGCCGCGGTCATCGGGCGCCCCTCCGGAATCCTGACCTCAGAGCATCTCGAGCGGGACCGGGCGCCGGGGCGCCGGGAAGGCCTCGTCGAGCCGGGCCAGGGTCTCGGCGGAGAGGGTGACGTCGAGGGCGGCGAGGTTCGCCAGCATCCGCTGCGGGTCGCCCGACTTCGGGATGGCCACCGTACGTCCGTCCCGGATGGCCCAGGCCAGAGCGAGAGCCGTCGGCGTGGTTCCCGCGTCCGCGGCGATCGACGTGAGGGCCCGTCCGGCTGCGCCCGCGAACAGGCGGCCCTGCTCGAGCGGTGAGTACGCCATCACCGAGGTCCGATGCTCCGCGAGGAGCGGGAAGAGGTCGAGTTCGGGCCCACGCCGGGTGAGGTTGTACAGCACCTGATCGGTGGCACAGTCGGGCCCGCCCGGGGTCCCCCAGATGGCCTCCATCTCCCCCGGGTCCATGTTGGAGACACCCCAGGCGGCGATCTTGCCCTCCGCCCGCAACTGTTCGAACGCCGCGATCGTGCCCGCCACCGGGTGCAGGCCGGACCAGTGCAACAGGTACAGATCGAGGTGGTCGGTGCCGAGCCGGCGCAGGGACGCCTCGCAGGCCGCGACGGTGCCCCGGCGCGTCGCGTTGGTGGGCAGGACCTTGCTGACCAGGAACGCCTGGTCGCGGATGCCCTTCAGTGCTTCGCCGACGAGCCGCTCGCTGCGCCCGTTGCCGTACATCTCGGCGGTGTCGACGAGCCGCGCACCCGCCTCGAGCCCAGCGCGCAGCGCGGCGATCTCGCGCGCCCGGGTGTGATCTTGGTCTCCCAGATACCAGGTACCGATTCCGATCGCCGGAACCCTGACATCCGGCGTGATCGCTACCTGCGTGGCCTCCATGCGTCCTCCCTTGTCCTGCTTCGGTTGTCGGCGCCTTGGCCGGTTCGACGGGGGTGCCACCAGAACTGTGAGCCCCGACCCGTTGCTCTTGTCTTACGTCTTGTCGTAGGCTACCAACAACCACTTAGCGAAAAACGAGTTCCGCATCGTGAATCTTCACCAGGAGCTCGACCCGCCGGACGAAAGGACAACGTTGTCCCCCACAGCCCCGAGGGCCGCTCTCTCATCCTTTCCCGCACGCTCCCCGTGAGCGGTCGCGGCTGTGTCGCGCTGACGACTCAGTGCGGTGGAGGCATCCGATGAGAATCCTGGTCGTCAATGTGAACACGACGGAGTCGATGACCGAGTCGATCGCGGCACAAGCGAGGGCGGTCGCCGCCCCCGGGACCGAGATCGTCGGCCTGACCCCGTTCATCGGTGCCGACTCCGTCGAAGGCAACTTCGAGAGCTACCTGGCCGCCATCGGCGTCCTCGATCGGGTCCTGGCCTACGACGAGCCGTACGACGCCGTGGTCCAGGCCGGTTTCGGCGAACACGGCCAGGAAGGACTCAAGGAGGTCCTCGAGGTCCCCGTCGTCGACATCACCGATGCCGCCGCCCACCTGGCCTGCCTGCTCGGTTACCGCTACTCCGTGGTGACCACGCTCGATCGCGCCGTACCTCTGATCGAGGAGCGGCTGATGCTCGGTGGCGTCGCCGACCACTGCGCCTCCGTACGAGCCAGCGGGCTGGGCGTCCTCGAACTCGAGGGCGACCAGGACGTTGTCCTCGCCGCCATCACCGACCAAGCCGTCCGGGCCATCAAGGAGGACGGTGCCGAAGTCCTCGTCCTCGGCTGCGGCGGGATGGCCGGCCTGGACGCCGCCGTCCGCGAGGCCACCGGCGCCCCCACCGTCGACGGCGTGGCGGCCGCCGTGAAGTTGGCCGAGTCCCTGGTCAACCTCGGACTGAAGACCAGCAAGGTCCGCACCTACGCGCCTCCGCGCCCCAAGACCGTCGTGAACTGGCCGCTGCACCGACTGCTGCAGCGCTGACCCCTCACCTCCGCCCCTGAACTGAGAAGGAACACCCATGGAAGACATCAACCGCACAGTCGTCGTCGCCGTCGGCGGCAACGCCCTGATCACCGACAAGACCCACATCTCCCTGCAGGACCAGTACGCGGCCGCCTCGGAGGCCATGAAGCACGTGGCACAGATGGTCGCCGACGGTTGGTCGGTCATCGTCACCCACGGCAACGGCCCCCAGGTCGGGTTCCTGCTCCGCCGGGTCGAACTGGCCTCCGCGGAACTGCCGCCCATCCCGCTCGACGGCCTTGGCGCCGACACCCAGGGAGCCACCGGCTACATGTTCGGCAACGCGCTGGGCCACGAGTTCGCCAAGATCGGCGTCGACAAGCAGATCGTCGCCCTCGTCACCCGGACCGTGGTCGACGCCAAGGACCCCGCGTTCCAGAAGCCGACCAAGCCGATCGGTTCGTTCATGGACGAGGACGAGGCCAAGCGCCGCGAGGCCGAGCTCGGCTGGGACGTCGTCGAGGATGCCGGCCGTGGCTGGCGCCGCGTGGTGGCTTCCCCCAAGCCGGTCCGTATCGCCGAGGTCGAGGCGATCCGTACGCTGGTGGAGAACGGCTTCACCGTCATCGCCGCCGGCGGCGGCGGCATCCCGGTGGTCGAGGACGGCGAGGGCTTCACCGGCATCGAAGCCGTCATCGACAAGGACTTCGGCGCCTCGATGCTGGCCAACCAGCTGGATGCGGGCACCCTGCTGATCTCGACGGCGGTCGACGCCGTGGCGATCAACTTCAACACCCCCGACGAGAAGTGGCTCGGCAACGTCTGCGTCGACGAGGTCAAGGAGTACCTGGCCGCGGGCCAGTTCGGCGCGGGCTCCATGGCCCCCAAGATCGAGGCGGCGATCGCGTTCCTCGAGCGTGGCGGCCGCCGCGTCATCATCACCTCGCCTCCGCTGATGGCAGCGGCGCTGAAGGGCGAAGCCGGCACCACGATCACGGCCTGAGCCGGATCACCCCACCGCATCACCACCCCACCGCATCACCCCCACCGCATCACCCCCACGAGAGAAAGCACGACCATGACCAGCATCGATGCCAACGTCGGCATCACTGACCAGATCGAGATCCCCGGGGTCTCGCCGCGCCTGATCAACGAGGACCTCCGTCCCGCCCACGCACGCAAGTGGGGTACGTACTCGCTGTTCGCGATGTGGATGTCGGACATCCACTCCATCGGTGGCTATACCTTCGCCGCCGGCCTCTTCGCTCTCGGCCTGGGAGCCACCTGGGTGTTCGGCAGCCTGGTGATCGGCATCGCCCTCGTCTTCCTGCTGATGAACCTGTCCGGCTGGGCCGGTCAGAAGTACGGCATCCCTTACCCGGTCCTGGCGCGGATCTCCTTCGGAACGCTGGGCTCCAACGTTCCGGCCCTGATCCGGGCGCTGGTCGCCATCGCCTGGTACGGCATCCAGACCTGGCTGGCCTCGCGTGCGGTCATCATCCTCAGCGTCAAGGTCTTCCCCGGCCTCGGCGCCCTGACCCACAACAACATCCTGGGTGAGTCGACGCTCGGCTGGATCGCGTTCGTCACGATGTGGGCCCTGCAGCTGCTGCTCCTGCGCAACGGCATGGAGACGATCCGCAAGTTCCAGGACTGGGCCGGTCCGGCCGTCTGGGTCGTGATGATCATGCTGGCGATCTACATCATCGTGCAGGCCGGCGGCCACATCTCGCTGACCCTCCCGGGCGCCACCCCGAAGTGGGGCATGACGCACGCCTTCTTCGCGGCGATCGCGCTGACGGTGGCCTACTTCTCCACCCTGATGCTCAACTTCTGCGACTTCTCCCGGTTCGCTCCCACGAAGAAGTCGGTCTTCAAGGCCAACTTCTGGGGCCTGCCGGTCAACTTCATCGCCTTCTCGATCCTGTCCGTGATCGTGACCGCCGGTTCGTTCGCCGTCTACGGTGAGCACATCTACGACCCGGTCGAACTGGTCGGCCGCATCGACAACGTCTTCGTCCTGATCCTCGGCGCCCTGACCTTCGCCATCGCCACCCTGGGCATCAACGTCGTGGCCAACTTCGTCTCCCCGGCGTACGACCTGGCCAACATGTGGCCGAGCAAGATCGACTTCAAGCGCGGCGGCCTGATCTCCGCCGTCATCGCCCTGGTGATGACCCCCTGGAACCTGTTCAACAACCCCATCGTGGTCAACATCTTCCTCGGTGCCGTCGGCGCCATGCTCGGCCCGCTGTTCGGCATCATCATGGCCGACTACTACGTCCTGCGTAAGCAGCGGGTGGTCCTCGGCGACCTGTTCCGCGACCAGGGCTACTACACCTACACCAAGGGCTGGAACCGCAAGGCGATCGTCTCCTTCCTGATCACCTCGATCCCCACGATCATCGTGGCCCTGGTGCCCGCCTTCGCGGTCCTGGCCCCGTTCTCCTGGTTCATCGGCGCGGCCCTGGCGTTCGCGGCGCACTACCTGATCTCGCGCCACGACACGTCGATCGCCGACTCGGTGCGGATGGCCATCCAGGTCGAGGAGGGGTACTCGCTGGACGACCACGAGAACCTCACCCAGGCCAGCGCCAACGCGGGCCAGTACCGCTGACGGAGCAGGCCCACTGCACAGGCTGGGGGAGGAGGGATCGTGAAGGACTCAGCGACCGTTACCGGCGGCACCCTTCACGATCGCCTCTCCCAGCCGCTTCGCCAGCTCGGTCAGCTCGGGGACCAGCACGTTGACCACCATCTCGTCGGTCACCCGGCTCGGGGGACCGGAGGCCGACACGGCGATGCGCAGGTCCTGGCCGAGCGGCACGGCCACGCAGCGGACGCCGAGGTCGTGCTCACCCTCATCGAGGGCGTAGCCGAGCTCGCGGATCAACTGCAACTGCTCGACCAACTCATCGGGATCCGTCACCGTGGTCGAGGTGAAGCGCCGCATCCCGGTGCGCTCAAGGCTGGCGCGGGCTTCGGCGTCCGAGCCCTGGCTCAGGATGGCCTTGCCCACACCGGAGGCATAGAGCTCGACCCGGTTGCCGACCTCGGTGAACAGGCGCATCGGTTGTTCCGACGGGACATGGGCGATGTAGCGGGCGAAGTCCTGGTCGAGGATCGCGACCGAGGCAGATTCCTGGACCTTCGCGGTGAACTCGGCCAGCAGGGGCCGCAGGGCCACCCCGAGCGCGCCACCGGCATAGCGGGACAGCGGGATCAGCCGGGCGCCGAGCCCGTACGTACGCCGGGGTGTCTTGAACACGTAACCGGTGGCCAGCAACGTGTTCAGGATCCGGTGCGTGGTCGGCAACGGCAGGTCGCAGGCCTCCGCGATCTCGGTGATCCCCATCGGGTGCTCCACCGCGGCGATGGCCTCAAGGATCCGGAAGGCACGGGTGACCGCCTGGACCGAGCCGTCGCTCTTGGCTTCCGCCATACCTCGTCCCCTTTCCAGGGTGCTGCCGTGTCCCGTCCGCCGCGAGGCGCGAGGCGTCCAGCAGCAGGGGTGTCGATCCGAGCCTAGCGGGTGATGCACACCCGCCTATGGGGTGATGCTCAGCACTGGTGAGTATCCGCCTGTCGGAAGTTGTTGTTCGTAATACGAAAATTGTGTTAGCGTAGGGATGTCGACGCGGGAGATGTCCTGAAGCTCGATCCACAACGCAGTGGGTGAGAGGAAACAAGGAAATGACAAGCATTACCAAGGTCGTCCGGGCTCGCCGGGCGGTACTGCCCGAGGGCGAGGCGGCGGTCTCCATCGCCATCGCCGGCGAGACGATCGCCGCGATCGGCGCCTATGACGAGCCGTACGACTGCACCGACGTGACCGTCCTGGCCGACGACGAGGTCCTGCTGCCCGGACTGATCGACGCGCATGTGCACGTGAACGAGCCCGGCCGCACCGAATGGGAAGGTTTCGCCTCGGTCACCAAGGCGGCCGCAGCGGGCGGCATCACGACGCTGGTCGACATGCCCCTGAACTCCAAGCCCGCGACGACTTCCGTCGCCAACCTCGAGCTCAAGCGCGAGGTCGCCAAGGACCAGCTGATGATGGACGTCGGCTTCTGGGGCGGGGCGATCCCCGGCAACGTGGACGACCTCGAGCCCCTGTGGAACGAAGGAGTCTTCGGCTTCAAGTGCTTCCTGGGTGACTCCGGACTGGAGGAGTACCCCTACCTCAACCAGGAGGAGCTCCGGGCCGCCATGGTCGAGATCGCCACGTTCGGCGGTCTGCTCATCGCCCACGCGGAGGACGCCGGCACCCTCGACCAGGCTCCCCACACCAACGGCCGCGACTTCATGGCCTTCATGCGCTCCCACCCGGCCAGTGCTGAGGACGCCGCCATCGCGACGGTCATCGAGGCCGTACGGGAGACCGGCTGCCGGACGCACATCCTGCACCTGGCCTCGGCCAGCGCACTGCCGCTGATCAAGGCCGCCAAGGCCGAGGGCCTCCCGATCACGGTCGAGACCTGCCCGCACTACCTGACCTTCGACGCCGAGGAGGTCCCCGACGGCGCGACCCAGTTCAAGTGCTGCCCGCCGCTGCGCGACCACGCGAACCGGATGGAGCTGTGGCGTGGACTGGCCGACGGCACGATCGACTTCATCGCCTCCGACCACTCCCCGTCCACCGCTGACCTCAAGAGCCTGGACACCGGTGACTTCGGCACCGCCTGGGGCGGCATCTCCTCCGTACAGCTCGGCCTCCCGGCCGTCTGGACCCAGGCCCGCCAGCTGGGCCACTCGCTGTCGGACGTGGTCCGCTGGATGGGTTCGAACCCGGCGGACGTCGTAGGGATCGCCGGCAAGGGCCGACTCGCCATCGGCGCCCGCGCGGACCTGGCGATCGTTGCCCCCGACGACGAGTTCATCGTCGACAAGGAGGCCCTGTTCCACAAGAACAAGGTGTCCCCGTACGACGGCCGCACCCTCACCGGTGTCGTCCGCGCCACCTGGCTGGCCGGCGAGCCGATCGACCTGGAGGGCCGCCGCCGGGGCCGCGAGCTCGTGCGTGGCCGCGATCTCGTCCAGGCCTGACCGCCCGCTCCCCCACACCACCACAGCTCCACACCACTGCACCACTCAGACCCGCAACACCTACCCACCACCACTCGAAGGAGACCACTCCGATGTCCGTACTGACCACCCAGACCCCCGTCGCCGCCCGGCCCATGCAGTCCATCAAGGCCGCGATCAACGAGGTCGACTTCGCCGGCCAGAGCTTCATCTCGATCAACTCGATGACGAACGACCAGCTCCTCGCGCTGTTCGAGCTCGCCAAGAAGCTCGAGCTGATGAACCGCGACCGCTTCGACCTGTTCCCGGGCGCCGTCGAGACGCTGCTGTTCTTCCAGCCCTCGACCCGCACCCGGATGAGCTTCCAGACGGCCATGCTCCGCCTCGGTGGCAACGTGATCGTCGAGAACAGCCCGAAGACGACCTCCTCGATCGCCAAGGAGGAGTCCCTCAACGACATGATCCGCTGCGTGGCGCAGTACTCGAACGTCCTGGTGCTCCGTCACCCGAACGACGTCGAGGCCCGCGAGGCCGCGAAGTACGTCGGCGACACCCCGCTGATCAACGGTGGCTGGGGCCACTGGGAGCACCCGACCCAGGCCCTGCTCGACCTGTACACCCTGTACCGCAAGTTCGGCCACATCGACGGCCTCAAGGTGACCGTCGCCTCCACCGACATGATCGAGGCCCGCACCGGTCACTCCATGGCCCAGGGCCTCGCCCGTCTGGGCGCCGAGGTCACCATCGCCTCCCCGAAGGCTCGCCGCGTGCCCTCCGAGGTCATCGAGAACATCCGTTCCAGCTACCCGAACGCCAAGATCGAAGAGGTGTTCGACTTCAACCGCAAGTCCTTCAACGAGTTCATCTCGGACAAGGACGAGGTCTACCTGCCGGGTTGCTCCGCGGTCGCCGGCGAGAACGCCGAGCAGTTCAAGAAGAGCATGGACGACTACTTCGTCGACCACGCGACCCTGGACGCTGCTCGCGAGAAGGGCCACATGATCTACGTGACCCACACCCTCCCCCGCCGTGCCGGCGAGATGGACCTGGCCATCGACGACACCCCGAACCAGCTCGCCTTCGAGGCGATCCTGCACTCCGTGTCGATCCGGATGGCTCTGCTCGCCTCCATCCTCGGCTGATCACCACCAACCCGAACAACAGCAACCCGAACAACAGCAACCCGAGAGGACATCAGCATGGCTGACTTCGAAATCATCGCCGGTGGATTCACCTTCAAGTGCGTGTACAACCCGGATGCCCCGAAGACCGTTGCGGCCTTCAAGGAGCACCTGCTGGGCATGAAGACCCAGGTCATCCAGGCTCGCTGGTCCGGCCAGTCCGGCTGGATCCCCTTCGGCGACAAGGACCTGGGCGTCGAGGTCGAGTGGGCCGTCAACACCTCCTACCCGGCCGCGGGCGAGCTGCTCATCTACGGTGGTGGCGAGTCCGAGGCGGAGGTGCTCTTCCCCTACGGTCACACGGCATTCCACGCGGTGACCGGCCAGCTCGCTGGTAACCACTTCGCCACGATCGTCGAGGGCAAGGAGAACCTCAAGGAGCTCGGGCGGAAGATGCTCTGGGAGGGCGCGCAGGACCTCGAGTTCCGCGCTCT
The DNA here is from genome assembly GCF_009646095.1 of Raineyella fluvialis. Classification (NCBI taxonomy): domain Bacteria; kingdom Bacillati; phylum Actinomycetota; class Actinomycetes; order Propionibacteriales; family Propionibacteriaceae; genus Raineyella; species Raineyella fluvialis. The sequence goes on along the minus strand of NZ_CP045725.1, from coordinate 1,415,142 downwards.
CTGACACGAACCCGGTGTGGCCGAGGACTCGCCACGGCCCTCGGCCACACCGACTAGACCCTGAAGGGGCACTGACGTGAAGGTTGGAATTGTCGGGCTGGGCATCATGGGCCTGCCCATGATGAAGAACGTGCTCGCCGCCGGTCACGAGGTGGTCGGCTACGACCATCACCAGGCCGCCGTAGCGAAGCTCGAGGAGATGGGCGGCCGCGGCGCCGGCAGCATCGCCGAGGCCTGCGACGGTGTGGATGTCTTCATCACCATGGTCCCCGACTCGCCGCACGTGCAGGATGTCGTGCTCGGCGAGGGCGGCCTGCTGGAGAACGCCGCTGACGGCCTCCTCTACATCGACATGAGCTCCATCCGTCCCGACGTGTCGCAGCAGGTCGCCGCGGCGTGCCGAGAGGTCGGGGTCCGGCCCCTGGACGCCCCGGTGTCCGGTGGCGAGAAGGGCGCCATCGACGGGACCCTCTCCATCATGGTCGGCGGCGAGCCGGCCGACTTCGAGCAGGCCCGACCGCTGCTGGAGGTGATGGGCAAGACGGTGGTCCACCTCGGCCCGTCGGGCTCCGGGCAGACGGTGAAGGCCGCGAACCAGTTGATCGTCGGCGGCACGTACGGACTGGTGGCCGAGGCCATCGTGTTCCTCGAGGCCTTCGGCGTCGACACCCAGGCGGCGATCAAGGTGCTCGCGGGTGGCCTGGCCGGCAGCCGCATCCTCGACATCAAGGGTGAGAGCATGCTGGCCCGCGACTTCAAGCCCGGCTTCCGCATCGACCTGCACCACAAGGACATGGGCATCGTGACCTCCGCCGCCCGCGAGGCCGGCGTCGTCATCCCGCTCGGCTCCGTCGTCGCCCAACTCATCGCCTCCGCCCGCGCCAACGGCGACGGCGGTCTCGACCACTCCGCCCTCCTGCGCACCATCGAGCGACTCTCCGGCCGCCTCGACGACAACAACTGACTTCACTTCGAACTCCGAAAGGCAATGCCATGACTCGCATGCGTGCGGTGGACGCCGCCGTCCTCATCCTCGCCAAGGAGGGGGTGACCAAGGCGTTCGGAGTGCCCGGCGCGGCGATCAATCCCCTGTACTCGGCACTGAAGGACTTCGGCAAGATCGACCACATCCTGGCCCGTCACGTCGAGGCCGCCTCCCACATGGCCGAGGGATACACCCGGGCGAAGGCCGGCAACATCGGTGTCTGCCTCGGCACGTCGGGACCGGCCGGCACCGACATGATCACCGGCCTGTACTCGGCCACCGCCGACTCCATCCCGATCCTCTGCATCACCGGCCAGGCCCCCGTCGCCAAGCTCGACAAGGAGGACTTCCAGGGCTTCGACATCCCGGCGATCGCCAAGCCGGTGACGAAGATGGCCAAGACCGTGCTGGAGGGGGCCCAGGTCCCCGGCGTCTTCCAGCGCGCGTTCGAGCTGATGCGTTCCGGACGTCCGGGCCCGGTGCTGATCGACCTCCCGATCGACGTGCAGCTGCAGGAGATCGAGTTCGACATCGACGCGTACGAGCCGCTGCCGATCGCCAAGCCGGCGATGAACGAGTACCAGGCCGACACGGTGATGGGCATGATCGCCGCCTCGCAGCACCCCATCCTGCTGGCCGGTGGCGGCATCATCAACGCCGACGCCGCCGACAAGCTGGTGGAGCTCGCGGAGCTGCTCAACGTCCCGGTGATCTCCACCCTGATGGGCTGGGGCGTCATCCCCGACGACCACCGCCTCGCCCACGGCATGGCCGGCATCCAGACCTCCCTGCGCTACTCCAACGCCACGATGCTGGAATCCGACTTGGTGATCGGCATCGGCAACCGCTGGGCCAACCGGATGACCGGTGACCTCACCGTCTTCCGCGAGGGTCGCAAGTTCGTCCACATCGACATCGAGCCGACCCAGCTCGGCCGGGTGTTCCCGCCGGACTTCGGCGTCACGTCCGATGCCGGCCTCGCGCTGGACGCCCTGCTGGCCTCGGCGAAGCGCTTCCAGGCGAAGGGCGAGATCCCCGACTTCGAGGTCTGGGTCAAGGACTGCGACCAGCGCAAGGGCTCGATGCAGCGCCGGACCCACTTCGACAACGTCCCGCTCAAGCCGCAGCGCGTGTACGAGGCGATGAACCAGGCCTTCGGCAAGGACACCCGCTACGTCACCACGATCGGCCTGTCGCAGATCCAGGCGTCCCAGATGCTGCACGTCTACAAGCCGCGTAACTGGATCAACGCCGGCCAAGCCGGTCCGCTGGGCTGGACGATGCCCGCCGCCCTGGGTGCCGTGGTGGCCGACCCGGAGACCCCGGTGGTCGCCCTGTCCGGTGACTACGACTTCCAGTTCCTGATCGAGGAGCTCGCCACCGCCGCGCAGTTCAACCTGCCGTACGTGCACGTGCTGGTGAACAACGCCTACCTGGGCCTGATCCGCCAGTCCCAGCGCGCCTTCGACATGGACTACCAGGTCCAGCTGTCCTTCGACAACATCAACGTCCCCGAGACGGAGGGCTACGGCGTCGACTTCGTCGGTGTCGCCGAGGCGCTCGGCTGCAAGGCGATCCGCGTCCGCCAGCCGGAGGACCTGGTCCCCGCCATGTGCGAGGCCCGGCGCCTGTCGATGGAGCTGCGGGTGCCGGTCGTGGTGGAGTGCGTCCTGGAGCGCGTCACCAACGTCTCGATGGGCTCCAGCCTGGCCAACATGACCGAGTTCGAGGTGCTGGCCGCCAGCCCCGAGGACGCTCCGACCGCGATCATCATGATGGACCCGCAGACGCAGGACTGACATGATCGGCAAATGATGAAGTACGCCGTCAACTGCTCGATCATGTTCACCGAGCTGCCGTTGCTGGAGAGGCCGGCCGCTGCCAAGGCAGCCGGCTTCGACGCGGTGGAGTTCTGGTGGCCATGGAGCACGGCGGTGCCGTCCGCATCCGAGGTCGCTGCCTTCGTGGCAGCGATCAAGGATGCGGACGTCGCGCTCATCGGCCTCAATTTCTTCGCCGGCGACATGCCCGGAGGGGACCGCGGCGTGGTGTCCTGGATCGGCCGGGAGGACGAGTTCCGGGCGAACGTGCCGGTGGCCCTTGAGATCGCCCGCGCGACCGGCTGCCGCGCGTTCAACGCCCTGTACGGCAACCGCCAGCCCGGGCAGGACCCCGCCCAGGCCGACGCCCTGGCGGTGGAGAACCTGCTGTTCGCCGCCCGCGCCGCGGCGGAGGTCGACGGCATCGTGCTGGTCGAGCCCGTCTCGGGCGCCGAGGCGTACCCGCTCAAGTCGGCGACGGACGCCGACAGCGTGATCGGCGCGGTGCAGGCGCGGGGGCGAGTAACGTACGGCTGCTGCTCGACCTGTATCACCTGGCCGCCAACGGGCAGGATGTCCCGCGGGCCGTACGGGAGGAAGGCGCCACCGCCGGTCACTGCCAGATCGCTGACTTCCCCGGTCGGGGCGAGCCGGGCAGCGGAACACTACCCTTGGCCGCGTGGCTGGCCGACCTGCGCGCCGCGGGCTACGACGGCTGGGTCGGGCTGGAATACAAGCCCACCGTGCCGACCGCCGAGTCGTTCGGCGCGTTACCGGATCTGATCTGAAGAGGTGGCAATGTCTCGTTCACGGGTGATCGTGGCGTGTGACAAGTTCAAGGGTTCGTTGGACGCCCGGCAGGTGACCGAGATCATCACCACCACCGTCAAGGGGGCGACGGGCCGCCCCGTCAGCGCCTACCTGGTCGCCGATGGTGGGGACGGCACGTTGACCGCCCTGCGGCTCGCCGGCTTCGACTCCCATCCGGTCACCGTCGACGGGCCGACGGGCGAGCCGGTCCGGACGTCGTTCCTGCTGCGCGACGGCGTCGCGGTGGTGGAGATGGCCGATGCCTGCGGGCTGCTGCGGCTGCCCACACCCGACCTCGCCCCGCTGACCGCCTCCAGCAAGGGGCTGGGCCAGGTGCTGCGCGCCGCACTGGAACTCGAACCCGCCGAGGTGATCATCGGCATCGGCGGATCGGCGTCGACCGACGGGGGAACCGGCCTGATGGTCGGGCTCGGGGCCGTCCTGCGGGACAGCCAGGGGAACCCGGTGGCGCCCGGCGCCGAGCTCCTGGCCGAGATCGACAGCATCGACCTGTCCGGCCTCCCGGCCGCTCTGGCCACGACCCGGGTGACCCTGGCCTGCGATGTCGACAATCCGTTGCTCGGCCCGCGGGGGACCGTCGCCGTCTTCGGCCCCCAGAAAGGTGTCGATGCCGAGCTCGCCCCGCGTGTCGAAGCCGGCCTGGAGCACTGGGCCGACGTCGTCGCCCGTACAACGGGCCAGGACCTGCGCTCCAGTCCCGGCGCCGGCGCCGCCGGCGGCGTGGGCATCGCCGCCCTGGCCTTCCTCGGCGCCGCCATGCGCCCCGGGATCGAACTGGTGCTCGAGGTGGCCGGCTTCGCCGACGCCTTGGCCGACGCGGCGCTGGTGATCACCGGTGAGGGCTCACTGGACGAGCAGACCCTCAGCGGCAAGGCCGTCGCCGGCGTCGCGGCCGAAGCCGGCCGGGCCGGCGTACCGGTCGTCGCCGTGTGCGGGCGGTCGTTGCTGACGCCGGCCCAGGCCGAGGGCATCGGGCTGGGTGGGGTCTATCCCCTCACCGACCTGGAGCCCGATCCGGCCATCTCTATCCGCGATGCCGCCGATCTGTTGCGGCAGCGCCTCACCGATGTTGTGGAGGAGTGGTTATGACTGAGCGTCCCCTGGTGGCGGTGGCGTCCTTCGGCGGCACGATCGCGATGGCGGCGACCGGGGACGACGTGGGGGTGCTGCCGGAGTTCGGTGCCAATGACCTGATCGCCTCGGTCGCGGACCTGACGGCGTCCGTACGCTTCGTCACCGAGGAGGTCGCGAACGTCGGGTCACCCTCCGTCCACATCGACGACGTGCTGAACGGCCTCGCATGGGCCCGCCAGCAGGTGGACGCCGGCGCGCGCGGCGTGGTCATGACGCACGGCACGGACACCATCGAGGAGTCCGCCTATCTCGCCGACCTGCTCTGGGACCGGGAGGCGCCCCTGGTCTTCACCGGGGCGATGCGCAGCCCCGAGGAGCCGGGCGCCGAGGGGCCCGCCAACCTGCGCGCGGCCATCTCCGTGGCGCTGGCCCCCGCACCCGGGGGCTGGGCTCGTTGGTCGTGATGAACGACCAGGTGTTCCGCGGCGACCGGGTCCGCAAGGGCCACACCTTCGCGGTCGACGCCTTCGACACCCAGCACTACCGCCCGATCGGCCGGATCACCGAGGGTGAGCCGGAGATCGACTGGCTGCCGGTACAGCCGCGGGTGGCGCCCCTCACGCCGGGGACTGTCCGTGGCGAGGTGGTCATCGTCGGCGCCGGGATCGGCGACTCGGGCTTCGGTCTGCGCGCGGTGGTCGACGCCGGCGCCGCGGCCCTGGTCATCGACGGGGTCGGCGCCGGTCACGTGTCCGGGGTCGCGGCCGACGTGGTGTCGGAGTTGGTGGCCCGGGTGCCGGTGGTGATGGCGAGCCGGACCCGCGGTGGCCGTACCGGGACCAGGACGTACGCCTACCCCGGCGCCGAGATGGACCTGATCGAGCGCGGCGTGGTGATGGCCGGACGCCTCAACGCCGCCCAGGCGCGGCTGCTGGCCTGGGTGCTCGTCAGCTGCGACGCTCCGATCGAGACCTGGCGGGAGCAGTTCGCGCTGCGGGGACGACCCTGACCCGAGCGGCGACCCTCCGCCGCCCGGACAGGCGGCTCCCGGTAGGCTGAGGGCACCGCACCCCTGTCTCCCCACCCGGCAGAGAGCCTGCTTTCTCGGCCCCGACCGGGGCGGCGCCGTGCGGGCCGACCAGGACCACGAGTGATCCGGCCGCGACGACGAAGAGCTCCAGAAGGGACTACTCCATGAGTGCAACACCGGCCGGCGACTCCCCTTTCCAGCAAGGTTCTGACCTCCTGTCGACCTCCCAGTTCAGCCGCGAATCGGTCGAGCGGCTGTTCGACCTCGCGGACGGACTGCGGCCCCTGGGACGCGGAGAGTTCGCCTGCGACGTCCTCTCCGGCGCGGTCCTCTCCAGCCTGTTCTTCGAACCGTCGACCCGCACCCGGCTGTCGTTCGAGTCGGCGTTCGCCCACCTGGGCGGCCACGTCCTCACCACCACCGGCTTCACCTTCTCCTCCATGGCGAAGGGCGAGTCCATCCACGACACCTCGCGGGTCATCTCCGGCTACAGCGACGTGATGGTCATCCGCCACCCCGACAAGGGCTCCGTCGCGCGGTTCGCCGACGCCTCCCTGGTCCCCGTGGTCAACGCCGGCGACGGCGACGGCGAGCACCCGACGCAGGCCCTCCTCGACGTCTACACGCTGCGGCGCGAGCTCGGCGTCCGGGACAAGCAGGTCGAGGGCGCGACCATCGCGATCATGGGTGACCTGAGGTACGGCCGCACGGTGCATTCCCTGATCGACCTGCTGCGCCTCTACCCCGGGGTCCGCTTCCGGCTGTACTCCCCGCCCAGCCTCGAGCTGCCCGCGGAGTACTTCGACCGTGCAGACGCGCATCGGCTGACCGTCTGCTCGAGCGTGGCGGAGGCCCTCGCCGACGCGGACGTCGTCTACAACACCCGCGTCCAGCGGGAGCGGATCACGGACGAGGCGACGTCGCAGGCGATCGCCAACACGGTGCTGCTGAACCGTCAGATGGTGACCGACCACGGCCGCCCCGACCTGGTCATCATGCACCCGCTCCCCCGCGACTCGCGGCCCGGCTCGTACGACCTGTCGGCCGATGTCGACGACCTGCCCGGGCTGGCGATCTTCCACCAGACCGACAACGGCCTGATGGTCCGGATGGCGATCTTCTGCACCATCTTCGGTATCGACCTGGCCGCCGTACGATCGCGCTACTCGATCTCGAAGTGGGTGAGCGCGAAGCCCGTTCCGCGGCCCGCGCCCTACTCCGCCGACTGAGCAACCGCTGACGGCAAAGACTGATGGCCCGGTCTCCTGGAGACCGGGCCATCAGTGCGTTCCGCGGGGGGTGGACTCGCGGGGTGGCGTCCGCGCGGGTGGATCAGCGGGCAGGGGCCACCGCGTCGGCCGCGCCCTGCAGCCTCTTCACGACGGCGGTCAGCGAGGCGTCATCGCCGACGTTGCCCGGGAACACGATGTAGGGGATGCCTCGCGCCGGGCCGTCCTGCGCGACCCACAGCGACACGATGCCAGGCAGCATCGGACCGACGGCCAGACCGTGCCGGATCTCCAGACCCTTGGAGGCGACGTCGGAGGAGGTGATCCCGCCCTTGGCCAGCACGAACGCGGGAGCCCGCCGCGACAGGATGCCGTGGACCACGGCGACCACCGCCGCCGACACCTGCCGGGAGATGTCCAGGGAGGAATGCCCGTCGGCGCCGGTCACCAGCGTGCGCGACGTCTGCACGATCACCGAGCCGCTGTCGAGGGCAGCCACCGCCTGGTCGATCAGGTCCTGGAGATGGGCGTCCCGCTGGGCCGTGTCGACGACCTTGGCGACCTCGACCTCCAGCACGGTGGCGGCGACGTTCTCCTTCAGGTGCGTGAGCTGGCGCTGGGTGACTCCCACGTGCGAGCCCACCACCACCAGGCCGTGGGGCAGCGGCTCCTGGTGCGGGGCGCCCGCCCAGCGGCGGGCCTCCTCGATCTCGGCCGGACTCACCGGGGCGTGCTTCTCCTGACCGATCCGGGCCCGGACGAAGGGCGGACCGACCCGATAGACGAAGCGCTTGCCCGCGCCTTCGGCACTGATCAGCGCCAGCGACAGGGCCCGCAGGTCCTCCTCGGTGACGATGTCAGCCGTCAGGACGGCGCCGTCCTTCAGGGCCATCACGGCGTCGCGTACGGCGTCGGGTTCGCCACGCAGGGTGTCCAGCCCGATCAGGACGACGTCGTCGGCGCGGACGGCACCCTCGGTCTTCTCCTCGACCCATTCCGCGAGCCGTGAGGCGCGGTAGCCGAAGGTGGCGTCCTTCGCGAACTCCGTCTCGCCGACGGGCAGGTAGTCCTGGCCCACCCGGCAGTAGTGGACTCCCCCGACGGTCACCCGGCCGGCCTCGTCGAACGCGGGGATCAGGATGATCCCGTCCACCTGCTGCCCGCTGGCCGCCGTGATCACCCGCGTCTCCAGCGGGAAGTGACCGCGCAGGGTCGAGTCGGACCGCGACACGAACACGGGGTTGATGCCCATCTGCCGCGCGACGTCGACGGCGGTGGTGACGACCTCGCGGGTCACGGCTTCCGCGGTGTCCGGGGCGAGGGAGCGGGAGTTGGTCATCACATAGATCGCGGCGGCCGACTGGGAGAACGCCCAGCGGAAGTCGTCCGCCTCCCAACCGGTCAGGACGGGTAGCCCCGCCACGGACTGCGTCCCGGTCGGATCATCGTCGAGGACCACGAGCACCTGCTCGAGCCCCGCGTCGATGATCGCCTCGCGCACCTCCTCGGCCGACACGGGTCGGGGCGGCCTGAAGCCGGCGACGAGTTCCTCCAACGACGTCATGATGATCCTCCTGAAAAGCGCAGACAGAACCGCGCTTGACCCAGGATCGGGGATCCTGGGTCAAGCCGGGGTGAAGGTCAGAGCGTCCGCCACGCCTCGCGCAGGACGCGCTTGGCTTCGGCGACAACGCTTTGTGACGTCTCGAACGTGCCCGGGGCGGGCATGACCTCGAAGGAGACGATGTTGCGTTCGGGGGCGTCCTCGGTCAGGTAGCCGATGTCGAACAGCCCGGCCAGGTATTCGCGGACCTCGGGAACGCCGTTCTCGCTCTTCGGGTGCAGGAAGCGCGGGTGCTTGTCACCGTAGAGCGGATCGTTCGGATCCGAGATCACACAGGTGCCGATGTGGGCGTGGTTGATCTGGTCCGCGGCGACCGTCAGCGCCTCGCGCACCGTCTCTCCCTGCATCGGCAGGTGCGACAGGTCGATCATCAGACCGAAGTCGGGAAGCTGCTTGCGCACCTCCTTGGACAGCTCGGCCGCGAGCCGGTTGGTGCCGATCAGGGCCTTCTTGTCGGTGCTGTCGTCGAAGGTCTCCAGGGAGAGCACCAGGTCACCCTTGGACCGGGCGTACTGACCGACCTCGATGATGGCGTCGGCCAGCAGCTGGAGGGCGTCGTCCTGGCGTTCCGCCGGCTTCTTGCCGGAGAGGAATCCCAGCTTCTTGGCACCGAAGTAGTAGGCCGAGTCGACGGCGCCCTTCAGCGCCTCGATCGCCCGGCACCGCTCCTCGTCGTCAAAGGAGTTGAGGTTCAGCCCGCCGCGCAGCTCGATGGGCTGCGCCCCGAAACCCACCGCCATGCCCGAGGAGGCCAGCAGGTCACGGACCCGGGCCGCTTCGTCCGGATCGTTGACCCGGGTGATCTCGATGCACTCGAAATACTCGTCGCGTACGACCTCCGCCATGGTGTCGAACACGGGGCCGTCACCCCCGATGGTCTGGGGATATGCCATGAAGTGGATCAGGCCCACCTTCATGTAGTCGTGCAGTGACGCCTTCATCAGAGTCTCCAGTCTGCTTGTCTACTTGCGAAGGATTGCCGCGTCAGCGGCGTCCGCGATGTTGGGTGCCCGCAGGCCGAAGTAATCGAGCAATTCGTCCATGGTCCCGGACAGACCGAAGACGTCCTTCGTCCCGACGCGCTCCTGGGGAGCGGGCAACTCGGCCGACAGCACGTCGGCCACGGCCGACCCGAGTCCGTTGACGATGGAGTGCTCCTCGATCGTGACGACGGCGCCGGTCTTGCGTACGGACGCGACGAGCGCCTCGCGATCGATCGGCTTCACGGTGTGCATGTGGAGGACCTCGGCGGAGACCCCCCTCTCCGCCAGCAGGTCGGCGGCCTGCATCGTCTCGGCCAGGAGGTGGCCGGTGTTGACCAGGGTGACGTCGGTCCCCTCGCGCATCAGGACGGCCTTGCCGATCTCGAAGGGGGTGTCCTCCTCGGTGCTGATCGGCACGGCGACCTTGCCCACGCGCAGGTAGACCGGCCCGTCGAGCTCGTACGCGGCCCGTACGGCCTTCTTCATCTCGACGCCGTCCGCCGGGACGATCACCGTCATCCCGGGGATCGACCGCATGATGCCGAAGTCCTCCAGCGGCAGGTGGGTCGCCCCCTCCTGCGCCGCCGAGGTGCCGGCATTGTGGCCGACGATCTTCACCGGCCGCTCGGAGTAGGCCACCGACACGCGGACCTGGTCGAAGCCGCGCCCGGTGAGGAAGTTGGCGTACGCGTTGGCGAACGGGATCTTCCCGCCCAGGGAGAGGCCCGCGGCTGTGCCGACGATGTCGCATTCGGCGATGCCCATGTTGAAGAAGCGGTCAGGGTATTGCGCGCCGAATCGGTTGGTGTAGTTCGCCTTCGCGCAGTCACCGTCCAGGACGACGACGTCCTCGTGCTCGGCGCCCAACTCCAGGAGAGCCTGGGCGTAACCTTCTCGGGGTTCCATCTTCTCTGTCATCGCAGTTCTTCCAGCGCAGTCTCGAGCTCGTCGTCGGTGGGGGCCATGCCATGGAACTTCGCGGTGTTCTCCATGTACGAGACACCCTTGCCCTTGGTGGTGTGGCTGATGATCATGGTCGGGCGGCCCTTGGTCGCCTCGGCCTCGTCGAAGGCGGCATCGAGGTCACGGAGGGAATGACCGTCGACCTCGACCACATGCCATCCGAACGCCCGCCACTTGGCGCAGACGTCACCGAGGGATTTCACGTTGTCGACGTAGTCGTCGAGCTGGATGTCGTTCTTGTCCAGAATCGCGCAGACGTTGTCCAGGCCACGGGAGCCGGCCGTCATCGACGCTTCCCAGATCTGGCCCTCCTGGGCCTCCCCATCGCCGATCATGCAGTAGAAACGGGCGTCGCGACCGTCGATCCTGGCGGCCAGGGCGGCACCGTTGCAGACGGAGAGACCTTGGCCCAGGGAGCCGGACGAGATGTCCACACCGGGCAGGTGGGCGTTGGAGGGGTGCCCCTGCAGGCGGGTGTGCATGTCCCGGAAGGTCATCAGCTCCTCGCGGGGGAAGTAGCCGCGGGAGGCCATCGCCGTGTAGTACGCCGGGGTGCAGTGGCCCTTGGACAGGAAGAACATGTCCCTGTCCGGCCACGACGGCTCCTCCACGCGCACCCGCATCCGCTTCACGTACAGCAGGGTCAGTGCCTCGATCGCGGACAGTGACCCACCGGGGTGCCCACTTCCAGCGTGGTGAACCATGCGCACGATGTCGCGCCGGTTCTGCTTGACCTGAACTTCCAGGTCCTTCACTTCTTGATCGGTGAGCACTGAAATTCCTCCTTCATTGACCGATCCTGCGCTGCGGTCCCGCGAGCTGCGGAACCCTTCTTGTCCGAACGGTGCGGAGACGGGTCTCCGGCACAGATCTTCGGGTTGCTCTCGATGTCCGAGACGGGGTCAGGCGGAGACCCGCTCGCCCGGGGTCGCGTCCAGGTCCTCCTGCGGGAGCACCACGACGCGGTTGTTGGAGATGAGGTAGTGGGCGACGCCCGCGATACCGGCACCGATGAACCAGCCGAAGTTGCTGATCATCCCGTTCCCGAACACGTCCCACGCGATGGGGAGCGAGACGACCGCCCCGAGGGCGAAGGCCGCCAACGTCCGCAGGCTCACCCCGCTGTTGAAGTAGTAGATCGACTTCTCGTTCGGCATGTACATGTGGCGGATCGAGAACTTCTCGTGACGCACCAGGAAGTAGTCCACGACGAGGATGCCGAAGAACGGGCCGAGCAGGGCACCGAGAGAGCCGAGGAAGGTCCCGACGACGACCGGGTTGTTGAAGTAGTTCCAGGGGGTGATGACGACCGAGGCGATGGCGGTGATGATGCCGCCGAGCTGGAACGAGATCTGGCGCGGGGCGATGTTCGAGATGTCGAACGAGGCCGACACGAAGTTGGCGACGATGTTGACGCCGATGGTCGCGAACACGAAGGCCGTGGTGAAGACGTAGAAGAGGATCGGGTTGCCGATGTGCCCGACCAGGACGCCCGGGTCCTTGATCTCGCTCATGTCGGCGTTGAGGACCTTGGCGGCGGCGGCCGTCGTGATGACGGAGGTCACGGCGAAGGCGGTCCAGTTGATCGGCAGGCCCCAGGCGTTGCCGAGGACGATCGACTTGCGGGTCGGTGCGTACCGGGCGAAGTCGGAGAAGTTGAGCATCAGCGTCGCGAGCGTGCCGACCGTCTGAGCCATCGTGATGAGGATGTTGCGGGTCTGCTGGGCGCCGCTGATCGCCTCACCGTGCGGGCCCTGGAAGAGGTTGATGTTCCACCCGGAGCGAGCCAGGAAGTAGAACATCAGGCTGAGCATGACGACCCAGATGATGGGGCCGGCCATGCCCTGGAAGTGACGGACGGCCTCCATGCCGCGGTACACGATGGCGAGCTGCACAGCCGACAGGAGCAGGAAGCAGATCCAGCCGCCGACGGAGAGGTTGAGGAACTGTGTCGCGGTCGGCCCGTTGAGTGCGCGGAACGCCGGGATGGCGCGGGACAGCAGGGTGTTCAGGGCGATCGAGGCCAGGTAGGTCTGCACGCCGTACCACGCGATAGCCACGATGCCACGGATGACGGCGGGGACGTTGGCTCCCCACACACCCCAGGTGATCCGGGAGATGACGGGGTAGGGCGTGCCGGTCGCGTGCCCCATGAAGCCGGAGAGGATGCAGCCGAGCATGATGATCAGCGCACCGATGAAGATGCCGAGGGTGATGTTGAAGGCCGACATCCCGAGGCCGACGAACAGACCCGCGGCCCACGTGTAGTTGCCGGCGTTGTGCGCGTCGTTCATCCACATGGAGAAGAGCTGGTAGCCGTTCCACTTGCGATCGGACTGCGTGGAGGGCGCGAGGTCCTCGTTGTAGAGACGCCCGGTCGGGTCCGACGCCGCCAGCTCCTCGCGGCTCGTCGCGACCGCCCGGAGGTGACAGGCCAAGGCCTCGTCCTTGTGGCTGTTGTGGTTCTGCATGACCCACTTCCTTCTTCGAGCTGGCTCGTCATTGAGCCAGGTGCGATGGGGATACTCCGTTGTTCACCAGTTCACGAATTCCGCGATGCGGGAGAATGGTTCCACGAATGAGGGTAAGGTCCGGCCATCAGCGGGGTCAAGACGTCATCGGAGGGGTGCCCGGCGGCGCGTGCCGCGAGGGGGTCGCCGCAGGGGAAGAGTGGCCGAGTGGGGCCCGGCGCAGCGTGTCCGAAGTCACCTTTCGAGCTCGGGCACGCCGGGCTCGTGGCAGGGTCGGGCTACATCCAGCCCATCGCGCGCAGCGCCACCATCCAGCCGGACAGGGTGAGGAAGGAGACCAACGTCGACAGCATCATCGAGGCGGTGGCGACGTCCTTCTCGCCGTACGGCTCCGCCAGGGCGGGGAGGACGGCGTACGTCGGCAGGGCACTGGTGAGCACCACGGCGGCGCGGAATTGGGGCGCCAGGCCGGGCAGCCCGAGGGCCACGAGCAGGGTCACCAGCACGATGGCCAGCGCCGGCATGACCAGCAGTTTGCCGGCCACCGTCGTGACGATGTCGCCGAGCTCGCCGCGGATCTTCAGACCCACGAGCATGCCGCCGACGGTGAACAGCGCGACACCGGAGGAGGTCTGCGCCAGCAGTCGGACGCTCCGGTCGAGCACCGGGGGCAGGGTGAGGTCAACGACCTGGAGCACCAGTGCCGCGATGATCGCGAGGACCATCGGGTGGAGCAGCACGTTGCGTACGGTCGACACGAGCCGCTGCACGAGCCCGCCCTCCCCGTCGGCCTGGTCGGCCAGGAACAGGGTGAACGGGATGATCAGGATGTTGTCGACCAGCATGCCCATCCCGGTCGCCGCCCCGGCCGACTCGGCGAAGAGGATCAGGAACACCGGGAAGCCGATGAAGCCGTTGTTGGTGCCGCCCATCCCCATCGCCATGAACGTCGCCCGGAAGGCACTGCGGCCACGCACCCTGGCGTAGCCGAAGGACAGGGCGAACATCACCATCGACGCCAGGGCGTAGGTGAGCAGGTAGGTCGGCTGGAAGATCTCGGCGGCACTGCGGCCGGCTACGTTGACGAAGACCAGCAGGGGCAGGGCCACCTTGACCACGTACGTGGACAGGACGGTCATGTCGGCGCGCTTGAACATCCCACGCCGGGTCAGCAGATAGCCGAGTCCCACGACGAGGAAGATCGGAGCGGTCGCCGACAGGACGTGCAGCACGGTGGGCCTTTCTGCCGCAGCCTGGCTGGCCCCGGGTGCTCGTAGGTTATGCCTCGCCGATCATCGGACGGCACATGGCGATCTCGGGAGGGGCGGCGCCGGAAAGCTGTGAATCAGGTGGCCGGTCCGCCCCCTCGGTAGCCGAGGGGGACCGGTCCAGCGGACGACAGCTCAGCACGAGGTGTGCTGGATCAGTGTCGCGGGTGGCGTCAGCCCAGGACGACGACGATGCCGAGCACTGCGCTGGCGGCGGTCAGCACGGCCGGCACGGCGATGTTGCGGATGTCGTTGAAGGACTTGGTGGTGTTCTCAGTGTTCTCGGTGCGATCCTGCACGATTCTCCTTGTGTTCGTAGGGCCCAGAGGGCATGAGTAAGGGGGTCGGCCCGGCTCTGCCGGATCCTTCCCCCTTGATGCCTCAACTCTACGATCAAGATAATCAAGCTTCAACAAAGCGTTCCACGATGCGGAAGAATCATTACCGCCATCGTTACATCCGCCCACCGGAACTTAACTTTCGGATGGTGGTACTATGAGGCAGGTGCGGGGCCAGTAGAGGACCCACCAGAAACACCTTGCGGGGCGTGGCGCCGAGCCACACCGGACGATGTCTGCAACGATGCAGCAGAGGAGACGCCATGACCGAAACTACCGCACCGACCAGCACCAATTCGGTGCAGTCGATCGTGCGAGCCTTCCGGATCCTGGAAGAGATCGCGCTGTCCGAGCGTCCGATGGGCATCTCCGAGATCGCCGAGAACTGCAACCTGCCCATGCCCACCGCCCATCGCATCCTGCGCACCCTGATCGCCGGCGGTTACGCCTTCCAGACACCACGGCGCACCTATGCGCTGGGGGCGCGGCTGATCCCGTTGTCCCGTTACGCCGGTGGTTCGCTGGGCATCGCCTTCCGGCCAATGCTGGCCGAGTTCGCGGCGAAGGTCGACGAATCCGTGTCCGTGGCCATGCTCGACCAGGACTTCGCGCGCTACATCGCCCACGTGCCCTCCGAGCACCCGATGCGCCTGTTCACCGAGGTGGGCAACCAGGTCTCGATCCACGCCAGCGGCGTGGGCAAGGCGATCCTGAGCCAGTTCTCGGACGCCGAGGTCCGGACGATCCTCGACCGCGCCGGGATGCGGGCCTTCACCCCCACGACGATCACCGACCCGAACGAACTCATCGCCCAACTGCACGAGATCCGCGAGCGCGGCTACGCCATCGACGAGGCCGAGCACGACCTGGGCGTACGGTGCGTGGCGGTCTCCCTCGACGTGCCGCTCCACCTGGCCGTCTCGGCCTCCGGGCTCCCCTCGCGGATGACCGACGAGGTCGTCACCACGGTGGTGGTCCCGGAACTGAACAAGCTGGCCGAGCGCCTGCGTGAGGCGATCGAGAAGAGCAACACGCAGTGGGGCCGCTGATCCGCTGATCCGCTGGTCCTTCCTTCCGGTCAGCTGAGCTGATCGGCCCGCCAGCGGCGCAGGTTGTCCTCGGGGTAGGTGGACAGGCCGGGGTCGATCGGCACGACGGCACGGAAGCCGGCCTTGCCGATGATGAAGACCCACCCGACGAGGACGAAGGCCGAGGTGAAGGTCGGCATCCCCACGGGGCTGAGCAGAACGCTCATCGTCGCCCAGGCCCAGACCGTGACGACCACGCCGAACAGCGTGTAGCAGAAGCCGGCCCGGTTGAGGACGAAGAACACCCCGCCGAGCGCCATGGCGGTGAGCGCGGCGTTGAAGCCGAACAGCCCCAGCGCGATCGTCGTGGCGCGCGCCCCGGACAGCATCGCCACCCCCACGCCGAGGACCGAGCCGAGAAGCCCCATCAGGGCACTCATCCGGCTGTTCACCGCGATGGCGAGCAGGATCACCAGCCCGCTGACCCAGTTGTCCTGGAAGAAGATCTCCGCGATCCCCTTGAACGTACCCAGGAACCAGGTCCCCAACGGATAGACATCGCCGTGGACGAGTGGCGTGGGCAGGCTGGGGTCGAGCAGGGGGCCGGGCACCAACCGGCTGAATCGCAGCGTGGCGAAGAGGAAGATCCAGGCGGTGAAAACGAACGGCGAGGTGAGTGCGGGCGTCGTCCGCGACCCCAGGAGTGAGCCGATCGCCGAGAGCATCACCGTGGTCATCGCCGCGCCCACGACGACGTACGCCCAGACGAGGGCCGAGGGCCATGATCCCGCGGTGAAGTCCCGACTGAGGTAGGCGACCAGGCCGATGCCGAACAGACAGCCGTTGAAGCCGGTCAGCCCGGCGTCCACCATCCCGTGCTCCATCCGGAGCAGCAGTGCGGTGGCGGTCGAGGCGGCCACCCCCACCACGGCCGCGACGAGATACACCGGTGAGTTGATCCCGATGGCGACCAGGATGAGCAGGCCGGTCAGCCAGTTGGCCTGGAACACGACCTGACCGGTGCCGCGCAACACCCGGTCGACCCACTGCAGGGCGCCGTTCGACCCGGCGCCGGGGAAGGGAGCGCGGCCGACATCGAGGGCCGAGTCGAGGGCGGAACGGCGCGCCTGCTGCGCGCTGGTCGTGGACATGGCAGCACTCCCCCTATCCGGCGTCATCGATCCGCGGGATCTCGGAGGTCTCCTTCGAGGCGTCCGGGTCGACCCAGCCCTCCCCGTCGGGGCGTTCGACCGGGCGGACCAGGATCGGCATCACCCGTGGCCACAGACCGAGCGCCCGGTCCGAGGCCAGCTGATCGGCGGCCCGGCGGCGCTCCTCGTGCTCGAGTTCGTTGATGATCTGGTGGAGGACGCCCAGGATCGAGCCGCGGAGCAGCCAGAGCCCGCGATCCTGGGCCGGATCGACGGTCATCAGGTCGGTGAGCATGGCCCGGGCCTCGCCGACCTGCGCCAGCGCCTCGTCCAGCTCGTGCTCGGCCGCGGCGCCGGCGTGGGTGAGGATGTGGCCGCCGCCAGCGGGTTCCGGCCGGCGCCCCTCCACCTCGGCCTCGACGAATCGACCGTACGCCGCGATGGCGTCCGCCAGCGTCGCGAGCACCCAGGCGAGCGCGGGGCGTACGTCCTCGCCGTAACCGTCGTCGCGGGTCTCCCGGGCCGGTGCCTCCAGCGCGATCATGTGGAACAGGTTGCGGGCGTCGAAGACGATCCGCTCGATCGTCCCCACCCCGAGTTCCAGGACCGGCCCGACATCGGTGGTGCCGAACGCGCGGGCATTGATCCGGCGGGCCTCGCGCGACTCGACCACCAGCGCGCGGGCCCGTCCGACCTCCCCGCTCAGCCCCCGGGCCTCAGCGAGCCAGGTCTCGGCCCGGGCCCGGAAGATCGGCTGGGTGGACATCGACTCGGCAGCGCTGATCAGCAGGTCCGACGTGCCCACCGCGGCGCGGCGCACCATCGCGGCTGCGCGGCGGGTGGGCACCGGGGAGGGCAGCACGACCACGAACAGGAAACCGATCGCAGCGCCGATCAGGGTGGTGAAGATCCGGTTCTCCACCGCCATCGCCTGCCCCTGCACCGCAAGGATCAGCATCGCGCTGATCGGCGTCTCCAAGGACTGCTCGCCGAGCCGGAAGACCTTGGCCGAGGCGAGCGACAGCGCCACGACGAGCGCCAGGCTCCACCACGACAGGCCGACGAACTGTGACACGAGGACAGCGAGCATCACCCCGGTGACGACGGCGCCGATCCGCACCACCATGCTGCGCAGGGTTCCCACGTTCGTGCCCTGCACGACCAGCAGGGCGGTCAGCGCGCCGGTCAGGTCCGGCGGCCCCTGGACGATCGGCATGCTGGCCAGGTACGCCAGGACCGTCGCGATGGTCAGCCGCAGGACCCAGACCCCGGTCGGTTCCAGGCGTGCGGGCACGTCGCGCCACCGGCGCGGGTGTGTGGGCCACAACCGCTCCAGCATCCACCACACGAGGGTCCCGGGACGGAACATGTTCCCCAGCGTAACGGGGGCCTCTCGCGAGAGCCTGAGTCGTCCCCCGCTCCTGCCATATCCGCGGAACGGCGCGGGATGGACTGTGACCTTTACCTCATGCGTACTAGCATGCTAGCGTCTCAGCACCTCACCCCAAGGAGCTGACAATGACGTCTGTCGACCAGGCCCTCTCCGCCGGAGTCCGGCCCCCCACCGCGGCGAAGCCGATGACCGTGGCAGTAGCCAGCCTCATCGGCACCACTGTCGAGTACTACGACTTCTTCATCTTCGGGACGGCCGCCGCGCTCGTGTTCCCGAAGCTCTTCTTCCCCGCCGCCACCCCTCTCACCGGGACGCTGCTGTCCTTCGCCACGCTCGGCGTCGGCTTCCTGGCCAGGCCGCTCGGCGGTGTGGTGTTCGGCCACTTCGGTGACCGGGTCGGGCGCAAGAAGATGCTGGTCATCACCCTGCTCGGCATGGGGCTGGCCACCGTACTGATCGGTCTGCTGCCGACGTACGCAGCCATCGGCGTCGCCGCCCCGGTCCTGTTGACCGTGCTGCGCCTGGTCCAGGGCTTCATGGTCGGCGGCGAATGGGGCGGCGCGACCCTGATGGCGGTGGAGCACGCGCCGGTGGGCCGCAAGGGCATCTTCGGCTCGTTCCCGCAGATGGGCGCTCCGCTCGGGACCGGGCTCGCCACCGGCGCGTTCCTGGTGGCCGCCCTGCTCCCCGACGACCAGTTCCTCACCTGGGGCTGGCGGGTGCCCTTCCTGATCAGCGCCCTGTTGGTCGTGATCGGCCTGGCCATCCGGCTCACGGTCGAGGAGAGCCCGGCCTTCCAGGCCGCCCGGGACGAGGACGCCGTCCAGGCCCTCCCGATCGCCACCGCCTTCCGGTACCACTGGAAGCCGATCCTGCTGATCGCCGGGACCTTCGTGAGCCAGGGCGTGCTGGCCTACCTGTGCATGTCCTACTTCATCACCTACGGGAGCAAGGTCGTGGGCATTCCGCGGGTGGAGGCGCTCGCCGGGATGCTGGTCGCCGCGGTGATCGCGACCCTGGCGTACCCGGTCTTCGGCTGGCTGTCGGACTACTGGGGTCGCAAGACCGTCTACCTGCTCGGGGCGGTCCTGATGGGCGCATCCGTCTTCCCCGCCCTCGCCCTCATCAACAGTGGGAACTCCCTGCTCTTCATGCTGGCCATCACCCTGATGTTCGGCATCGCCATGCCACCGGCCGCCGGCGT
Source organism: Raineyella fluvialis (assembly GCF_009646095.1). Classification (NCBI taxonomy): domain Bacteria; kingdom Bacillati; phylum Actinomycetota; class Actinomycetes; order Propionibacteriales; family Propionibacteriaceae; genus Raineyella; species Raineyella fluvialis. The sequence goes on along the minus strand of NZ_CP045725.1, from coordinate 1,395,750 downwards.
CACCGGTCCCCTGTTCTCCATGGTCTTCCCCAAGGAGGTCCGCTACTCCGGCGCCTCGGTCGGGTACACGATCTCCCAGATCGTCGGCCCCGCCTTCGCCCCCACGATCGCGACCGCCATCTTCGGAGCCACCCACTCCTCGACCGGCGTCGGCCTCTACATGGTGGTCGTCTGTGCCATCTCGATCCTCTCGGTGGCACTGCTGCCCGGCCCCTGGGGTCGACGCGAGGCCGAGTTGCAGCAGCAGGAGGTGCACTGAGATGGCGCCGGATCTCGGACACCCGATGACCCACACCGACGTCCTCGTCGTCGGCGCGGGCCCCTTCGGTCTGACGACCGCGATCGCGCTCGCCCAGCAGGGCGTCTCGGTACGACTGGTGACGAAGGCCCCTGGGTCGCCAACTCCCCCCGCGCCCACATCACCAGCCAGCGCACCATGGAGGTCCTCCGGGACCTCGGCCTGGAGGAGCGCGCCCGCAGCGTCGCCACCCCATGGGCGGAGATGGGCGACACCCTGCTCGCCGTCAGCCTCACCGGCCCGGAGATCGCCCGGATGCCGGCCTGGGGGTCCGGGTTCGCCCGGCACGGCGACTACGTACGCCACAGCCCGTGCGAGTACCTCGACATCCCGCAGGACCGGATCGAGCCCGTACTCGTCGACGCCGCCGGACGCCACGGCGTCGCACTGAGCTACCAGACCGAGCTCGTGGACTTCACCCAGGACGAGGAGGGGGTGACCGCACGACTGCGGAACCGCCTCAGCGGACAGCAGGAGGTCATCCGGTCCCGCTACCTGGTCGGCGCCGACGGTGCCCGCTCCCTGGTCGCCCAGACCATCGGGCTGCCGTTCGAGGGTCACCAGAACCGCGCCGGGACGCTCTACACGCAGTTCCGCTGCGACCTGCGGCGCTATGTCGAGCACCGCCCGAGCATCCTGCACTGGTTCTTCAACCCGGAGATGAACGTGGGGGAGATCGGTCTCGGCCTGCTGCGCTGCACGAAGCCCTGGACCGAATGGATCGCCGGCTGGGGCTTCCTGCCCGAGGACGGGGTGCCTGAGCCGACCGACGAGGAGCTGGTCGGTCGGATCCGCCAGTTGGTGGGGGTGCCCGACCTGGAGATCGAGATCTTCAACCGGTCCGTCTGGTACGTCAACCAGGAGTACGCCACGGAGTACTCGCGCGGCCGGGTCTTCTGCGGCGGCGACGCCACCCACCGGCATCCGCCGAGCAGCGGCCTGGGGCTGAACACCTGCGTCCAGGACGCCCACAACCTCGCCTGGAAGCTGGCGTACGCGATCAAGGGCTACGCCGGGGCCGGACTGCTCGACAGCTACTCCGAGGAACGGGCGCCGGTGGGCCGACAGATCGTGCTGCGGGCGAACCAGTCCCGGCTCGACTACGCGGCGATCCGTGACTGCTTCGACACCAGCGGGGAGGCGGATCCGGTGACGAACGCGCTGGCGAAGCTCAACGCCCCGACCGAGGACGGGGTCCGCCGCCGCGCCCGGCTGGAGGCGGCGCTGCAGCTGAAGGAGCACGAGTGGAACGCGGAGGGGGTGGAGAAGAACCACCGCTACGTCTCCTCGGCTGTCCTGCCTGATCCGACCCTGCCCGAGGAGGTGTGGGAGCGAGACGTCGAGCTCTACGCCCAGCCGACCACCCGGCCGGGCGCCAAGCTGCCGCACGCCTGGCTGGTGGACGGCGAGGGGACCCGACGCTCCACCCTCGACATCGTCGGCAAGGGACGCTTCACCCTCGTCACCGGACAGGCCGGCACTGCGTGGCGTGAGGCGGCCGACGAGCTCGGTGCCGAGTTCCTCGATGTCGTGCTGGTCGGCGCGGATGTCGATGCCCACGACCCGTACCACGACTGGTACCGGCAACGGGAGGTCCACGAGGCCGGGGCACTGCTGGTCCGGCCCGACGCGGTGGTCGCCTGGCGCTGCCCGGGAGCGGTCTGGGACCCCGCGGAGGCCCGTACGCTGCTCGAGACCGCGCTGGACAGCGTGCTGGACCGGGTCGGGGACCAGGTCGTGGACCAGGTCGCGGACCAGGTCGACGCCGGGGCCAAGGTCCTCGTCTGAGGCGAGAGGTGCATGGCGGGCGCGGCCACCCGGTCGTTCACCGTCATGCACCTCACCTCCCTCGATAGACTCACCGCATGTCCTCCCCCGCCGGCCGCTCCTCCGTGGTCGGTGGTCGACTGGCCCGCGGGGTGTACGAGCGGTTGAAGCAGGACCTCCTGGCCGGGCGGTACCCGGCGGGCGAAGCGATCACGGTGGTCAAGCTCCGCGAGGAGTACGGGGTCAGCAAGCAGCCGGTGATGGAGGCCCTGCACATGCTGGCCGCGGACCGCCTCGTGCAGATCCAGCCCCAGGTGGGCGTACGGGTGAGTCAGTACACCCCCGAGGAGGTCGGGACCTTCTTCTGGATGTTCGCCCGCACCGAGGGCGGGATGGCCTTCAGGGCGGCCACCCGACGCAGCGAGGCGCAGTTGGCCGAGCTTGCCGCGCTGTGCGACCGCCTGGATGCACTGGCCTCGCGCGACGACGGGTCGGGCGGCCAGGCGTACGTGCAGGACAACCGCAACATCCACTCACTGATCCACCGGATGGCCAACGCCCCCCTCGCCGCCGACATCAGTCATGACCTGTGGGACCTGAGCGACTTCCTCATCGCCACCCACGGTGGCGGCTTCACCGGCAGCCTCGTCGAACGCAACCGGGGCCATCGGGAGGTGTACGAAGGCATCCGCGACCGGGACCCCGAGGCGGCCGAGAGGGCGATGACGCAGCACATCCTCGACTCTCCCCTGGCGTCGTTCCGCGGCACCGGGGGTGTGGCGGATCACCCTGCGAGTCCTACGTAAAGGGTAGTACTCGGATACCCGTACGGGTATCCTCGTAGTCATGAGACGGCTCCTCATCCTCGGTGCCGGTACCGCCGGCACCATGCTCGCGAACATCCTCAGGCGCGAGCTTTCCGCAGACTGGGCTATCACTGTGGTCGACAAAGACAACGACCATCAGTACCAGCCCGGTTACCTGTTCATCCCGTTCGGCACCTACACGCCCGAAAGGGTCGTCAAACCCCGGACGCGCTACCTGCCCAAGGGCGTCGATTTCGTCCAGACCGGCATCCGCAAGGTCCGAGCGGCCGACAACGAAGTCGACCTCGAGGACGGCCGGACCCTGCCGTACGACTGGCTCCTGATCGCCACCGGCACCCGTCCGCGTCCCGACCTGACTCCCGGGATGGCCGACGGCTCCCTCTGGTACAAGAAGGTCTTCGACTTCTACACGCTCGAGGGCTCCAGCAAGCTGCACGACGCCCTCGAGGCGTTCGAGGGCGGCAAGATCCTGGTGCAGCTCACCGACATGCCGATCAAGTGTCCGGTCGCGCCGCTGGAGTTCGTCTTCCTGGTGGAGGACTACTTCCGCACCCGCCGCATCCGCCACAAGGTCGACATCACCTACGTCACTCCCCTTGACGGGGCGTTCACCAAGCCGGTCGCCTCGCGCGAGTTGGGCAACCTGATGACCGACCGGTCCATCCGGCTGGCCTCGGACTTCGCTCTGGAGCACATCGACAACGAACGCCAGATGATCGTGTCGTACGACGGGCGCGAGCTCCCCTTCGACCTGCTGGTCACCATCCCGCTCAACACCGGCCAGCAGTACGTGTTCGATTCTGGTCTGGGCGATGAAAATGGTTTCATTCCGGTCGACAAGCAGACGCTGCGATCGACGCAGTACGACAACATCTTCGTCCTGGGCGACGCCAGTAACATCCCGACCTCCAAGGCCGGGGCCGTGGCCCACTTCGGTGTCGAGACGTTCGTCCCGAACTTCCTCGCCGCTGTCGAGGGCAAGCCGATGCCGAACAAGTTCGACGGGCACGCCAACTGCTTCGTCGAGTCCGGCCGTGGCCAGGCGCTGCTCCTGGACTTCAACTACGACACCCAGCCGTTGACCGGTACCTTCCCGCTGCCCGGCATCGGGCCGATGAAGCTGCTGGGGCGTTCCCGCATCAATCACATGGGCAAGCTCGCCTTCGAACAGCTCTACTGGCGCATGCTCCTGCCCGGTCACAAACTGCCCGTCCCGACGCTGATGTCGATGGCCGGCAAGCACGAGGAGAACTGACGTGCCCACCAACACCCTCAACGAGCGTACGTTCCACGTGAACGACGAGGGCTTCTTCACCAACCGCGACGAGTGGAGTGAGGAGCTGGGAGCCGACTTGGCCGCCCTCATCGACATCGAGATGGACGAGGAGCACTGGGGCCCGATCCGCTTCATGCGCGAGGATTCGGCCAAGTCCGGCGTCACGCCCACGCTGCGCCGGCTGCAGACGGTCGGCGGCTTCGACATCAAGGAGCTCTACCGCCTCTACCCCGGCAAGCCCGCCAAGAAGATGGCGTGGATCGCCGGTCTGCCCAAGCCCGTCGGCTGCGTCTAGTCGACGCGTCAGGAGAACATCACCATGACTGCCACCACAGAGGCACGCGTCAGGTCCACCCGGATCCCCGACGGGTTCATCATGCCGGACTTCGGTCCCCGCCAGCAGGGGGCGTCCTCGGGCGCCGCCTCCGGAGCCGCCGGCGCCACCGCGCCGGGTGAGGCGTACGCCGGGGGCGCCCCCGCCTACACCGGGCCCCGCAAGATCGCCTTCATCTGCTCCAAGGGCAATCTCGACATGGCCTATCCCGCGCTGATCATGGGCAACGCCGCCCTCAGCGAGGGCTGCGAGGTGCACATCTTCTTCACCTTCTGGGGCCTCGACATGGTCAACCAGAAGACGAACAGCAACCTGAAGTTCACCATCGCCGGCAACACCGCCATGCACATGCCCGCGCTCGGCAATCTGCGCCCGGGCCTCGAGCACCTCTCCGTGCCCCAGCAGCTCGGCGGTCTGCCGGGCATGGGGGCCTTCGCCACCCGCTACTTCAAGAAGGAGATGGCCGATCTCGACATCCCGGACGTCCCGGAGTTCCTCGACCTGATGGCGGCCCAGGGCGCGCACTTCTACGCCTGCCGCCTGACCTTCGACATGATGAAGCTGCTCGAGGCCGACCTGCACCCGGCCGTCGAGGGCGTCATCTCGGCCTCCGACTTCATCGTGATCAGCGAGGGGGCGCAGGTCATCTTCGTCTGAGGTTTCGGCCGTCACGCCTGTGTCACGCGCCTGTCCCGGGGGTCCGCCACACCCCCGGGACATTCACGTGCCGTTTGCCTTCGGCGGCACTCGGCGGCTGGCGAGCCTCGCGGACCCTCAGACAGTTCGCGGACGGTCAAGTAGCTCGCGGATGATCAAGTAGCTCGCGGACCGCATAACGGCAGCGAGAAGGCGATTACATCCGCGAGCGCCACCGCACCGCCGAGCGCGCCCAAGCTGTCTCCGGTCCCGCGCATGCCCTGCTCCGGAGCGCGATCGCCGAGGCGGAGCGGAGAGTGCAGTTCCAATTTCACGTCATAGGGCTGCCTCAGTGTCATTTTGGGTGGTGCCGCTGTTGACGCGGTGGTTGGATCCGGATCACTGGTCGGCTGACTCGTAGGGGTGCTGCCTGCATGGCGTTCATAGGTTTTGTCGCCGGTCAGTGTGAAGGACCGGCCGGCGTGACTTGATAGGAGCGTGGCACCGCCCCCACTGAGATGTGTCCGCCGACCGGCCCGACCGTCCCTCACTGATCAGGGTGAAAGGAGGCAACCACCATGGTTGTCGTCGGAGCCGATGTTCACAAGCGCAGCCACACGTTCGTTGCGGTCGACCAGACCGGCCGCAAACTGGGTCAGCTGACCGTCGAGGCCATCACCGCAGGGCATCTGAAGGCCCTGGGCTGGGCCCGCCGGGAGTTCGGTGACGAGCTGGAATGGGCCATCGAGGACTGTCGCCACCTGTCGTCGCGGCTGGAGCGTGACCTGTTGGGCGCCGGGCAGACGGTGGTCCGGGTCCCGCCCAAGATGACGGGCCAGGCCCGCGCGATCGCCCGCACCCGTGGCAAGTCCGACCCGATCGACGCGTTGGCCGTCGCCCGGGCCGCGTTGGCCGAGCCGAACCTGCCCAGGGCTTGCCACGATGACCAGGCCCGGGAGCTGAAGCTGCTGGTCGACCGGCGCGACACGCTGATCACCCAGCGCACCGCCACGATCAACAGCCTGCGCTGGCGGGTCCATGAACTCGACCCCGAGTACCCGATCAAGCCGTCCGGCCTGGACCGGGCCAAGCACCAGCAGGCGCTCGCCGCTTGGCTGGCCGCGCAGACGGGCATCGTGGCCGAACTGGCCACCGACGAGCTGGAGGACGTGATCGCCCTGACCGGGCGGATCAACGTGCTGGAGAAGAGGATTGCTGCTCTGGTCGCCCAACGGGCCCCTGAACTGGTGGCGCTGCCCGGTTGCGGGGCGCTGACCGCGGCCAAGCTGGTCGGCGAGATCGGGGCCCTTGACCGGTTCGACAACGAGGCCCAGCTGGCCCGCCATGCCGGGATCGCGCCGATCCCGGTCTGGTCGGGCCGGACCGAGGGCCGGGTCCGGATGACGCGCTCGGGCAACCGACAGATCAACTGCGCCATCCACCGCATCGCGGTCACCCAGACCCGGCTCAAGGACAGTCTGGGTCGGGCCTACTACGACAAGAAGAAGTCCGAAGGCATGTCCAACCGCGAGGCCCTGCGCTGCCTCAAACGCCACCTCATCCGCCTGGTCTTCACCACCCTCAAGAACGCCCGACGATCAGCCCCCCAGCCCTGTCTGCCGGCCGCCGCTTGACATAGGAGAAACCTATGACGTGAAATTGGAACTGTCACTCCCGTCTGATGTCACGCGGCCTGATCGTCAGTCGCTCACTCGGGCCTGATCGTCAGTCGCTCACTCGGGCCTGATCGTCAGTCGCTCACTCGGGCCGCACGCTCACTCCGGCCTGACGATCACTCGGGCCGCACGGTCATGGCCAGGACGTCCAACGCCTCGTCGAGCTGCTGCTCGGTGAGCAGACCCTCGTCGATGAAGCCCTGCTCGATCACCACCTGCCTGATCGTCTTGTTCTCCTTGAGGGAGAGCTTGGCGACCTTCGCCGCGTTCTCGTAGCCGATGTAGCGGTTGAGCGGGGTGACGATCGAGGCGGAGGACTCGGCGTACGTACGGCACCGGTCGACATCCGCGACGATGCCGGCGATCGTACGATCCGCGAAGAGCCGCGACACGTTGGCCAGCAGCCGGATCGACTGCAGCAGGTTGTTGCCCATCATCGGGATCATCACGTTGAGCTCGAAGACGCCCGTCGTGCCGGCGAACGCCACCGCGGCATCGTTGCCGATCACCTGCCCACCGACCTGGATCATCGCCTCGCAGAGCACCGGGTTGACCTTGCCGGGCATGATCGACGACCCCGGCTGGAGGTCCGGCAGGTGGATCTCGGCCAGGCCCGCCCGGGGGCCGGAGCCCATCCAGCGGATGTCGTTGGCGATCTTGATCAGGGAGACCGCGATCGTCCGGAGCACCCCGGAGGCCTCGACCAGTCCGTCGCGGGCCGACTGGGCCTCGAAGTGGTTGCGGGCCTCCCGCAGCGGTACGTCGGCCTCGCGGGCGAGCTGGGTGATCACCTTCTGGGCGAAGCCGGGCCGGGTGTTGATGCCCGTGCCCACCGCGGTGCCCCCCAGCGGCAGCTCCGCCACCCGGTCCAGGCAGCCCCAGATCCGCTCGATCCCCATGTTGACCTGGGCGGCGTACCCGCCGAACTCCTGGCCGAGTGTCACCGGGGTGGCGTCCATCAGGTGCGTACGCCCCGACTTCACCACGGTGGAGAACTCCTCCGCCTTCACCGACAGCAGCGTCGCCAACCGTTGCAGCGCCGGGTAGAGGTCGTGCTTCAGGGCCCCGGCCACCGCGACGTGGACGGCGGTGGGGAAGACGTCGTTCGACGACTGCGACGCGTTGACGTGGTCGTTCGGGTGGACGCTGCGGCCGAGACGCCGCGAGGCCAACGTGGCCAGCACCTCGTTGGTGTTCATGTTCGACGACGTTCCCGAGCCGGTCTGGAAGACGTCGACCGGGAACTCGCCGAGATGCTCCCCGCCGATGATCTCGTCGGCCGCGTCGCGGATGGCCAGGGAGATGTCGGGGTCCAGCACCCCGAGAGCCTCGTTGGCGCCCGCCGCGGCCTTCTTGACCCGGGCCAGGGCGATCACCAGGGCGGGTTCGAGAGTGGTCCCGGAGATCGGGAAGTTCTCCACGGCGCGCTGGGTCTGGGCCTGGTAGAGCGCCCGGGCGGGCACCTTCACCTCGCCCATGGTGTCGTGCTCGATGCGGTACTCATCGCTGTCACTCATGGCACCAGTGTCACCCCTGGTCGGCCCCTACACTGAGGTCATGTCCGAGGGCACCCCTTCCCGTCCCGTCGTCGTAGGCTACGACTCCTCCGAGATGGCCGGTCGGGCGGTGACCTGGGCCGCCGGCGCCGCGGAGCGCATGGGGGTGCCGCTGCGCGTGATCGCCGCCCGCGAGAACGACGCGCAACCGGTGCGCAGCGCCGAGGCCCTCGACGCGGTGCGGCGGACCCACCCGGACCTGCCGGCCAGCGGCGAGGACCCGGTCGGTACGGGCGCCGGAGTGATGGTGCGGGCCGGCGACGACGCGACGATGCTCGTGATGGGCAATCGCGGCCGCGGCCGGATCACCTCCGCCTTCCTCGGCACCGTCTCGATGACGACCGCCCAGCATGCGGCCTGTCCGGTCGTCATCATCCACGGCGACACGGCCACCGATGCGGCCCCCCGCAGCATCGTCGTGGGTGCGGACGGTTCGGCCTCCAGCACGGCGGCCCTGGACTTCGCCCTCAGCCTCGTCGCGGCCGGCGGCACGATCACGCTGTTGCTCTGCTGGTCGACGATGCCGCAGGACTCGACCGACCCGGTGCCGGCGGTGGCGTACGCCATGCTGGAACAGACCCTCGCCGGACGGTCGAAGCCGGGCGTCGGGATCGACCTGGTCGCCCGCCCCGGCCACCCCCGCAACGTCCTGGTCACGGCCAGCGAGACGGCCGACCTGATGGTGGTGGGCCGGCGCGGCCAGGAGGGCTTCAAGGGCCTCAAGCTCGGCACCGTGGCTCAGCACGCGCTGATGGGCGCCCGCTGCCCGGTCGCCGTGGTCACCGCTCCCCCCGCTGTCACCGAGCAGCGCTGACCCGGCTCGCAAGCTCCTGTTGGAAGACCTGGATCCGGCGCAGCGCCTCCCGGACGGCCGGTGCCCCGGCGGACAGCGACAGTCGGATCGTCCGGTCACCGTGGACGGAGTCGAAGTCCTTGCCGGGGGTGACGGCCACGTGCTGTTGCTCCAACAGGGCGGCGCACCATTCCCGTGAGGTGGCGTACGGCCCCAGCACCGGGCTGATGTCCGCGTAGTAATAGAAGGCGCCGTCGGGGGGCGCGACGGTGCCCCAGCCCATCTCGGTGCCGAGCACGACCTCGCGCGCGGCGGCGAAGTCGGCGACCGCCTGCTCCGCCTCGGCGTACGCCTCCGGGCCGAACGCCTCGATGGCCGCCCACTGGGCGGGCGCGGGGGCGCAGAGGAACAGGTTGCCGGTGAGCCGGTCGACCGGATCGACGAGGTCCTCCGGCAGCAGCATCCAGCCCAGCCGCCAGCCGGTCATCGACCAGTACTTGGAGAACGAGGAGATCACCACCGCCGACGGGTCGTACGTCCAGGCGCATTCGCCACGGCTGCCGGTGAAGGTGATGCCGTGGTAGATCTCGTCGCTGATCATCCGCACGTCGTGGGCGCGGCACCACGTGGCGAGGTCGGCCATCCGCTGCGCGTCGAGCATCGTCCCGGTCGGGTTCGCCGGGGACGCCAGCACGACGCCGGTCAGCGGCGACTCGGCGTGCGCAGCCGCCAGGAGTTCCGGGGTGGGCTGGAAGCGTTCCGCCGGACCGCAGTCCAGTTCGACCACCTCGCAGCCGAGGGCCCGCAGGTCGTTGGTGTAGGCGGGGTACGTCGGCCGGCCCACGGCGACCCGGTCCCCGACGTCGAAGCAGGCGAGGAAGGACAGCAGGAACGCCCCGGAGGATCCGACCGTCACGCAGACCCGGGACGGATCGACCTCGAGCCCGTACCAATCGGCGTAGTGACGCGCGATGGCCGCGCGCAGCGGCGCGATCCCGAAGCCCGGCGTGTACCCCAGATCCGTTCCATCCGTCGCCACCCGGGCCAGCGTCTCCCGGACCGATCGGGCGGCGCCCTGGCAGGGTTCCCCGACGCTGAGCAGCAGAACCTCCTGACCCGCCGCCTGCATCGTGGCAACCTTCTGTTGAATGGTCATCACCTCGAAGGCATCGATGTCGGAGCGTCGGGAGATCTTCATGCAGCGACCTTAGACCCAGGGGGTGAGGGATGCGGATCGACGAGTTGCTCCAGGGCGTCGAGGCCGCTGTCCTCGCCCTGACGGGCCGTCTGCTGCCCCGACCCAGCGATGCCCACGCCGCGTTGCTGGCCATCGCCGACGCGCTCGGGTCCCCGCCGTACGAGATCCACGGACCCCAGGCAAGGTTCCGCTGGGAGCTCAACGGCATCATGATCGAGGTCGGGGTCGACCGGTTCTTCGACCAGTGGGAGGTCGGGTGCCGGGCGTTCCCGTACGACCCGGAGGTCAGTGCCCGGGAGCACGTCGCCTTCGTCTCGGCCACCCCCGACCTGTCACCGCCCCACCTGTGGTCGATCTCCACCGGTCAGGCTCCACCCTGCTCCTGGGCCCCCGGGCCGTTCCTGTTGCCGCGCTGGTCGGACGTGGCAACCGAGCTGGGGTTCCTGTTGGCACTGTTGCCCTCCGACCTGGCCACGATCCCCCGGCCTGGTTCGGCGAACCGGTGGTGCTCTCCGGCTCCCTCGAGGGGCGCCGGCTCACCGCTCGGGCCGAGCCGAACCGCCTGACGGTCAACGTCGACGGGGTCGAAGTCGCCCTCGACGCCGACCAGTCGCGCCGGGCCGCCAAGGTCATCGGGCGGATCTGGGCGACGACGTACGCCGACCGTCGCCCCGACGAGCTCGTGATCGGCGTCGCGCCGACCCGTACCCCGTTCACTCTGCTCCCCACACCGGGCGGCGAGGTGGCGGCCGGGGCCGAGGAGGCCGAGGCCCTCGAACCCGCCACGGTCATCGACCTGCTCCCGTTGACCGCGCCGGTCGAGGCGCGCCCCCAGCCGGCCCGGCCCGGGGGAACGTACGTCGCGGCGTACGTGTCGCCGGAGGAGGCGGCCAGCCTCGTCGCCGAGGTGCTGGACGCCGGGATCCGCAACTTCGTCGAGCACCACGAGTTGGTGGCCACGCCCACCCGGTACGGCGTCCCCGAGCTGCGCGCCGGCGCCGGCTGGCGGGTCAGGGTGCGCTCGGGGACCATCGACATCACCGTGCTCGACGCCTGGCGTGCGGAGCCCGCGGTCCGCGACTACACGCTGCAACTGCTCCGCCTGCTCGATGCCGCGTACGGGGAGCCGTGGGGCTGCTCCTGCGACTCGCGGGGACGATTGAGCCGGACCTGGCGCGTCGGTGAGATGGCGGTCCGGGCCGGAGCGGCCGGGACGGCGGTGGTGATCGAGGTGACCCGGTTCGAGGACCTGATCATCTACCACTTCGGCTGACGGGCCGGCGTCGCGAGCGTTCCATTTCCGCTACTCACCGGGGGTATCGCGGGCTCGGCGCCGTCCTACAGTGGCTCCCGGAGCGTCGTCCCAGCGTTGCCGTGTCTCCTCCTACACGACTCGACCCGATGACCACCGCGTCTCGTCAGTCGTCTCCCCAGGAGGTCCGTCGTGTTCACGCTCGCCAACACACCGGTGAAGTTCGTCGTCCTGCTCGTCTTCTTCGCGTGGTGCACCGCGTGGTCGATGTACGAGCTCACTCGTCCCCAGGACCGCACCCAGCGCGTGTCGAACGTGCTGCACCTGGTGATGTCGGTGGTGATGCTGCTGATGGTCGCCCCGGTCACCTGGATGCCCCTGGTGCACCTGCTCACTCCCCCCGTGGTGCTGGCCGTCTTCGTGTTGTCGACCGCGTGGTTCGCTGGGCTCGCGGTGACCCGGCGGGGGCCCGCTGGCATTACGCCGGTCACGCGGCGATGTTCGGCGCAATGGCCTGGCACCTGGTCGGGATGAACCTCAAGATGCCCCACATGGGCGCGGCCATGAAGCCGTGGCTGATGGAGGCCTCGAAGCCGGGCGGCTCGGTGTGGACCGTGGGCCTGGTGGGGATCCCGTTCATGGCCTATCTGCTGTTCGCCGCCGGACGCGACCTGGTCGACGTCGTCCGTCCCGCCTGGGTCAAGGCCCATGACGCCCAGACTGCCCAGGACGCGGCCGGGCACGCGCCGATCTCGCCGGCCGTGTCAGCCGCGCCGGCCTCGCCCGCCGCTGCAGAGGAGACCGGCGACGCCCTCATCATGACCGCGATTCCGGGGACATCGACCCAGGAATTGACCATCGGGCAGCCCTATGGAACCGCGGCCATGATGTGCCACGAGCAGCGGGCCGTGGCGTCGCCGACCTATCGCCTCGCGGCGCTGGCCGGCTTCGCCATGAACTTCGGCATGTTCTGGATGTCGACCGGGCTGATGACGCCGATCCTGCCCTGGATGACGCACCTGGCCTTCTGAGAACTGTTCGGGTGGGTCAGAGGGCCTGCCCGATCCGTTCGGAGAACTCGACCAGCCGGTTGGAGAAGCCCCACTCGTTGTCGTACCAGCCGAGCACCTTGACCTGACGGCCGACGGCTTGGGTCAGTGGCGCGTCGAAGATCGACGAATGCGGGTTGCCGACGATGTCGACCGACACCAGCGGAGCCTCGGAGTACTGCAACACGTGCCGCAGTCGATCACTGCCGGCGGCCTCCCGGAAGGCGGCGTTGACCTCCTCGACGGAGGCCTCCCGCTGGAGGACGACGGTGAGGTCGGTGATCGAGCCGACCGGCACCGGCACCCGCAGGGCGAATCCGGTCAGCCGCCCGTCCAGTTCCGGGATGACCTTGCCGATCGCCTTCGCGGCCCCGGACGAGGTCGGGATGGTCGACACGGCGGCGGCCCTGGCCCGGCGCAGGTCGGAGTGCGGGGCGTCGTGCAGGCGCTGGTCACCGGTGTAGGCGTGCACGGTGGTCATCAGACCGCTCTCGATGCCGAAGGTGTCGTTGAGGACCTTGGCGAGCGGCGCGAGGGAGTTCGTCGTGCACGAGCCGTTGGAGAAGACGTCGCTGGCGCCCACGTCGAGGGTGTCGTCGTTCACGCCGAGCACGAAGGTCGGGACGTCACCCTTGGCCGGGGCCGACACGATCACCTTCCGGGCGCCACCCTGCAGGTGGGCCACGGCCTTGGCCCCGTCGGTGAACCGGCCGGTCGACTCGATCACCACGTCGGCGCCCACCTCCCGCCAGGGGATGGTGGCGGGATCTGCCTGGGAGAAGACCTTCACCGTGGCGTCGCCGACCCGGAGGTCACCGCCGTCCACGCCGACGCCGTCCAGGTGTCCGCTGACGGAGTCCCACTCGAGCAGGGTGGCGAGGGTGCGGGCGTCGGTGAGGTCGTTCACGGCGACCACCTCGACGTCCGCGTTGTTGGCGAGGGCGGCACGCAGGTAGCTGCGCCCGATCCGACCGAATCCGTTGATACCGATGCGTACGGTCATGGCCGTACCTTTCTGTGGGTTGGGGTTGAAGTAGTGGGGGCCGAGGCGGGCGCGGCAGCGGGAGGCGGGGCGGCGGCGCGGAGCAGGTCGACGACTCCGGCGACGGCCTCGTCGTAGGGCGCCCGGTCCTGACGGGCGATGGCGAGGACGTAGCCGCCCTGGATGGTGGCCTGCAACAGCGAGGCGATCCGATCGGGATCCAGGGCTGCCGGGAGCTCGCCCGCGTCGATCGCCTCCCGGATGACGGCGACCAGGGCGGTGTGCACCTTCTCGAAGGCGTCGGTGACGGGGGCGAGCAGCCCGGGATCGGTGGCGACCAGGGGGTCCTGGGTCATCCGGCCGACCTTGCAGCCCTTGAGCGCATCGCGCGGCGTGGACATGTGCCCGGCGAGCTTCTCGAGCGGATCACCGGGGGCGCTGAGTGGGTCGATGGAGCCGGGCAGCAGGTCCTGGCAGTTGCGCTCCAGCGCCGCGAGCGCGAGTTCGCGCTTGCTGGGGAAGTGGTGGTACATGCTGCCCTGGCCGACGCCGGAGCGGTCGCGGACCTCACGGGGGCTGGTGGCGGCATAGCCCTTCTCCCACATCAGATCGCTCATCGCGACGATCAGGCGTTCCCTGGAGTCCACGGCTTCGAGTGTACATACCTCTAGGTACAGCGTCCATACCTCCAGGTACAGCCGGTGTTTGATGTCCGGCTCAGCCCCGGGCCGCGCGCTCCCGCAGCGACAGCACCGCGTACATCAGGTCGTGCCGTGGGGTGGGGACGCCCACCTGCCGGCCCAGCCGGACCACGGCGCCCGCCTGGCTGTCCAGTTCGGATGCCCGCCCGTGCATCAGGTCGCGTTGCAGGGAGGTGGTGGCATCGGCGGGCTGCTCGTCGACGAAGGCGAGCGTACGTTCCACCGCGTCGGGTGGCAGCCGGACACCGCGGGCCCTGGCGATCGCCTCGATCTCGGCGATGCAGGCGCTCAACTCGTCGCGCAGGGCGGTGCGCACCTCACCCATCGGCTGGCCGCTCAGCGTTCCGAGGGCGCCGGTCGGGATGATGAACATCGCCTTGGTCCACAGGTCGACCCAGATGTCGGGCGGTTCGGGGGCGGAGATCCCGACGCCCTCGAAGGCGGCCCGGGTGGCCTCGATCAGTGGGGTCTCGACGTTGTCCCAGGCTCCGAAGGTGACCGACCCGGCGCCGCCGTGGTGGCTGATCCGGCCCGGCTCTTCCAGTTGGGTGAAGATCCGCACGACACAGGGCACGACGTGCTCGCGCCCGACGACCTCGGCGACGGTGTCGGGCGCCTCGACGCCGTTCTGCATGGTCAGCACGATGGTCTGCGGTCCCACCAGCGGCGGCAACTGCGTGGCGATGTCGGGTAATTGGCCGGCCTTCACCGTGACCAGTACGACGTCGACGTGCCCGATCGTGCGCGCATCGTCGGTCGCCTCGACCCGGTCGAGGTGGGCCCGGAACCCGCCGGTGATACTCAACCCGGTGTCGAGGAGGGCCGCCAACGTACGACCCCGGACCACGAAGTGGACCTCGTGCCCGCCGTTGGCGAGCAGACCACCGAAGAAACCCCCGAGGCCTCCCGCCCCGATCACCGCGAACCGCATCATCGTCCTCCTGGTCTGTGTCAGCTCAACTGCTCGAATTTGCGTGCCCAGGCCGAGCGGATCGGGTTGGCGTCCGCCACCAGGGCGTCGAACCGGGCGTCGGCGATGTGGCCGACTTCGGTGATCGCGGTGACCAACTCCCGCGAGGGAGAACTGGCCACCCGGTGCCACCCGTCCCCGACGAGCTGGTCACGGCTGGCCAGGTTGGCCAGCGAGACGACCCAGGGCATGCCGTGCTTGTCCCGGTAGGCCGGGCTGAGGGCCGCGATCTCCGTACGATCCCGGTCGTCGAGCCGGTCGATGGCCAGCGAGCCGGTCTCCTGCAGGGCCGCGACGTCCTCGGTCGCGGTCGCCGGATCGGTGAGGACGAGTTCGGAGATGTCGTAGTAGCTGTCGACCAGGGCGCGCTGTTCGTCGGCCGACGAGGACAGGACGACCTGCTGGAAGGCCTCGCGCAGCTCCTCGGTGCTGGCGAACGGACGGTCCTCCCAGGCCCGGGCGACCGGCCAGGTGACCGGGAAGAGGCCGCCGAAAGCCGCGACGAACTCGTCCTTCGACATGGCGTTGACCTCGTCGAGGCGCACCGGCTTGCCGTGGGAGACCGCGACGTCGGGCCCCCTACGCCGCCCGACGTGGAAGAACAGCAGGTTGAGCAGGATCGCGACGATCGAGCCGAGGGTGACGCCGGAGCCGAAGATGATCTGCAGCCAGGACGGCACCGCGGCGGCGATCGTCGGTTGCAGGGTCACCAGCATGGCCAGGCCGATGGCGGTGGAGACGATCACCGCGTTGCGGTTGTCGTGCATGTCGACCTTGCCCAGGGTCTGGATGCCGACGACGGCGACATTGGCGAACATCGCCAGCGAGGCGCCGCCGAGCACCGGGGCCGGGATGGCCGCGACGATCGCGCCGGCCTTCGGCAACAGCCCGAGCACGATCATGATCACCCCCGCGGCGGTGACGACCCACCGCGACTTCACCCGGGTGAGCCGGACCAGGCCGACGTTCTGCGCGAAGCAGGTGTACGGGAAGGAGTTGAGGATGCCGCCCAGCGTCGTGGACAGGCCGTCCGCGCGCAGCGCCGAGGCGATGTGGTGCGGGGTGATCCGCTTGCCGACGACCTCTCCGGTGGCGAACACGTCGCCCGTCGTCTCGACCGCGGTGATGGCCATCACGATGATCATCGAGATGACCCCGGTGAGGGAGAAGGCCGGCCAGCCGAAGAAGAAGGGAGCGGTGAGTCCGATCGGCGCGGCGGTGGTCACCCCGGAGAAGTCGGTGTGCCCGAGGGCGGCCGCGACGGCTGTGCCGAGCATCAGGCCGATGAGCACCGAGATGGTGGCCATGAAGCCCTTGAAGACCCGTTGGACGAGGACGATCACCGCGAGGGTGCCGAAGGCGTAGACCAGGCCCGGCACCATCAGCGCCTTGTCGGTCTGTCCCCAGCGGACGATGTCGCCGGCGGCGACACCGATCAGCGTCGTACCCATTACGGTCAGCAGGGTGCCGGTGACGACCGGCGGGAAGAACTTCAGCAGCTTGGCGAACCACGGCGCGCCGAAGAACGTCACCAGGCCGGCGATGATGATCGACCCGTAGACCGCG
The DNA here is from genome assembly GCF_009646095.1 of Raineyella fluvialis. Classification (NCBI taxonomy): domain Bacteria; kingdom Bacillati; phylum Actinomycetota; class Actinomycetes; order Propionibacteriales; family Propionibacteriaceae; genus Raineyella; species Raineyella fluvialis. The sequence continues at coordinate 1,378,869 of NZ_CP045725.1, read as the reverse complement.
GCGAGGCCGTGGGTGCCGCCCCCGGACGCCAGGCCGATGGCGATGATCGGCGAGACGGCGGTGAAGGTCACGCCCTGGAGCAGCGGGAGGCGGACGCCGATGCGCTTGCCCAACCCGGCCGACTGGATGATCGACGCGATGCCGCAGGTGAGGAGGTCGGCGTTGATCAGGTGGATGGTGTCCTGCCGGGAGAGCCCGAGGCCCTGCGAGATGACGAGCGGGACGATGACGGCCCCGGCGTAGAAGGCCAGCACATGCTGGACGCCCAGGACCGTCAGTTTGGGGAGCGGGGGGACGGCGTCGACCGGGTCGACGAGGCGCGCGGGGGCTGTCGTGGTGCTCACCGGATGATCCTAGGCAGCATGGCTCAGGCCGTGACCGCGAGGGTGGAGGACCCGTCGGCACGCCGTCGGACGCTGATCCGCTCGGGGATGCGGTCCTTCATGTCCGCGACGTGACTGATGACTCCGACCGTACGTCCCCCGGCGCGCAGCCCGTCGAGGACGATCATCACGTTCTCCAAGGCGGACGGGTCGAGGGAGCCGAAGCCCTCGTCGATGAACAGCGTGTCGAGGTCCACGCCGCCCGCTTCCGCCCGGACGATGTCGGCCAGGCCCAGGGCGAGGGCGAGCGAGACGTAGAACGTCTCGCCACCGGAGAGGGTACCCGGCGAGCGCGGCCGGTCGGTGAGCTGGTCGACGACCTGCAGGCCCAGGCCGAGCTTGGTCGAGCGCTGTCCGGCCTCGTCGTCGACCCGTTCGAGCAGGTAGCGGCCGTCGGACATCACCTGCAGCCGGTCGTTCGCGGCGGCGATGACCTCCTCGAAGCGTCGGACCAGCACCCACGTGGCCAGTTCGGTCCGGATCCGTGACTGCGACCCGGCCTGGGCAAGGTCGGAGACCCGCAACAGGGCCGCGCCCTGGGCCGCCTCCCGGGCGTACGCCGCCCTTGCCTCCTCGATGCCGGCCCGGGCGCGGGCCACATCGGCGGCCAGTGTCGCGGCGGCGTCCGCCGCCGACGTGGCAGCCCGGGCGGCGAGCCGGGCCTCCTGGTCGGCCAGGCGGCACTCGTCCAGCCGCGGGTCCTCGTCGCCGGTGAGCCCGGCGAGCTCGGCCAGTCCCGCGTCGACGGTGTCCCGCTCCTTGTCGTACGCCCGGACCTGGGCGTCGGCCCGCTCCTCCGCCTCCCGGTCGAGGCGGGCGGCTCGCGCCGCTGGCGGGTCGCGGAACGGTGACTCCGCGAGGGCATCCTCCAGGCGGGTCCGAGCGTCCCGCTCCTCGGCGCGGGCCCGGATGACAGCACGGGCGGCGGTGGCCCGCTGCTGGGCGGCGCGGGCGAGCGTCCGGAGGGTCTGGACCCGCACCTCGACGGACGCCTGGTCGCCCCGTAGCTCGGCGCAGCGAGCCGTGTCGGCGTCGACGGTGTCCCTTTCGCGTGCCCAGGACTGCTCCGCGCGGTCCTGGGCGAGTTCGTCGCGGGTCACGGCCGCGGTGAGCTGCTCGGTGCGCTCCCGGAACTTCCGCAGGGCTGTTTCCCGGGCCGTGAGGTCGGCGAGCCGGGCCCTGACCTGCCGCTCGTGCTGCTCCGCAACGCGCAGCGCCTCGGTCGCGGCGGTCAGGTCGAGCCCCCCGGCCTCCGCCCGACGCGCCGCGAGCCTTGAGGTGAGGCCGGTGACGGCCTGCTGGTGGGCGTTCACCGCCGCAACCGCCCGGTCGCGGTCCTCCTCGGCGGCCCGGACGTCCTCGGCGGAGACATGCGTGGCCTCCAGTGCCGCGGGGGCGGGGTGGGTGGTCGACCCGCAGACGAGGCAGGGTTCATCGGCACGCAGCTCGGCGGCCATCTCGCCGGCCATGCCGGCGAAGCGGTCGAGCTGGCGCTGGAGGGCCCTCTCCCCCGCCGCACGCTGGACGTCGAGGAGGAGGCGGGCCTGCCGGGCGGCCTCCTCGACCTTTCCCTCGAGGAGCTGGGCCTCCGCCGCGGCTTCGCGGGCAACCCGGGCCCGGCGGGTGTCGGCGGCCGCCGCCTCGGCGTCGCCGGCGTCCTGACGTAGCCGGGCGAGGGTCTCCTCCAGCTCCCGGTCGTCGGCAGGACGGGCGTCGAGTTCGTCCCGCTGACCGGCCAACCGCTGCTGTTGTTCGTCGAGTGCCCGTCGTCGGTTGGCCAGGTCCTCACGGCGGGCCGGCAGGCCGGCCTCGGTCCTGGCCCAGACCTCCAGTTCGCCGACGGCTCGGCTGCAGTCGGCGGACGTGGCCTCGTCCTCATCGGCGCCCCGGAGCAGTTCCTCGTCCGTGCCGACGCCACCCTCCACCCTCACCGCGACCCGCTCGGCCGTGGCCAGGGCGTCGGCGAGGGCGGCGCGGGACCGTTCCGCCGGGACGACGAGCGGGACGACCGCGGCGGCCGCCCGGGACAGGGCGAGCCGTTCACGGAGGGCGGCGACGGCGTCGGCGCGAGCGGTGAGGTCGGCGTCCCTGGCCAGCAGGTCGGCCCGGCGTCGCAGGGCCTCAGCGAGTTTCTCGGCACGTTCCAGGCCGCTGCGGGCCTTCGTCTCCTCCGCCTCGGCGGCCCGCACCACGGCGGTCGTACGGGCCACCTCGGCGGAGAACCGGGCGGCGTCGGCGTCCAGGGTCGCGGCAAGCTCAGGGCGCCCCTCGACGGCGGCCACCTCCAGAGCGGCAACGATCTGCGGCTCGGCGCTGACCGTGCTGCCGTAGACGGCAACCGCCTTGCCGATGTCCTGGCGGACCCGGTCGAGCGACCTGCGCAGGTCGCGGGCACCCTCGATCAGTCGCTTCTGCACCCGGTCGTACACATCGGTGCCGAACACCTGCTGCAGCACCGCTCGCCGATCGTCGGGCCGGGCCCGCAGGAAGGTCGCGAACTTGCCCTGGGGCAGCAGGACGGTCTGGGTGAACTGGTCGCGGGTCAGTCCGGTCAGCGCGGGGATCTCGGCGCCGACCTCCTGGGCCCGGGTGGAGAGCAGCCGCCCCGCCTGACCGCCGGCCAGGACCGCCTCGAGGTCGCCCGGGCTCAGCCGCCACAGCCGGACCTGCTGGTTCTGGGTGGTGGTGCCGGTGCCGCGCTGCTTCGGGCGTTCGTAACGCGGCTGGCGCCAGATCCGGTAGTCGCCGGCCGCGGTGGAGAAGACCAGGTCGACGTACGGCTCCACCTCCGGCCCCGCGTGGGCGGAGTGCAGCCGCTCGTCACTCGCCTCGGGATTGGCCAGGCTGCCGTAGAGGGCGAAGGTGATCGCATCGAGCAGCGTCGACTTGCCCGACCCCGTCGGCCCCTCGATCAGGAACAGCCCCCCGACCCCCAGGGCGTCGAGATCGATCACACACTCGTCCGGGAAGGGACCGATGCCGCGCAACGTCAGCCGGTGGAGTTGCATCAGGCGACCGCCATCGCCTTCTGGACCTCTTCGTACGTCTCGCGGAGGACCTGCTCCTCGTCCTCGGTGGCGTCCCGGCCGCCGGCGTCCGCGACGAACTCGGTGAGCACCTCGAGGGGATCCACCGCAGCGGTCACCCGCGAGGGGCCGTCCGTGACCCGGTCGGCGGGCAGGTGGGCGAAGGTCAGCAGGTGCGGGAAACAGGCCCGGGCCCGGGCCATCATGTCGGGCGTACGCACCGGGTCGGTGACGACGACCTCGGCCCAGGCGTCGCGGTCGCCGTCCCAGGCGGACGACTCCAACTCCGCCAGCGTGCCGCGGACCCGCACCAGGCGGCGCGGCACCGGCGTGGCGATCGTCCGCACCGCCGGCACCATCCCGTCGAAGTCGACGACCACGCTGGACTTCACGTGGTCGGCCTCGGAGAACGAGAAGGCCAGCGGGGAGCCGGCGTAGCGGATCAGCGGGTCGCGCTCGGGGTCGCCGGTGCGCTGGGCACGGTGCAGGTGGCCGAGCGCGACGTAGGACGGGTCGACGTCGCGGAACACCGCCGACGGCACCGAGTCGATCCCGCCGACGCGAATGTCGCGCTCGGAGTCCGAGGTCTCCCCCGTCCCGACGAACTCGTGGGCTAGCACGACCACCGGCACCGCCGGATCGAACCGGGCGCGGTCCTCGGCGATCCGTCCCATCGCCGCCCCGACGACCGCCGCGTGGGTACGGTCGACGGCGCCCAGCTCCTGGCGGGTGCCGTCCGGGTCGAGGTAAGGCACCGGGTAGACCACCAGGCCGTCATGGCCGTCCGCGTCGGGCACGGTGACCGGCGCACCGACCTCCGCCACGCGGGTGCGGACGCTCAACCGGTCGCGATACATCCCCGACCCGAAGCCGAGCCGGATCGCCGAGTCGTGGTTGCCGGACGTCAGCACCACCCGGGTCCGCGCGGTCAGCCGTGCCAGGGTGTCACCGAGCAGCTCGACGGCCTCGACCGGCGGGATGGCCCGGTCGTAGACGTCCCCCGCGACGAGGACGGCGTCGATCCGCTCGGCCTCCACCACCTCGACGAGGTGGTCGGCGAACGCCTCCTGGGCGGACTGCAGGCTCTCGCCGTGCAGCGTCCGCCCGAGGTGCCAGTCAGCGGTGTGCAGGATGCGCATGCCAGAACGCTAGGACCGGCCTCTGACATTTCCCGGGCGGCGCGCCCGGTACGGCCGGATGCCCTACTCCGCGGCGGGTGTGCCGCGCAGGTACCGGCCGAAGTGCGGCACGGTGAACTGCACCTTGCCCCGCTCGCCGGAGTAGACGAGACCCTTCTTCATCAACGAGTCCCGGGCCGGAGAAAGGCTCTGGGGCTTGCGGTCGAGGTGGGCGGCGACCTCGGCGGTGCCGACCGGGTCCTCCCCGCCGACCTCGGCCATCGCCCGGAGGTACTCGCGCTCGGCCGGGGTGGCGCGTTCGTAGCGGGACCCGAAGAATCCGACGGCGAGCTCGGATTCGGCCTGGGGGACGGCGACGGCGACGTCCTCGGCGCTGATCGGCGAGGCGGTCGCCGCATCCCAGACCGCCTTCCCGTACGCCTGGATGAAGTAGGGGTAGCCGCCGGTGGAGCGGTAGAGCGCCGCCAGGGCCTCCGGATCGTAGGCGGCGCCCTCGTCCCCGGCCGGCTCGGCGAGGGCGGCATCGGCGGCCTCCCGGGACAGCCGGTCGATCCGGACGTAGCGGAAGAGCCGCTCGGAGTACGACTTCGAGGCCGACAGCACCGCCGGCAGGTGCGGCAGCCCGGCACCGACGACGATCACCGGCAGCCCCTGCTGGCTGAGTTCGTGGCAGGCCGCGCACACCGCCGAGACGTCCTCCGGCTCGAGGTCCTGCATCTCGTCGATGTAGAGCGCGACGCCTGCCCCGACGTCCAGGGCCAGGCCGCCCAGGTCGGTGAGCATCTCGACCAGGTCGATCTCGATGTCGCCGGAGTCGGCGCGCCCACGGGTCGGGGGACCGCGATGCCAGGGTTCCAGCGGTCCCGCAGCTTCGTCCCCGGCTTGGCGTCGGCCTCGACGAACGACCGTACGGTGCCGAGGACGGTTTCCGTCTGGGACGGGTGGCCCAGTTCCCGGACGGCCATGTGCAGCGCGGCACCCAGTGGGCGGCGCAGCGACTGGCCGGGCCGTGCCTCGAGCTTGCCCGTGCCCCAGCCGGCGCGGACCGCCGAGGAACGCAACGTGTTGAGCAGCACGGTCTTGCCGACACCGCGCAGGCCGGTGAGCACCATCGAGCGCTCGGGCCGCCCCTTCGCCACCCGGGCGAGGACGACGTCGAAGGCCGCCAACTCGTCGTCCCGGCCGGTCAGGGCGGGCGGTCGCTGGCCGGCCCCGGGGGCGTACGGGTTCTGGATCGGGTCCACGCTGTCACTCTATGGCCGGGTCTACCGATCCCCACAGATTGACGCAGATGTCGCTGACATATGTTGTGGGACATGCAGACCTCGTCGGCCCTCCCCTCCGCACTCGCCACCTCGCTCGAGCAGTACCGTGCTGCGGCGCCGCTGGTCCACTGCCTGACGAACGTCGTGGTGACGAACTTCACCGCCAACGTCGTGCTGGCCTCCGGCGGGGCCCCCGCGATGGTCGACAACCCGCAGGAGGCGGCGGAGTTCGCCGCCATCGCGAGCGGTGTGCTGGTCAACGTCGGCACCCCGCAGCAGCACACCGTCGAAGCGATGCGCCTGGCGGCGGCGTCCGCCCACGAGCACGGCGTGCCGTGGGTGCTCGACCCGGTCGCCGCCGGTGGCATCGGGTGGCGGACGGGCGTGGCGATCGAGCTGCTGGAGCACCGCCCGACCATCGTGCGGGGCAACGCCTCGGAGATCCTCGGGCTGCTCGGCGGCGCCGGCGGCAAGGGGTGGACTCGTCGCACTCCTCTGACGACGCTCTGGAGTCCGCGCGCCGGCTGGCCGCCGACACGGGGGCGGTCGTCGCGGTCAGCGGCCCGACGGACTACCTCACCGACGGCACCCGGACCGTGGCGCTGAGCAACGGGCACGAGCTGATGACGAGGGTCACCGGCGTCGGCTGCTCGCTGGGCGCGTTGATGGCCGGCTTCGCGGCCGTCACGCCCGACAAGCTGGTGGCGGCCGCCGCGGCGACGACCCTGCTCTGCCTCGCCGCCGAGGAGGCCCCGAAGACAGGCACCGGTTCCTTCGCCGTCGGACTTCTCGACGCCCTCGGCGCCATCACTCCCGAGCAGGTCGCGTCCCGGGTGCGGCTGGAGGAGCGATGAGCACCGCCCGCCCCCGCCCCGACTACCGGCTCTACCTCGTCACCGACCCGGTGATGACCGCCTCGTACGGCCTCGTCCGGACCGTACGGGAGGCCGTCGACGGCGGCGTGACCCTGGTGCAGCTGCGGGACACCGACGCGGACGACGACGAGTTCGTCCGGATCGGGCGCACCCTGCACGAGGCGCTGGCCGGACGCGTGCCGCTGATCGTCAACGACAGGGTGCACCTGGTCGAGGCGATCGGTGCCGAGGGCGCACATGTCGGGCAGGGCGACCTGCCGATCGACCAGGCGCGTGCCGTCCTCGGCCCGCACCGGCTCCTCGGGCTGTCGGTGCAGTCGGTCGGCCATCTCGAGGTGGCCCGGGCCCTGGGCGAGGACCTGCTCGACTACGTGGGGATCGGCCCGGTCTGGGACACCGCGACGAAGCCGGATGCCGCCGAGGCGGGCGGCACGGATCGTACGGCAACGATCGCCGCGACCAGCCCGTGGCCCAGCGTCGCGATCGGCGGGATCAGCCTCGAGCGGGTCCCGCGGGTCCGCGCGACCGGCGTGGACGGCATCAGCGTGGTCTCGGCCATCTGTGGCCGCCCGTCCCCCGGCAGGCGGCCGCGGCCCTGCGGGAGGCCTGGGGTTCTCTGGGCTGATCGGAGCCTGAGGGGGACGGTCAGTGACTCGTGGCAGGATCGAAGGCGGCAACGCCGCCCCTTCGTGAACCGACCGACCAACCAGATCGGAGCCCTCCCAGTGACCTGGCCCGTGTCCCAGCAAGTCACCGAAGCATGGATCAACAACTCGATCGTCATCCTCGTCACCCTGCTGGTCGCCCTGGTGGTCCGCGGCCTGCTGGCCCGGACGATCCGGCGGATCACCCGGATGATGATCAAGGACGCCAGCGGCAAGCGGCTGCGCGCCACCGAGATCCTGCGCCGGGCCGCGGACATGTCCGACGAGCGTTACGCCGCCCGCGCCAACACCACCGCGAGCCTGCTGCGCAACGTCCTCGACATCGTGCTGGTCATCGTCGTCGTGATGACGATCATGAACGTGCTGGGGGTGCCGATGGCGCCGCTGCTGGCCAGCGCGAGCATCGGCGGCGTGGCCATCGGTTTCGGCGCGCAGTCGCTGGTCAAGGACTACCTCTCGGGCATCTTCATGGTGTCGGAGGACCAGTTCGGTGTCGGCGACTGGGTCCTGATCAACGACAAGATCTCCGGCCGGGTGGAGGAGGTCGGCCTGCGGGTGACCCGGCTACGGGCGTTCTCGGGGGTCGTCTGGTACGTCCGCAACGGTGACATCAACCAGCTGGGCAACTCCTCCCAGGGCACCTCGACCGCCATCATCGACGTGCCGATCGCGCCGGGCGCCGACCCGAGTGCCGCGATCGACATCATGAAGCAGGTGCTGGAGGACATGGCGGCCGAGGAGGAGTGGCAGCTGGTGCTCATCGCCGATCCGGTGGTGCTGGGCGTCGACAGCATGGACGCCGTGCAGACGAAGCTGCGGGCGACCGCGGACACCCTCGCCAACCAGCAGTGGGGCTTCCAGCGCGAGGCGCTCAGCCGGATCCGTACGGCCCTGCACGTGGCGGGCATCGAGGAGCCGGCCAGCCCGCCGGCGACCAACGCGACTAGCTGAAGTCGAAGTCACACCCGTCGCAGCCGTCACCGAGGCTGTCGAGGCCGCCGGTGGAGTCGACGAAGCTGGACACGCCATCGGTGAACGCCTCCAGGCCACCACCGACGGCGTCGGCGACGCCGGAGACGTCGAGGCCGCCGACCAGTTCGGCCAGTCCTTCGCCGACCAGGAAGGCGAGCTCAGGGACGTCGAGCAGGTCGGCGAGGATCACCATGTCGATCCAGTCGAGGCCGAAGTCCAGCTGGTCGTAGCCGGCGAGCTGTGCCTTCGCGGCGACCTCGCCGAACACCTTGGCCCAGTGGTCGGCCACGCCGAAGACGATGGCGTACGGCAGGTAGCGGGAGAAGATGTCGCCGGCCTCCTCGAAACGGATCTGGTCCGCCTCGGCGGTGCGCAGGTACTCCTCGAAGGCCAGCGCCTGGATCCGGACGGCCGTGCCCTCCGCGGTCCGTCCGGGGCGTACGCGGCCCCAGCGTGCCCAGGCTCCCGCCGACAGCAGCGTGAGCAGAGCACCGACGACGCCGGGCCCACCCCGACCACGACCATCACGACGGCACCACCGATGGCCAGGCCCCACAGTCCGGCACCGCTGAGCCCGTTCTTGGCGCGCGGGTGGCGCCGGTACCAGCCGCGATGGACGACCTCCGTGTAGAGGGCCTGCACCGCCTCCCGCATCACCTGGCCGAAATCCCCGGTGAGTTGCGAGATCCGCACCGACGGCCCGTACGCGAACAGGCCGTTGAGCAGGTGGGCCTCCATCACCGAGAGTTCGTCGTCAGCCGGGGGGTCGAGGGCGACGACCTCCCAGTCCGGGCGAGCCTTGTCCCGGCGGGCCTTGTCCGGACGAGCCTTCTCCGCACGGCCGACCGGCTCCCCCTCGGGCTCGACCGCCCTGATCCGCACGTAGCCGCGGACGGCCAGGTCGACGATGGTGGCGGTGACGTCGCGGCTCTCGGCCACTCCGTCGTAGATGGTGCCGACCAGCCCGGGCCGCAGCCCCTTCGGCGGGGTGAACTGCACCGCGACCGTACGGGTGTACTCGGTGTCCGCGACCCGGCGGGTGAGCGCCTGCTGGCCGCGCGCAGGGAGCTGTCCGGGGGTGACCCCCTCATAGATCTCGTCGAGTCCGGAGCGGCGGGATCGTACGATCGCCAGAATGGTGACGGCGGTCACGACGAGGCCGACGACCACCATGAGAAGGGCAGCGGGAGTCACGCCCCCAGCGTACGGGTGGGCGGTATCGGGGCCGGAGCCAACAGTGGCCGACCACCGAGGTGGTCGGCCACTGGGTCAGTCGCATCGCTGGCGTACGGGGGGGATGATGTCAGCGTGCGACGGCCGGGGAGGGACGCATTTCTGCGCACCTGAGGCGATGTTAATCGAAAGGTTACCCTACGTCCACAGCCTCACAGCGTGTGTTCAGGAGTGTGACCGGTCTCACCGGGTTGCTCCCACGAGGCGTCCCCAAGATTGCGACAGCCCGCCGGGGGGACCCGACGGGCTGTCACGAGGGCACCGATCTCCGTTGACCGGTGCGGACCACTCAGTGGTCGATCGCACCACCGGCACCGGCACCGGTGAGGGAGCGGACCTCCATCTCGATGGCCTTGTCCTCGTCGTGCTCATCCGACGTGATGGACCCGATCCAACCGAGGATGAAGCCGATCGGGACCGACACCAGAGCCGGGTTGTCCAGCGGGAACCAGGCGAAGTTGGCGTGCGGGAACATCGCCGCCGCGTTGCCCGAGACAGCCGGGGAGAAGATGATCAGCACCATCGCCGAGATCAGACCGCCGTAGATGCTCCACAGCGCGCCGCGGGTGTTGAAGCGACGCCAGTAGAGGGTGAAGAGGATCGACGGCAGGTTGGCGGAGGCCGCCAGGGCGAAGGCGAGCGACACCAGGAAGGCGATGTTCTGGCCGTTGGCGATCACACCGCCAACGATCGAGATCAGGCCGATGGTGATCGACGCGATCCGGGCGACGCGGAGCTCCTGCTGCGGCTCGGCCGTGCCCTTCTTGATCACCGAGTTGTAGATGTCGTGGGCGAACGACGCCGAGGCGGTGATGGTGAGGCCGGCGACGACCGCGAGGATGGTCGCGAACGCCACGCCGGAGATGATCGCCATCAGGATCGTGCCGCCGAGCTCGTAGGCCAGCGCCGGGGCAGCGGCGTTGGCGCCACCCGGCATCGCCTTGATCTTCTCCGCGCCGACCAGCCACGCGGCGCCGTAGCCGAGGACCATGGTCAGCAGGTAGAAGGCGCCGATCAGCACGATGGCCCAGGTCACCGACTTGCGGGCCTCCTTGGCCGTCGGCACGGTGTAGAAGCGCATCAGCACGTGCGGCAGACCGGAGGCACCGAGCACCAGGGCGATCGAGAGCGAGATGAACCCCAGCTTGTTGGTGCCGTACTTGCCCATCGGCTGCAGCAGGTGGTCGCCGGTGCCCGGCTTGACCGTGTTGACGTGGTCGATGGACTGCTGGATCAGTGTGGACAGGTTGAACCCGACGCGGGACATCACCCACACCGACATCACGAGGACGCCGATGATCAGCAGGATCGCCTTGATCATCTGCACCCAGGTGGTGCCCTTCATGCCGCCGATGAGGACGTACGCCACCATCAGCAGGCCCACGATGACGATGACGAGGTTCTGTCCGACCGGGTTGCTGATGCCGAGCAGCAGGGCCACCAGGCCACCGGCACCCGCCATCTGGGCCAGCAGGTAGAAGAAGGACACCAGCAGGGTCGAGATCGCCGCCGCCATCCGGACCGGCCGGTCCTGGACGCGGAACGAGATGACGTCGGCCATCGTGTAGCGGCCGGTGTTGCGCAGCGGCTCGGCGACGAGCAGCAGGGCGACCAGCCAGGCCACGAAGAAGCCGACCGAGTAGAGCAGGCCGTCGTAGCCGTAGAAGGCGACCGAGCCGACGATGCCCAGGAAGGACGCGGCGGACAGGTAGTCGCCGGCGATGGCGATGCCGTTCTGGCGGCCGGAGAAGGCCGCGCCGCCGGTGTAGAAGTCACTCGACTTCTTCAGGCCGCCCCGGGTCACCATGATGACCACGGTCATCGTGGCGACGACGAAGGCGACGAAGATCCCGATATTGACGGCCGGATTGCCCAGCGTGGCGAGAGGAGGAATCACTTGAGGGTCCCTTCGACGTCGGCTTCCAGGCCGTTCTTGAGCTGCGCGGACAACGGGTCCAGCGACCGGTTCGCGTGGCGGATGTAGAGCCAGGTGATGAGGAACGTGGTGACGAACTGCAGGAAGGAGATCAGCAGACCGGTGGTGATGTTGCCGAAGACTCGGGTGCTCATCCAGTCGACGGCGTACACCGAGAGCAGGACGTACGCGAAGTACCAGACGAGAAAGGCGATGGTCATCGGGAACGCGAAGCTGCGGAACTTCTTCCGTAGTTCGACGAACTCAGCCGACTTCTCTACTTCTCTGTAGCGGGTGGGGCTGGGCATGTTATCGCTCCTGGGGTGAAACGGCTCACAGGGGCGTGAGATCAGCGTCACCCTAACCATTCACGGGGGTACCCGTAAGGGGGTAGCGATGGCAATCTTGCCGCCCCAGATAACAGTTCAATAACGCAACCGCGCCGTACGCGTTGATGTCGGGGACCCGATGTAACCTCCGTCACACTCAAACGCGGTGCCGGGCGCCCGGCCCGGTAGGGCGGCAGCGTCATAGGGCGGTCCTATGGAACACTCTTCGACCGCTGCCTCAGACCGCTGCCCGGCGGGGACCGCCCGACCAGCGCACCCGGATCCCACCCTCGAGGACCTCCTGCATCGTCGAGACGGTCTCGGGCAGCAGGTCGATACCGAGGGTGCGAGCCTGCTTGTTCAGCGTGTAGACCAATCGCTCGACCGCCATGGTGTTCCCGGAGCGGTGCTCGGTGACGAGCAGCCGCCGGAGCAGCAGCTCGTCGGCGGGCGCCGCCACCAGCCCTCGGCCGATCGACCATTTGGCCAGGTCGTGGTCCCGCGTCTCGAGGGCGCGGCCCGCGAGCTCGTACGCCACGTCGCGGATGGCGCAGGAGGACTCGATCCGCAGTTCCTCCGCCCAGCCCCAGGCCCCTGGCGGGGCATCGGCGAGCGGCGCACCCCGGACCAGGTCGAGGATCGCGGCCAGCGTGGCATCACTGGTCTGCTCCAGTCCACGCCCCAGGAACACCTGGACCTCCTGCCAGTCCGATCGGATCGCCGGGTGCAGCCGGATCCGCCCCGAATAGGCCTCAGGCAGGTACGGCTTGCCGTCGGGCGAGGTGCCGAGCCAGCCCCGCAGGCGGCTCATGTTGGAGCGCCGCGTCCCCTCGGCGACCATCAGGGCGCGTGCCATCTCCACCGAGGTCGCGTTGGGGTGTTCCAACAGCCAGGCGCAGTACTCGAGGCATTGGCGAGGAGCGCGGCTCGGCGGGGTGCCGCGGGCCCCCTCCAGTTCGATCGGCCCCAGCAGCAGGAGCCTCGGGTCCTCTGACATCGCGACCTCTGACATCGCGGGCTCCTCGTCGACGGCCGGGATGAGCGGGGTGATGGTGATGTCCGTGGGGCCGCCCGCCCAGGCGGCGGGGACCAAGGCGTCCGGTGCGGTGACGCGGTGCAGCTCGATCACCTCATCCCTGACAGGGCGAGAGACCCGCTGCGGGATGAGGTCGAGCCCGGCGGGTTCGAGCCTCGCGCGCAGCGGTGACTCGTCGACCAACAGGGTGGCGTCGCCATCGGGATGCTCGGAGATGAGCACGATCGGGCCTCGATGAGCCCGGGAGAAGCGGTCGCTGAGTCGTCGGCGTTCCGCCGGGGTGATGTCCGCGAGGAGGACGAGCACCCTCGGGGCCCACGCTTCGGCGACGTCGGGGTCGAGGCGCAGCACGGGCACGGGTGCGTCGGCGACCCCGGCCAGGACCTGCTGGGTGGCGGTCGTCCGTTCCCAGTCGGCCAGGATGTCCTCGAGGTCGTCCACGCGGCTGACGTGCTCCGCGCCGCTGGTGTCGACGAGTCCCCCGTCGTCGCCCACCACGACGACCCGCGCGCCACCGGACCAGGGACCCGTCGCCAGGTCGAGGACGTACGACGTCAGGATCTCCCCCGCCCGTTCCCCGCTGTCTGCCTGGACGCTGAGCCGGCCCCAGCGCTCGAGATCGATGAGATAGGTCCCGCCCTCGCCGGTCCCGAGCGTGACCAGCGTCGGCCACGGCTGCAGCGCCTCCTCTCCGACGGAAGCGGCACGGTCCGCGAGGACATCGGCCCAGGAGAGCGACCAGGACTGCCCGTCGACCGAGAACGGAGCCGGCGGGTCCGGCGGGGGCGGCTCGACCGCCCAGGCGAACTCCACCACCTCCTCCTCGACGCGGAGCCAGTCCAGGGCGCCGATAGCGCCGACCCGTTCGGCGTGGCGGGCGACCATGTGAATGGCCCAGCCCACCACCTCGACCCGGTCGGGCACCGTCGACACCAGCAGGGCCGCACGCAGTCGCTCGGTCCCGGCTGCCGGTGGCTCCGGGATCTGACCGACGGGGCGCTGGACGAGCTGCAGCCGACGGCGTCCGGCAAGGCCCGCGACGATCCCCGTGGCGAGCAGGGCGCCGATACCACCGAGGACGGCTCGGGCGTCGTGGTCGGCCCGGCCCTCCGTCGGCGCCGGGGTCGGGGCCGGCGGGGGCGGGACCGGCTGGGGCGGGGCGGGGGCTTCGACGGGCTCCATCGGCGTCGGCGCGGATGCCTGCTGGGGCGACGGGACCGGCTCAGCAGGGGCTGGAGGCGGTGCGGGGAGCGGCATGGTGAGCACCCAGCCGACTTCGAGATGGTCGGGATCGTCGCCCAGCAGATCCGGGTTGAGGTCGCGGATCTGGCGCCATTCGATGCCCTCCCCGAGATAGGTCTCGGCGAGGGTCCACAGGTCGTCGCCGTGGCGCACGCGGTACTGGAAGGTGGTCGGGACCGCCGCGGCGGCTTGGTCGCTCACCTCGTCGTCCGGCACCGGCGCGGCCTCCACCGGAGCCGGCGCCGCGTACGCCACCGCCACGCCCACGACAGGAGGGCCGGCCGAGGCTTGCGGCACGGCCGGCGCCGCGTCGTCCCGCGGGACCGTGCCGAGCATCACCAGCACGGCCAGCAGCAGCGTGCCGGAGGCCAGCTGCATCCACCGCAGTCCGGGGAGTCGTATGGTACGGCCGCCGAAGAGGCCGACCACGTCGGCGCCGAGGGAAATCGTGAACAGCAGCCACGTGACCCAGCCCAGAGCAGTCACCAGCCACAACAGCGCCTGCCCGTCGTCCGGGACCATCAGCAGGCGTAGTGGGGCCAGGTCACCGGGGTCCGGATAGCGACCCAGGGCGAGCAGCAGCTCGGGGACGCCCACCAGCGAGGCCAGCAGCACCACGAGGGCCAGGAAGCCGCGGACGAGGCGCATCATCGCCTCCGGTACCTGTCGACGACACTGTCGGCCGTCGCCCGAACGGTCAGCTCACCCGGTAGTCCCGGGACGACCAGGTCGCCCAGCCCCACGGTGCAGGTGACGGTGGCCCGGACCGTCCCCTCGGATCCGGGGGGACGGTGCAGGGCCGCGGCATCGACGACCACGGTGGTGCGCCGGCAGGAGAGATCGGCCAGGTTGGCCCGGGCGGCCTCCTCGCCGGCTGCGGCTGAGGTGGCGGCATTCGAGAGGGCCGTGGCCGTGCGGGCCGCCCGGTGAGCTGCCTCATCGACGGTCGCCCGGGCCGTCCAGATTCGCGCACTGCCGACCACCAGGCCGACGAGCGCCATCAGCGCCGGGACCAGGACCACCATCTCCACGGCGACGGCGCCGCGATCCGATCGCCTCATCGGGCCAACTCCCGAGGCGCCGAGGCGGTGACCTCGAGGGATGACAGTCCGAGATCGACGACCAGGGGTGCGGTTCCCCTGACGACGACGTCCACCTGCCGTGCGCCCCGGTGCGCCGTCACACTCACCGCCTCGACGCCGCCGGATCGAGCCACTCGGAGAGCCGCCGCCTCGGACGACGCGATGCTCGCGTCCTCCACACTGAGCAGGTCGACAGCCGTCGCGGCGGCGGCCCCGAGAGTGAGACGAGCATGCCACCACACGCCCAGCTGGACGGTGCCGAGCACGAGGAGCAGTACCAGCGGCCACAGCAGCGCCCATTGCAGGCTCTCGGCCGATCCGCGCTCATTGCGTCGGCGAGCGGGCGTCAGGCGGGCAGATGGCCACGCACATAGGCGGTCACGGCGGTGATGACGACCGTGGCCACCGCCACTGCCCCGGCCAGGAGTATCGCGTTCTCCGTGCTCTGCGACAGGCCGCGCTCGTCGCGTGGAGCCGGGCCGAGGGCGCCACGGAGGGCAGCGGAGATCAGGGCGGTCAGGACGTTCATCGGGTTTCCTTCCGTCGGGTGGGTCGATCATGGTGTTCCTCCGTCGCCGGTCAGTCGGAGCAACGGAGGCACAAGGAAGACGAGCGCGAAGACCATGGACGGGATGACCATGAACACGGTCATCTGCTCGGACACCTTGGTCGCGGCGATCTTCTGGGCGGTCAGGTGCGCGTCGCGGATCTCGCGGACACGGGCGCGGAGGGCTCCGGTCAGGGAGGCACCCGACTCCTCAAGCTGCATCACGTCGGCGATGTCGGCGAGTTCAGGCAGGTCGAGGCGGGTGGCGAGGGCGCGCAGTTGGCCGTACGGAGGACGTTGTTCGAGGCGTGCCCGCTCCAGGGCAGCCCGGATCTGCACGAAGAGGGGCGCCTCCGAGGCGTCGGCGGCGGCCGTGAGTGACTGGGTCGCGGACCGGTTGGCCAAGCGCTCGAGCGTGACGAGGTCGAAGAACGTGAAGAGGGCCTCCGCCATGTCGACGCGATCCGCAGGCGCCCGACGGTGGAGCGTCAGGTCCGGCAGGAACCAGCCGAGCACGGCGCCCGCCAGCGCGACACCGACGGGGACCCACACCCCCCAGCCGGCGAGGAAGCCGATACATCCCGCCATCACACCGGGGGTGAGCGCGCCGATCGCCGCGTACGCCGCCTTCTCCGTCATGAACTCGGCCACCGCAACCCCGCGAGCGTCGAGGGCCCGCCGCTGTCCCGCGGTGAGCGGCACCGGTGGGTGGGCTGCGAGCCAGCGGCCGACGCGGTCCGCACGTGACGCCATGGTCGAGGAGGGGTCCGGCCCCTGATCGGCGGCGAGGGTCGGGGACGTGTCGAGCAGCGCGAGCCCTCGCTTCAACGGCGGGACCGGGGGACGGGACCCGAGAGCGAGCGCCACGCACCCGAGGCCGGCAATGGCACCGAGCAGCGCAACAAGCAGGATCCAGGCCGGGGCCATCATGATGTGGCCCCCGTCAGGATCCGCTGGCGCCGTCGCGGCCTGGTCATCCGGCGCATCACCGCGAGCGAGCCGAGGTAGGCCGCCACCAGCCCGAGCAGCAGGACCTGCCCCAGCGGGGTGGCGTAGGGGGCGAAGAAGGCGCGGCCGAAGAGTAGCGCCACCGCGAGCATGCCGAGGGTGATCGCCGTGACCTGTCTGACGACGATGCGAGGCTTGGCACGCTCCGCCTCGATCTCCCGCAGCGCGGCGAGGGTCTGCTGCAGCGAGGACGACAGCGCCTTGAGCGTGGCGGTCGCGCCCGTACCACCGCGATGCGCGGCAAGACCGAGGGCGGCCAGAACGGCATCTGCCTCGGGGACCGCGAGCCTATCGGCCATCTCACGCAGCGCGTCACGTACGCTCCACCGCTGGTCCAGTCGCCGGACGGCCTGCTCGACGTACGGCGTCAGCAGGGCAGGGGCGGTCCGACGTGAGGTGCGCACGGCATCCCCGATCGACTGGCCCGTGGGCAAGGTCGCCACCAGGCTGTGCACCCAGCGGTCCAGCGCGCTCAGCAGATCGATCGTGGGTGCTGGCGGATCCGCCAGCAGGTAGGGCAGCGCGATCACCGCCAGCGGGACGATCACCAGCCACACCAGCCACCCCGTCAGGGCGTACGCCAAGGCTCCCCCGACGAATCCGGCGACCAACCGGGCGTCGCGGCGCCGGCCTGCGGCTCCGGGTGGCCGGCGGGTCAGGGTCGACCACCGCTCCGCCAGCCCGGGTCGCGGCCGCGACCGGCCGGGCTGGGGCTGCCGTTCCGTCGGGACGAGACCGGCGAGGAGGAGGACCAGCCCACCCGTCACCACTGCGCCGACCAGCGCCACCACCGCGATCATCGCGCACCTGGCCAGGCCGAACGGTAGCGCTCGAGATCAGCGCCGAGCGTGGGTTCGGGGTCGAACATCGGATCGGCGGAGGAGCCGGGGAAGGCCGTGTACAGCAGGTGGGTGACCGGTCGCCCGCTCTCCATCCCGCCGGTGACCTGGCGGACCTCGCTGACCAGGCGCCGTCTGATCCCTCCGCGCCAGGTGTCGTCGACCAGCGTGACGTGCACGAACAGGTCGATGTTGTGCGCGATCTGCCGATAGGCCTCCTCAACCGTGAGGATGCCGCCCTGGGCCACCCGGGAAGCCAGTCGGTCCATCGTCGAAGCGGCCGAATGGGAGTGAGTGGTGCTCAACGTTCCCGCGCCGGACTGCATCGCTTCGAACATCGCACCCGCCTCAGCGCCTCGCACCTCGCCGACGATGATGCGGGAGAGGTTCTGACGCAGCGCCTCCGGCACGAGGTCGGCCACGGTCACCTCCCCGAGCCGCCTCCCGCCGCTCACCTCCCCCTGTCCGATCCGCGCCTGGAGCGCCACCATGTTGCGCCGATGCGGCAGCAGGTGGGTGAGCAGTTCGTAGTCGGTCTCGATGGTGCCGAAGCGTTCGTTGAGCGGGATCGCGGCGATGAGCGCACGGAGCAGCGTCGTCTTGCCGGCCCCTTGGTCGCCGGAGATGACCACCGATCGCCGGCCCATCACGGCGGCGTGCAGGTAGCGGGCGAGGTCCTCGGGCAGCATCCCGCCGGCCACCAGGTCGGGGAGTGCGACGTCGGTGAGCAGGTGCTGGCGGATGGTGATCGAGGGCCGGAACGACAGCCCGAAGCCGATGGCGTGGAGGCGGAACCGATCCCCGAGGGCCAGGGTCATGCTCGGGTGGGCGTCGTCGAACGGACGACTGGGACGGGCCTGCTCCCCGAGGAACCTGATCGCCTCGATGAGCTCCTCGTCGGAATCCGCGACCGGCTCGTGCTCCTCCCGATGGCCGTCGCCGTACTGGACGACGACGGAGTCGCAGCCGTGGATCTCGACGTTCTCCGCGGTGGGGATCTCGAAGAGTGGCTGGAGGCGGCCGTACCCGAACACCGCACTCGACACGGCCCGGACGTACGCCTCCTCGTCGTCGAGATCCCAGAGGGCGGCGCCCGACGACTGGAGTTGCTCGGCGTGGGCGCGGACCACCTGGCGGATCACCGCGCGTCCCATCAGCCCCCGGTCGGGGTCGGCCATCGTCCGGCCGTACTGGTCCTGGTGATGCTGGACCCGATCGCTGATCTCCGCCGCGGCCTGGCGACGCAAGGTCACCACCGCGCCCCAGTCGACGGACCGCTCAGGCCGTGCTGAGCGCGGGGAGCGCACGGGGGCCGCGGTGGGGAGGGGGACAACACCCAGTCCGTCGGCCTGCCGATCGACGACATCGACGATGGGGCGACGACCCAGGAGCGGGACCTGATCCAGCGGGAGGTGCTCGGTCATGCCGCCACCCCCGCGTGATCACGGAAAGCCTCGACCAACGGGGACCGCGCCCAACGTCGCGGCCGGGGGGCGCCGTCGGACAACGCCGCCGCATGGTCAGGCAGGAACGGCAACACGAGATCCACGGGCCAGCCGAACTGGGCGGTCACCTCGTGCCGATCGTACGGTAGGCCCTCGCCCACCAGCGCGAGTCCGGCCCGGGTGGCTCGCAGCGACCGCTGCAACACGTCGTCCACAGCCTCGCAGACCGGCTTCGCCGCGGCGAGGTGACGCAGGCTGGTCCGCGCCACGACCAGCACCTCGTCCGCGATGCGCAGCAGGGGCTCGACCGGCCGGATCGAGGTGAGTCGTCCGCCGTCGATCACGACGTCGGTGCCGGTGTCCGCGGTCCGCCGCAGCAGATCCGCCAGGGTCGGCCAGGTCGGCTCGAAGAGGTCGATCGCGGCGAGGTTGCCGAAGCCTGGCAGGAATCTGCGGGCGCCGGTGTCGTCGAGGGGCAGGCTGGCGGCGTCGAGGTCGAACGGCGCTCCCATCCGTACGCGTCGGGCGTACTCCTCGAGTCCGCGGCCGGCTGCCGCTGCACCCCTGAGGTAGCCCGCCAGCACGGACTGGGAGGCGTCCCTAGCGGCGTCGACGAGCAGCGTCGGGCTCTCGAGATGAAGTGCCATGCCGACGGCAGTGGTGGTGACGCCGGGTGATCCGGCGGAACCGAGGAGGAGTCTCACGGGCATGTCAGGACCCCCTGACGAGGATGATCCGACCGGCCGCCGCGAGGCGGGCGACGTCCTCTGCGTCACGACGGGCCACGGAGACGTCGACGAGAGTTGCCACCTGGTCGTAGCTGCTCTCCACCGCTCGGTTGATCTCGGCTCGGAAAGCCCTGGTGGCGGCTGCCGCTCCGGACTGGTCAGGCGTGGCCTCGACGAGCAGGACCGGGGTCCCCGGTTCGAGGGGGATCCGCGGGACGCGGCCCTCCGGTAGCCGCAGCCCGACGATCGCCCGGCCCGCCGGCAGATCCTCCCGGCCCACTGACGCCCGGGTCAACAGCCCGCCCTCGGCGATGTCGGTGCGCGCGGGCTTGCCGACCACGGTGCCCATCGCGTCCGCGGGAACGACGTCGAGGCCGTTGAGCCGCCCCACGGTGACAGGGCTGAGGTCCTGGGCACGGATGACATCACCGCGATAGACGGTCCGGTTGAGTCGCAGCACCGAGGACGTGTCGGCCAACTGGGTCCACAGGGCTACCGAGCCGAGTGCGCCGATCACCATCGCCAGCACGCCGGCGAGGATCCACCGGGGCTGGCGGCGGCGCATCGGCGCCAAGGGACGCCCTGCGGTAGCACCGCCACGTGAGTCCGGTGCAGTCTGCGCGGGTGAGGCGGGCGGTGCGGGTGGGGTGGCGGTCCGGCTGGTGAGCATCATCACTCCAGGACATCGTCGGCGCGGGTGTCGGGCATGACGCTAGGAGGCCAGGGGTCCTCCACCCGTGTCCTGAGGGTGAACACAGCGAGAACACTCGGCCCGGGGGCTCGTATCGGAGAACGGAACACGCCCCCATGCTGGCGCGCAGGTGTGGGCCGAGGTGTTGTCCGCAAGCCCCTCGGTGTTGGCCGTAACGGCGGGCTTCCTTGCGCAATTGGCTGAGGCCTTCCTGAGCTGTGTGCATCGACACACCCGTCCGGGGTAGCCAAAAGGTGAACGAAGAGTACTGTTGTTTTCAATCTCGTAGCGAGATCACAGAATCCCCAGGGGTCGTCAGGTGTCGTACCGGCGGCCCCTGGTGCACGTCCCGGAGCCGGTCAGGCGACGACGCGCCGGGTGCCGCGGTTGGTGACCTCGAACGCCTGCCCCAACGGTGTGCGCCAGAGCCACAGCCCGGGCGCGGGTTGAGTCAATCGGTAGCCGCCGTGGGTCCGGGCCCGGTGAGCGCGTCGCCCCAATGGCCCGAGGTTGTCCGGCTCCGTGGACCCGCCCCGCGCGTACGGCACTGTGTGATCCATGTCGGATGACCGGGCGGGCACCGACCCGTACGGCGCGACCTCGACCGGCTGGGCCACGACGAGTTGTTCACGCATCGACTCCGGCACCTCGTAGGCATCCACAGGCACAGACTCACGCTGATCGATGACTCGCGTCATCCGGACCGTGCACCCCGACAGGAAACCCGGCAGCTCGTCGACGGGCAAGGGACCATGCCCCTCGACGCGGGCCACCGTGCTCTCCGCCCACACGTGCAGATAGATGCGGGCGACCGGGCGGCCAGCAGGCAGCACGCCGCGGGCGAGCAGGCCCAGCGCGCGAGCTCGGCGGGTGTCCAGATCCGACTCGTCCCCGCTCTGACCCAGCTCGGCGGCCATCTGGCCCAGCGTCTCGTCCAACGCCTCCGCGTCGGCCGTGTCGAGCACGCCGAACACGTTCATCGCCGCTGTCGTCCCCGGACGGACAGCCACGGCCACGACTCGCCGATTCAGCCGCGCCCGCTCCCGCTCCACGGCGGCCACGGGATCCGCGGCCGCGATCTCGCCCTCGACCAGCCGCTTCGCCCTGGCCCAGGCCAGGCCGGGCAGCACGTCCCCCGTCGCCGCGTCCACCCGCAGCGCCCCGTCCCACGCCAGGGCGTGGCACATCCGGGCCACCATCAACGCTTGCCAGGGGGCAATGTCACCGGCCACCATCCGATTCCACAACCGCGGGTGGCGCCACTTCAGATCCAGGGTGTCCGACACGAACAACCGCGCCCGCACCTCACCCATGCCCAGCGCCCCGCCGATCTCCACCGCGAGGAACTCCGGCACCCACGGCGTCCCGTCCCCGCCGCAGGGCACCCGCTCCTCACGCTCGATGACAGGTGCCGCCTCGACGAGATCGGCGACGAGGGCCACCCGGCGGATCTCAGCGAATCGCGCCAGAGCCTCGACCTCCTGGAGTTGGCGGATATGGTCAGCGGGGTCCTCCGGTAGGCCGTACCCCGGTGCGACTGCCCGCGGTGGACCCATCGGCGTATCACGCACCAGACACCCGTCCGCCATCACCTCACCCAGCGGCGGCAGGTCATGGGGCGTGAAGAGATCCGGCAGCCGGGCCGGCGGCGGCTCATCAGGAACACGAGGCTCGTCCATGCCCACCACGCTAGAACCACGCTCTGACATCAATCAGAACACGGAAGCGATGAAGCGATGCGGGGTATGCCGGGCAGCGGCCTTCAGAGGGATTCAGAGAGTCAAGGATCTCAGAGGTTCTCGGCCGCCCACTCCCGCAGCCGCCGCGATGCCTCCTCCTCACCCAGCGGACCATTGTCGATCCGCAGCTCGAGCAGGTACTTGTACGCCCTGCCCACCACCGGCCCGGCCGGCACCCCCAGGAGCGCCATGATCTGGTCGCCGTTGAGGTCGGGGCGCATCGCGTCCAGTTCCTCCTGTCCGGCCAGCGCCTCGATCCTGGCTTCGAGATGGTCGTACGCCTCCCGCAGGCCGGCGGCCCGCCGCTTGTTCCGCGTGGTGCAGTCGGCGCGGGTGAGGATGTGCAGCCGCTCCAACTGGTCACCGGCGTCCCGGACGTAGCGCCGGACGGCCGAGTCGGTCCAGTCCCCCTCGCCGTACCCGTGGAACCGCAGGTGCAGCTCGATCAGCGTGCAGATGTCCTTGACCTCGTCACCGGCGAAATGCAGGGCCTTGAGCCGCTTGCGGGCCAGCTTCGCGCCGACCACGTCGTGGTGGTGGAAGGAGACCTTCCCCTGGTCCTCGAACCGCCGGGTGGCCGGCTTGCCGATGTCGTGCAGCAGCGCCGCGACCCGGAGCACGAGGTCCGGTTCGAGCCCCCGCTCCTTCTCCAGGGCGATCGCCTGGTCGAGCACTGTCAGCGAGTGCTGGTAGACGTCCTTGTGCCGGTGGTGCTCGTCGACCTCCAGTTGCAGCGCGGGCAGCTCGGGCAGCACCCGCGCGGCCAGCCCGGTCGCCACGAACACGTTCAGGCCGTTGCGGGGATGCGGGGTCAGCAGCAGCTTGCTCAGCTCGTCCCGCACGCGTTCGGCCGAGATGATGTCCAGCCGCTCGGCCATCTCGCGCATCGCGGTGATCACTTCGTGCGTCGGCACGAAACCGAGCTGGGAGGTGAACCTGGCGGCCCGCATCATCCGCAGCGGATCATCGGAGAAGGACTGCTCCGGCGTACCGGGCGTACGGATGACCTCCTTCTCGAGGTCGGCCAGGCCGCCGAACGGATCGACGAACCGCTTGGTCGCGACGTCCACCGCCATCGCGTTGACGGTGAAGTCCCGCCGCACCAGGTCACCCTCGAGCGTGTCGCCGAAGGCGACCTGCGGCTTGCGCGAGTCGGACCGGTAGGTGTCCGCGCGGAAGGTGGTGACCTCGACCACCCAGCCGCCGTCGACGTTGCACCCGATGGTGCCGAACGCCTTGCCGATGTCCCACACCTCGCGCGACACCTTCTTCAGCAGCCGCTCGATGTCGTCGGGCCGGGCCGAGGTGGTGAAGTCGAGGTCATGGCCCAGTCGGCCGAGCAGCGCATCGCGCACCGAACCGCCGACCAGGTAGAGCTGGTGGCCCGCCGAGGCGAAGACCTCACCGAGCCGGTCGATGACGGGCGCGATCCGCATCAACTCGGTCACGGCGTTGTCCTGGGCTTGGGTCAGGGAAGGCACGCTGACCGAGTCTACCCGGGCCCGCCCGTACGATGGCGGAGTGAGCCCCTGCCCGCTGCCGACCCGGCGCCGCCATTCCGGCCGCCGGATCCTCGGCGTCGCCGCGCTGCTCACCGCCCTCCTGCTGGCCTGCCTGACGGTCGTCCTGGGGGCCACCACGCCCGCCCGGGCGGAGGATCGGGTCCGGATCGACCTCACCGCGATCACTCCGAAGGTCACCGCCAGCAATGACACCGTCACCCTGAGCGGCACGGTGACCAACACCAGCGGCACCACCCTCACCGGGCTCCAGGCCTATCTCTGGCGCGACGAAGTGGTCCGCACCACGCGGGCGGAGCTCGACACCGCCGAGGGCCCGGTCGGCGCCCGCTACGTCGACAAGTACGCCAACCTCGGCACCGGCGACACCCTCACCCTCACCCCCGGGCAGCAGAGCGCCTTCACCGTCTCGGCCCCGCTCTCCGCGCTGGGGATCCCCGCCCGGGACGGCGTGACCATGATCGGGGTCCAGGTCCGCGGATCGTACGGTTCGGGCAACACCACCCTCGGCCGCGCCCGCGCCTGGCTGCCGCAGGACCTCGGCCCACAGACGGGGCAGCCTCGCGTCGTCTCGGTGGTGGTGCTCAGCTCGGCCCCCTCGCGGATCTCGCCCGGGATCTTCTCCGACGACCACCTGGCCCAGGAGATCGCCCCCGGCGGCCGCCTCGACACCCTGGTCCGGGCCGCCGCGACGGGGGGACGGACACACCTGATCGACCCGGCCCTGATCATCGCCCTGCAGGACATGGCCAAGGGCTACACGCTGAGCGGCGGCGCCAAGGGCACCGGCGACGCCAACGCCGCGACGTGGCTGCAGTACTTCGACACCCTCTCCACCCCTGGCTACCGCCTGCCGTACGCCACCCCCGACATCGACCTGCTCGGTGGCCTCAACCACGCCGACGTCGTCCATGCCGCCCTCGACCCGGCGACGCTGCCGGCCGACGTGGCCAACCTCCCCGTCGTCGTGCTGCCGGCCGGGGGTCTGCTCACCCGCCGTGGTCTGGCCACCCTGACCGGCACCACCTCGTCGGGCCCCACCCCCACGCCGACCCCCGGGGCCACGACCGCCACCACGAGCCCCGCCACGAGCTCGCCGACCCCCTCCAGCGGCACCAGCAGGCCGCCGGTCGTCCTCGCCGCCCAGCCGACCGACGGGTCCGACATCACCGCCGGCAGCACCACCCCGACCCATTGGTCGACCAGTGAGGGGCCCACCGTCGTCACGTACGATGCCCGCGCCCTCACCCCCGGACCGGACGCCGCCGGCACCGATGCCCAGCAGCGGCAGGCCCTCACCTCCATCGCCTACCTCGACACGCTGGCGGGCCGGCCCGCGCAGGTGCGCCTGGTCACGGACGCCACGACGGCGCACGCCGACGACCTGGACACGTCGCCGCGCACGTCCTTCGCCTCCCTGCTCGAGGGCGGTGCCGCGACGGTGTCCGACGCGATCCTGCACGATCCCCAGTCGACGACCAGCGACCAGGCCAAGGACATCGCTCGTGCCGCCAACGCCACCATCGGGCTGGCCAGCATGTTCGCCGACCCCCAGGTCGCCGCGGACCTCACCTGGCGCGCCGTCGCCTCGGTGGCCTCCAACCAGTGGTCGGCGGGCAGCGCCTCCACCGGGACCGGCTCCACCTCGGCGTCGTACGACACGTATCGTGATCGCCAGCAGGCCCAGGTCCGCCGCATCACCGACGGCGACGCCGTGGCGATCAGCGCCCGTCCGGTCCTGCTCACCGCCCGGCAGGACACCCAGTTCCCCGTCACCGTGACGAACCATCTCGACGTCCCGGTGTCGGTCCGGCTCCAGTTCGAGTCGGAGAACGCCGAACGCCTGCACGTCGCCCCGGTCGACATCCGCACCATCGGCGCGGGTGAGGCGATCGGCGTCGTCGCCGTCCCGCGGGTGGCGGCGAACGGCAGCTACACCGTCGTGGCCCAACTCACCACTCCCTCGGGGACCGACATCGGCATCCCGGTGGAGATCGACGTACAGGCCACACAGGCCGGAAGGGTCGGATGGATTCTGATGATCGTGTCGGGACTCGTCGTGATCGGCACCACGGTGCTGCGGATCAAACAGGTCCGCGCCGAACGGAGCCGCGCATGAGCGGGCGCCGCTCCGTGATGTCCACCACTGTCCTGATGGCCGGGGCACCCTCGCCTCACGGGTGCTGGGGTTCGTCCGCGCCGCGCTGATCGCCATCGTGCTCGGCAACGGCACCCGGCCGGCCGAGGCGTTCAACCTCGCCAACACCATCCCCAACAGCCTCTACATCCTCCTCGCCGGCGGCGTGATGAACGCTGTCCTGGTGCCGCAGATCGTCCGGGCGATGGACGAGGACGAGGACGGCGGCGAGGCGTACATCAATCGCATCATGACCGCCTTCCTCGCGGCGCTCGCGGTGATGACGATCCTCGTCACCGTCGCCGCCCCGTGGGTGATGACGCTCTACACCGCGGAGGGCTGGCGGGAGCCGGCGATGGCGCCCTACTGGGGCAACATGGTCACCCTCGCCTACCTCTGCCTGCCGGAGATCTTCTTCTACGGCGCCACGGTGCTCGTCGGCCAGGTGCTCAACGCCCGCCAGATCTACATCCCCTACATGTGGGCACCGATCGCCAACAACGTCATCTCCATCGGCGTCTTCGGGCTCTACCTGGGCCTGTGGGGCAGCTCGCACGGGTCGCCGTTCACCCTGTCCGAGGTGCTGCTGCTCGGCCTCGGCTCGACCCTGGGGATCGCCGCCCAGTTCTTCATCCTGGTGCCGTTCCTGCGCCGTGCCGGGCTGCGCTACCGGCCCCGCTGGGACCTACGCGGCGCCGGGCTCGGCCACACCTTCCGGCTGGCGCAGTGGACCCTCTACTTCGTGCTGGTCAACCAACTGGCGATCTTCGTCGTCAACCGGCTGGGATCGACGGCCGTGCTCGGCGGCACCGGTGAGGGTGCCGGCATCACCGCGTACCAGACGGCGTCGCTGATCTGGATCGTGCCGCACTCCCTGATCACCCTGTCGCTGGCCACCCAGATGATGACGAGCAGCTCCCGGCTCGCCGCCGACGGTGACCTGCGCGGTGTCGCCGAGGAGTCGACCCGGACCATGCGGACGGCACTGGCGATCATCGTGCCGAGCGCAATCGCGCTGTTCGCCCTCGGGTTCCCGGTGAGCCAGCTGCTCTTCGGCAACGGCGCCGGCGCGAAGGACGCCGACTTCATCGGCCGGACCCTGATGGTGATGGCCCTCGGTCTGGTGCCGTACAGCCTGCACTACCTGGTCATCCGGTCGTTCTACTCCCTGGAGGACACCCGGACGCCCTTCCTCGTCCAGAGCACCATCGTCGCCACCAACATCGTGCTGGCCATCGCGCTCGTCATCCCCTGGCACGCCCCCGGCTGGGTGGCGGCCGGGCTGGGCGGAGCGTACGCCCTGGCGTACGTGGTGGGCCTCGGCATCGCCGTCCCCCTGCTGCGGCGCCGGTTGCCGGACTTCCACTTCGGTGCGGTGGCGCGTCACATCGTCCGGCTCACGGTGGCCACCGCCCCGGGGGCGCTGCTGGCCTGGCTGATCGTGCACTACACCGGCGGTCACGGCCAGTTGCTGCTGCTGGTCTCCCTGGCTGCCGGCGCAGCCGTCGCCCTCGGGACATTCGCCTTCCTGGCACGTAGGCTGCAGATCGAGGAGGTCGAGGAGGTGCTGGCCGCGCTCCTTCGCCGGAGCGGCCGATCCGGCACCCCGCCGACGAACCCGCCCGGGCAGCAGGAGGAGGACGCCGTGCCGGAGATCCCCGGGGACGACGATCCGCAGGACGGGACGGCGGTCACGTTCAGTGCCGATGACGAGTACACCCGGCCGCTCGGCGCGCCCGCGTACGCCGCCGGCCGGCTGCTCGGTGGACGCTTCCGCCTCGAGGACGCCCTCGACGCCCGCCGCCAGGACCTCTGGCGGGCCACCGACCTCACCCTGAAGCGCTGGGTCGTCTGCCAGTTCTTCCCCGCCGACGACCCGCGCAGCCCACTCCTCCTCGCCGCGGCCCGTCGGGCCGCCCAGGTCACCGACGCCCGGTTCGTCCGGATCCTCGACTTCTCCGACGACGGGGACGAGCCGTACGTGGTCCGGGAGTACGCCCCCGGCCAGACCCTGACCAAGCTGCTGGCCCACGGGCCGCTGTCGGGCACCGAGTCCGCCTGGCTGGTGCGCGAGATCGCCGATGCGATGACGACGGTGCACGCCCAGGGTCTCTTCCACCAGCGGCTCGACCCCGATGCCGTGATGGTCACCGACACCGGCAACGTGAAGATCCTCGGCTTCCAGATCGACGAGGCCCTGTTGCCCGGCGACGAGCGCGAGACCAGGGTCGACGGCGCCGAACGCACCGACGTCCTCGCCCTCGGACGGCTGCTCTACGCCTGCCTCACCGGGATGTGGCCGGGCGGCACGCTGCCCGGCCTGCCGTCGGCGCCCACCCGGGGCGGGATGTGGCCGTCCCCGCGACGGGTCCGCACCGACGTCCCGCCGGCTCTGGATCGCCTCTGCCAGCAGGTGATCGGCGGGGTGAGCCCGATGATGGAGAACGTCGCCGGCAAGCCGGGCATCGCCACCGCCGCCGGGGTGGTGGCCGCCCTGTCGAACGTCCTCGGCGTCACGGATGCCTCCTACCGGCTCGAGCAGCGGGTCCGCAGCTCCCAGGGCACGCTGTCGCTCGACGCCACCCGGGAACAGCCCGCCGTCCCGGCCCATCCGCCGGCCCCCACGACCGCCGCGGTGCCCCCGGAGCCCTCGCACCGGCCGCTGAAGGTCGTCCCCCGCCAGACCCCGCGGCGCGGCTGGGTGGTCGCCCTCCTCGTCGTCGTGGCACTGGCCATCGTCGTCGGCCTGATCGGCGTCGCCCTCCGCTCCGGCGGATCCGGTCAGCCGCGTACCGGCGCGAGCAGCGCGTCCACCTCGCCCACCCCGTCCCGGTCCACAGACGCGGGCCCGTGGCAGATCACCGGCGTGTCGACCTTCGACCCGGCGGCCGACGGCGGCAACAACGAGGAGAACGACCGAAGCGCGCAGTACGCCGCCGACGGTGACCCGAACACCCAGTGGCAGACGATGTCGTACGTCGGGGACGCCCGCTTCGGCAAGCTGAAGCCCGGCGTCGGCCTGGTCCTCGACCTCGGCCGCCCCCGCGACGTACGGACGGCGAAGGTCCAGCTCGCCGGCAACGGGACGAACCTGGAGATGCGGGTCCCGAAGAACGCCGCCGTCACCTCGGCGCCGATGGACACCGAGAAGTCGTGGCGAGCCGTCGCCTCGGCCAGTGGCGCGAGCGGCACCGTGGACCTGACCACGAGCAGCCCGGTCACGACGCGCTATGTGATGATCTACCTGACGTCGCTCCCCACGGACGGGGGCGGCCAGTTCCGTGGGGGGTCTACGAGGTGCAGGTGAGACCATGAGCCGGTCGCCGGTGGAGGCCACCGACGAGGAGTTGTTGGCGGCCCATGTCAGTGGCGACCCGTTGGCCTTCTCGGTGCTCATCGGCCGTCACCAGGACCGACTGTGGTCGGTGGCCGTACGGACTCTGGGTGATCCCGAGGATGCGGCCGACGCCCTCCAGGACGCCTACCTGCGTGCCTTCCGGCGGGCCCACACCTTCCGTGGTGATGCCCGCGTCTCCACCTGGCTGCATCGGATCGTGATCAACGCCTGCCTGGACCGGATCCGTTACCTCAAGCGTCGCCCCACCGCGCCGCTGGACCCCGAACGCATGCCGGCCGACCCGCCGGACGACACCGCAGGGGAGATCCTGGCGGACGCGGTCACCCAAGCGCTGGCGCAGATCAACCCGGACCAGCGCGCCGCGCTCATCCTGGTCGACATGGAGGGTTTCAGTGTCGAGGAGGCGGCCGCGATGCTCGGCTGTGCACCCGGCACGATCAAGTCGCGGTGCTCGCGCGGAAGGGCTCGATTGGCCGTCCTGTTGCGCGACCTTGCGACCCCGGGATGAGTCAGAATAGAACGAGTCAGACACCGGGCTGCGGAGCGTACGGGGGTACATCGCACGGGACAACATGGTCTTCGGACCTCAGGAGGCGTGGTGAGTGACGACCCGCAGGAGCAGGCCGACGGCCCGCTCGAGGACACCAACGCGGCTAGCACGGAGTGGGACGACCGGATGGATGAACTGCTGCATCGCTCGACCGTCCCGCCGATGCCGGAGCCGATCCGACGCCGGTTGGAGGTCGCGATCCGCGAGGCCCAGGCCGAGCGCGAGGCCGGGGAACTGGCCCAGGCCCATCGCGAGGCCTTGGTGGCCGCCGCGAAACGTACGGCCCTGGGGACCTTCGGCCCCAACCCCATCCATCCCCGCTCGGCGTTCCGGGGCGGCTGGCCGCGGGCACGTACGATCGGGGCATGACGCCCGTACCCCTCTCGATCCTTGACCTCGTCCCCGTCTCCGAGGGGACCGGTGTCCGGGAGGCGTTGGAGGCCACGTACGCCGCGGTCCGGCTCGCCGAGGAGAGCGGATATCACCGCTACTGGTTCGCCGAGCACCACAACTCCCCGACCTTCGCCAGTTCGGCCACGGCCCTGCTGATCGAGCACGCGCTGGCGATGACGAGCAGACTGCGGGTGGGATCGGGTGGCGTCATGCTGCCGAACCACGCGCCGCTGACGGTCGCCGAGCAGTTCGGCACGCTGGCGCAATTGCACGGTGACCGGGTCGACCTGGGGCTCGGCCGGGCGCCGGGCACGGACCCGATGACCGCCCGGCTGCTTCGCCGCGGAGCATCGGACGCGCAGTCCTTCGCCGACCAGATCTACGAGCTGCAGGCGTGGTTCGGCGCCGGCGAGTCACCGCGCGGGGTCTCCTCGGTCGTGGCGGCCGGGACCGAGGTGCCGATCTGGGTCCTCGGGTCGACCACCAACGGCGCCTCGATCGCCGGCCAGCTCGGACTGCCGTTCGCCGTCGCCTCGCACTTCGCCCCCGACGAGCTGTACGAGGCGCTGTCGGTCTACCGGCACGCCTTCTCGACCGACTCCCCCACGGCGCGGCTCGAGGCACCGTACGCCATGGTCGGGGTGTCGGTCCTCGTCGCGGACACCGACGAGGAGGCCGAGTACCAGTACTCGACCCACGTGCAGATGTCGGTCGGCAACGCCACCGGGGCTCGCCGCCCGCTCCAGCCGCCGCGCGCCGAGCTGCCGCACGACGCCGGCTGGCGGGCCGCCCAGGGCATGCTCGCCTGCCGGGCCGTCGGCTCCCCGCAGACGGTGCGCCGTCAACTCGACGCGCTGGTCGCGACGACCGAGGCGGACGAGCTCGTCGTGGTCACGTACGCCCACGACCCGCAGGTCCGCCTCCGCAGCCTTCAGCTGTTGTCGGAGCTCTGGAAGTAGGGATCCTGGACGGCGTGCAGGGCCGCGCCGCTGTCGGAGAACCGCTTCTGCTCGTCCTCGCTCAGCGGGATCTGCACGACCCGCTCGACACCACCCCGGCCGAGCACGGCGGGGGTGCCCATGTAGACGTCCTGCTGGCCGTACTCGCCGCTGAGCAGGGTCGACACCGGCAGCGCGACGTGCTGGTCCTCGAGGATGGCGCGGCTGATCCGGGCCAGGGCCATGCCGATGCCGAACGACGTCGACCCCTTGGCCTTGATGATGCGCTGGGCGGAGGTGACCGTCACGTAGAAGGCCTCCTCGATCTCCAGCCGGCGCTCCGGGTGGCGAGCGAGCTCGTCGGCGATCGGGACCCCGGCGATGGTCGCGCTGGAGAGGGCGGGCAGCTCCGAGTCCCCGTGCTCGCCGACGACGGTGGCGTGCACGCTCATCGGCGCGACATCGTAGAGCTGGCCCAGCAGGTAGCGGAACCGCGCGGAGTCGAGGGTGGTGCCGGAGCCGACCACCTGGTTACTCGGCAGCCCGGAGGTCTTCCAGGCGGCGTACGAGAGGACGTCGACCGGGTTGGTGGCCATCAGGATGATGCCCTTGAACCCGTTGTCGATGCAGTTCTTGATGATGCCGCCGGTGATCTTCAGGTTCTTGTCGACCAGCTCGAGGCGGGTCTCACCCGGCTTCTGGGCGGCACCGGCGGTGATGACCAGCAGGGCCGCACCGGCCGAGTCGGCCTCGTACGAGCCGAAGCGGACGTTGGTCGGGGAGGGTGCCCAGACGACGCCGTGGTTGAGGTCCTCGACCTCGCCGCGTGCCTTGGTCTCGTTGAGGTCGATGATCGCGAGATCGTGGGTGATGCCCTGGTTGACGAGCGCGTACGCGTACGCTGCGCCGACGTCGCCAGCGCCGACGAGCAGAATCCTGTTACCAGCAGTGGGAGCCATGAGTCTATTCAATCATTGGTCTGACCATTACCATACGGCGGGGTCACCCACCGCGCGATAGCTTGCCGCCCGGCGTGTCAGCAGCGCCGCATGCTCCGGATCGTCGACCGCATGGGCGAGTTCGGTGAGGATCTCGGGATCGAAGGGCCGCACGGTGATCAGCGCCGACAGCAGGGACGCCGCCTCCACCCGCTGGCCCGCGGCGATCAGGTGCCGGGCTCGGGACAGTTCCTCGAGCAGCGTGGGTGGCTCCGCCGCACCGGGGTCGGTCCGCAGGTCGATCAGGCGCCGGCGGATCGACGGGTCCGGCGCGGCCTCCAGGTCCCGGCTGGTCGGTGCCCAGGACGCCTGATCGGTCAGCGTGAACCGGTCGAAGACCCAGCGGCCCACGGCGTCGATGGGGTCGACCGCCGGCTCGAGCCGCGCCAACTCCTCGGGATCGGGGGCGTCCCAGCGGAGGAAGGCGCCCATGTCCTCGTCGACCAGCCAGGCCAACCGGGCGGTCACCCGCGCCTCGAAGGCCTTCTGGGAGCCGATCAGGTCGGCCGCCCGCCACCAGCCGAGCCGGCCCGGCACCTGGTCGGCGCCGTGTCCGAAGACCCGGGCGGTCATCGCGTGGGCCGTCGCCGGCGCCAGGGCGGCCCGGATCACCGCCGGCACCGGAACACTGCGCCGGTCCAGGTCCATCCACATCATGTAGAACTGGTCGTGGCCGACCGGGCGCTCCTCCGGCGGCATCATCGCGTACGCACGGAACTGCAGCAGCACCGGACCGACGCTCTTCTTCACCAACTGCGTGTGGCGCTCGTCGACGGTCAGGCGGACGACGTCATAGGTCATGACCCCATCCTCCCCTCGTCGGGCCCCGGACGGGCGGAACAGGTCTGTCGAACTTTGTATTGACAAATAGATATTTATATTGACAAACTAACGGTGTGGAGATCACCGCCGACCGCCTGTACCCCGGCCGCGTGTTCATCGAGAACACGCTCGAGGCCGCGGAGACCAAGGGGCACATGTCCAGCCGGATCACCGTGCGCTACCTGCAGCGGGCGGCGATGGCCGGCTTCCTCATCGGACTGTTCTACGTCGCCTACCACGCGACCGTGGCCACGTT
The DNA here is from genome assembly GCF_009646095.1 of Raineyella fluvialis. Classification (NCBI taxonomy): domain Bacteria; kingdom Bacillati; phylum Actinomycetota; class Actinomycetes; order Propionibacteriales; family Propionibacteriaceae; genus Raineyella; species Raineyella fluvialis. Next base: position 1,345,738 of record NZ_CP045725.1, on the reverse strand, counting down.
CGCCTCCGTGCAGGTGGGGGGTGTCACCCTGGCCGGCTTCGGGAAGCTGCTCGGCTCCTTCATCTTCGGCTGGGCGCTCGTCTTCATCTTCTTCACCAAGTCCGAACTCCTCACCTCCAACATGATGGTGGTGAGCATCGCGCACTATCACCGGCGTACGACGACGCGGCGGGCCCTGCACCTGCTCGGGCTCTGCCTCCTCGGCAACGCTGTGGGAGGCTTGGTGCTCGCCCTCCTGCTGAGGTACTCGACCCTGGCCTCCGGGGCCGTGGCCACCCAGATGGCCCACGCCGCCGAGGTGAAGCTCGGCTACCTGAGCACCGCCGCCGGCATCGGGGACCTGTTCGTCCGCGCGATCCTGTGCAACTTCGTCATCAACGTCGCGATGCTGCTGGTCTACAACGGCTTCGTCAAGGACTCCATCACGATGACGCTCACGATGGTCTCCGCCGTGTTCGTCTTCGCGTTCCTCGGGCTGGAGCACTCGGTCGCGAACACCGTCTTCTTCCTCATCGTCGGTCTCAGTCAGGGCATCGACGTCGCCGCGGCGATCGGCAACGTCGTGATCGCGCTGATCGGGAACTTCATCGGCGGCGGCATCCTCATCGGGGTCTACTACGCCTACGTCAACAACCCGCGCCCGAAGCGGACAGAGTCGCTGCCCACGGAGTGACTCCACCCCCGGCGGCGGTTGACCGTGTGATGTGCTTCACATCCACGAGGCGGCGGGACAAGATGGATCCATGGAATCGGTCTGGTTCGCCACCCATCCCTCGTCCCGCTCGACCGATGTCTTCGAGGACGGGTCGCACGCCGACACCGTCGTCGCGGGCGCCGGGCTCACCGGCCTGGCCACCGCCGTCCTGCTCGCCCGGGCCGGCTACCAGGTCGTGGTGCTGGAGGCGCGCACGGTCGGCGCGGTGACCACGGGGCGGACGACCGGCAAGCTGTCCCTCCTCCAGGGACTGACCCTGTCCGGGATCCTGAGCCACCAGTCCGCGGAGGTGGCACGGGCCTACGTCGAGGGCAACCGGGAAGGGCAGGCCTTCCTGGTGCGGCTCATGGACGACCGCGGCGTGCCGTACGAACGGCGCCGGGCTGTCACGTACGCCACGACGGAGGACGGACTCCGCAAGCTCAGGGCCGAACAGGAGGCGAGCCGGACGGCCGGCCTCGCGGCGGAGTGGACGGACACGACCGACCTACCGTTCCCCGTCCTCGGCGCGCTCACCCTGCCGGACCAGGTGCAACTCCACCCGCTGCGCGTGCTCGACATGTTGCAGGCCGAGTTGATCGCTCACGGAGGGGCGGTCGTGGAGGGCGTCCGGGTCACCGCCGCCGATTCGTCGACTCCGGTCCAGATCACGACCACGGCGGGCCGGATGACGGCGGATCGGGTGGTGCTGGCGACAGGAACCCCGATCCTGGACCGTGGCGCCTACTTCGCGAAGCTGATCCCGCACCGTTCGTACGCCACGACCTTCCGGGTGCCCGGGTCGCCGGCGTCGATCCCGCAGGGGATGTACCTGTCCGCCGACCAGCCGACCCGATCCTTGCGGACCGTGGCCGTCGACGGCGATGAGCTGCTGATGGTCGGCGGCAACGGGCACCTCACCGGCCGGTCCTCCGACACGTCGGGGGCGGTGGCGGACCTCGAGGCCTGGACCCAGGAGCACTTCCCCGGCGCCGAGCGCGTGCACGCGTGGTCGGCGCAGGACTACCGTTCCGTCAACCGCGTCCCCTTCGTCGGCCTGATGCCGCGCGGCGGCGGCCACATCTACGTGGCGACCGGCTATGACAAGTGGGGCATGACCAATGCGATCGCGGCGGCCCTGCACCTCGCCGAGGAGATCCTGGGCGGCTCGATGCCGTGGGCGGACACCCTCCGGCATCGGGTCACCCGGCCCGCCGCGGTGATGAGCGCGGTGAGCGCCAATGCGAGCGTGGCCGTGGAGGCGACGAAGGACTGGATGCAGGCGGAGATGGGCAGCCTCCCCGACGCCGCGCCGGCCGAGGGCGCGGGTGCCGTCGGACGCGGACACCACGGCTTGCCCGAGGGGGTGTCGACGGTGGACGGGGTGACCTGCCGGGTCTCGGCGGTCTGTACGCATGCGGGCGGCGTGCTCGGTTGGAACGACGCCGAGAAGTCCTGGGACTGTCCCCTGCACGGCTCGCGCTTCGCCGCGGACGGAACGATCCTCGAAGGGCCCGCTGTGGCCGACCTGAAGCGGCACGACTGACCACGATCCGTCCGAGCCCCGGACTAGGCTCCGTTGCTGGGACGGAGAAGGGCGGCGGATGGGCGGGATCGAGATCCTCGGGCTGGACATCGGGACGCTGGCGCTCATCGCACTCGCGGGCGTCGGCACCGGCATCGTCGGCTACCTGACCGGGCTGGCCTCGCTGGTGAGCTACCCCGTCCTGCTGGCCGCGGGTCTGTCGCCCGTCGCCGCGAACGTCTCCAACACCCTGGGCCTGGTCGGCGTCGGCGTCGGCTCCACCGCTCGCGCGATGCGTACGGTCACCGGTGGCAGCCGCCGGACCCTCGCGGCCCAACTGGCGGTGTCGGCGGTCGGCGGTGGGCTGGGCGGAACCCTGCTGCTGGTCGCCGGCGAGTCGAGTTTCACCGCCATCGTGCCGTGGCTGATCGTACTGGCCTCGGTCCTGCTGCTCCTCAGTCCACGGATCAGCCGGATGCGGGGGGAGGACCCCAACCCGGTGCTCTACTGGGTCGGCCTGTTCCTGGTCTGCTGCTACGGCGGCTACTTCGGTGCGGGCGCAGGGGTGATGTACCTGGCCCTCACGCTGATCGCGACCTCGGAGCTCTTCACCCGGGCGATGGTGGTCAAGAGCCTGCTGCTGGGCGTCAGCAACCTTGTCGCCTCGGTGATCTTCATCGCGTACGGTCCGGTGAACTGGGCGGCGGCGATCGCGCTCGGCCTGGGCTGCCTGGTCGGAGGCAACGTCGGGCCGGTGATCCAACGACTCATCCCGGAGCAGGTGCTGCGGGCGGTCGTCGCGGGCGGCGGCTTCTTCCTGGCGGCGTGGCTGTGGCTGAGCTGAGCCGCCCGTTCGAGGACAGCACCGCCCGGGTCTGGGCCGCCACGATGAACCACCATCCGATCGATCACCTGCAGAGTTACCTGCTGGCGTTCTCCGGGGGCTGCTCGCCGAGCCGCCCCTGCGGGATTTCTTCGCCGGTGTCGGCCCGCAGCCGTCGAAGACGCACGTGATCCGTACGTACGAGTTCGGCCTGAGCCACCTGGTCGCCGACCACGGCTGGACGACAGAGGTCGGCTGGGACCAGGCGGATCTGGGGCTCCCCCGGGAGGCCGACGCGGTGCTGGCCGGCTGGCAGGCCCTGCTGAAGAGTGGCTTCCCGTTCGTGAAGCGGACGCTGTTGACCGACCCTCGCTTCACCGCCGTTCGGCCTTCGATCCAGGCTCATCTGAAGGCCTCGCCACGGCATTGAAGCGGACCTGGGGAGCATCCTGATTTCGCTAATTCTTTCGCAATATGGAAGCGAACTTCCATTTATGTACACCGTGCTCGATCCGTTCGCAATCGACTCTTCGGAGCCTTAGGGGAATCGTGAGCTGGAGGGACCGCCTGACCGGGGGGCGAGACACCGCTCCGCCACCCGTCGGGGCCGCTCAGGACCCCCGACGGCCACCCCTGGCGCGCATGATCTTCGTCACATTGACGACCTGACGGCGACCAGGTGAGCCGGCGACGTCGGCGTGGCCCCCGTGTCCCGACCCGGACGACAGCGCTGCCCCTCGCCCACCCTGCACCAGCTCGGTCGACCCGGCCGGCAGCTCGCCCCTCCTCGTCCCCGCGGACAGCCTGACGCCGCGCATCGGCCAGCGACCCGGTGACCACCGCCCAGCTGACCGGGGCGGCGAAAGGTGGTTCGTCCCGGAGCCAATTCTTCGGGGCCGGAATCCGCCGATGAGGTCGACCAGCGCCCCAGCGACTCACTTCCCGGCAGCCCCATCGATCATCACCCATCAGGCCCGAGTGGCTTCTCCCTTGCTGGACCTCCGCGTCCGCCGCCACCTAGACTCCCACCCCACCGAGTGGCGAACAATTCTGCTTCGTCGCACCGACTCAAGGAGGAGTTGCTTAATGAGTGCCTACAATGCGGTTCTGGCGAGAAATACGGACAATGCGCCAGGGGGCGCCGGCACGTCCTCGCAGACGGTAGCGTTCTCGCATTACAACCATCTTTCCGCTCAATTGCCCGTGGATCCGACGACAGGTGAACTCGTGCTCGGCGGAGTGAAAGAACAGGCCGATCAGTGCTTCAAGAACATCAAGGCAATTGTTGAGAGCATCGACCACGTTCTGGACGACGTCGTGCGGATCACCGTATTTCTCAAGGACATCGCCGACCTCGACGCTGTGGACGAGGTGTACCGGACCTATTTCCCGAACTATGTTCCCACCCGGACGACGGTGGCGGTCTCCGCTGTGCCCATGAATGCTCTGGTGCAGATCGAGGCAGTCGTCTCGAACGGTAAGGGGACGATTCCGGATGCGCCCCAGGCGGGCGACCTGGTCAAGATCGCCAAGAACACCGACAATGCCCCGGTCAGTCCGCTGTCGACCCAGACCGTGGCCTTCTCCCACTACAACAACATCTCCGCCCAACTCCCCATCGATCCGCGCACGGGCCAGCTGGTGGCCGGCGGCGTCAGGGAGCAGGCCGCCCAGTGCCTCAAGAACATCAAGGCGATCCTGGAGAGCATCGACGTTCCCATCGACGACATCGTGAAGATCAACATCTTCCTGACGAGGCTTTCGGATATCGAGTGCGTGGATGAGGTCTACTCGACGTTCTTCCCGGACTCCGGAATCGCCCGGGCGGTCGGCTATCTTCCCGCCCGCACCACCATTGCCTGTACGGCACTACCGATGAATGCCTTGGTCCAGATGGAAGCCGTCGTTTCGCACGGTGACGGAACGCCCCCGCAGGAAGTTGAGGACCGGCATGGCCTCATCATCGAGGCCAACAATACCGACCGGGCCCCCAGGCATCCGCTGGCCACGCAGACGGTGGCTTTCTCGCATTACAACAACCTCTCGGCGCAACTGCCCGTCGATCCGACCTCGGGTGAACTCGTGGTGGGGGCATCAAGAAGCAGACGGAGCGGTGCCTCGACAACCTGAAGGCCGTTCTTGAGGAGATCGACCATTCCCTGGACGATGTCGTCAAGGTGAACATCTTCCTCACCGACCTCGCCGATATGCCGGAGGTCGACCAGGCGTACGCCACATTCTTCCCCGGCGGGATTCCGGCCCGGCGAATTGTGGGCGTATCAGCTCTGCCCGACGGTGCTTTGATTCAGATCGATGCTGTCGTGTCCAATGCTGAAGGAACGCCGCCGAAAGCCTGAGGACATTCCTTCGGGATGGATTGATTCACCGGGATGACCTGACCGGAATCATCACGAGAACGCGCGGAGGATGATGGGTAGCGGAGCCGGGGTGCGCCCCTATCCATCATCGTTCGCGGCGACACGACCCCTGACGGGCGGCACCCGCGCACGGAGGGGCACAAGGTTGACGGTGGGCCCAGCTGGACTTGAACCAGCGACCTCTGTCTTATCAGGACAGCGCTCTAACCACCTGAGCTATGGGCCCGTTCGGCGCTCCTGCTTGCCGCGCCGAGGACAAACATTAGCGCATGCCCAGCGGCACGCAAAATCGGCCCGCTGCCCTACCGTACGGTGTCCGGGAGCACGTCGTCGGACCCCACCGCAGGCAGGGGCGGACGTCCGGATCCGACCCGTACGGAGGCAGGCGCGGAGGCGCCGACCAGGACCCAGGCCCGGACGAAGGACAGCACAGTGAAGACGACCAGCGCCAGGTTCCTGATCGCCAGGTCAAGAGTCATCAGGGTGTGGCCCACGCTCGGCTGGAGGACGTTCAGCACCTCGTAGAAGATCGGGAAGATCAGCTGGGTCAACACACCCATCAGGAGGGCGAGCGCCACCAGCAGGCGGTCCGCCACCGGGAGTCGACCCGGCCGCACGAGCAGGAGGACGGCCAACGGTCCGCCCAGCCACACCAGGTACTGCGGGCTGAGGGTCTTGTTCGTGGTGATCATGATGGCGATCACCGTGGTCATCACCATCGCTCCTGCGTACAGGTCGTGCCCGCGGGAACGCCAGGCCCGCACACCGAGGGCGAGGATCGCCAGGCCTCCGATGAGGGTCGCGACGGTCGAGGCCAACAGCAGCAGCGACACGCCCTGACCGAGGATCTCCCAGGCATTGAACGACGACACGTGGATCTTGTACCGGCCGGGGTGGACCAGGGCGTTCAGCATCGCCGGGGTGGCCCAGACCGACTCGATCTGGAGGCCACGCTCCTTCTGCCACACCACCGGGGACAGCAGACGGTGCCAGCCGGCGGTCATCACGCTGGCCGCGACCAGGACGATTCCGGTGACCCCGAAGCCGAGCCAGAGCGCCCATCGGCCGTGCCGCTGTCCCAGCAGACCGGCGATCAGCGCCGCGGGCCAGAGCTTGATCGCCGCCCCCAGCGCGACCAGGCCACCCGAGACCGCGGGGAAGCGCGCGAGCAGCAGGAGTGCCGCCGCGGCGAGGAAGGCGGGGATGATGTCGAACCGGGCGAAGACCAGCGGCCCGATCAGGAAGATGAACCAGGTCCAGAAGTTGGCCGCGGCGAAGGTTCCGTTCCGCCGGCCCCGCAGCCACAGCCACATCGCGAGGGCCAGGTCCACCAGCACCATGAGGGCGACGAACGTCCTGACGTAGACCATCTGGAACCCGCCGAGCAGCGAGGGCAGCTGCAGCAACCAGACGACCGGGGTCGGGTACTCCGGCATGGTGTGCGTCAATCCGACCTTCGCCAGGTCGGCCACCTTGAGGTAGTAGTAGGTGGCGTCGCCCCTGGCCATCGACTCGGGTCCTGCCAGGAGGAACAGCAGGACGAGTCGCGTTGCCAGCCACATCACACCGGTGCTGATGCCGGCGCGGCGGGACTTCTGGGCGGGGGCTGGGGTTCTGGGGATGCCACTCCTGGGATCGTAGCGGTACGAGGCCCAGGAACCGCCCGCGCCCGCGCCCTGAGGAGTCCCGGCGGCGGTGGTCGAATCGTGCTGGCCAGGGTCCGTTCTCTAGAGTGAGGCCCGGGACCTGCTCCAGTGCCCTGCCGCCGACCAGAAACGGGGAACACCATGCAGACCGAGCGCGACACACGCCCGATACCGTCATGGTGGTGGGCCGCCGTCCCGGTGCTGCTCACGATCGTACTCTGGGCCTTCGTCGCGCAGCATGACCCGATCGACCTCAAGGTCTACCGGATGGGCGGCGAGTTCATCTGGCACCGCCAGACCAGCCTGTACGACCTCAAGGACTTCTGGCTGCCGTTCACCTATCCCCCGTTCGCCGCGGTGGTGTTCGCCCCGCTGGCGCTGCTGCCCCCGCAGGCGATGATCGTCGCCACGTACGCCCTCAGTGGCGCGGCCCTGATCCGGATCAGCGTCCTCGTGCTGCGGCGTCTCCAGCCGAACCTGGCGGCCACGATCGCGATCCTGCTGACCCCGATGGCACTGCTGCTGGATCCGATCGTGTCCAACTTCGGCTTCGGGCAGGTCAACCTGCTGCTCGCCTGGCTCGTCGTGGAGGACCTGATGGCCCCGAGGAGCGCCGCTGGCGGGGCGTGGGGATCGGCATCGCCGCCGGTATCAAGCTCACCCCGGCCATCTTCTGGCTGCTGCTGCTCGCCACCCGGCAGAAGCGGGCGGCGATCGTCGCCCCGCTGTCCGGTATCGGCACCATCCTGCTCGGCTTCCTGGTCCTGCCGCACTCATCGGTGACGTACTGGACGCACACGATCTTCGACTCCGGCCGGATCGGGACGCCGTCCTATCTGAGCAACCAGTCCTACACCGGCGCCCTGTCCCGTCTGCTCGGCGACGGCCACACCTCGGTGGCCTGGGCCGTGCTGGCGCTGGTCACCATCGTGGTGGGCATCGGTGGCTCGGCCGTACGGTGGCGGCAGGGCCACGTGGCGGAGGCGATGCTGGGCACCGAACTGGTCGCCATCCTCGTCTCGCCGGTGTCGTGGATCCACCACCTCGTCTGGGCCTGGCCGATCCTGCTGCTGCTCGTCACGGCCGCCCGCACCGACATCGCCGCCCGCGTCATCGGATCCCTCTGGGCCCTGCTGACCGTCTCGCAGGCGATCTGGCACATCCCCCACGAGAACGGCCGGGAGCTGCACCTGCACGGCTGGCGGATCGTCGCCGCCGACAGCTACACCATCCTGGCGCTGATCACCCTGGCCTGGATCGTCACCCGGGCGGTCATCGCCTGGCGCGGGTCGCGGGTCAGTCCTCGGCGAGGGTGACCTCGAGGCCGCCGATCAGGCGGCAGGCGACGTTGTAGAGGAAGGCCATCAGGGTCGACATCGCCGTCAGGATGACCACGTTGAGCACCGACAGCAGGATCGTCAGGCCCAACGTCTTGGACAGGCCGAAGTAGTCCTGGATCCGGAAGGTCTGGCTCTCCCCTGGCGACATCAGCAGAGCGCCGACCTGCTCGTTGATCAGGTCGAAGACGCCCGAGACGGACAGCACCGTCCAGGTGATCAGCACCAGGATCAGCGCGGCGATCCCGAAGGCGATGGAGAAGACGAACGACGTCTTCATCACCGACCACGGGTCGACGTGGCTGAGCCGCAGCGTCGCCCGGCGCGTCCGGTGCGACATCGCCTGCTCCGGAGCGGGGCGGCGTAGCGGGGTCGGGGCTTCGGGCGCTTCGGGCACTCCGGCGTCGCCGTAGAACTCCTCGGTGGAGCGCAGCACGGTCTCGTCGACGTCGCCGTCCGGTCGGGCGTCACTCACTGGTGGACTCCTCGCTCGTCTCATCGGGCACCTCAGGCTCGGCCTCGTCGAGCACCTCGGTGTCGTCGTCGGCACTCTCCGGGTTCAGCGCGATGATCGACACCGCGTCGCTCGAGGAGACACCGACGAACTTCACCCCCATAGTGTCACGGGAGGTGACCGCGACCTCGCTGACAGCGCTCCGTGTCACCTGACCGGAGCTCTTGATGGCGATGACCTCATCGCCCTCCTGGACCATCAGGCCACCCACCAGGCTGCCCCGCTCGGAGTTCAGCTTCATCGCCTTGATGCCCAGGCCACCGCGGCCCTGCAGCCGGTACTCGCTGACCCGGGAGCGCTTCGCGAAGCCCTCGTCGGTGACCGTGAAGACGAAGCGGTCGTCCTCGGGGAAGTCGTGCCGGACGACCATCATCGCCAGCAGTTCGTCGCCCTCACGGAACTTCATCCCGGTCACGCCGGAAGTGGCCCGGCCCATCGGACGCAACTGCTCGTCGTCGGCGTGGAAGCGGATCGCCTGGCCCTTGCGGGAGACCAGCAGGACATCGTCCTCGGCCTTCGCGAGCTCGGCGCCGATCAACTCGTCGTCCTCGTCACGGAAGCTGATGGCGATCACGCCGGCCTGCCGCGGCGAGTCGTACGCCGTCAGCACGGTCTTCTTCACCAGCCCCTTGCGGGTGGCGAGCAGCAGGTAGTCCGCCACCTCGTACGACGGGATGGCGAGCACCTGCGCGATCGTCTCGCCGGGCAGGAAGCTCAGCAGCCCGGCCACGTGCCCGCCCTTGGCGTCCCGGTTGGCCTCGGGGAGCTGCCAGGCCTTGGCCCGGTAGACGCGTCCCATGTTGGTGAAGAACAGGATCCACTGGTGGTTGGTGGTCGCGAAGAGGTGCGCGACCTCGTCGTCCGCCCGCAGCGTCGCCCCGCGGACGCCCTTGCCACCGCGCTTCTGCACGCGGTACTGGTCGGAGCGGGTCCGCTTGGCGTAGCCGCCGTGGGTGATGGTGACGATGACGTCCTCATCGGGGATCAGGTCCTCGTCGGACAGGTCGCCGTCCGCGGAGACGATCCGGGTGCGCCGCTCGTCGCCGTACTTGTCGACGATCTCCTGTAGCTCGGTGGCGATGATCTGTCGCTGGCGCTCGGGCTTGGCCAGGATGTCGCGGTAGTCGGCGATCCGGGCCTCGATCTCCTCGAGGGAATCGATGATCTTCTGCCGCTCCAGGGCCGCCAGCCGGCGCAGCTGCATGTCGAGGATGGCGGTGGCCTGCGCGTCGTCGATCTCCAGCAGGTCCTTCAGACCCTCCCGGGCGGCCTCCGTCGTCGGCGAGCGGCGGATCAGCGCGATGACCTCGTCGAGGGCGTCGAGGGCCTTCACCAGGGCGCGGTAGATGTGCGCCTGCTCCTCCGCCTTGCGCAGCCGGTACTCGGTGCGACGCCGGATGACCTCGATCTGGTGGGTGATCCAGTGCGAGATGAACTGGTCCAGGCGCAGCGTCCGCGGGACCTCGTCGACCAGCGCCACCATGTTGCAGCCGAAGGTGTCCTGCAGCTGGGTGTGCTTGTAGAGGTTGTTCATCACCACGCGAGGCTGGGCGTCACGCTTCAGCACGATGACGAGGCGCTGGCCGGTGCGGGCGGAGCTGTCGTCACGGATGTCGGCGATCCCGTTGAGCTTGCCGTTGTGCACCAGTTCGGCGATCTTCAACGCGAGGTTGTCCGGATTGCACATGTACGGCAGTTCGGTGACCACGAGCTGCGTACGGCCCTTGTCGTCCTCCTCGATGTCGATCACGGCGCGCATCGTGACCGAACCGCGGCCGGTCCGGTAGGCCTCCTCGATCCCCTTGCGGCCGACGATCAGGGCACCGAGCGGGAAGTCCGGGCCCTTGATCCGCTCCATCGCGGCCTCCAGCAGCTCCTCCTCGGAGGCCTCCGGATGCTGCAACGCCCACTGCACGGCGTCGTTGACCTCGCGCATGTTGTGGGTCGGGATGTTGGTGGCCATGCCGACGGCAATGCCCGTCGAGCCGTTCACCAGCAGGTTGGGGAAGCGGGCCGGCAGGACGGTCGGCTCCATGTCGCGACCGTCGTAGTTCGGCTGGAAGTCGACGGTCTCCTCGTCGATGTCGCGGACCATCTCCATGGCCAGCGGAGCCATCTTGCACTCGGTGTAGCGCATCGCGGCGGCCGGGTCGTTGCCCGGGGAACCGAAGTTGCCCTGACCGTTGACCAGCACGGCGCGCATCACCCACGGCTGGGCGAGGCGGACCAGGGTGTCGTAGATCGCCGAGTCGCCGTGCGGGTGGTAGGTGCCCATCACCTCACCGACGACGCGGGCGCACTTGTTCCAGCCGCGGTCGGGGCGGTAGCCGCCGTCGTACATGGCGTAGAGCACGCGCCGGTGCACCGGCTTGAGGCCGTCGCGGACGTCCGGCAGGGCACGGCCGACGATCACCGACATGGCGTAGTCGAGGTAGGACTTCTGGATCTCGGCCTCGAGGTCGATCTGCTCGACGTTGTCGACCTTCGCGGCGACCGTCAGGCCCTGCTGGTCGGCGACGGCCTGTTCGTCGAGTCCGGCCTGCTCGTCCGGGCCCTGGCCCTGGGCGTCCTCGTTCTGCGGGGGCATCTCACTCATGTGTTCAGTTCTTCCGATCAGATGTCGAGGTAGCGGACGTCCTTGGCGTTGCGCTGGATGAAGGCCCGGCGCTCCGCGACGTCCTCACCCATCAGGATGGTGAACATCGCGTCCGCGGCCGCCGCGTCGTCCAGCGTCACCTGCAGCAGGATCCGGTTGTCCGGGTCCATCGTGGTCGTCCAGAGGTCCTCCGGATCCATCTCACCGAGGCCCTTGTAGCGCTGGATCGGGTTGATGTTCGGCAGCTTCTTGCCGGCGGCCAGGCCGGCGTCGCGGAGCCGGTCGCGCTCCTCGTCGTTGTACGCCAGCTCGTGGGGGGAGTTGGTCCAACGCAGCCGGAACAGCGGCGGCTGGGCCAGGTAGACGTGCCCGGCGGCGATCAGCGGCTTCATGAAGCGGAAGAGCAGCGTCAGCAGGAGCGTACGGATGTGCGCACCGTCGACGTCGGCGTCGGCCATCAGCACGATCTTGTGGTAGCGCAGCTTCTCGATGTCGAATTCCTCGTGCACGCCGGTGCCGAGGGCGTTGATGATCGCCTCCACCTCCTTGTTCTGGAGGATCTTGTCGATCCGCGCCTTCTCGACGTTGAGGATCTTGCCGCGCAGCGGAAGGATCGCCTGGGTGCGCGGGTTGCGGCCACCCTTGGCGGAACCGCCGGCCGAGTCACCCTCGACCAGGAAGACCTCGCACTCCTCCGGGTTGGTCGACGAGCAGTCCGCCAACTTGCCGGGCAGCGACCCGCCACCGAGCAGGCTCTTCCGGTTGCGGGCGAGGTCACGGGCCTTGCGGGCCGCGATCCGGGCAGAGGCCGCCGCCTGCGACTTGCGGACGATGTCCTTGCCCTCGGACGGGTTCTGCTCGAACCAGTCGCCGAGCTTCTCGTTGACGACCTTCTGGACGAACGAGCGGGCCTCGGTGTTGCCGAGCTTGGTCTTCGTCTGACCCTCGAACTGCGGCTCACCGATCTTGATCGAGATCACCGCGGTGAGGCCCTCGCGGATGTCGTCGCCGGAGACCCGGTCCTCGCGCTTCTTGATCAGACCCCAGGTCTCGCCCCACTTGTTCACCGTGTTGGTCAGCGCGGAGCGGAAGCCCTCCTCGTGGGTGCCGCCCTCGGTGGTGTTGATGGTGTTGGCGAAGGTGTGCACCGACTCCGTGTAGGAGTGGTTCCACTGCATGGCGACCTCGAGCCCCATCTCGTGCTCGGGATCGTGGGTGTCCACCGCGATGACGCTGGAGTGGACGGTCTCCTTGCTGCCGATCAGGTACTTCACGTAGTCGATCAGGCCGTCGTCGTACCGGAAGGTGTCGGTCCGCGGGCCGCGCGAGCGCTTGCCGACGTCCGGGGCGGCCGCCTGGTCGAGGTCCTCACCGTTCGCCTCGTCCAGTTCCCCGGACGGGCGCAGGTCGACGATCGTGATCGAGAGGCCCTTGTTGAGGAAGGCCATCTCCCGGAACCGCGTCGCCAGGGTGTCGTACGAGTAGTCCGTCGTCTCGAAGATCTCGTCCGAGGCGTAGAAGGTGACGGTGGTGCCGGTGGCGTCCGTGGCCTCCAGCTGCTCCAGCGGGCCGTCCGGGGTGCCGAGGTGGAACCCCTGCCGCCAGTGGTAGCCATCCGTGTACACGTCGACGATCAGGCGTTCGGACAGGGCGTTCACGACCGAGACGCCGACACCGTGCAGACCGCCGGACACCTTGTAGCCGCCGGTGCCGAACTTGCCACCGGCGTGCAGGACGGTCAGGGCGACCGTGACGGCCGGGATGCCCTCCTTGGGGTGGATACCCACCGGGATGCCGCGGCCGTTGTCGACGACGCGCACGCCGTTCTCCGGCAGCAACTCGACCCGGATGGTGTCGCAGTAGCCTGCCAGGGCCTCGTCGACCGAGTTGTCGACCACCTCATAGACCAGGTGGTGCAGTCCCCGCTCCCCGGTGGAGCCGATGTACATGCCCGGTCGCTTGCGAACCGCCTCCAGACCCTCCAGGACGCTGATGGAACTGGCGTCGTACGTGTCGGGTGCCACGTGGGCGTTCTGCTCGGCTTCGGTCACCTCTGCATCCTACCCTACGGGGTCCGTGGGCCAGGTCACACACGCGCGCTGGAGGCCTTGGAGGGGGTTCTGAGGCCCTGGGAGGGTCATTCGCGGGGGTCACCACGTCGATGGGCACACGGTCGCCCAGAATCACCCGTACGTGTCGCGCGGTCCGCGGCCCTTGACCCGGAGCCGACCATGGCTCCAGGACGGGGCATCCGGTCCCTTGACCAGGATCCGGCGTACCACCTCAGAGCCCAGCTGCTGGTTCAGGCGGGTGATCACCGCCGGGGCGATGCCGCGCATCTGCACCGCCCAGGCGGTCGACGACGTGCGGACGGTGAGCACCCCGTCCTCGTACGCCTCGGGGCGGCAGTGCGCGGCGTTGGAGGGGCCGATCAGGTCGGGCCAGCGCGCCATCAGGGCGTGCACGTCGAGATCGGTGCGCCAGCCGCGTTCCTCCACCATCCGGCGCAGCACGTTGCCGATCGGCTGCGGGTCACGGTCGTCGGGCCGGGCTCCCGACGACAGCGGCTCGGCGGGCCGGCGACGACGCCGCCGCGGCGCGGGCTGCGGGGCCGGCGTCCCGGCGTTCACCTGGCGGGCGATCCGGCGGGCCAGGTCGAGGCCGTCCGGGTCGGGGACCGAGGTCGGCTCGCCAGACTCGTCGGACCCCGTGGTCTCAGGCGGCATCGGCGGTCACCTCCCCGGCGGCGACGTGGAAGCGCCGGCCCACCAGCGAGGCCGGGAGGTCCTCGGCGACCGCGGCGGTGACCAGCACCTGGTCGGCCCCGAGGACGCCGCCGGCCAACCGGTCGCGCCGGGTGGCGTCCAGCTCGGCGAAGACGTCGTCGAGGATCAGCACCGGCTCGATGCCGTCCGCGCGCAGCAGGTGGAAACCGCCCAGCTTGAGGGCCAGGGCGTACGACCATGACTCCCCGTGGCTGGCGTAGCCCTTCGCCGGCAGGTCGCCGAGGGCGAGGTCGATGTCGTCGCGGTGCGGCCCCACCAGGGAAACCCCGCGCGCCACCTCCTCCGCCCGCCGTTCCGCCATCTGGGTGAGCAGCAGCTGCCGCAGCTCCTCGCGATCGAACGGCAGGCCCTCCCCGCCCGCCGCCTCCTCGAGGGTGCTGCGGTAGCGGGCGGTGGCCAGGTTGTTGCTCGGGGCGATCTCGGCGTACGCCCGAGCGGCGTGCGGCATCAGCGCGGCCAGGGTGTCCAGTCGGGCGGAGAGCACCTCGGCCCCGACGGCCGCGAGCTGGTCGTCCCAGATCCGCAGGGTGTCCTCGGCGTACGGGTCGGCCGTGCGCCCACCCCGCCCCGACATCGTCTTCAACAGGCTGTTGCGCTGCCGCAGCACCTTGTCATAGTCGTGGCGTACGCCGGCCATCCGGGGCCAGCGGGTCGTGACCAGCCCGTCGAGGAACTGCCGGCGTTCGGCCGGATCCCCCTTGACGACGGCGAGGTCTTCCGGAGAGAACACCACGGTGCGCAGGATCCCCAGCAGTTCGCGGGGACGGCCCAGCGGTGCCCGGTTGAGCCGGGCCTTGTTCGCCCGACCGGGGTGGATGTCGATCTCCAGCACCAGGGCGCGATCGTCCTCACGGCCCGCCCGGACCCGGGCCTTGATCGTCGCGCGCTCGTTGCCGTGCCGCACCAGCGGTAGGTCGCTGGAGACGCGGTGCGAGCCCAAGGTGGCCAGGTAGTCGACAGCCTCGACCAGATTGGTCTTCCCCTGCCCGTTCGCCCCGACGAAGGTCACCACTCCGGGCGCGAGGTCGACATCGACGTACGCGTACGACCGGAAGTCGGCCAGCGTGAGGTGGTCGACGTACACCAGGCTCAGTCGTCCTCGGGGAGGACGGCGTGCCCGCCGAACTGGTTGCGCAGCGCGGCGATCATCTTCATCGCCGGCGAGTCCGTCTGGCGGGAGACGAAGCGGGAGTAGAGGGAGGCGCTGATCGCCGGCGTCGGCACGCCCAACTCGATGGCCGTCTCCACGGTCCAGCGACCCTCGCCGGAGTCCTCCGCGTAGCCGCGGATGTCGGACAGATCCGGGTCGTTCTCGAGCGCGTGGTCGAGCAGGTCGAGCAGCCAGGACTTCACCACCGAGCCCTCGCGCCAGGACCGGAAGACAGCCGGCACGTCGGTGACCAGATCGGCGGTCTCCAGCAGCTCCCAGCCCTCCGCGTACGCCTGCATCATCGCGTACTCGATGCCGTTGTGGACCATCTTGGCGAAGTGCCCGGCGCCGACCGGTCCGGAGTGCACGAAACCGAAGTCACCGGCCGGCTTCAGGGCCTCGAAGTAGGGCATCAGCCGCTGGACGACGTCCTGCTCGCCGCCGACCATCAGGGCGTAGCCGTTCGTCCGGCCCCAGACCCCGCCGGAGACGCCGCAGTCGACGAAGGCGATGCCGTGCTCGGCGCAGTGGGCGGCCCGGCGCTGGTCGTCGGTGTACTTGGAGTTGCCGCCGTCGACGACGACGTCGCCCTCCTCCAACAGCGGAACGAGCTGCTCCAGCATCGCGTCGATGTGCTGCACCGGCAGCATCAGCCAGATCACCCGGGGGCCTGCAGACGGGAGACCAGGTCGGCCGGATCGGTCGCGTCACTCAGCTCCTGGTTGAGATCGAAGCCGACGACCTCGACGCCGGCCGCCCGCCAGCGCTCGCGCATGTTGCCGCCCATCCGGCCCAGTCCCACGAGTCCCAGAGATGTCATGTCGCGTCCGATCGTCAGTTGGGGATTGCTCAGTCAGGCAGCCGCATCAGCATGATGACGTGGCGGTAGTCGAGGAGCGGGTCACCGTCAAGGCTCCCCACGCCGGTGAGCAGGCAGGGCTTGCCCGGCTGGGTGAAGGAGAAGTTCACGTACGCGGCGTCCAGCGCGCCCAGGGCGTCGAGCAGGTACTGCGGATTGAAGCCGGCGGCGGTCATCGGGTCACCGGCGGTGTCGAGGAGAGCCTCGATCTGCTCGGAGGCATGCGCGTGGTCACCGCTGGCGGCCTCGAGGGTCACCTCGCCGTCCCCCATCACCATCCGCAGCGGCGAGTTGCGCTCGGCCACCAGCGCGACACGCTTGGCCGCGTCGATGAGGTCGGAGGTGGCGCACCGCACGGTCAGCAGGGCCTGGATCTCCATCAGGTGGCGGACCTTGGGGAACTCCCCGTCGAGCAACCGGGTGGTGATCCGGCGCTGGGTCCCGTGCGATTCACCGGCGAAGCCGATGATCCCCTCACCGCTGCCCGGCTGGGACAGCGCGATGCTCACCGACTCGCCGCCGGCCATGGACTTGGCGGCCTCGGAGAGCACCTTCGCCGGGACCAGGGCGTTGCCCCGGAAGTCGGAGCGGGCAGGGGTCCAGCTGATCTCCTTGAGGGCCATCCGGTAGCGGTCGGTGGCGAGCATCGAGAGGGTCTCCCCGTCGATCTCGACCCGGACGCCGGTGAAGATCGGCAGCAGCTCGTCGCGGCCCGCGGCGACGGCGACCTGGGAGACGGCCTCGGCGAGGGCGTCGCTGGCCACGGTGCCGGTCTCGGTCGGCATCGCCGGGAGCACCGGGTAGTCGTCGGTGGGCAGCAACTGCAGGGTGAAGTGAGCGCTGCCACAGGTCAGCTCCATCGCCGTCCCGGCGGTGTCCACCGACACCCCGGCATGCGGCAGCGATCGGGTGATGTCGGCCAGCAGGCGTCCGGACACCAGCGCGGTGCCCTCGTCGTGGACCGTGGCGGGCAGGTCGACCCGGGCCGAGGTCTCGTAGTCGAAGCTGGACAGTGTCAGCGACTCGCCCTCGGCGTGGATCATCAGGCCGGCGAGGATCGGGATCGAGGGGCGCGTGGGCAGGCTCCGGGCGACCCAGGCGACGGACTCCGCCAACACGTCGCGGTCGACTTCGAACTTCACAGGGCCTCCTGAGCGCTCTCGATGCCACCCGAAGACGTGGCCACCCGATCATATCTACAGAGCTCGGCCGTGGGTTGCGTGTCACGGGGCGTCGTCGACCCTGCTTCTACGTCCTCGGCATCGATATATGGATACAGCAGTAGTAATAGGTGGTGTGGATACTGTGGAGAAGCCGCCTCTTCCCTAGTCACGCCGGCAATGCCCGTCCACAGCGGCGGTGCGGAACCAAAAATCACACGGGTGAAAGATGTGGAGGGGCGCAGGGACTGGCCACCGGGATCCCGATCCTGTCCGCAGGTCCACCTGCCGCTGTCCACAATTGTCCACAAGCCCGTCCACAGGTGTTGACAAGGACGTCGAGAGGCAAAAAAATGCCCCCGGACTGTTCCGGGGGCATTGCGGGGTCCACACGGCGTCGGGTCAGGCCTTCTCGGCCTTCTGGCGGATCCTGGTGGTCAGCTCCGTCACCTGGGTGTAGACCTCGCGACGTTCCGACATCAGCGTGCGGATCTTCCGGTCGGCGTGCATCACCGTGGTGTGGTCGCGGCCGCCGAACTGCTGGCCGATCTTCGGCAGCGACAGGTCGGTGAGCTCCCGGCACAGGTACATCGCGATCTGGCGGGCCGTGGCGATGTTCTGCGTACGCGAGGTGCTGCACAGCTCGTCGATGCTCATGCCGAAGTACGACGCCGTCTGGGCCATGATCAGGCCCGGGGTGATCTCCGAGCCGTTGCCGGCCGGGATGAGGTCCTGGAGCACCACCTGGGCCAGCGGCAGGTCGACGGGTTCACCGTTGAGCGAGGCGAAGGCGGCGACGCGGATCAGCGCCCCCTCGAGCTCGCGGATGTTCGTCTGGATCCGCTCGGCGATGAACTGCAGCACCTCGGGGTCGATCGCCAGCCGCTCCTGCTCCGCCTTCTTGTAGAGGATCGCGATCCGGGTCTCCAGGTCGGGGGCGTGCACGTCGGCGATCAGTCCGGACTGGAACCGCGATCGCAGCCGCGGCTCGAGCGCCTCCAGGAGCTTGGGCGGCCGGTCGGAGGTCATCACGATCTGCTTCTCGGCGTTCTGCAGCGTGTTGAAGGTGTGGAAGAACTCCTCCTGCGTCTGGATCTTCCCTTCCAGGAACTGGATGTCGTCGATCAGCAGCACGTCGACCTCGCGGTAGCGGCGACGGAACTCGACGGTCTGGTTCTCCGAGATCGCGTTGATGAACTCATTGGTGAGTTCCTCGGTCGAGACGTAGCGCACCCGGGCGTCCGGATAGAGGTGGAGGACGTAGTGACCGACGGCGTGCATGAGGTGCGTCTTGCCCAGTCCTGAGCCGCCGTAGATGACCAGCGGGTTGAACACCTTGCCGGGGGTCTCCGCCGCGGCGCGCGCGGCCGCATTGGCCAGCCGGTTGGACGGCCCGATGATGAAGTTGTCGAACGTGTACTGCGGGTTGAGGCGGCTGTTCTCCAGGACGGCCCCGTTGAGGTTGCCGTCGCGACTGGTGCCCGGGTTGGGTCGCGGGACGAAGGGGCCCACCCGACCGCTGAAGGCGACGTCCTCGTTGGACCACTCGTCGTCGAGCTCCTCGTCGGTCGTCGATTCCGGTGCTTCCAGCGGCAGTTCCGCCAGGTCGAGGGCGATGTCCGGGTCGACGGTGACGGCGAGCCGGGTCATGTGCCGGAAGCAGTCGGACAGGGCTTCCTCGATGCCGGGACGCAGCCGGTTCTCGAGCTGGTCTCGGGTGTACTCGTTCGGGACGGCGACCATCACGGTGTTCTGGACCACGGTGAGCGGCTTGGTGTTACGCAGCAGGCCCCGGTGGCGAGCCCCGGAGTGCTTCACGATGTACGCCCACGCCTCCGGCAGCTGGTCAGTGGTGAACCGCGGGTGTTCGGGGGTCGTCCCAGTCACGCGTGCCCTTTCCTGTCCTGGATGCGGTCCTGCATGCGCCGCGTCCACACATCTTTCCACAGGTGTGGAAAACGGCTGACGCCCCTCTGTGGCGAGGCCACGGGGCTGCTCCTGGGGGACTGGTGTGCGGTTGTCGGCGGAGGCCGGAAGGCTCGAGGGTACTCGGACGGTCAGACCCGCGCAAAACCACCACAGGCCTTCTCGCCGGCTGGTCGGCGTGTCGTGTGGACAACGTCACCAGGCAGGATTCTTGCACCGGGTGGTGTACGGGGGCCAGCGGTTCGCTGAATTGCCTTTGGCGCCCCCTCCGCGTACCGTGGACCGGTCACCACCGTGGTGTCCGTTCGCGTATCGGCCCCTCGGTACGTCCTGTCGATCTCAGTACTTGGGAGATATTCGTGAGCAAGCGCACCTACCAGCCGAGCAACCGGCGCCGGGCCCGTACCCACGGCTTCCGCACCAAGATGCGGACCCGTGCCGGTCGCGCCACCATCGCGCGTCGTCGCGCCAAGGGTCGCGAGAAGCTCTCCGCCTGAGCGTACGACGAACCGTCGCACGGATGTTGCCCAATGGCGCCCGGATGCGATCCTCCGATGAGTTCAGGCTCACGGTGCGTCGCGGGATCCGTGCGGCCAAACCGAGTGTCGTGGTGCACGCCCGCCTCGGTGACAGCCCGCCTGCCCAGGTGGGCTTCGTCGTATCCAAGGCTGTGGGGAACGCTGTGACCCGGAACCGTACGAAGCGACGCCTGCGCCACCTGGCCGCCGGTCGGCTGGCCGGGTTGCCGGCGACCGCGCGGGTGGTCGTCCGGGCGCTCCCGCTGGCCTCGGCCGAGCCGGAGCGTTTGGTGGACGACTTCACGGCGGCGTGGGATCGCGCCGTCGCGCGGGCTCGCTGAAGGGGTTCGGGATGAGGTACGTGCTGATCGGCCTGCTGAAGCTGTACCGCGCCCTGATCAGTCCTCTCTACGGGCCGGTCTGCCGGTACTACCCGTCATGTTCGGCCTATGCCCTGGAGGCGGTGCGGGTGCACGGGTCGATCAAGGGCAGCTGGCTCGCCGCACGACGGTTGGGCCGTTGTCATCCGTGGGCCGCCGGTGGCTACGATCCGGTACCGGGAACACCCGCAGCCGAGGAGTGGGCCGAGGAACAGGCGGCCAAGGCACAGCTGGCCGCTCACGGTCTCCACTACGCACCGGGCGTGTCTGCCGGCCCCGATGATTTGTCCACCCGTTCGACGTCGTAGAGGTCTGCACCGTTATGGATCTGTTCCAACCGCTCCTGGTCCCCCTGGCCGGGATCAACGATTTCTTCAGCGCCATCGCGCAGCCGCTCTACTGGGTGGTGTCCGGCATCATGGTCGGCTTCCACTGGTTGCTGGCACCGATCTTCGGCGCGGGGACCGGCGCCGCCTGGGGCATGTCCATCGTGCTGCTGACCGTGGCCGTGCGCGCCGCGATGATCCCGCTGTTCGTCAAGCAGATCAACAGCACGCGGGGGATGCAGGAGCTGCAGCCCAAGCTGCAGGAGCTGCAGAAGAAGTACGCGGACGACCGTGACCGCCTCGGCCAGGAGACGATGAAGCTCTACAAGGAGGAGGGCGTCAATCCGATGGCCTCCTGCTTGCCGCTGCTCATCCAGATGCCGTTCTTCCTGTCCCTGTACCGGGTGATCGACGGTGCCGCCCGCGGTCAGGCTCGCGGCTCGTGGCTGTCCGGCCCGGAGCACCAGGCACTGCTCGACTCGCTGACCCACGCGACCATTTTCGGGGTGCCGCTCTCGGCGAAGTTCTGGCCCTTCGACGGCGGTTTCGGCGGCGCGCAGGTGCTCACGGCCATCATGACGATCGTCATGGTCCTCGCGCAGTTCTTCACCTCCCGCCAGATGTACCAGCGGAACATGTCGCCGCAGGCGATGTCCGGTCCGATGGCGCAGCAGCAGAAGATGATGGTCTACCTGCTCCCCGGCATGTACATCTTCTTCGGCGCCACCATCCCGGTCGGCGTGCTGATCTACCTGCTGACGACCACGGTCTGGTCCTTCGGCCAGCAGGAGTGGATCATCCGCAACAACCCCTCCCCCGGCACCCCCGCATACCTCGACTGGGAGGAGCGGATCCGGGCCAAGGGTCTGAACCCCCGCAAGGTGCGCCCCGGTGACAAGCTGACCCGCGCGCGGATCGCCGAGCTCAAGGCGGCGGAGGCCGCCGAGGTGGCTGAGCGCGACCAGGCGGCGCCGAAGAAGGAGAAGAAGACCCCTCCGCCCTCGGTCGCCACGCGGAACCAGCCGGCGCAGACCACGCGGGCCAAGCGGAGCAGCAAGAAGAAGTAGCGGGACGCGCCGCGCGGACGCGTACCCCCCTGGATTTCACCGTTCCCATCGAGGAGTTTCCCCATGACCGATACGGATGTCAGCGCTGAGACCGTCGACCCGTCACCGGAGGACGCCGCACGAGTCGACCCTGTCGAGGGGCACGAGGCCGAGCCGGACGACGTCGTCGCGGATGTCGACCCGGAGGACGCCGAGGGCGACGAGGGCGACGAGGGCGACGACGAGGCCGAGGATGAGGACGACGAGCCGGAGGGTCCGCTGGACGTCGAGGGCGAGGTGGCGGCCGACTACCTGGAGGAACTGCTCGACATCGCGGACGAGGACGGCGACATCGACACCTTCGTGGAGTCCGGACGGGCGCACGTCTCGATCCTCACCGACAGCGATGTGCTGATCGGCCGCAACGGCGAGGTGCTCGAGGCCCTGCAGGAGCTGACCCGACTGGCGGTGCTGGTCGAGACCGGACACCGCAGCCGGCTGATGCTCGACATCGGTGGGCACCGTGATCGACGCCGCCAGGAGCTGCAGGAGATGGCCGCCGACGCGATCGAGGAGGTCAAGGAGACCGGTGAGTCGGTGCGCCTGACTCCGATGAATCCGTTCGAGCGCAAGATTGTCCACGATGCTGTCGCCGCCGCCGGACTCTTCTCGGAGTCCGAGGGCGAGGAGCCCAACCGTCGGGTCGTGGTGATGACCACCGAGGACTGAGACATGTCCGAGACGATGCCGCCCGGCGAAGCCCAGGTCGAGATTCCCGACCCGGACGTCGTCCGGGCGGTTTTCGGTTCCCAGGAGCCGGTGATCCGTGCATACGCGGACATCCTGGCGACCCGTGGGATCGAGTGGGGATTGATGGGGCCGCGGGAGACGCCGCGGCTGTGGGAGCGCCACCTCTTCAACTGCGCCGCGATGATGGACCTCCTCCCCCACGGTGCGACCGTCGCCGACGTGGGTTCCGGGGCAGGCCTGCCGGGACTCGTCCTGGCCATCGGCCGGCCCGATCTGAAGGTGAGCCTGATCGAGCCTCTCCAACGTCGGGTCACGTTCCTGCAACTCGCTGTCGAGGAGTTGGGCCTGCAGGACCGGGTCGAAGTGCTGCACGGGCGCGCTGAGGAGTTCGACCCGGGCGTCGGGTTCGATGTCGTCACCTCCCGCGCCGTCGGGGCGCTGACGAAGCTGGTGGGCTGGTGCCTTCCTCTGGTGCGGTCGGGTACCGGTGGTCAGATCCTGGCGCTGAAGGGCGCCAGTGCCGCTGCCGAGGTGGAGAAGGCGGACAAGGAGCTGCGCAAGGCCCGGCTGAGCGCGGAGATCGTCAGCGTACGCGCCGACGCACGGACCGAGCCGACCACTGTGGTCAGGCTGCGCCGGGGGGCTTGAGGTCAGGACCGGCCTGCTGGAGTTCGCCAGGAGCGATTCTGGGCCAGGTTCACGGTCGACCTCGGGCTTGCCCGGTCCGGGAGGCGGCTCATGATCATGCTGGCGCAAGACGTTCCGGCCCTTCCTGACCCGTGTCGCGGCGCGGTGTTTCACGGGAAACCTTCCGCGATCCGCGAAGCGTGAGTCCTTGAGGCGTTGCTGCCGTCGTATGCACAACTATGCCTTATGAACTAGACAGGCTTAGAAAACGCGATCCAGGGTGATTTGCAAGCGCCGTCACCTCGGGACGATGCACGAATGACGCTGATGTGATTTCATGGATGTCGTACGGTGAACGGTTCGACCGTGGTGTCAGAACCGTGGATTAGGGTGGAGCCCCACGCTTCCCCGCCAGCCATGAAAGGTCCTTGTACATGGCTCTTCTAGAACAGCACACGTCCCTCCCGCAGGGGCCGAAGCGCGCTCTCTACGAGTCCGACGAGATCCCCGAGGTCGAGCGTCCCGACGACCTGGACGATGTTTCACGTGAAACAGGCTCCCTCCCCCGGCCGACGTCTCCGCGCGTCATTGCAGTGGTCAACCAGAAGGGTGGAGTCGGTAAGACCACCTCGGCGGTCAACCTCGCTGCCGGCCTGGGGTTCGGTGGTCTGAATGTGCTCCTGGTCGACCTCGACCCGCAGGGGAACGCCTCCACCGCGGTCGGCGGAGAGCACCGCAACAGCGAGCCCGGGACCTACGAGGTCCTTCTCGACAGCGATCGGATCGCGGACCACGTGCAGGTCTCTCCCGAGGCGCCCAACCTCAAGGTCCTGGTGGCGACCATGGACCTCGCCGCCGCGGAGATCGAGTTGGTCTCCGTGGTTTCACGTGAAACACGCCTGAAGCGGGCGATCGATGCGTACGTCGCCGAGAATGATGTCGACTACGTCCTCATCGACTGTCCCCCGTCGCTGGGCATCCTCACCGTGAACGCCTTTGTCGCAGCGCGAGAGCTGCTCATCCCCATCCAGTGCGAGTACTACGCACTCGAGGGCCTGTCCCAGTTGCAGCGGTCGATCTCGATGGTCCAGGCCAACATCAACCCCGACCTGGTGCTGCGCACCGTGCTGCTGACGATGTTCGACGGCCGGACCCGACTGTCCTCGGATGTGGCGTCCCAGGTCAGGCAGTTCTTCCCGGGCGAGACGATGGAGACCGTCATCCCCCGCTCCGTACGGATCGCGGAGGCGCCCAGTTACGGACAGACGGTCCTCACCTACCAGCCGGCCTCGGCCGGCGGCCAGGCCTACCTGGCAGCAGCGGAAGAGTTGGCACGACGTGGAGCGGAGCAGGACTGATGGTAGAACGACGGGCAGGACTCGGCCGAGGGCTCGGTGAGCTGTTCCAGCGGACCGATCTGGACTCGCCACCGCATCCGGTGGACCAGCACGTCATCGTCGACCCGCAGCGCGGGCAGAGTGACCTGTCGCCCACCGGGGTCGACCTGGTGGTCGGCGGCTCCCGCCGCGCCGATGACGGACCCGAGAGTGAACAGATCACGGCAGGGGCGCCACTCCCCCAGTCGGGGCCTGCCGACGAGCCCACCGAGCCCACCGACGCCCCGGCTGTCGTGGACCCTGCCAACGGCTACTACGCCGACATTCCGATCGAGCGGATCCACCCGAATCCGCGTCAGCCGCGGCAGATCTTCGAGGAGGCCGCACTGCAGGAACTGGTCGGTTCGATCCGCGAAGTGGGCCTGCTGCAACCGATCGTGGTCCGCCAGGACGGCGAGGACTCCTACGAACTCGTCATGGGTGAGCGGCGCTGGCGCGCATCCTCCCTTGCAGGTCTCGAAACGGTGCCGTCCATCGTGCGGGAGACCGCCGATGACGACATGTTGCGCGACGCGTTGCTGGAGAACATCCACCGGGTCCAACTCAACCCGCTGGAAGAGGCGGCGGCCTACCAGCAGTTGATGGAGGACTTCGGCTGCACCCAACTACAGCTCGGGGAGCGGATCCGGCGTTCGCGCTCGCAGATCGCGAACACGATCAGGTTGCTCAACCTGCCTCCCGCGCTGCAGCGGCAGGTCGCCTCGGGCGCCCTGTCGGCAGGTCATGCCCGCGCGTTGCTGGGTCTGCAGGACCGGTGGGTGCAGGAGCGGCTGGCCCGCCGAATCATCACCGAAGGTCTCTCGGTGCGCGCGACGGAAGAGCTCGTAGCGCGGGAGCTCCGCGGGGGCCCTCGTCCCGGCCGCCGATCGGGTCGTGACACCGATCCGCGACTGCTGGAGCTGTCCAGCGAACTGGGTAGCTACTTCGACACCCGCGTCGAGGTCACCCGGGGTGCGAAGAAGGGCAAGATCGTGATGGAGTTCACCTCCGAGGAGGACCTCGAGCGGCTGATGGGGCTGCTCCGTCAGCCGGCCGACCAGCCGGCGACCCGGACCGCTTGACGATCACAGAAGGGCCCCTGGGAGCAGTCCCAGGGGCCCTTCTGCTGCGCACGACAGGTGCCGGGCGAGCTTGACTCGGTCAATATCGCCGTATCTAGGAAATCCTCAAGAAGGTAGAAGATAACGCCATCGTCCGCCGCGTGCGGAGCTCAGCGGGCCTCCCCAGTGACGCCGGACGTCAACTCGTCCGCGGCGACGGCGTCAGAGGCGGCCAGCGTGGAGCGAACATTGCGGGTCGCATAGCGTTCTGCCACGAAGGACAGGAAGGGCACCGTGCCGGCGAGGGCGATCAGCAGCAGGTTCCGCCACGGCCAGTGCATGCGCCGCCCGAGGTCGTACGCCGTGATGAGCAGGGCCATGTAGAGCCAACCGTGCGCGACGCCGAGGTAGGTGACCATCGTCGGGTTGTGCCACACGTACTTCAGCGGCATGGCGACGCAGACGAGAAGGACGAGCAGGCAGCCCACCACCCATGCCATGACGCGGTAGCGGGTGAGAGCGGCCAGGATTGCGGGGCGGTTCTGGGGATCCATGTTCCTCTGTTCCTAACGGGTCACGACATCCGATCGGGATCGGGTCCTATCTCATCGTGCGTGATGAGACCAAGTTCAGCGAGTCGACGCCGGTCGGCGGCACGTCCGATGTACGTCGCCAGGTAGATGGCGAAGCCGAGCGCGCAGGCGGCGAAGACCCACCACTGCAGGGCGTAGCCGAAGTTCTGGACCGAGCCACGGCCAGACGGCAGGTGCGGTGTGGCCGGCTGCAGCCCCTGGGCGGCGGCCTGATCGGCGGGCAGGGTGACGTAACCGGCGATCATCGGATCCAGCCACCGCTGCACCAGGACCGGCAGGTAGACCGAGCCGATCTGGCCGCTCGGCAGGGGCCGCGAGACCTGCTTGTCGGAGGCCAGCAGGACGCCCCGCTGCGCCACCTCCCCGGCCGGCGGGGCCGGGGGAGTGGTGCCGGCCGACTCGCCGCGGACGACGGGCACGAGCGTGCCGTCGTCGGTCTTCAGCGGCGTGAGCACTCGGAAGGTCCCCGGCTTGCCGTCCACCGGGATGAGCAACTGCTCGGCCGGGACGTACGTGCCGGTGAATTCGACCGTACGTCCGTATCCGTCGGTGATCTGCTGGCCGGCGCGCGCGACGTCGGTGAGGGGGACGGGCGGCTGCTCCATCCGCGCCACTGCGCCGCTCTGGCCCTGGTTCTCGAAGACCTGCATCTGCCACAGGCCGAGGCCGATCATCACGGCGGCGAGGACCAGCCCCACCACGAGCAGCGCGCCCTGCTGGATCCGCGTCTTCACCAGACCGGCGCGGGCCATGACGTCCGACGACATGCTCAGCGGAGGCGGGCCTGGCGCACCAGCGCCTCACAGACCTCGCCGAGGTCGAGTCCGGCCGCCTCCAACTCCAACGGGACCAGGGAGGTCTCCGTCATCCCGGGGGCGACGTTGCACTCGAGGAAGTGCGGCACGCCGTCACGGATGATGATGTCGGTGCGGGAGATGTCGCGCAGCCGCAGTCGCTCGTGGACGCGCAGCGCCATGTCGGCACAGGCCGCGGCCACATCGTCCGGCACCTGCGCCGGGGTGATGAAGCGGGTGCTCCCGGCGGTGTAGCGGGAGGCGTAGTCGTAGTCACCGGAATCGGGACGGATCTCGACGGCGGGCAGTGCCTCGGGCCCATGGCCACGGTCGATCACGGTCACGGCGACCTCGATGCCCTCGATGTAGGTCTCCACGACGGCCACGTCCCCGTACGCGTACGCCCCCACCATCGCCGAGGCGAGCTCCTCGGGACCGTTCACCTTGGAGCAGCCGAGCGAGGAACCCGACCGGGACGGCTTGACGAACATCGGGAAGCCGATCGCCTCACCCAGCGCGTCCATCAGGGCGCGGGCACCCAACTCGCGGAACACCTCGTCGGGCAGGGCCACCTGCTTCGGCGTGGTGAGACCGATCCCGGCGATCACCGACGTCGCGATGGACTTGTCGAAGGCGACGCGGCTGTCGGCACCGGTGGCGCCCACGAACGGCACACCGAGCAGGCCGAGGACCTCGCGCAGCGACCCGTCCTCGCCGGTCGCGCCGTGCACCACAGGGAACACCACCGGATCGTCCAAGTCCCGCAGCAGGGTGACCAGATCGGAGTTCACGTCCGACTCGAACACGGTGCACCCGCGGTCACGCAGGGCCTGGGCGACGCGTCGTCCGGAGCGCAGCGACACCTCCCGCTCGTGGGAGAGGCCGCCGGCGAGCACGACGATGGTGCCCAGATCGGCGCCTGAGGGGGTCACAGTGGTCTCGATCTCTGTCTCGTTCGCGGTCATCTCTACTCCTCGACGCTCGTCACGCCTGGTCGGGGTGGGGGCTGTTCGACTCGACGTTGTGCACGGCGTGGGCGCCGGGGTGGATCCCGAACGTACGGTTCAACTGGGATTCCCGGTTGAGTACCTCGCCGAGGCGCCGCACCCCCTCCCTGATCCTCTCAGGCGTGGGGTAGCAGTACGACAGCCGGATGTTGCGGGCGCCGAGGTCATCGGCGTAGAAGGCCGTGCCGGGGGTGTAGGCGACCCGGTTGGTGACGGCGCGGGGAAGCATCGCCTGGGAGTCGATGCCGGCCGGCAGCGTCAGCCAGACGAAGAAGCCGCCCTTCGGGTGTGTCCAGCTGCTGCCCGCGGGCATGTACTCGGTCAGGGCCTTGAGCATGGCGTCGCGTCGCTCGCGGTACATGTCGCGGAAGACGACGATCTGGTGGCGCCAGTCGTGCACCTTCAGGTACGTCGACACCGCGTACTGCGAGAACGTCGGCGGGGACAGCGTGGCCGACTCCTGCGCCAGCACCAGCTTCTCCCGGACGGCGTGGGGGGCGAGCACCCAGCCGACCCGGAAACCGGGGGAGAAGGTCTTGGAGAACGACCCCATGTACAGCACCTGGTCGTTCTCCATCGACCGGATCGCGGGCAGTCGCTCGCCCTCGAGGTCGAGCAGGCCGTACGGGTTGTCCTCGACGATGAGCAGCCCGGTCTCCCGGGCGATCTCGAGCACCTGCTTGCGGCGCTCCAGGGACATGGTGATGCCGCTGGGGTTGTTGTAGTTGGGGATGGTGTAGAGGAACTTCACCTTCTTGCCCCGGGCCGTGAGGGTCAGCACGGCCTCCCGTAGGCGTTCCGGCACCAGGCCGTCGTCGTCCATCTCGACGTGGACGACCTCGGCCTGGTACGAGGCGAACGTGCTCAGGGCGCCCACGTAGCTGGGCGCCTCCGCGAGGACGACGTCGCCCGGGTCGCAGAAGATCCGGGTGATCAGGTCGAGGCCCTGCTGGCTGCCCACGGTGACGGTGACGTCGTCGGGGTGGGCGCGGATGCCCTCCTCGGCCATCACCTCACAGATCTGCTCGCGCAGCATCGGTTCGCCCTGGCCGGAACCGTACTGCAGCGCCTTCGGACCGGCGGGGGACTGGATCATGTCGCTCAGCGCGTCGGCGACCATGTCGAGGGGGAGATCCGCGATGTTCGGCATGCCGCCGGCGAGCGAGACCACCTCGGGCCGGTTCGCGACGGCGAAGAGAGCTCGTACGGCCGACTCCTTCATGCCGAACGCTCGGGCGGCGTAGCGGTCGTGGTAAAGGTCGAGTCGGGTGTCGCGGCGTTGGTGTTCCATCGAGCTCACCCCGCCCAGTGTGCCACTCGGGTCCGGTGGGGGCGGACGTGTTCACGTTGTCCGTGCCGTACGCGGGAATAGGATGTGAGTCATGGCCGGCGCGGAGCAGGTGAAGGTCGAGCCGTTGCAGCCCGGTGGGGTGGCCCGGCTGCCAGCGGTCTGTGCCGATTGCCCGCTGCCGCATCGGGAACCGCCCGGCGCGGGCCAGTCCTGGGTGGCCGCCGCCGAGCAGACCTGGGGCTTCTGCGGGGTGCGGGCACGGATCGGTGAGACCGGCGTCGGTCACGTGCTCATCTCCCCACCGCTGCATGCCCCCCTCCGCGGTCCGTACGCCTCGGCCGGGGTCAGCCCCGACGCCGCGGTGATCCTGCAGTTCTGGGTGGACCCCGATCATCGGGGGCGCGGCGTGGGCCGGCTGATGCTGGAGGAGTTGGCCGCCTTGCTCGTCCGTCGCCACGTCGCGGGCCTGGAGATCCGGGCCTCCCGCAGCGGCGCGACGTGTGTGGCGCCACCGCTGGAGTGGCTCGAGGACCACGGCTTCCGGGTGCTGCGGGAGGACGCCGTCTCGGCCCGACTGCGGATGGACCTGAAGGCCACCCGCTCCTGGCTGCCGTCCTGGTCGGGTCTGCTCGATGCCGTGCGTGGACTGGTCGGGCGCCCGGCGCCGGCAGGGCCGGAACCGGCCCGGCGTCCCGCCTCCGGCCCCGAGCCGGCCCATCGGAGCCATCCCCGTAGGCTGTCCCCGTGAATGAGAGTGTCGAGGACATCCGGGACCGCGTCGCTGAGGCGGCTCGCCAGATCCTTCCGCAGGCCCCGAACGGTGCCGGGGCCCAGGTCGCCCCGCTGAGCGAGTTGCAGCTGCGGGTGACGTACCGGGACGGGAGTTTCCGGATCCTCGACGTCGGCGGCCTGGTGGCCGTCGGCAACACCACCGGCAAGGCGATCCACGACTGGACGTACGCCATGCTGGTGAGCACCGGCCCGCTGCCGTCGCACGTCCCGGTGAACGAGCTCGCGCCGACCGTCGTCGGGACCGACCTGCCCGGCTGGATCCTGTCGCGACCGGTGGGGGAGGGGCTGCTCGAGGCCATCGCCCACGGCGAGGGATACGTCTCCGAGGCTGACCTGTCGGCCTGGGAGGTCGACGCCGACCAGATGTTCTCGGCCGTCCGTGGCCGCTTCGCGCTCACCCCGTTCGAGCCGCAGACCCGCGAGGACGGCGTCGTGCTCGTCTCGTCGCAGGACTGGACGGCGAGCGCCTGGGCGTTCTACCCGACGGTGCTGAAGATGGCTCTCGGTGTCTTCGACGCCCCCGCGATGGTCTGGATCCCGGACTCGGGGCACCTGGTCTGCGCCTCGGTGAACAACCCTGCCGCGATCGAGGCGGCCCGGACGCTCGCCGCCGAGATCCACGCCGGCTCGCCGCGGCCGCTGTCACTGGACGCGTACATCGCCCACAGTCACCGGCTCGAAAAGGCCTAGGCGTCAGCCGATCTCACTGGGAGACACGTGAGGAGGCGTCAGCCGATCTCACTGGGAGACAATCGCCTTCACGACGACGGTGCTCTCCGAGACGACCTGCTCGAGGGTCTGGTTGGCCAGCCCGACACCGACGACCCCGACGTTGTCGTTGCGGACCACGCAGACGTCCTGACCGGTGGTGTAGCGGCCGCAGAGGCCGCCCCCCACCTGTCGGACGGCGGTGATGCCGAGCTCGTCGACCACGCTGGAGCTGTCGCTCACGGGCCGGACCGCCATCACCAGGAGTTCCTTGTCGCTGCCCTTGTAGTAGGTGCCGGTGACGCTCTGGGCCTGGCCCTTGCCGAGCGGCATGGTCGTCGGCGAGGGCTGGGCGTTGGGATCGATCAGCAGGTCGCCGGCGGCCTTCGGCAGCACGATCGGCGTCGCGGCCGGATTGGCGCTGGACGACTTCGACCCGGCTTGGGACGACAGCCAGCCGATGAGGACCACGACGCCGAGCACGACGATCGCGGCGGCGACCGAGACCATGATGGTCATCTGCTTGGTGGACGTGTCACGGACAGTGCTCATCGGGATCCTCCGGTCGGTGCCCGGTGTTCCGGGATGCGGGTCAACAATAACCGCCCTCCAGGGGCGCATCCTCAGACGAGGACGGCCTCCACGGCCTCCTGCAACTCGAGCTTCGTCTTGGCGCCCTGGAAGCGTCGCACCTCGAGGCCGTCGACGAAGATCTGGATCGTCGGGACACCGCGGACGCCCTCGGCCTCGGGGGTCACGGTGTTCGCATCGGTGTCGAGGCAGAGGAACCGGACCCGACCCCGGTAGCGCGAGGCCAGTTCCTCGAGGATCGGCTGGAGCTGGCGGCAGGGGGAGCACCAGGTCGCCCAGTAGCCGACGACCACCGGAACCGGCGCGCCGAGCACCAGTTCGGCGAAGGTCGCGTCGGTCACGTCGTCCAGGGTCAGGTTGTCCACGGGGCGGGAGTCTAGCCCCGCCCCGTGACACCGCTGGACGCTCTCAGAGTCCCTGTGCGGCGAGCCAGCGCTCCGCGTCGAGGGCCGCGGCGCAGCCGGTCCCGGCGGCCGTGATGGCCTGCCGGTAGGTGTGGTCGACCACGTCCCCACAAGCGAAGACGCCATCGAGGTTGGTCGCCGTGCTGTCCCGGGCGACGCGTACGTAACCGCCCTCGTCGAGCTCCACCTGGCCACGGAAGAGCTCGGATCGGGGTTGTGGCCGATCGCGATGAACAGGCCTTCCACAGGAACGTCCTTCATGTGACCGGTCGCCGTGTCCTTGAGAGTGACCGACTGCACCTTGGCGTCGCCGTTGATGCTGACGACCTCGCTGTTCCACGCGAAGGAGATCTTCGGATCGTCGAGGGCGCGGTCCTGCATGATCTTCGAGGCGCGCAGCTGGTCGCGGCGGTGGATCATCAGCACGGAGCTGCCGAACCGGGACAGGAAGGTGGCCTCCTCGACGGCGGAGTCGCCGCCGCCGACGACGGCGATGGGCTTGTCGCGGAAGAAGAACCCGTCACAGGTGGCGCACCAGGAGACGCCGTGGCCGGCCAGCCGGTCCTCGTCGGCCAGTCCGAGGCGCCGGTAGCCGGAACCGGTCGCCAGGATGACGGCCCGGGCATGGTGGGTGTCCTCCGCGGAGTCCTTGACCACCTTGACATCCCCGGTGAGGTCCACGTCGATGACGTCCTCGGTGATGAACTCCGCGCCGAACTTCTCGGCCTGGGCCCGCATGGCGTCCATCAGCTCCGGGCCCTGGATGCCCTCGGGGAAGCCGGGGAAGTTCTCCACCTCGGTGGTCGTCATCAGGGCACCGCCCGCGTCCACGGCTCCCTCGATGACCAGCGGCTTCAGCTGGGCGCGGGCCGCGTAGATGGCGGCGGTGTAACCCGCCGGCCCGCTGCCGATGATGATCAGGTCGCGTACGTCACTCATGGGTGTCCTCGTTCGGGGGTCGGTCGCCGTGACAACCGTTCTGCCGCGACCATTATTCCTGCTGACCCGAGGGACGGATCAGCCGAGGGACGGATCAGCCCTGCGGGTACTTGGTGCGGTACTGGTCGACCGTGTCGTTCTTGAGGGCCGTACTGAGCTCGGCCAGCTTGGCCTGGTCGACGTTGTCGATCGACTGGCGATCGGGCGACCAGCCGGTCCCCGACACCGGGGCCTGCAGCAGGTAGATGTCGTCTCCGGTGAGGCCGCGCAGGGACATGCCGGTCTTCAGCAGTTCGGTGTCGGTCAGTCCCGAGTCGATGGTGAGGTACTTGGAGAAGCTGGAGACGAAGCTGGTGAACTGCCCCGGATTGGCGAGGACGTCCGCGCTGAGCGCCTTGCGCATGATGGCCTGGACGACCGTCCGCTGCCGCTCCGCCCGGTCGAAGTCGCCGCGGGGCAGGTCGTAGCGCTCCCGTACGTACGCCAGCGCCGCATCGCCCTGGATGGTGATGTCGCCGGCGGGGAAGGCCATGTCCTGCTTGCTCGCCCGCGGGTTGTTGACGGTGACGCCGCCGAGCGCCGTCGTCATGTCCTTGAATCCCTGGAAGTCCGTCATGGCGACGTGGTCGATCGGCACGCCGAGCAACTGCTCCATCGTGCGGACGGTCAGGGCCATCCCGCCCCAGGAGTAGGCGGCGTTGATCTTCGCGGTGCCGTGGTCGG
The DNA here is from genome assembly GCF_009646095.1 of Raineyella fluvialis. Taxonomy (NCBI): domain Bacteria; kingdom Bacillati; phylum Actinomycetota; class Actinomycetes; order Propionibacteriales; family Propionibacteriaceae; genus Raineyella; species Raineyella fluvialis. The sequence continues at coordinate 1,312,418 of NZ_CP045725.1, read as the reverse complement.
GGATCGGCACCCACATGTCACGCGGGAAGGAGATGATCGTCACGCTCTTGCGGTCCGCGGGGACGTGGACCAGCATCAGGGCGTCGCTGCGCCCGCGTTCGTAGTTGGCGTCGCGGGTGTCGGTGCCCATCACGATGTAGTTGAGGGCGTCGCCCTGCTTGGCCTCGGGGGAGGTGGTGATGATGCCGCTGCTGCGGTGCACGTTCTGGTCGAAGCTGTTGCGGATCGCGCCGAGGTAGATACCCAGCGCGCCGACGCCGATGAGGATGACGGCCAGCAGGGCGCCGATCGAGATCAGGACGGGGTGGTGGCGCTTCTTCCGCACCCCCGCTGGCCCCGGTGGGGTGGGGGCGTCGGCTGCGTGGGGGCTGTCGTTCATCGGAGTACCTCAGATCGCCTCTTGGTCGATGTCGGACCGGGTGCCGAACGGACGGGATCCCGGACCCGGACATCGGGTGCTGGACACCAGTGTGGCGATTCGAGGCTCAGTTCCCAATTGCGGAGCCGTGGAATTGGACCGCTTTGTGTTGGCCGTCACTCGGATCCACCGCAATCGTCACGTTACCGGCATCCGGCCGAGGAATCGCGAAGCCGACGTGGACCTTGCGTTGTTCCCCGGCCGGTACCGGGCCGGCGAAGCCCACGCCGAACGTTCCGCCCGCGTCACTGAGCATCACCGCGCCGACGACGTCGCGGTAGTAGCCGTGGATGATGACGCCTTGGGCCTCGTACGAGGACGCGGTCCGGTTGGTGATGACGACGTCCGCGGCGACCACCTGTCCGGCGGTGCCCTCGGCGCCGGTGACGCCGGCGGGGCGGTGGCCGCGGTGATGTTGTCCACCTGGATCGCCAGGCCGCCGGGGAAGTCGGCCGCTTGGTCGAGGGAGAGCTTCTCCCCGACCGGAGGAGTCGTCGGGGCCGAGGTGAGGTCGGGGGCCGGCGTGGCGGAAGGGCTCGGAGTGGCAATCACCGCCGTCACGGTGGCGGAGGGAGTGGCGGTGGCGCCACTCTGGTTGCTCGCGCCCGGCGCGGAGCAGGCCCCGACGAGGGGAACCAGGAGGAGCAGTGCGGCCGCGCCGTTTCGCATGTCCAGACGTTAGCCCACGTCGGGCAGGCCCCGGTCGATGGCGCGCTGGGCTCCTGCGACGATTCACGCGAACTTATGGATAGCAGAAGAAGTATCACGTAGACTCGTTGCATGATCGAGGTCAAGCATCTGCGGCTCATCGCTGCCATTGACAAATACGGCACCCTGTCCGGGGCCGCCCGGGAGCTCGGCCTCTCCCAGCCCGCGATCACCCAGCAGATGCAGCGCCTCGAGCGTGAGCTCGGCACGCCGCTGGTGACCAAGCAGTCGCGGGGGGTGAGTCTCACCTCCGCCGGGCGGGTGTTGCTGCGGCACGCCGGCCAGGTGCTGCCGTCGCTGTCCCGCGCCGAGTCCGAGATCGCCGCCATCGCGGGTCTGCGTGGCGGTGAGATCCGGATCAGCGCCTTCGCGTCGGGGGCGGCCGCGTTGCTGCCGCGCGCCCTGGCCCGGATGGCCGACGAGCACCCCGGCATCAGCTTCCGCCTCGGTGAGGCGGAGACGGAGGAGTCCCTCGACCTGCTGCGCAAGGGCGACTGCGAGATCGCGCTGGTCTACGAGTACCACTCGGAGAACATGACCCTGCGTCGTCCCGACATCCCCCACGAGCCCGACGAGATCTGGCAGACCGCATTGGAGGAGCACATCTGGCTCGCCATGCCACGGACCCACCCGTTGGCGGTGGAGGCGGAGGTCGACGTCAGCGAGCTCGAGGGGCCCGCTGGATCTCGGGTTGTCCCTCCTGCCAGGGCAACCTCGTCGACGTGTGTTCGGTCGCCGGTTTCCAGCCCGACATCACGTACGAGACGGACGACTACATCGCCCTGCAGGGACTGGCCGCGGCCGGTCTGGGCGTCGCGCTGCTGCCCGACCTGATGCTGATGGCGACCCGGCACGATGCCGACCTGGTGCTCAAGCCGCTGCTGCAGAAGCGTTTCCGCCGGGTGTCGGTGGTGACGACCCGGGCCCTGGCCTCGGTGCCCGGGGTGACGGAGACGATGCAGGCGATCGTCGGGGTCGGGCAAGGCCTGTTGCTGCCGGAGAAGGTGCTGTTGCCGGAGAGCGTCGCCGAACCGGCCTGAGCCGGCTGACCGGGGGGGGCAGGGCGTAGTGGGCGACCGGGGCTCGTACGACCGGAGCCGGGCCGACCGGGGACCGACGCTGGCCCGGGACGACGCACGGCTACCGATGGGAATCAGCCTGATCCTCATCGCGGCCGCGCTGGTCGTCGTGGCGGTCGGGCTCCGCTACACGGCCGGAATCGTCGGGCCGACCTTTTTCGCCCTGACCCTCGTCCTCACCGTCGGTCCGCTGCGCCAGCGGCTGGTGCGCTGGCACCTGCCGGGGTGGCTGGCGAGTCTGCTGATGCTGCTCCTGCTGTACGCCATCATCTTCGGGATCCTGGCCGGCTTCGCGGTGTCCATCGTCCAGCTCGTGCAGGTCCTGCCCCGCTACGCGGGCACGGTCAACGAGATGTCGGTCCAGGTGCTGGGGTGGCTGGCCGAGCGGGGGATCGACACCTCCAACGCGGACCTGCTCCTCTCCCAGGTCGATCTCGGGCGCCTCATCGGCATCCTGCAGAGCCTGCTGGCCGGGGTGTCGTCAGCGGGCACGATCATCTTCGTGCTCGCCATGGCCGTCGCCTTCCTCCTGGTCGACTCGACGGCGATGGAGGGCCGGCTGGCCTCGCTGCGGCAGTACCAGCCGTACCTGGCGGCCGCGCTCGGCGACTTCGGCTACCGGGTGCGCCGGTACTGGATGGTCAACACGCTTTTCGGCCTGATCGTCGCGGCGTTCGACACGATCGTCCTGACCGTGCTCGGCGTGCCGTTGCCCCTGGTCTGGGGACTGTTCGCCTTCGTCACCAACTACATCCCCAACATCGGTTTCGTCCTCGGACTGGTGCCGCCGGCGCTGCTGGCCCTGCTGGACGGTGGTCCCGTCGAGGCCCTGATCGTGGTCATCGCGTACTCGGTGCTGAACTTCGTTCTCCAGGCGATCGTCCAGCCGAAGTTGACCGGCGACGCGGTCGGGCTGAACACCACCGTGACGTTCGTCTCGTTGATCTTCTGGACCGCGGTGATCGGGGCACTGGGCTCGATCCTCGCGGTGCCGCTGACACTCTTCGCGAAGTCGCTGATCGTCGACTCGAGTCCTCGGCTGCACTGGGTGAACGTGTTCCTGCGCTCCAAGGACGCGGAGGAGCCGCCGGTCCGGCCGCACTGGCAGATGCGCCACGTCCCCTCGCTGCCGCGGTGGGTCCCGTGGGCGGGCCCGGACGGCGACCGGCCCGCCGGAGACGGTCGGGCCGACCCCGTCGGAGATGGTCAGGACGGCGTGGAAAAATAGCGAGCACCACCGTGATCCGCACGAAGGAGTGATCCGTGACCGAGTTCTTCTATGAGGACATGCTGCCGGCCGCCAAGCCGGACGAGACGCCGTACCGCCTGCTCACCACCGAGGGCGTGCGGACCGTGGAAGGGCCAGGCGGGCGTACGTTCCTCGAGGTCGACCCGGAGGCCATCACGCTGCTCACGGAGACGGCGATGCACGACATCGCGCACTTCCTGCGTCCGGCCCACCTCGCCCAACTGCAGAAGATCCTGGGCGACCCGGAGGCGTCGAACAACGACAAGTTCGTGGCGCTCGACCTGCTGAAGAACGCCAACATCGCCTCCGGCGGTGTGCTGCCGATGTGTCAGGACACCGGGACCGCGATCGTCTCCGCCCACCGCGGCCAGCACGTGCTGACCTCCGTCCAGGACGAGGTGCCGATCTCGCAGGGCGTGTACAACGCGTACACCCGGCTCAATCTGCGCTACTCGCAGAACGCGCCGTTGACGATGTGGGACGAGAAGAACACCGGCTGCAACCTGCCGGCCCAGATCGACATCGCCGCCGACACGCACCCGGGTCACGAGACCGAGTACGAGTTCCTCTTCATGGCCAAGGGCGGCGGCTCGGCCAACAAGTCGTACCTCTACCAGGAGACCAAGGCGATCCTCAACGAGGACGCCATGATGAACTTCCTCGACGAGAAGTTGCGGACGCTCGGCACCGCCGCCTGCCCGCCGTACCACCTCGCCGTGGTGATCGGCGGCACCTCCGCCGAGGCCGCGCTGAAGGCGGCCAAGTACGCCTCGGCCAAGTACCTCGACACGCTGCCCACCGAGGGCTCCGCGAGCGGCCACGGCTTCCGTGACCTCGACATGGAGCAGAAGGTCCTCAAGCTCACCCAGGACTTCGGCATCGGCGCCCAGTTCGGTGGCAAGTACTTCTGCCACGACGTCCGGGTGATCCGCCTGCCGCGCCACGGCGCGTCCCTGCCGGTCGCCGTCGCGGTCTCCTGCTCCGCCGACCGGCAGTGCAAGGGCAAGATCACCCCCGAGGGCGTCTTCCTCGAGCAATTGGAGTTCGAGCCGGGCCACTACCTGCCCGACGTCACCCACGAACACGTCGGCAGTGAGGACGAGGCCGTCCAGGTCGACCTCAACCGCCCGATGGCCGAGGTGCTCGCCGAGCTGACCAACTATCCGGTGAAGACCCGGCTGGCGCTGACCGGCACCCTGGTCGTCGCCCGCGACATCGCCCACGCGAAGATCCGGGAGCGGCTGGACGCCGGCGAGGAGATGCCGCAGTACCTGAAGGACCACCCGGTCTACTACGCGGGCCCGGCGAAGACCCCGCAGGGGATGGCCTCCGGCTCCTTCGGCCCGACCACGGCGGGCCGGATGGACTCGTACGTCGACCAGTTCCAGGCCGCCGGCGGTTCGATGATCATGCTGGCCAAGGGCAACCGGTCCAAGGCGGTCACGGACGCCTGCGCGAAGCACGGTGGCTTCTACCTCGGCTCGATCGGCGGCCCGGCCGCTCGGCTGGCCCAGGACTGCATCAAGAAGGTCGAGGTGCTGGAGTACCCCGAGCTCGGCATGGAGGCCGTCTGGCGCATCGAGGTCGAGGACTTCCCGGCCTTCATCATCGTCGACGACAAGGGCAACGACTTCTTCGCCTCGGTGAGCAAGCCGATCGCCCGGAACATCCCGGTGCGCGAGGGCGCCAAGTAGGGACACGGCCCGGGACGGCCATCCCGGAACGTACGCGGTCCCGCCACCCCATCGGGTGGCGGGGCGCGGCACTCACAGCAGCCGGCTGGTGACAGACCTCACACAGCGGCCCTATGGTGTGGCTGGGCACAGCGTCGTGCCCACCCCTCCACCGTTCGGGAGCCCCCATGCGCCTGCAGCCGCCCCGTCTCCTTGCCACGACGCTCGCCGTGACTCTCGCGCTCGCCGGAGCGCTGCTGGGATCGACCGGACGGGCAGCCGCGGCGCCGCCGAGTCCGGACGCGCGGTCCGAGCATCAGCGGATCGTCGACTTCTGGACTCCCGACCGGATCGCGCAGGCGGTCCCCCGTGACTTCGTCCGGGACCCGGCCACGGGCCGCTTCAGCCTCCAGCCCAACCGGGCCCCCGGCTCGACGACCACCTCGACGGGCGTGCTGGGTGCCGTCTGGACCTCCGGTGGTCTGGTGCAGACGACCACTGGCAAGGTGTTCTTCGCGATGGGGACCAGCTACTACGTCTGCTCCGGGTCGGTGGTCAAGGACGCCGATACCTCGACCTCTGTTGTCCTGACCGCCGGACACTGTGCCTGGGACAACTCGACGGCGACGGATCCGGCCCAGCACTGGGCGAAGAACTGGATGTTCATCCCCGACTACGCCGACAAGCCGGCCACGCTCACCGCCGACGGGAGCTTCTGCGCCAGCACGGCCTACGGCTGCTGGACGGCGCAGGCCCTGACGGTCGATCAGGCGTTCACCCAGCAGACCAGTTACAACACCACGGCCACGCTGAACGATTTCGCCTTCGCGACGGTCGGCCCGGGCGGCCTCGGCGGTACCTCGCAGCTCGACACCAAGGTCGGGGCGCAGGCGATCAGCTTCTCCAGCCCGGTGCCGTCGGGCACCAGGGTCGACCTCTTCGGGTATCCGGCGGCCAAGAAGTACAACGGCAGCCAACTGATCTACAGCGAAGGGCCGCTCGGCACCGACCCCAACAACGGCAACCTCACCTACCGGGTGGCGAGCAGTATGACCGGCGGCAGCTCTGGCGGCCCGTGGTTCGCGCCCTTCTCCGCCGGTGTGGGCACCTTGATGTCGCTGAACTCCTACGGCTACGCGGGCCAGTCGTACATGCAGGGTCCGATGTTCACCAACAAGACCCAGTCGCTCTACACCGATGCGCAGGGGGCCACGGCCAACCACATCGTTCCCTGACGTAGCGCGGCGCCGGTGTCGCCCACTTCACGCCCTGACACGGCGCATCACCCTGAGAATTGCCTTAGATTCTGTGGCATCCGCGTAGCGGCCCGGGAGGACGCGAGCGGCGAGGCTCCTCCAGCGCCGATGCTGCGGGTGACGCGTCCGATGGCGTCCCTCCGGAATTTCTCACCGGGGGAGATGACCGATGTCCATCGCGCGCACCACGATGTCCCGCCTCACACTCACCGTCCTACTGGTCGCCGCGTCCGTGGTGGGCCTGGCTGGCCCGGCACGGGCGGCGAGCGTCACCAGCATCGTCTTCAACAACGTCAGCAACTCGGCCGCTCTCAACACGGACCCGAGTTCGTGGTCGCAAGTGGACGACGTCGCGGTATCGGTCGGGGGCGTGCTCTACCTCCCGGCCTCGGCCGCCGTCGACAAGCTGGCGGGCTGGGTCGTGCTCGACAATGGAGCGCACGAAGCCTTCCAGCCGGGGGACTACACCCTCAAGGCCGGCACCACCAAGGGTGACTACACCGTCACCTTGACCCGTGCGGGGGCCACTGCTCCCATCACCGTCCATCAGTCCGCGCAACTGCCCGCGATGTACGTCAGGACGGGCTCCGGTCTCGCGCCGATCGAGGCCGACAAGGACTTCAAGGACACCGGCGCGACGATGGCGATGGTCGATGCCCACGCCTCAACGACGTACAACAACGCCCTTGCCGAGATGAAGGGCCGAGGCAACACGACCTGGAACTACCCCAAGAAGCCGTACCAGATCAAGCTCGCGTCCTCCACCGAACTGGTGCCCGACGCCGGGGCGCACAAGACCTGGATCCTGCTCGCGAACTACCTCGATGCGAGCCTGGTCCGCAACGAACTCGCCTACAACCTCGAGGGGGCGGCCCTGACCCGGGCCGGAGCGCCGGACTGGTCGATCAAGGGCCGGATGGTCGACGTCTTCATCGACGGCGACTTCCGCGGGTCGTACTACCTCACCGAGAAGGTCCAGGTGGGGGCGACGAGGGTCGCGATCACCGATCTGCAGAAGGCCAATGAGGCCGCGAACCCCGGCATCACCACCTACGCGTCGACGACCACGGCGAGTCTGTCCGGGGCACCGGGTCTGCAGGAGGCGACCTACGTCCCGTTCCCGAACACCCCGACCGGCTACGACCAGAGCGGCTACCTGCTGGAGATGGACTTCGCGACCGATGCCCGCCTCGAGCGCTCGTCGGTGATCACCCGGCACGGCACGCCGTTCGTCCTGAAGGGGCCCGAGGACGCGAACGCTTCCGAGGTCTCCTACATCGGCAACCGCCTGCAGAAGCTGGAGGACGCCGTCTACTCACCGACGGGAAAGAACGCCGATGGCACGGACTACTCCGCGCTGATGGACGTCCCCTCCTGGGCCCGTTACTACGTCATGCAGGAGATGATGGCCAACGACGACGGGTTCAAGTCCAGCACGTACTTCCACCTCGACCAGGGAGGCAAGCTCGCGGCCGGCCCGATGTGGGACTTCGACCGGGCCCTGGGATCGATGAACTCCCGTCCACCTGCCACGGACATCTACGTCGCCAAGCCGACCCGGCTGAAGCCCCAGTGGATCAACCAGTTGATGGCGCATGAGTCGTTCCGGAGCGCGGTGCAGGAGGCGTACGCCTCAGTGGTCGGCCCCGAGGTCGCCGCGATCCTCACGCCCGGCACCGGGCACCTCGACGCGTACGCCGCCGAAGTCGCCCGCTCCGCTGTGCTGAACAAGCTGCGCTGGGGCAACAGCGACGAGAGTCTCGTCTTCCCGACCCCGGCTCAGGACATCGGCCATCTGCGCACCTACCTCACCCAACGCAACACTGCGCTGGCGGCCCTCTTCGGCAACGCGGACTTCAACAAGGGTGCACTCCTGCCGGACGGCGATTACACCATCGCGAACAAGTCCCTGACCCTCGACGTGTCCTCGTCGTCGCTGGACTCGGGTGCCAACGTCCAGGTGTGGACGCCGAACAGCACCGGGGCCCAGACCTTCAGGGTGCACCGGGGCTCTGACGGTCTGTACACCATCACGAACGTGAACTCCCTGAAGGCCCTCGACGTCCAGTACAGCGCCGCGGCCAACGGGACCAACGTGTGGCAGTACTCGCCCAACGCTTCCTCGGCCAGAAGTGGCGGATCACCACGTTCGACGGCCACAACTACACCATCTCCTCCGCCCTCGGAATCCGTGCGATCGCCGACCGTCCGGGTGGGGAGGAGGGCTATGTGCTGGACGTTCAGGGCTCGGGGACCACAGCGGGGACCAACGTGCAGATCTACCAGCCGAACGGGTCCGGGGCGCAGCGATTCGCGTTCAACGGGGTCCAGTTGGCCGCTCCGCCCCAGGCCGGAAGTACGTACGCCCTCGCCTCGAGACTCGACACGGACAAGGTGGTGGATGTGCAGTGGGCCAGCCCTGCCGACGGCGCTGACGTCTGGTTGTGGGGGTGGAACGGCTCGGCGGCCCAACGCTTCACCGTCAAGGACGCCGGCGGCGGCGCGATCGAACTCTGGACCGGCACCGGTGCGAACAAGGTCGTCGATGTCGCCTACTCGGGGATGACCAGTGGCACGAACGTCTGGCAGTGGACGGCCAATGGGAGCTCGGCCCAGCGGTGGATCGTCCGACCCACCGGCGATCTGGATGGCAGCTACTACATCGTGTCCCGCGCGAACGGCCTGTACCTCGACGTCGCCTCGTCCGGCACCTCGGACGGGACGAACATCTGGGTCTACCAGGGCAATGCCAGCGCGGCGCAGAAGTTCCTGCCGCGCAAGATCAGCTGATCACCGGCCCGAGGCCCTGTCTCCTCCGCGCAACAGGGCCAGGTCCAGCATCCGTTGCAGGTCCGTGGGGGTCACGATCCCGACCAGTGCCCCGTGGTCGAACACCAGGGCCCGTCCGTCCGCGGCGCCCTGCAGCTGCTCGAGAAGGCTGGTGGCGGTGTCGTACGGGGCGAGCGTCGGTACCTGGTCGAGGGGGATCGCGATCTGGGCCAAGGTGACGTCTCCCTCGCCGCGCGCCATCGCCGCCTTCACCCGTCGCAGGGTGACCAGCCCGTCGACCCGGCCCGTCGCCTCCACCACGGGGAAGGCGGTGAACCGGGAGTCCAGGGCGTGCGCGACGTAGTCCTGCACACTCATCGTGGCCGGCAGGACGACGGGGTTGGCGCTCATGACGTGGTGGACGCGGATGTTGCGTAGGGCGGCCGTGAGCAGGACGTGCGACTCCTCGGCCCGGGCTGCGCCGAAGAGGAACCAGCCGAGCACCACCAGCCAGACGCCGTTGAGCGGGGCGCCGAGGAGGAACAACAGGGCGCCGAGCCCGATCAGCACGAAACCGAAGGTCCGGCCCACGGCAGCGGCGGAGCGGGTGGCAGCGGCGCGATCGCCGCGCCGCTGCCACAGCCATGCCCGGAAGACCCGGCCGCCGTCCAGGGGGAACGCCGGCAGCAGGTTGAAGACGGCCAGGATGACGTTCATCACGGCCAGCCACTGGGCCACCGCAATGGCGTCCTGCGGGGTGCCGAGAGCGCTCATCGCGACGGCGGCCGCTTCGAACACCGCGGCGGCAGCAAGGCTGACCAGCGGTCCGATCACGGCGATCCGGAACTCATCCTTGGCCGTGTGGGCCTCCCCCTTGAGGGTGGACACGCCGCCGAACACCCACAGGGTGATGCCCTCGACCTCCAGTCCCTTGCGCTGCGCGAGCAGAGCGTGGCCCAACTCGTGCGCGAGCAGAGCGCCGAAGAACAGCGCGGTCGCGATCACCGCTGCCGTCCAGTCCGCCGCGGTGCCCCCGGTCGCCGTGCCGCTGGTCCCGCCGGTCGCCAGGCTCCAGGCGATCAGCGCGAAGACGACCAGCAGGCTCCAGTGGAGCTTGATGTCGATACCGGCGATCCGGCCGATGCGGATATCCCCGCCCACGTCGCCACCACCCTTCGGTGCGGAAGTGCCCGATGGCTCAAGAGTAGGTTCCGTACGGCGTCCCGGACGGCACGGGGCCCGGTCCGATCGGACCGGGCCCCGTGGGTGTCTCGAAGGTGCCTCAGCTGCGGGAGGCGGCCAGCGCGGCGGTCTGGAAGCCCTGCTGCTGGATGGCCTGGGCGTACGCCTTCTGACCTCGGGCGGTGAGGTGGAACGGAGCGGACTTGGTCATGTCGAACAGCCACGGTGTGTCGGTGTCGCAGAGGGCGTGACCGGCGAAGGTACCCGTGGCGTCGACGTACTTCACCGCGTTCGTGTGTGCGGCGGCGTCGTACGCCATGACGCCGCCCTTGATCACGGCGTTGAGCTGGTCCACCCCGTTGTTCGCGAACGCCGCCTGAGCCGCCGATACCGGTGCCGGGCCACCGATGGTGCAGCTGGTGGCGACCGACCCGAACAGGTGGACGTAACTAGTCACCAGGATGGTGGCGTCAGGATTGGCGGTACGGATCCCGGCGATGACCGCCGGGATGCTGAGCACCGGCTCGCCGTCGGGCGCGGTGGCCCCGTTGGGCACCCCTGCCAGGGCTTGCATGCGGTCAGGGAGCGCAGCCAGAGCGGTGGGGTCGCCCATCAGGGCCTTGCCCCAGTCGAGGTCGTCGGCGCCCACGGTCACGGTGACGACCTTCGCTCCGCCGGTCGTGTGGTCGAAGAGGACGTCGTACGTGCTGTCGCCCGAGGCGGCGGCACTGTGCGCGTCCACCGTGGCGTAATGGACGTCGCCGAGCAGGGCAGGGTAGGCCTCCTGACCGGTCGTGAGCCCGGCGCCTGCCGGATAGGAGTCGCCGAGGGCGATGTACGTCACCTCGGCCGAGTTCTTCCCGGCTGCCTGGGCGCTGGCCGCCCCGAACCCGGAGGCGGCCAGGGCCGCCGCGAGGGCGAGGGCCGGGATGGCGCGTCGCTTCATGGGTGTCTCCTCAGGAGTAGTGGCCGTGACCGGGTCACCTGGACGTGACCGCAGTGCCGAAGCCGGCGTTGTTGAGAGTCGTGGCGTACGCCATCTGTCCGGCTGCGTTCGGATGGAAGGCCGCGGCAGGCGTGTCGAGGTCGAAGACCCATGGGTAGGTGTCGCAGAGCCGATGGTTGGTGAAGGCGGGCGAAACGTTGACGTAGCTCGCCGTGGCCCCGTTGTACCGGGCGAGGGCGACTCCGCTGGCGATCGCGAGGTCCACGGCGTCGACCATCGCATTGACCTGGGTCGCCTGGCTCCCTGACACGGTGACCGCCTGACCGGAGTATGTGCCGATCGTGCACGGCCTCCTGAGGACGAATTCGTCGTAAGCCGCCGCCGACGCATCGAAAAGTTCCGGATAGCCGGTGACCAGGATCTTCGCCCGCGGGTTCTTCTGCTGGGCGACGGTGATGTCCTTGGCGAGGTTGACCGACATCGTGGACAGGGCGGTGCCGCTGGGCGGGGTGCAGGTGGCGCTCCCCAGACAGCTCTGCAGGACGCCCGTCCAGTTCAGGTCATCGGCGCCGGCGGTGAGCGTGATGACCGTGGCCTTGTCGGGAATGATCTGGCCGAGAACGGCCGTGGTGGTGGCGCCGGAGGCGGCGTTGTTGGTGAGCGATACCGAGGATGAGTACCTGCTCTGCAGGACGGCGGGGTACGCCTGGGCCGGAGAGAGGCCCTGTCCGTACGGGTAGGAATCGCCGAGCGCGAGGTAATTGACCTTTGCCGCGGCGTGGGCGGTCGGGGCCGCGATGGCGGCCGAGGTGACGAGGGCTGCGGACGCGAGGAGCGTCGCGAGGGCACGCTTCATCGGGCTTCCCTTCTGTGGGAGTTCCTGTCGAGGGACAGGCTGCGCTCAGAGTCCCATACTCGGGGCCCTTGCGAACGGATTCCGGGCTGTTGGGCCTGGCTACAATTTGCTCGTATCACCGAGCGCCGCCGCTCCGGTCGTGATCCCTGTTCGGGATGGCACGGAGGTTCCGGCTGCAGGATCAGGCCCCTCCGGGGCCGGCCGGAGACGTACGGCACTGCTCGGGAGGAGGAACACCGTCATGTCCGTCCCCGAGACCTCCCACCCCGCCCGCTACTGGCACGCCCTCGACGACGGGCGGATCCAGTGCGACGTCTGCCCGCGCGAGTGTCACCTGCGTGACGGGCAGCGCGGCTTCTGCTTCGTCCGGATGCGTGAGGGCGACGAGATCGTCCTCACCACGTACGGGCGATCGTCCGGCTTCTGCATCGACCCGATCGAGAAGAAGCCGCTCAACCACTTCTATCCGGGCAGTTCGGTGCTCTCCTTCGGGACAGCGGGCTGCAACCTGGGCTGCAAGTTCTGTCAGAACTGGGACATCAGCAAGTCGCGCGAGATGGACCGACTGATGGACCAGGCCTCGCCCGAGCAACTGGCCCTGGCGGCCCAGACGTACGGCTGTGAGTCCGTCGCCTTCACCTACAACGACCCGACGATCTTCGCCGAGTATGCGATCGACACGGCTGTCGCCTGCCGGGAACGGGGAGTGCACACCGTGGCGGTCACCGCGGGATATATCCAGGGCCAGGCGCGCAAGGACCTCTATGCGGTGATGGACGCGGCCAACGTGGATCTCAAGGGTTTCACCGAGGAGTTCTACCAGCAGCTCACCGGCGGTCACCTGCAGACAGTGCTCGATACGCTTGTCTACCTCAAACACGAGACATCGGTATGGTTCGAAATCACCACGCTGCTGATCCCCGGCCAGAACGACGGTGACGACGAGTTGCGCGCGATGACGCGGTGGATCCTGGACGAGCTCGGGCCGGACGTGCCGCTGCACTTCTCGGCGTTCCACCCTGATTGGCGGATGCAGGACGTCCCGTCGACGCCGCGCGAGACGCTGATCCGGGCCCGTGACATCGCCCTGGAGACCGGGCTGCACTTCGTCTACACCGGCAACGTCCACCACCGCGAGGGGGACACCACCTACTGCCCGACCTGCCACGGCGAGCTCATCGTCCGCGACTGGTACGACCTGCGCAGCTACCGGCTCACCGCCGACGGTCGGTGCCCCGACTGCGGGACGGCGATCCCGGGACGGTTCGCGGCCAAGCCGGGGCACTTCGGCTCCCGCCGGATCCCGGTGCGGCTGGCGAGGTAGGATCCGGACCGCACGGGCCGCGGCAGACTCAGACGCGGACGAACGCGTCCCGCGCCAGCAGGGCGGACAGGACGCGGATCACGCCGTGCTCGGCGTTCGACGGGGCGACGTAGCGGGCCGCGGACAGGACGTCCGGGTGCGCGTTCGCCATGGCGAACGAGTGCTCGACCGCGCCCATCATCTCCAGGTCGTTGAGGTAGTCGCCGAAGGCGAGGGTGTTGGACGGGCCGATCCCCATCGCCTGCTGCAGCCGACCGATGGCTGCGCCCTTGTTGACCGCCGGAGCCATCAGGTCGACCCAGTGGTGGCTGGAGGGGATGACCTGGTGAGTGGCACGCAGCGGTGCCAGGGCGGCGGCCGTCGCGGCGGAGTCGGTGAAGTCGAAGACGGCGATCTTCAGGATCTCGTCCTCGGGCTCCAGCAGGTCATCGACCGTCGCCAGGGCCGCGTAGTACGGCTCGGCCTGCGCGACGAAGCGGGGGTCGGTGCGCTCGATGTAGGCCGACCGCTTGCCGCAGAGCACGGTGCCGACGTCGCGGCCCTGATCGGCGAGGTCACGGACCCGGCGGATGGTGTCCTCGACGAAGGGCCGATCCAGGGTGACCGAGCTGACCTCGCGGTCATCACGGACCACGTACGACCCGTTCTCGGCGATGAAGACCATCCCCTCGCTCGAGCGCTCGAACGTCCGCCGCAGGGTGGCGTACTGGCGTCCGCTGGCCGGGGCGAACGCGATGCCGCGCTCCGCCAGCCGACCCAGCAGTGCCCACAGCCCCTCGGGGACCCGGCCCTCGTCGTCGAGCAGGGTGCCGTCCATGTCGGCGATGACGAGGCGTACGTCGTCGAGGTCCGGCAGGGCCGAGAGGTCCGTCGGGGCGGGGTGTGTCACGCGAGTTCTCCTGCGGTGCCGCACCGGTGGAGGTGGCCGGTGCTCGGGCGCACGAAGGCCCGACCGGGCTGCGATGCCGCGCGGTCGCCGGGCGATCCGCACGACACGATTCTAGGTGGTCGCCTCCCGCGGCCGAAGGCACGGTCCGTTCGGCCGGCGGCACCCGGGCTCGGAGTCAGTCTCGGCCCCGCCCCAGGAGTAGGTCGATGTACGCGCTCGCGCTGGGGACGGCCTGCTCGCACACGGCGACGACCTCCGGCGGGGAATGCCGCAAGGCGATCGGATGGTCCGCCTCCGCATGCATGGACAGGTCGTTCCAGGAGTCACCCACGGTGTGCACCGGCCCGTGATCGGGGATCAGATCCTGCAGCAACCGGCGCAGGCCCAGACCCTTCGTCGCTCCCGGGGGACGACATCCAGGAAGATCTGGTTGCGATGCACGACCCCGCGGGGCCCGGCCACGCTGGTCAACCTCGCCTCCAGCCGGTCGCGGTCGTCGTCATCGGGGACGAGCAGCGGGATGCCGAAGAGCTCCTGCGTGGACACCCAGTCCGCTTCGGCCGGTTCGAAGGCCGGCAGGATCATCGAGTGGGTGCCGGCGGCGTTGAAGACCTCGTAGTCCCGCTCGATGGTCGAGGCGTAGAGGGCGACCCGCTCGTCGCGGACCACCCGGAAGACGTCGGGGAACAGCGACGGGTCGTGCGCCGACACCGACAGCGGCACCAGGTCGCCGTCGGTGATCACCGCTCCGGTGAAGGCGATGACGTAGTCCGGGCGCGGGAGGTCACGACCCCAGACCCGGCGCGTCGCGTCGACGGATTTGCCGGTGTCGAGGACCAGGATGTTCCCCGCCTCAGTCCAGGCCCACAGCGCGTCGGCCTCGGCCGGAGGAACGACCCCGTCGAAGACGATCGTCCCGTCGAGGTCGCAGACCAGCACGTCGGGGCCATGGTCGCGGCGATCGGCGGCAGTCGGGTCGGTGTCCACCTGGTCATCCTTTGTTCCGGGGAGGTACGGACCAGCGTAGGCCGCGTACCGCGGTCACGAACGAAGGGGGCCCGGATGACGATCGGAACTGTAGGCTGAGGGAATCCTTCAAGATTCAACCGTCCGTCCTTCGCCAGGATGGACCCAGGTGCCCAGGAGTGGACCCAGATGAGCGACACCGAGCCGACCCCTCTCCGCCAGCCCGTGGCCCAGCCGGTGCTCGGCGCCCTGGTCCTGGCCGTTGCCGTCCTCCTCTCCCTGGGGTTCATCTCGCTCTTCTCCTGGCCGACCTTCCGGGACTGGGTGTCGTACCTGCTGGTCTGCGGCGTGCCGGCACTCTTCGTCATCGGTGCGTTCTGGCAGACCGAGCACCCGCGCTCGATCGCACGCCTGGGTCAGCCCTGGCGTGGTCTCGCCTTCCTCGGCCTCGCGCTGGCGACCGCTGCGGTGATCGCCGTCCTGCTCGTGGTGCTGCTCGGGGGTGGCCTCACGCCGCCGACCCCGAACGTGGCGCACATCGCCATCATGGCGGTGCCGTTCACCTTCCTCCTGGCCGTGGTCTGGGGCGGCTGGCCGTTCCGGTCGATCCCCTCACCGGTGCTCGGTGGGGTGGTGCTGATGGTGGTGGCGTACGTGCTGTCGGTCCTGACCTACCTGCTGCTGGCCAACTACGGGTCCTTCGTCGGAGGGCCCGCGTACGTCGCCGCCCTGGACCCGCACGGACCGTTCGACATCTGGGCCGTGCTGACCACCGTGGTGACGACGATGGCGGCGGGACTGCTGGTGCTGCACCTCGGGTTCTGGCCGCTGGGGGAGCGGGTGATGCGAGTCCCCGCCCTCCGGGCGTTCGCCTCCACCGTCGTCATCGCGATGCTGACGGGCATCGCGCTGGTCATCGGGATCGGCGTGTTCGCGATGCCTTGGCCGTCCTTCCTCACCGGCGTCACGGTGGCGTTCCTGTTCGGATCCATCGTGGTGCTGAACGTCCTGCAGGGGCGTCTGCCGCTGCCCGGTGCGCAGCCGGCTCGTGGTCTCGTGTCCGCCGTGCTCGCGGCGGTGGTGGGCGTACTGCTCGGCCGGCTGTACGTGCTGGTGATGCCCCTCGTGTCGGGGACCGTCCCGTTCGGCGCCCCGGGCTTCCAGGGTGAGGTCTGGCTCGCCTCCGCGCTGCTGGGCGTCACCTTCCCGCTGCTGTCCGTGATGACCGACGGGTTCGCGTTCTGGCCCTTCGTCTCCCCGGCACGGGCCGTCGAGAAGGTCAGCCTCCCGCGCCGCTGATCGACTCGTAGACCCCGATGATGCCCGCGATCGTCATCGCGGCGGTGGCGATCCATCCGAGGACCGTCGTCACGCGTCGAGGCGGTCTGTGGTCGGTCGTCATCGGGAACCTCCGATGGACATCGAGGGCAAGCGTTCCAGTTCCACAGTGGCCCGCAGTGCCGGGTCTGTCGACGGTTTCGCCGGCCAGGCCGACACCTGGCGCCAAGGCTCCTCTCAGGGCCGCAGCGTCGCCCCCGCGTCATGCGCCATCGCCGCGATCCACTCCGGGGTGTGGTTGAGCACGGGGTCGAGGGCGGTGCGGGTGGCGCCCGACAGGGCCGGGTGGGCGTCATCGACGGCGCGCCCCACGCGCACCTGACCGTGTTCCTCCGCCAGCGCGCGCTCTCGGAACACCTGGTGCAGGACCGGCTCCAATTCGCCGGCGATGGGGGCGAAGTATCCGCCGAGCACGACGGTGGACAGGTCGAGCACGTTCAGGGTGTTCGCAAGGGCGTAACCCAACGGCACGCCGATCATCTCGATGACGGCCCGCCTGTCGCCCAGCCTGCGGGCGAGGGTGTCGACCACCTCGTGGATCGGCACGTCCGGCCCGAGGTCGGCGCGGGAGCGCAGGGCGTCGTACGACGCATGGGCTTCCAGGCAGCCGCGGCGTCCGCACCGGCAGCGGGCCCCGCCGACCTCGACGGCCACGTGACCGATCTCCCCGGCCCAGCCGTTGGTGCCGACGTACAGCTCGCCGTCGATGACGATCGCGCCGCCGATGCCGGTCTCGCCGAAGACGTACATGAACGAGGCGTCGCCACGATGGCTGAGCTCGAACTCGGCCGCCAGCTGGGAGTCGTTGTGCACGCTGAGGGGTGTCACCGGCGCGGCGTGCAGCGCGGGATGACGCGCGAGGGACGGATGCCCGGCCAGCAGGGACAGCAGCGGGACGTCCGTCCAGGACAGGTTGGGGGCCGAGAGGACGGTGGTCCGATCGACGGACAGCCGCCCGGGAACGGACACACACACGCCCGAGACCGCTCGACCGGACACGCCGGAGAGCACGTCGAGCAGCAGGGCGACGGTGCGATCGACAGTCGCGCCGGGTTCCTCCTCCAGCGTGGGGACCAGGGAGCGTCGCTCGTCGACGGTGGCGCCACGCAGGTCGACGGCGCGGACCCCCAGGTGATCGGACGCGATCTCGACCCCGATCCCCACGACGCCCTGGGGCGGGAGCACCAGGGGTGTTGAGGGACGCCCCGTCCCGCGCGAGACCGCCTCGCCGTCCGCGAGCACCCCCGCGGCCATCAGCTGCTCGACGAGCTTGGAGACGGTGGGTTTCGTCAGTCCGGTGTCCTGGGCGATGTCGGCGCGGGAGCGGAGCTGCGGACCGAGGACAGCACTGCGCAGGACCGCCGACAGCGTGCTGCCCCTGACTGTGGGCTTCATCGCTTCTCCTCCCGCGCCGTTGCCTGCGTCGTGCCGTGCACGGCTCCACCACCCTATGCCGGGGGCGGCCTCCGGCGGCTGCCTGTCCTCCCGACGGGAAGTGAGCCACATGACATCACGAACTGCCGCCGGGGGCTTGCACAGATCCCTTCCTCAAGGTTACGTTAGTTTCGCTTACTAACAAAGACGTTGAAGGGACCATCCCATGCTCAACCCCACCCCTGCGGACAAGTTCTCGTTCGGCCTGTGGACCGTCGGCTGGCCGGCACGCGACCAGTTCGGCAAAGCCTCCCGGCCCGACCTCGACCCGTTCGACTCGATCCGCAAGCTCAAGGAGCTCGGCGCCTGGGGCTTCACGTTCCACGACAACGACGTGATCCCCTTCGATGCGACCCCCGCCGAGCGCGACGACCTGATCTGCACGCTGAAGAAGACCATCGACGAGACCGGGATGGTCTGCGAGATGGTCACCACGGACACGTTCGCCGAGCCGGTGTTCAAGGACGGGGCGTTCACCTCGAACGACCGCCGGGTCCGCCGCTACGGCCTGCGCAAGGTGCTGCGCAACGTCGACCTCGCCGCCGAGCTGGGTGCCACCACCTTCGTCATGTGGGGCGGGCGTGAGGGCGCCGAGTACGACTCCTCGAAGGACCTGCACGCCGCGCTGGAGCGCTACGCCGAGGGCATCGACACCGTCGCCGGCTACATCAAGTCGCAGGGCTACGACCTGCGGATCGGCCTGGAGCCCAAGCCGAACGAGCCCCGTGGTGACATCTTCCTGCCGACCATCGGCCACGCCCTGGCCTTCATCCAGCGCCTCGACAACGGCGACGTCGTCGGCCTCAACCCCGAGACCGGCCACGAGCAGATGGCCACCCTCAACTACACCCACGGCCTCGCCCAGGCGCTCTGGTCGGAGAAGCTCTTCCATATCGACCTCAACGGCCAGAACGGCCCGATGTACGACCAGGACCTGGTCTTCGGCCACGGCAACCTGATCAGTGCCTTCTTCACCGTCGACCTGCTGGAGAACGGCTTCCCGTCCAAGCCGGGGGCGTACGAGGGTGCTCGTCACTTCGACTACAAGACCTCGCGCACCGACCACGTCACCGGCGTGTGGGACTCGGCGCTGGCGAACATGCGGATGTACCTGATCCTCAAGGAGCGTGCCCTGGCCTTCCGGGCCGACCCGGAGGTCCAGGAGGCCCTCGCGTACGCCGGAGTGCACGAGCTCGCCGAGCCCACACTGGGCGCCGACGAGTCCCTCGAGTCGTTCCTCGCCGATCCCTCCGTCTACGAAGGCCTCGACCTCACCGGTCCCTCGGAGCGCAACTACGGCTACGTACGCCTCCACCAGCTCGCGGTCGAGCACCTGACCGGCGCCCGCGGCTGACCCCCACCCCGATCACAGCCGACAGGAGACCGACGATGTTCGTCCTGGGCATTGACTCATCCACCCAGTCGACCAAGGCACTGCTGGTCGACACCGACACGGGAGCCGTCGTCGACGAACGGCGCGCCCCCCACCCCGACGGCAGCGAGGTCGACCCCCGCCACTGGCTCGAGGCGCTCGACGCCACCGCGGCCGACCTCCTGCCGCGGGCGGAGGCCGTCGCCGTAGGTGGCCAGCAGCACGGCATGGTCGCCCTCGACGAGCGCGGCGACGTGGTCCGCGACGCCTTGCTGTGGAACGACACCCGCTCGGCTCCGCAGGCCGAACAACTCACCGCCGAGCTCGGCGGTCCCGCCGCGGCGGCCCGGCGGATCGGCAGCGTCCCGGTCGCGTCGTTCACCGCCACCAAGCTGCGCTGGATGGCCGAGCACGAGCCGGACAACGCCGCCCGTACGCACAGCGTCCTGCTGCCGCACGACTACGTCACCCGCGCCCTGAGCGCCGACGAGGCACTCTTCGCCACCGACCGCGGCGACGCCTCCGGCACCGGCTATTTCGACCCACAGGCCGACGCCTGGGCTCCGGAGCTCGCCGCGAGTGCCATCGGGCACCCGATCGAACTGCCGACCCTGGCCTCCGCCCCGAATGCGGTGGTCGGCCGGACCCGCGGCGGAGCGGCGATCGCCGCGGGCACCGGGGACAACATGGCGGCGGCCCTCGGGCTCGGGCTGGGTCCCGGCGAGGTGTCGTTGTCGATCGGCACCAGTGGCGTGGCGGCGATGGTCTCGCCGGTGCCGACGGCTGACCCGACCGGCCTGGTCACCGGCTTCGCGGACGCCTCCGGCCACTTCCTGCCGTTGGCGTGCACGATCAACGCCGCCCGGATCCTCGACACCACCCGGCTCCTGCTGGGCGTCGACCACGCCGGCCTCGACGCCCTCGCCCTGGCGTCCGTCGCCGGCGCCCATGGCCTGACGATGCTGCCCTACCTGGACGGCGAGCGGACGCCGTCGCGACCGTACGCCACCGGAACGCTCGCCGGACTGACCAGCCGGACCAGCCGCGAGGACCTGGCCCGGGCCGCGGTGGAGGCCCTGCTCTGTTCCCTCGCCGACGCGGTGGCCTTCCTGGAGGCGGCGACCGGTGTCACCGCGCAGCGGATCGTGCTGATCGGCGGGGGTGCCCGCTCCGAGGCCGTCCGGCTGATCGCCCCGGCGGTGCTCGGCCGCCCGGTCGAGGTGCCGCCGCCGGCGGAGTACGTCGCCCTCGGGGCTGCTCGGCAGGCCGCCTGGGCCCTCAGTGGCGACCGGGAGCCCCCGGCCTGGCGGCCGGCCGGCACCCGGATCCACGAGGCAGACCCCACCCCCGAGGTGCTCGACCGCTACCGGGAGCTCCGCGGCCCGGTCAGCTGACCGCATCGTCCTCACCCCCATCCGCCACCCCATCCCCACCCGTCTCAATGAGGAGATCGTTGTGAACCTGAACGCAGTGGTGAAACGTCGGACCCTGCTGTCCTTCGCCCTTGCCGCGGGAGTCGCCGCCACGACCGCCGGATGCGTCGCCGAACGCCCCGGTGCTGCCGCCGCGGCCCTCGATGCCCGCAACGCCGTGATCGGGCTGTCCATGCCTACCAAGTACCTCGAACGGTGGAGCCGCGACGGCGGTCACCTGGAGGAGAAGCTCCAGGCGATGGGCTACCGCACCACCCTTCAGTACGCCGACAACAAGACCGACCAGCAGATCAGCCAGATCCAGAACATGATCACGCAGAACGTCTCCGTGCTGGTCGTCGCCCCGATCGACGGCACCGTGCTCGGCCCCGTCGTCGAACAGGCCCGGAGCAAGCGGATCCCCGTCATCTCGTACGACCGGCTGATCGAGGGGTCAACGGGCGTCAGCTACTACGTCTCGTTCGACAACTTCCGCGTGGGCGTCATGCAGGGCGAGTTCCTCGCGCAGCGCCTCGGGCTGACCGCCGGACGCGGTCCCTTCAACGTCGAGCTCTTCGGCGGCTCCCCGGACGACCCCAACGCGGCACAGTTCTTCGCCGGTGCCTGGTCGGTGCTGGGGCCCTACTTCGCCAGTGGGAAGCTGGCGTCCCCGTCGGGCAAGGTCCCGAAGGACGCGTCGGGCTGGCAGCAGATCGGCATCCTCGGCTGGGACAGCGCCAAGGCCCAGGCCGAGATGCAGACCCGGCTGAACTCCTTCTACACCGGCGGGCAGCGGCTCGACGCCGTGCTCTCGCCGAACGACTCGCTCGCTCTCGGCATCGAACAGGCCCTCGACGCCCGCGGCTTCCGCCCCGACGGGAACTGGCCGCTCGTCACCGGCCAGGACGCTGACAAGGCGAACGTGATGAACATGCTGGCCCACAAGCAGGCGATGACGGTGTGGAAGGACACCCGGGCCTTGGGGGACCGGGCGGCCACGATGGTGCAGCAGGTCGTGACCGGCACCGCGGTGGAGATCAGCGCGGGCAAGGAGTACAACAACGGCACCGGCAAGATCCCGACCTTCCTGCTCGACCCCCAGGTCGTCACTCCGGACACGGTCACCTCCACGCTGGTCACCAGTGGCTTCTACTCGGCCTCGGAGCTCGGGGCATGACCAGCCTCGGCGGTGGGCGCACCCTCGCGGCGAGCGAGGGGGAGGACGACCTGATCCTCCAGATGCGCGACATCTCGAAGACCTTCGGCCCGGTCGCGGCCCTGCAGGACGTCACCTTCCGGGTGCGCCGCGGCTCGGTCCACGCCATCTGCGGCGAGAACGGTGCCGGCAAGTCGACGCTGATGAAGGTGCTCTCCGGCGTGTACCCGGCCGGTACGTTCAGCGGCGAGATCGTCTACGAGGGCGAGCGGGCGACGTTCGGCAGCATCCGCGACTCGGAGGCCGCGGGGATCGTCATCATCCACCAGGAACTCGCCCTGTGCGCGAACCTGTCGATCCTGGAGAACATCTACCTCGGCCGCCAGGCCACGAAGGGCGGTGTGATCCAGTGGCGGGCGATGCGCGCCGAGGCGCAGGCCCTGCTCGCGAAGGTCGGCCTGGACGAGGACCCCGACACGCTCGTGGGGGTCCTCGGGGTCGGCAAGCAGCAGCTGGTGGAGATCGCCAAGGCCCTGTCCAAGCGGGTGAAGCTGCTGATCCTCGACGAACCGACCGCCTCGCTCAACGACGACGACTCCGAGCAGCTGCTCGACCTCGTCCGTCAGCTCGGGACCGAGGGCGTCACGGCGATCATCATCAGCCACAAGCTGAACGAGATCGCCGAGATCGCCGACGAGACCACCATCCTCCGCGACGGGCGGACCATCGAGACCCTGCCGATGCGGGGCCCGGACGCCGCGGACGAGGACCGGATCATCCGGGGCATGGTCGGGCGAAGCCTCGACCACCGGTTCCCGGAGCACTCTCCGACCCTCGGGGAGGAACTGCTCCGGGTGGAGAACTGGACGGTGGAGCATCCCTACATCCCCGGGCGGCTGGTCGCCGACCACACCGACCTGAGGGTCCGCGCCGGCGAGATCGTCGGCATCGCCGGGCTGATGGGCGCCGGCCGCACCGAGCTGGCGATGAGCCTGTTCGGTCAGCAGTACGGGCGCGTCGTCGACGGAGCCGTCTACAAGCGCGGGCAGCGGATCGACGTGTCCACCGTCGGCAAGGCGATCCGCCATGGCATCGCGTACGTCACCGAGGACCGCAAGGAGATGGGACTCAACCTGCTGCAGACGATCCGGGAGAACATCTCGGCGGCCGCCATGGGCAAGATCACCCGCCGCGGCGTCCTCGACCTGCGCGAGGAGGTGCTGGTCGCCCAGCGCTACCAGGACGAGATCCGGATCAAGACCGCCAGCATCGAGTCCGCCGTGGGCAACCTCTCCGGCGGCAACCAGCAGAAGGTGTCGCTGGCGAAGTGGATCTACACCGATCCCGACGTCCTCATCCTCGACGAACCGACCCGCGGCATCGACGTGGGCGCGAAGTACGAGATCTACCAGGTCATCGACCAGCTCGCCGATTCCGGCCGGGCCGTCATCGTCATCTCGTCGGAGATGCCCGAACTGATCGGGCTCTGCGACCGCATCTACACCATCAACGAGGGCCGGCTGACAGGTGAGCTCGACCGCCCCGACTTCAGCCAGGAGGCGCTGATGCGCCTGATGACCACGGAGACGAAGGAGAGCGTGGCATGAGCACCATCACTGTGACCGATCAGGCGGAACGTCGCGGCCAGCCCGGGCGATCCGGGCGCCCCGCCCTCGACCCCGAGGCCCTGCGTGCCGAGGCGCGGGTGGCCCGGCGGGCGAAGCTTCGCCAGTCCGCTCTGCTGATCGCCCTGATCGGCATCGTCGCCCTCTTCCAACTCCTCACCGGAGGCAGGCTCCTCGTCCCGGACAACATCGCCTCGCTGATCCAGCAGAACGCGTACGTGATGGTGCTCGCCATCGGGATGCTGCTGGTGATCATCGCCGGGCACATCGACCTGTCGGTGGGCTCGAGCGTCGCCATGATCGGCGGTGTCATCGGTATCGGGATGGCTTCCTGGCACCTGCCGTGGCTCGTCGCGGTCGCCCTCGGGCTCCTCGTCGGGCTCGTGGTCGGCGTCTGGCAGGGCTACTGGGTGGCGTACGTGGGGGTGCCGTCGTTCATCGTCACCCTGGGCGGCATGCTGATCTTCCGCGGGTTCGCCCAGCTGCTTGTCGGCCGGACCATCTCGGGCTTTCCGGAGGCGTTCAAGCAGATCGGTAACGGGGCGATCCCGAACCTCCTCGGCTTCACCGACACCGCCGCGCTCGGCTACCTGGACGGCGTCACCGTCCTCATCGGTGTGGCATCGGTCGCCGTCCTCGTCCTCACCGGCCTACGCAATCGTCGGTCCATGGCGACCCATGGCCTGCCGGTGGACCGCCCGGGGGTCTTCTGGGGCAAGCTCGTCGCCATCGCCGTCGTCATCCTGGCCTTCACCTACCTGCTGGCCCTCTCGACCGGAGGCTTCCCGATCGTTCTGGCCCTCATCGGGGTGCTGATGCTGGTCTTCTCGTTCCTGCTGAAGAACACCCGGTTCGGCCGCAGCATCTACGCCATCGGCGGCAACTACCGCGCCGCCGAGCTGTCCGGCGTCAATGCCCGGCGGATCACCTTCGGGGTCTTCGTCATCGCCGGGGTGATGGCCGCTCTCGCGGGCATCGTGGTCACCTCCCGCGCCGGTGCGGCCGTCTCGAGCGCCGGCATGGGCTACGAGCTGGACGCCATCGCCGCCTGCTTCATCGGCGGCGCGGCGGTCACCGGCGGCTCGGGCAAGGTCGGCGGCGCGATGATCGGCGCCCTGATCATGGGCGTCCTCAACATGGGCCTGTCGATCCTCGCCGTCGACCCGGCGTGGCAGCAGGCCATCAAGGGCTTCGTCCTGGTCGCGGCGGTCGCCTTCGACCTGCTCAACAAGCGCCGCAGCGGATCGCTCAGCTGACCCACGTCCCCGCGCGGACTCCTGGTCTGCGCGGGGACCGACCTCGTCCGAGGAGGAAGACATGATGACCACCGTCCCGACCGGCCGGCAGTTCACCATCGCGTACGGCGACCAGGAGGCGGTGATCACCGAGCGCGGAGCCACGCTGCGGGCCTATCGCGTCGGCGACCGCGACGTCGTGGTGCCCTTCGGCGAGGACGAGCTGCCGCCGATCGTGCACGGGGCGATCCTGTTGCCCTGGCCGAACCGGCTCGCCGACGGCCGCTACCGCTTCGACGGCGTCACCCACCAGTTGCCGGTCAACGAGCCGGAGCGGGACACCGCCATCCACGGCCTGGTCAACGAGAGGGCCTGGACCTGCCTCGAGCACTCCGACAGCGGTGTCGACCTCGCGCTGGACCTCACTCCTGTCCCCGGCTATCCCTTCCGGCTCGCGGTGCAGGTCTCCTACCGCCTGACGGCTGACGGGCTGACGATCCGGCTGACCACGACGAACACCGGCGCCGCGCGGGCTCCGTACGGGGTCGGCTTCCATCCGTGGCTGTCGCCGGGCGCGGCCAGCGTTGATGACTGTCTGCTGCAGGTCGACGCGTCGGCCTGGGTGCGCCCTGACGAGCGGCTCCTGCCAGCGGCCGTGGAGCCGGTCCCCGAGTCGTACGACTTCTCGACCTCCCGGCGGATCGGGACGGTGGCGGTCGACGACGGCTTCGTGGCAGCCGTCCGTGACAATCCGTCCGCGGGTGCTGACGTCGACGGCGGGCGCTCGTGGGTGCGACTCGCGGCCCCCGATGGTCGTACGGCTGCCGTCTGGATGGACCGGCCACTGGGGCACTGGCAGGTCTGCACCGGTGACCTCCCCTGGGCGGGGAGTTACCGACGCAGCGGCGTGGCCGCCGAGCCGATGTCCTGCCCGGCCAACGCCTTCGTCACCGGCGACTCCCTGGCGGTGCTGGACCCCGGGGCGACGCACAGCGTTACGTGGGGGCTGGTGCTGGAGGTGGCCGGCTGCGACATCTGACACAGCAGCTGCCCCGCGCAGGTCCGTGGGCCAGACTGGAGACCGCCAGAGGGCGTGCCGGGGGGCGTGGCCCGTGATCTGAGGGGGACTGGCATGGGGTGGGGTTTTCGGAAGAGCGTGAAGAGCGCGCCAGGAGTCAGGCTGAATCTCGGCAAGAAGAGTGCGTCGGTACGGGTGGGCGGGCGCGGCTTCGGCGTGACGAAGTCGACCACGGGCCGTACGACGGTGTCGGCCGGTATCCCCGGCAGCGGCCTCTACTACCGCGAAACCCTCCCGCCGGCCGGGGCGGCCGGACCGACGTTCGGTGCTGCGGCCTCCCCGGAAGCTGGGCTTCCGCCGACCGGCGGGCCCGCGGATCCCGGACCCGGTGCGAAGGAGAAGCCACCGCGGTGGCAGCTGATCGTCGCCGGTGTCGCCGTGGTGACCATGCTGTTCGCCTTCGGGGGTCTGGCGTACGTGCCGCTGATCATCGCCGGTCTCGCGCTTGCCGTGGTCGGCATCGTGCGGGCGCGAGCCCGAGGCGCCGCCTGGCCCCTGGTCGTGGCCGGGATCGCCCTGGCCATCGCGGGGATCGGACAGGCGGCGGCGACTCCGCGGGGCGCCGCGGCACCGACGACGCCCAGACCTGCCCCCACGGTGACCGTCACGGTCACCCCGACTCCGTCAGGGGCGCCGGTCGCCTCCTTCACGCCGACCCCGACTCCTACACCGACACCGACGCCGACTCCTGCGGTGAGTACGGCTCCCTCAGCGCCGGTCGCCCTCTCCGGTTCCGCCGACCAGACCTCGGGGACCACGTCCGGCGGCTCGGGCACCACGTCGGGCTCGACGTCGGGGGATCCGGCACTACGTCGAGTTCGGTGTACTACGCGAACTGCACCGCTGCCAAGGCGGCCGGGGCCGCGCCGCTCCACCGCGGCGACCCGGGATACCGCAGCGGGCTCGACCGTGACGGAGACGGGGTCGCCTGCGAGAAGTGATGCTGCGCAGTCGCCGGGCGACGAAGGATGGGGTGTCCCCGCGCGCTTGGTCAATGCCAGGAAGCCAGGTGGCCTGCCACCTCCTGGTAGCTGATGGTCCCACTGGCGACGGCGATCACCACGTCGTAGGCATCATCGTCTGGCGCTTCCAGAGTGATGTCGTTGAGGCCGTAGAAGACAACGACGCAGAGCCAGCCCAGGCGCTTGTTCCCATCGGCCAACGCGTGATGGCGGACCAGTGACTCCAGCAGGGCGGCCGCCTTGTCGTCGATGCCGGGATAGGCGTCACGTCCGAAGACGCTTACCTGGGGGCGGTGGACCGCCGAGTCGAGCAGGCCGACGTCGCGCACCGGGCCGACGGCGAGATCCTCCACCAGCGACAAGACGTCGTCCAGGGTGAGGTACTCGGTCACTGACCCAACCGGTCGAGCAGGTCGGCGTAGCGTGCGCGGGCCGCCCCGGACAACTGACGCACCTTGTCCTCACGGAGCCTTCTGGCTGCCGCCTCTCGGATCGCTCTCACCGTGGCTTCCTGCTTGCTCACCCCCTGCGCCTCGGCGAGCAGGGCGAGCGTCCTCTCGTCCTCGGGTTCCAGCCGCAGTGTCATCGCCATGCCCGAATGATACCAGTCTGGTACCTGACGGCCCGGGAGATGCACCGAAGGCATCCTCCCGGGCCGCCGCGAGCTGTTACAGCGTTGCGGTGTCGATCACGAACCGGTAGCGCACGTCAGAGGCGAGCACCCGCTCGTACGCCTCGTTGATCTGGTCGGCGGAGATGATCTCCACGTCGGCGCCGAGACCGTGTTCACCGCAGAAGTCGAGCATCTCCTGGGTCTGGGCGATGCCGCCGATCATCGAGCCGGCGTACGAACGACGACCGGAGGCGAGCGCCATGCCGGCGACCGAGTACGGCTCGGGCGGTGCACCGACACCGACGAGCGTGCCGTTGACGTCCAACAGCCCGAAGAGGGCATTGAGGTCGATGTTCGCGCTGACGGTATTGATGATGAGGTCGAACTCATTGGCCAGCGTCGTGAAGGTGGCCGGGTCGCTGGTGGCGTAGTAGTGGTCGGCCCCGAGGCGCAGACCGTCGTCCTTCTTCTTCAGCGACTGCGACAGGACAGTGACCTCGGCTCCCATGGCGTCGGCGATCTTGACGGCCATGTGGCCCAGCCCGCCGAGGCCGACCACCGCGACCTTCGTGCCCGGACCGGCGTTCCAGTGGGCCAGCGGCGAGTACGTGGTGATGCCGGCACACAGCAGCGGAGCCGCCTGCGAGAGCTCGATGGTGTCCGGGATGGACAGCACGAAGTCTGCGTCGACGACGACGTGGGTCGAGTAGCCGCCGTGGGTGACGGTGCCGTCGCGATCGGTGGAGCCGTACGTGAAGACCGTGCCATCGAGGCAGTACTGCTCGTCACCGGCCAGACAGTTCTTGCACTCGCCACAGGAGTTGACCATGCAGCCGACGCCGACGTGGTCGCCGACCTTGTGGGTGGTGACCTGCGGGCCGACCTCGGTGACGACACCGGCGATCTCGTGGCCGACGACGAGGGGGTAGGGCTGCGGTCCCCAGTCGCCGTTGGCGGTGTGGATGTCGGAGTGGCAGATGCCGGCGTACTTGATCTCGATCAGCACGTCGTTGGCGCCGACCTCGCGGCGCTCGATGGTGGTGGGCACCAGCGGCTCGCCGGCGGCCGGTGCGGCGTACGCCTTGACGTTTGTCAGGGAGGGGCTCATAGCCAGGTCCTTCTCGTTGTGCGTGGAGGGTGATGTGAGTCGTCCGGAACCAGTGGGTCGGCCCGCGAGGCGCTGATGGTCAGCGCTTGACTCGCTTGAGCTGGTCAGCCAGCCTGCGCGCTTCGGCACCCAGCAGCTCGACCTGTGTTTCGTCGCCAGCCTCGACCGCCTGCCAATACGCGATCTTGAGGCGTACGTACTGCTGGCGGACGGCCAGCAGCTCGGCCTCGAGGGCCAGACGCTCCTGCTGGGTGGTGAGCAGCTCGATCTGCCGGCTGGCGGCTGAAGCGCCCAGCTGCCCGTTGGCGATGTACTGCTGCATCTCCTTGACCGACAACCCGGCCGCGGAGAGACACGCCACCGACATGATCTGGTCGAGGTCGGCCTCGCTGTAGACGCGGTGCTTGCTGCTCTCCCCACGCCCCACGGGGGCGATGACACCGATCGACTCGTAGTAGCGCAGGGTGCTGGCCGGCAGGCCGGTCAGGGCGGCAGCTTCCTTGATCGAGTAGGTGCGGGGAGTGGTTCGTGCGCTCACTCCATTGAGTCTGCAAACTTCAAGTACTTGAAGTCAAACCTCGCCCCGGGCCTGCTCGGCGGTCGGCGGTGGTGAGGACTCGGACGTGGTCAGGCGAGTGCTGCCCCCTCGGACGTCTCCCGAGCGGTCGGGGCGATGATGATCTCGGTCGCCCCGACCGCTCGAAGCTCTTCCAGCGCCTCGGGATCGGCGCCGTCGTCGGTGATCAGTCCCCAGCCGGCGGGCAGGGGGGACCAGTAATTGAAAGCCTGGTGCTGGCCGAGCTTGGACGAGTCGGCGACGACGAACACCTGTTGGGAGTTCTGGAGCATGAGCGACTTCAGTCGGGCCTGCTCGTACGTACGCGACGTGATGCCGCGCTGCGGATCGACGGCGTCGGTGCCCACGAAGGCCAGGGTCGCGTACACGTGCTGGAGCATCGCCTCGGCGTCGGGGCCGTACGTCGTCTCGTTGAAACCACGTAGCGACCCACCGAGCACGGTCACCCGGACCTGCGCGTACGGCACCAGTTGACGCACGACGCGCAGGCCGTTGGAGACCACGGTGACCGGCCGGTCACCGAGGGCGATGGCGAGTTGTTCCGTGGTCGAGCCGGAGTCCAGGATGACCAGGTCGCCGTCCTCGATGAGCGCTGCCCCGGCCCGTCCGATGGCCCTTTTGGCGTCGGCGTGGGTCGACTCCCTCTCGACCATGGTGAGTTCGGCAGGTAGTCGCTGGAGGGCGGCTCCACCGTACGTACGGGTGATGAGGCGTTGCTCCTGGAGATCGGACAGGTCGCGGCGGATCGTCGCCACCGAGACCCCGAAAGTCTCGGACAGGTCGCTCACCGTCACGTTCGTCTCCGGATCAGTGGTCAGCAGGTGCAGGATCTGCTCGCGACGGCGTTGCCCCTTGCTGGACTTCACCGGACGCTGGACGGCGGATTCTTCGGACGTACGGGCGGGGTGTGCGTCAGCCATGACGTGATTCTCCCCCGCGGTGGGGTGGACCCGGTGGTTACTCGGTGTCGGAGCGACGGGTCCACCCGAGGGCGACGCTGATCACCGTGTGCTCACTGTGGTCGGTCCCCGGGGTCGGAAACCGGGAACTCTGGGCGCGGTCGATCACAGCTTGCTTCGAAAATGATCGTTTAGATCAAGACTCCTGTCAAGTACCCGTCAAGATGAGCCGATCTGCCGAGGTTTGGGGCCCTTGTCGAGACGTGAATGCGCGATGCAATCATTCCGCGCCTGCCAGGACATCCTCCGCGCAGCGCGCGTCGACCACCAGATCGGTGACGAAACCAGCCGCCAGGGCCGCCCGGAGCGCGGCGGCCTTGCCCCGCCGGCCGCGACGACCAGACGAGTGCGGATGCGCCGCAGGTCCCCCAGCGGTAGGCCGGTGGAGCGGTCGTTGGCGCCGATGGCGTCGAAGCTGCCGTCGGCCCGGAAGAACATGCCGGCCAGGTCGCCCACCACCCCGTGGGCGAGCAACTCCTGGACGACATGGTCCCCGAGGTAGCCGCCTCGGTAGAGGTGGCCCGGCAACTCACTGCGGACCGTGCCGATCGAGGTCACCAGGAGGTCGGCGGAACGGCGCAGCCGCAGAACGCGTTGGAGGCTCCCCTCGCGCCACATCGCCTCGCGGGTGGCCGCGGAGTCGAAGAAGGCCGGCATCGGGAGCAACTGGACGCTGCCCGAGAAGGCCTGGGCGAAGCGTTCCATCAGTCCGCCGGCGTACGCGATCCCGGGGGTGAAGGAGTTGCCCGCACCGTTGGCCTGGACGATCCGGACACCGTGGACGGGGTAGGGCTCCAGATGGCGCGCCACCGCCTCGATGGTGGCCCCCCACGCGATCGTCGCGATCATCTCCGGGGCGATCAGCGACGCGAGGCGGCGGGCCGCCGCAGCGGCCACGGCCTCCAGTCGCGCCGGGGCGGCTGCCTCTGGCATCACGTCGACGACGTCGGCACGGACCCGATACCGGCCCGCCAACTCATGGGCGAGGTCGGCGCTGGCGTCGCGATGCACCACGAATTCGATCACGCCCTCCGCCCGGGCACGCGCCAGTTGTCGGGACACGGTCGAGCGCGACATGCCGAGCTGCCGGCCGATGTCCTCCACGGTGTGCCCGTCCACCCAATAGAGCTCCGCCAGCTGGGCCAGTCGAGCCCGGCTGCGGGGGCCGAGCGGGGTCGCCGTGTGTTCCGCTTCGGGGTGACGCGACACCATGTGAGCAGACCTCCCATGGGACGCGATCATCAGGGGCAACACAACAAGGGCCTGTCAAAGCCCGTGCCAATAATGACACATCCTCCCGGACTCGGGCATCGGGGTGGTGTCCGGGGGCGGGGTGTGGAGCAGGATGTGGCCCAGCGTTGGTCATCCGCCACGCTCCGAGGTTCGCAGACCGCGGAGGTGGCACCTGACGGATCGGCGCCGCGACCGGCACATCCGGCGCGACCTGGTGGAGCCGCGGAACATGCGCGGACCCGGCACCCCAGCTCGCCGGCGGTCGTGGTCACCGCTCGTCGTCGTCAGGTCGGTCGGAGCCACCTCGCGTTCGGGTCACCGTTCGCGGGGCAGATCACCGATTGCTCACTGTCAAGGACGACATTGGGAGCACCAACCATGGCAACATCAATCCAACCTACTTCCGCGCGCCGCGCCCCGGTCACCAAGCCGACCGCCTATCGCTGGGTCGTGATGGGGACGATCTTCGTGGGCTACGTGGTCTGCATGGCCGACCGGTCCAACATCGGCGCCCTGCTGCCCTTCGTGAAGAAAGAGTTCGTGATCTCGAACTTCACGATGGGTGCGATCTCCAGCTTCTTCTTCCTCGGCTACGCGGTCTCGCAGATCCCCGCCGGGCTGCTGATCGGCAAGAAGGGGACGCGTACGATCGTCTCGATCGCGATCCTGGCCTTCTCCGTCGTGACGTTCATGATGGGCTTCACCACCGCGGCGGTCGGTCTGCTGGCGCTTCGCCTGCTGCTCGGTCTCGCCGAGGGCCCGGTGCCTGTCGGCATGACCTCCACGGTCAACGCCTGGTTCCCGGCCAAGGAGAAGGGCACCGCGACGGGTCTCTACATCGCCTCGACGCAGTTCGCCCCGATCATCGTCCCGACGATCGCGATCGCCATCGCGATGGCCGCCGGCTGGCGCGCGGTGTTCCTCTGGTTCGCCGCTCCGGGCGTGCTCGTGTCCATCATCTGGTACCTGGTGGTCCGTAACCGTCCCTCGCAGAGCAAGCAGGTCAACGAGCTGGAGCTCGCCCACATCAACGACACCTCCACCGCGGGCAAGAAGGTCGAGTTCCGCTCGATGGGTTGGCTCGACCGCCTCATCCGGCTCAAGGACGTCCGGACGATGGACAGCAACGGCCAGGTCCTGAAGTCGTGGAACGTGTGGGGCGACACCCTGGCCTACTTCTTCATGAACAACGTGAACTACGGCCTCCTCACCTGGGTCCCGCTCTACCTGGTCCAGGCCCGGCACTTCACCCTCGCCAAGACCGGCTTCATCGCCGCCGCACCGGCCGTCGGTGGCCTGATCGGCGCGCTGATCGGTGGCTACATCTCCGACAAGGTGTTCAACGGCCGCCGCAAGCCGACGATGCTGCTCACCGCGCTGTTCGCCGCCATCATGCTGGTCGCCGTCATCAACGCGCCGCAGAACACCACGCTGATCGTCGTCAGCCTGATGCTGACCGGCTTCTTCCTGAACATCGGCTGGCCGATGTTCACCGCGTACCCGATGGACGTCACCAACGTGAAGACGTACCCCTTCGCGATCAGCCTGATCAACTCCGGCGGCAACCTCGGCGGCTTCTTCGCCCCGATGATCGTCGGCGCCCTGCTGGACGTCACTGGCGGCAACTACGGCGTCGCCTTCGGCTACTTCGTCGTGGTCCTGGTGCTCGCCCTCGGCGTGATCCTCACGCTGGTCGAGGCCAGGCCGAAGAACGCGGCCCTCGCCCTCGCCGACTGACCAGCGACCGTACGCAACCACGAGAGGAGATGAGGACATGCCGAGCCTAGGCATCATCGCCGACGACCTGACCGGAGCGACCACCGTGGGCGCCCTGCTGGCGCGCGTCGGGGTGGACACCGTCGTCCTGTTCGACGCCGGCGGCGTCGGGGAGCTGGACGGGGACCACGAGGCCGTGATCATCAACTCGGACTCCCGGGCCCTGCCCGGACCCGAGGCGTACGCCAGGGTGCATCACGCCACCCAGGACCTGGTGGACGCCGGCGCCCGGCTGTTCTCCAAGCGGATCGACACCACCTGCCGCGGCGGGATAGGCCCCGAGGTCGAGGGCATGCTCAGCGTGCTCGGCGACGACTACGTGGCCGTCGTCGTGCCCGCCATGCCGCAGTCCCGGCGCATCGTCGTGGGCGGCTACTCGCTGATCGACTCGGTGCTGCTCGCCCGCACCCCGGTGGCGGTGGACGTACGGACCCCGGTCACCGAGTCCAACCTGCGCCGGCTGCTGGCCGGGCAGTGCAGCGTCGCGGTCGGCCAGGTCGGCATCGACGCCGTGCTCGCCGGGACGGACTGTCTGAAGGCGGCTCTGGTCGAGGAGCGTGCCGCCGGTGCCCGGGCGATCCTGGTGGACGCCACGTCGCTCGAGGACGTCGACACGATCGCCCTCGCGCTGGTCGAACTCGGCTGGAAGACGGTGTGCGTGGATCCGGGCCCGTTCACCGAGCGGATGGCCATCCGCAGCGGCGTGGTGCCCACCCGGGTGCCGCAGGAGCGCACCACCCGGCTCCACTGTGCCGAGAGCGACCGGGGCACCGTCCTGGTGGTGGCCGGCAGCGCGACCGGCACCACGAACGGCCAGATGAACGAGCTGCGCCAGGTCCCCGGCACCGAGGTCGTCGAGATCGCGATCGGTCCGTTGATCGGCGAGGAGGCGGCGTTCACCGCCGAGGCGGAGCGGGCCTTCGACGAGGTGACCCGGCTGATGAACCTGCCGACGCCGCCGCGGGTGGTCATGCTGGGTCTGGAATCGACCCTCTCGGGGCGGGTCGTGGACCTCGCCGCTCTGGAACGGGGGGCCGGTCTGGAACCCGGCACCGGCCCCTCCCGGATCCCGCTGCGCCTGGGCGAGATCGGTCGCCGCGCCGCCGTGGCGATCGGCTGCTCGCTGGCCGGCCTGTACCTGACGGGTGGCGACGTCATGGTCAACACCTGCAAGGCCCTCGGGACCCGTGGTCTCGGACTCGTCGACTACGTCATCCCCCAGGCCGACCAGGGCGTCGTCGTGGGTGGGCCGTGGGACGGCATCCCCGTGGTCTGCAAGGGCGGCCTCACCGGCACCCCGCAGACCGCAGTGCAATGCGTCAATCGGATCTTCGATGAGAACAATCGGAGCTCATGTCAAGAAGAGGTCAAGGAAAATGCAGCAGTCAGCGCTTAGGCCGGTCACGGCGATCACCCTCGGAGACCCCGCGGGGATCGGCCCGGAGATCGTCCTCCAGACGGTGCAGAGCCCGATGATCTACGAGGCCTGCCGCCCGTTCGTGATCGGTAGCCGGCAGCACCTGGAGCGGGCCGCCGCGATCCAGGGAACCACCCTGCGGATCCACGAGATCTCCGCACCGGAGGAGGCGGCGTACGAGTACGGCACCGTCGACCTGCTCGACACCCACGCCGTGCCGGACGCGACGATCGAGTACGGCGTCGTCCAGGCGGATGCCGCCCGGCAGGCGTACTCCTACCTGGAGAAGTCGATCGAACTCGGCCTGGCCGGGCGCCTGGACGCCGTGTCCACCGCCCCGATCAACAAGGCGGCCCTGAAGGCGGCGCACATCCCCTTCATCGGCCACACCGAGATCTTCAACGAGCTCACCCACTCCCCGTACGCCCTGACGATGTTCAACGTGCACAAGTTGCGGGTGTTCTTCCTCACCCGGCACGTGTCCGTACGCCAGGCCTGCGACCTGATCACCCGGGAGCGCACCCTGACGTACCTCAAGGACATCGACCGCGAGCTGCGCGCCCTGGGCTTCGAGGACCCGTCGATCGCGGTGGCGGCCCTCAACCCGCACGGCGGCGAGGGCGGCATGTTCGGCACCGAAGAGGTCGAGCACCTGATCCCGGCCGTCGAGGACGCCAAGAAGCTCGGCATCAACGCCCGCGGGCCGTTGCCCGGCGACTCGGTCTTCGCCTTCGGCCTGGACGGGCACCACGACTGCATCCTGTCGCTCTACCACGACCAGGGACACATCGCCTGCAAGACCCTGGACTTCGAGAAGGCGGTGACGGTCACCCTCGGGCTGCCGTTCATGCGCTCCTCCGTGGACCATGGCACCGCCTTCGACATCGCCGGCAAGGGCGTCGCCAACGGCGGAAGCATGATCGAGTCGACCCGGGTGGCCGCCGAGTACGCCGGTCGGCTGCTGTCGCACCGGGAGGCGCTCGCCGTCTCCTGAGGAGCACGACGTAGGCCCTGTCCGGACGTGACGGGGCCGGGGGCCGGCCGGGATCCGGCCGGCCCTTTCCGGTAGGCCGTCAGGCCTGCCCCGGGCGGCCCGTGGCCGCCCCTGCGGGGGAGCGGATCCGCTCGCCCCGACCCTGAACACACCCTCCGGACGTTCGTCGCGTCCGGACACAGCGAGGAGAAGACATGGGATACGTGGTGGTGGTCGGTGCCGACAACGCCGGCGTGGACTACAAGGACCGGATCAAGGCCGATCTCGCGGCCGACCCGCGCGTCGATCGGGTGATCGACGTGGGTGTCGGCTCTGCCGACGACCAGACCTTCTACCCGCACGTCGGGGTGGCCGGGGCCCGGAAGGTCGCCGACGGCGAGGCGCAACGCGCCATCCTCGTCTGCGGCACCGGGATGGGGATGGCGATCTCGGCCAACAAGGTGCCGGGCGTGCGCGCCAGCACCGCGCACGACAGCTTCTCCGTGGAGCGGCTGGTGCTGTCGAACAACGGCCAGGTGCTGTGCCTCGGTGCGCGGGTGATCGGGGTGGAGCTGGCCCGCCGGCTCGCCGCGGAGTTCCTCGAGTACACCTTCGACGCGACGTCGGCGTCTGCTCCGAAGGTCGACGCGATCTGTGCGTACGAGGGGGTCGGCTGATGCTGTGGGTGGGGACGAGTTGGAAGATGAACGGGACGCTGGGCTTCGCGCGCGACTACGCCACGCGGCTCGCCAAGGCGTTGGCCGACGGTGCTCCGTCCGGCGTGCAGCCGTTCATCATTCCTCCCGCCACGGCGCTGACGGTCGTCCGCGACTGCCTCGGGCCCGACAGCCCGGTGCTGCTCGGAGTGCAGAACGCGCACTGGGAGGACGCCGGCGCCTGGACCGGGGAGATCTCGGTGCCGCAGGCGGCCGAGGCGGGGGCCGCTCTGGTGGAGATCGGCCACTCGGAGCGACGTGAGTTCTTCGGGGAAACCGACGCGACGGTCAACCTCAAGGTGCGCAGCACGCTGCGCCACGGGCTGCGACCGATCCTGTGCGTGGGCGAGTCGGCGGCCGTGTTCGAGGCCGGTGACAGTGTCGAGCACGTGCTCGGCCAGGTGGCTGCCGCCCTGGCCGACGTGGCGGACCCTAGCCGGGTGGTGATCGCGTACGAACCGATCTGGGCGATCGGGGAGCACGGTCGCGAGGCGCGTCCGGCCGACATCGCGCCGGTGTTCGCGGCGCTGGCCGACGAGTGGGGCGATCGGGTGACCGCGATCCTCTACGGCGGCTCGGTGAACCCGGGCAACGCGGTGGACACGCTGCGGGTCCCTGGAGTGGACGGCCTGTTCGTCGGCCGCGCCGCGTGGACAATCGACGGCTACCTGGGTCTGCTCGACATCGCCGCGGGGGCGGTGGCGCAGGTCGCGTGATGTGTGTGGCCCCCGGCGGCTCGGTGGCCGCCGGGGGCTTCGTCCGGTGCGGGGGGCGGACTGTGTCAGGCGCCTTCCGGCCCGCACAGCACGACGTCGGCACCGGTGCCCCGCAGGGACTCCAGCACCGCCGGATCCGCCTCCTGATCCGTGATCAGCGTCCACCGGGGCGGCATGGGGGACCAGTGGTTGAAGCTGCTGTCGCCGAGCTTGGAGGAGTCCGAGACGACCACGACCTCAGCGGCGCTCTCCATCATCAGGGACTTGAGGCGAGCCTGTTCGTACGTGCGCGAGGCCACCCCCCGCCGGGGGTGGATGGCGTCGGCACCGACGAAGGCGTACCTGGCGTAGACACGCCGCAGCATGGCCTCGGCGTCGGCGCCGTGGATGGTCTCGTTGAATCCTCGCAGGCTCCCGCCCAGCACCAGCACCTTGACGTTGTCCGAAGCCACCAGGCGCACGATGATGCGCAGCCCGTTGGTGACGACGGTGACGGGGCGGTTATCGAGGGCCAGGGCCACCTGCTCCGTCGTCGACCCGGCGTCGAGGATGATCAGGTCGTCGTCCTCGACCATCCCCGCCGCCCGCGCACCGATCGCGCGCTTGGTGCCGGCGTGCGCCTGACCTCGTTGCAGCATGTCCAGCTCGGCGCGGGGGCGGGCGAGCGCCGCGCCCCCGTACGTACGGGTCAGGATCTTGCGCTCCTCGAGGTCGCTGAGGTCACGCCGGATGGTCGCCAGTGACACACCGAACTGCTCGGCCAGGTCGGCGACGGCGACGTTGGCCCCGGTGGAGACGAGCTCCACGATCCGGGCACGCCGCTTGTCGCCCCTGACGTCGCGTCGGGCGGTGCGTGCAGGCTGGTCGTCAGCCGCGTGGGGCGTGCTCATGCGTCTCCCGGGTGGTGTCGAGGGCCTGCTCATCGTGACAGGAACTGACGGACCCTCTGCGCCATCCCGGCCCCCGTCAGTCCGAACGCCTCCAGGAGTTCGCGCGGGTCGCCCGACTCCCCGTACCGGTCCTCCACGCCCAGGCGCAGCAGTCGGGAGGGCTGGCAGGCGCTCAGGAGCTCAGCCACCGCCCCGCCGAAACCGCCGGCGACCTGGGCCTCCTCGGCGGTGACGACCGCCCCGGTCCTGGTGGCGCTCGCCAACAGCGTCTCCTCATCGAGGGGCTTGACAGTCGGCATGTGGATCACTTCGGCCTCGATCCCCTCCCTGGCGAGCAAGTCGGCGCAGACCAGGAGTTCGTAGCTCAGCGCTCCGGTGCCGGCCAGGGTGACGTCGCTTCCCTCGCGGAGGACGTAGGCCCGGCCGAGCTCGAAGGGTGAGTCCGGGGTGGTGAAGACCGGAGTGGCGTCGCGTGCCAGTCGCAGGTAGCTGGGCGCATCGTTCGCGGCGATGGCCACGGTGGCCTTCTCCGCTTCGATGCTGTCACCGGGGCAGACGACGACCATGCCGGGCAGGACGCGCATCAGGGCGATGTCCTCGAGCATCTGGTGCGTCGCGCCGTCTTTGCCCGTGATCAGGCCGGCGTGTGAACCGACCACCTTGACCGGGAGCTCGTTCAGGCAGGCCGAGGTCTTGATCTGCTCCCAGTTGCGGCCGGGCGAGAACGCCGCGTACGAGCTGGTGAAGGGGATCATGCCGGCCCGGGCCATCCCGGCGGCCACCGTCACCAGGTTCTGCTCGGCGATCCCGACCTCGACGAACCGGTCGGGGAACGCGTCGAGGAACCGGGACATCTGCGTGGAGTCGGTGAGGTCCGCACACAGCGCCACCACCCGTTCGTCGCGCCGGCCGGCCTCGAGCAGGCCCCGGCCGAAGCCGACCCTGATGGGCTCCGCCGCGACCTGGTCGGTCAGCACGCCCTCCGCCAAGGGATATCCCGCCATCACTGCTCCTTCTCCGCTGCCACGTGATCGAATCCGGCCGGTTCCAGGCCCTGGGCCGAGCGCCAAGCGTCCCGCTCCGCCGGCGACGGCGGCTTCCCGTGCCACCGGAAGTCGTACTCCATGAAATCCACGCCCTTGCCCGGGATCGTGTGCGCGAGGATCATCGTCGGGCGGTCCACGACCGCCTGCGCCGTCTGGACCGCGTCGAGCAGGGCGGTCACGCTGTGGCCGTTGACCTCGAGCACGTGCCAGCCGAACGCCTCCCACTTGGCTCGCAGGTCGCCGAGCGGCATGACCGATTCGGTCGCCCCGTCGATCTGGATGTAGTTGCGATCGACGATCCCGATGAGCTGCCCGAGCCCGTTCTTGGCGGCGAACATCGCCGCTTCCCACACGTTGCCCTCATTGAGCTCCCCGTCGCCCATGACGACGTACACGAACCGATGGGGGTTGCGGTGCAGCTTCTTCAGCACGTACGCGTAGCCGGCGGCCTGTGACAGGCCTTCGCCCAACGGGCCGGACGTGCTCTCCAGCCCGGGGAGCGAGACCCGTTCCGGGTGCCCCTGGAGGCGACTGCCGAACTGCCGCAGGCTGGTGAGCTCCTCCACCGGGAAGTACCCGGCGTGGGCCAATGCCGCATACAGGATCGGCGCGGTGTGGCCGTTGCTCAGCATGAAGACGTCGCGGCCCTCCCAGGCCGGGTCGTCCGGATCGTGCTTCATGCACCCGAAGTACAAGCTGGCCAGGATCTCCGCCATCCCGAGCGGACCGGCACTGTGCCCGCTGCGTGCCTCCGCCAGCATGTGCATGACCGAGGCACGCAGTGTTTCTGCCATCGCTTGGATCTCGCCCGGGGGCAAGGGCTCTCGACGCGACACGTCTCCTCCTCCTGTGACGTCGCGTCAGCCTGACGCGACGGCTCAATGATCGATGTGCGCAGCTCAAGCTGTCAAGACGGCCATTGTGTTCGCACACCGCGCATTTATGGCCGACTTGACAGGGCTACGTGATTGGAACGAACATTTCGAGGGTACGAAGTCGTCCCATCCGAGAGATCTCAGGAGAACAAGTGACCGGCATGAAGCAAGCGGTCCTCCACAGCCCGAACGACCTACGCCTCGAGGAGCACGACATCCCCGCCCTGGAGCCGGGGGATGCCTTGGTCAAGGTGACCTCCGCGCTGCTCTGCGGCACCGACGTGCGCATCTACACCGGCGCCAAGACCAAGAACGTGACGCTTCCCTGCGTCCTGGGCCACGAGACGGCAGGCGTCGTCGTGGACTCCAACGGACCGTTGCCCGAAGGGGTGGAGTTGGGCGACCAGGTGGCGCTCTACCCGCTGGTCCCCTGCGGCGAGTGCGTGGCCTGCCGCAAGGGACACCCCAACATCTGCCGCCACCGGGTGGCCTTCGGCTACCAGTTGACCGGGGGGCTCTCGCAGTACATCCGCGTCCCGCGCAGTGCGCGCCAATGCCTCATCCCCCTCGGCGGGGTCCCCGCGACGCATGCCGCGGTGGTCGAGCCCTTGGCCTGTGCCCTGAACGGCCAGAACCTGGCGAAGGTGGGCCGGGCCGAAGCAGTCCTCGTCTCCGGCTGCGGCCCCTGGGCCTGATGCACATCCGGTTGGCGAAGGCGCAGGGCGTGCAGACCGTCATCGCCGTCGATCCGAACACCGGACGCCACCAGATCGCGCGGGACTCGGGCGCCGACCACGTCTTCGCTCCCTCCCAGAGCGTGGCCGCCGACATCGCGGACCTCACCGACGGGGGCCTGGACGTGGCGATCATGGCGGTCGGCCGTAATGACGCCCTGACTCCGTACCTCGGCGTTCTGGCTCCGGGTGCCCGGATCTCCGCCTTCGCCGGCTTCAACTCCGCCGATGTGCTCAAGATCCTCGCCAACGACATCCACTACAACGAGTACGAGGTGGTCGGCGCCTCGTCCTGCCGCCTGGAGAACTTCCAGGCCATCGCGCCGCTGGTGTCGTCGGGGCGTCTCGACGTGGCCGACCTGATCGGCACCCAGTTCCCCCTGGACGACGTACACGCCGCCCTGGATCGTGTCGCCTCCGGCAAGGACCTGCGCGTCGGCGTGGATCCCTGGGCTTGACACATCACCCCACGAAACCCTGACACTCAAGGAGATTCCCATGGACATGTTCACTCTCAACCCCATCGGCACCACCTCGGCCCTCGGCCGCGAGCTGCGGCTGCGCCGCATCCTGGGCGAGGACGGCCGGATGATGACCGTCGCCCTGGACCAGGCGGTCCCGCGGGGTGTCGCCCCGCGCCTGGCCGACCTCAAGTCGACGTTCGACAAGATCATGGAGGCCGAGCCCGACGCGTTCACCGTCTTCAAGGGAGTCGCCGGCCACCTGCTGTCGGGCCGCACCAAGCAGATCCCGCTGATCGTGAAGGGCTCGACGTTCTGCATCGACTTCCACGCCACGTACGACGCGACGGTCGGCCAGGTCGCCGACTGCCTGCGGCTCGGCGCCGATGCGATCGCCGTCGGCATCTCCGCGGGCTCGGAGCACCAGGTGGCGATGCTGGAGATGCTCAGCGCCGTCACCGAAGAGGCGCACAAGTGGGGCCTGCCGGTGGTGTGCCACGCGTACCCGAGCGGAGAGCTGTGGGGTGACCGCAAGGGCTCGACCGATTCCGTCGTGTACGCGGCGCGAGCGGCTGCGGAGTGCGGCACCGACATCGTCAAGACCTGGTACACCGGCTCCGCCGAGGAGTTCCGCAAGGTGGTGGAGGCGACCCCCACGCTCGTGGTGGCCGCCGGCGGCGCCCCCACCAAGACGCCGATGGACGTTCTCGAGCAGGCCGCCAACGTGATGGAGGCCGGAGCCGCCGGGATGACCACCGGCCGCAACATCTGGGGCGCGGAGGATCCGGCGAAGATGGTGCGTGCTCTCAAGGCGATCATCCACGACGGCGCCGGCGTGTCCGACGCGGCGAAGTTCCTGGCGTGACACCACGATGAGCACGTATCTGGGCATCGATCTGGGCACCTCCGCCACGAAGGGGGTCATCATCACCGACTCCGGG
Organism: Raineyella fluvialis; assembly: GCF_009646095.1. Lineage (NCBI taxonomy): Bacteria > Bacillati > Actinomycetota > Actinomycetes > Propionibacteriales > Propionibacteriaceae > Raineyella > Raineyella fluvialis. The sequence goes on along the minus strand of NZ_CP045725.1, from coordinate 1,270,456 downwards.
GAGGTGCTGGCCCGTGCGCGGGCCACCCACCCCGAGTCCCGGCGCGGGCTTGCGGGACGGGCGGACACCCGGGCCTGGGCCCAGTCGCTGCAGCACGTGATCCAGAAGTTGGGACCTGCTGTGGCTCACGTCTCCGGTGTCGGTCTCGACACGCACTGCCCCACCGTCGTCCCCCTCGGGACCGACGGCGGGGCGGTGGGACTGGGAGTGACCTGGGACAGTCCGGCGATGCGCAAGTACTTCGAGGAGTACTCCGGCAAACGGTCGGCCCGCGAGGTCGCGGCGACCGGGAACCATGCGTCACCGGCGACCCTCACGGCGGTCGCGTACCACCTGCTCAGGGAACTCGAACCGGACACCTTCCGGGCGATGGACACCATGGGCCTGGCCGGCACCTGGTTGGGGCAGGTCCTCACCGGCGTCTGTGCGCTGGACCCGACCCAGGCCTCCTACACCGGGGTGTTCGACACCTGCGGGCCGGGCTCGCACTGGTTGGTCGACACCTGCCAGGAGTTGGGGATCGACCCGGCCGTCCTCCCTCCCGTGCTCGATCCGATCAGCATCCTGGGGACCGTCACGTCCGCCGCCTCCGCCCGGTTCGGGATCCCCGAGGGGCTTCCCGTCGCGGTCGGCTCGGCCGACACCCCCGCGGCGTCGTACGTTCTCGGCACGGCGCCAGGGGCCAAGCCGTTCCTCATCCTGGGCACCACCCATGTCGTCAACAGCTGTCTGTCCGGTCCGGACGGGAGGTCGCTCGCGCTCCAGCGCCGGGGCCTGCGGGACGGTGAATGGCTGATCAACGGCGTGACGAACGGGGGCGACGCGCTCGGCGCCGCAGCGGTCTTCTTCGGTTTCGGCGGCGCCGAGGACGCGGTGCGCGACGTGGTCGACCTGGCGGCCAGGATCTCCCCCGCCGAGGCCGCGGACGCGCCGTACTTCATTCCGCACATCATGGCGGAGCGGGGGCCGTTCTGGTTCAACGAGCCGGTGTGCCAGCTCCATGGGCTCAACCGGGAGACGTCGCGCGCGCAGATCGCCTATGGGCTGGTGGAAGGAGTCGTCTCCGCCGACCGGCTGGTGATGGAGGCCGTCGTCCCCGCCGGGGACGAGTCGATCTACCTCACGGGTGCGTTCGGGGTCGACCCGGTGTTCCCCCAGCTGCTGGCCGACGGCACGGGGCGGCGCTTCGACCTGGTCATGGAGACGGATCTGCCGAGCCTGGGTGCCGCGGGGATCTGCGCGGAGGCGACGGCAGGCGTCCGGCTGCCGACGCCCACCTCGACCCAGACCGGCCCGCGCGCCGATCGCGCCGACCTGGTGGCAGTGCGCTGGGAGGCGTGGCTGAGTTGTTGGGAGCGGACCACCGGGAGGGAACGGATCCCACCGATCGAGGCGGCCTGAGGTGCGGGAAAGGGCCGTCCGGGTCTCGGCGGCGGCCGGTCCATCGAGGCGTACGTCACCGACGGGCTCCGCTAGTGTGTGTCGGGTTGCCCCTCGTCGGCGAGGGGCACGGCCGCCGCAGGTGTCACGACGAACGAAGGATCTCGCATGGCTCAGCTGTCCCAGGACCAGTTGAAGGCAGAGGTCGGGCGCGCAGCCATCCGCTACGTGACCCCGGGAACGATCATCGGTGTCGGCACCGGGTCCACCGTGGCCTACTTCATCGAGGCGCTCGGCGAGATGCCGTCGCCCGTCGCCGGCGCCGTGTCGAGCTCGGAACGGTCGACCGCTGCGCTGCGCGCGCTCGGGATCCCCGTGCTGGACGCCAACGAGGTCGACCACCTGGACCTCTACGTGGACGGCGCGGACGAGATCGACCCGAACGGCTGCATGATCAAGGGCGGCGGCGGCGCGCTGACGCGGGAGAAGATCGTCTCCTCACTCGCCGAGCGCTTCGTCTGCATCGCGGACGCCTCCAAGCGCGTCGACGTCCTCGGCACCTTCCCGTTGCCCGTGGAGGTGGTCCCGATGGCGGAGGCCTCCGTGGTCCGCCGGTTCGCCGCCGGGGTGCTCGGCACCTCCGGGACCGCGGTGCTGCGGCGCAACGACGACGGGACGCCGTACGTCACCGACAACGGCCAACACATCCTGGACGTCCGCGGCCTGCGGATCGATGACCCGCTCGCGATGGAATCCGCCGTCAACGACTGGCCCGGCGTGGTGACCGTCGGCATCTTCGCCCGTCAACGCGCTTCGCTGTGTCTGCTCGGGACGCCCGACGGCGTCGCCACCCTGACTTTCGGCTGACGCATCCAGCAGCCGGCGGGCCGTCACGACCGGGACGTCAGGCGGCCACGGCTTCAAGGCGTCTGAGCCCGTCGCAGTAGCCGCAGCGTCCCGGCGGGCAGAGCGGAGACGGGGTGTACCACACGTTGCGGGCGACGTTGCCCGGGCCCGATGTTAACGGTCTCATGAGGACAATCTAGACGCTTGACCAGGCGTTCTCCACGCGGGGTCCACTGGCGAGATCGCATCATTTGCCGCCGGAGCAGATGTCAGAGGCTCCACGTGGTGCCAAGGAGGACTTTCTGGCAGGGCGGAAGGCCCGGAAGCCTGGCGCGGCGAAGGCCGTGTGGGCCGCACCGAGGCCCGAAGAGATGGTGGAGCATAGGGGATTCGAACCCCTGACCCCCTGCTTGCAAAGCAGGTGCGCTACCAGCTGCGCCAATGCCCCGTGTGCGACGTACGCACGTCACCCCACGATACGGGACCCGCGCCCGGTTGCTCAAACCGCGGCCCCACAGCACCCGCCAACGGTCCCACCAGCAGGACCTTACGGCCCCGGGGAATCCCCGAACGGTCCCTGAACCTGCGCAGAGAACTGCGGCATCGACGTGCCGATCCGGTGACATCTCACGTCATCCGGTTCGGTTCCGGGTACGGTGCCGACCTATTCTGTACCCCAAGTGGCACTGTGTCCACGAGAAGTAATCCGTCCTGCCTGGTCTGGAGGTGCGCATCGCCACCATGCCGGCAGCTGATCGTCGAGGACATCCATGGCGCACATGACCCCGCACTCGCGGCCCCCGGCCCGTGGCCCCGGAGGGGACAGGGACCGGCGAAGACGTCGAGGTGGCGGAGGATGGCCCTCTGGCAGAAGATCCTCACGATCCTGGTCGCCGGCGTCCTCGCCGTCGTGCTCGTCGGCGGCGTCGCGTTCGCCGGTCTCTACACGACGACGAAGGTCCCCGACCCGAACGCGGACTTCCAGACCAACACCACCTACCTCTACTACGACGACGGCTCGACCCAGATGTCCGACCTCGCCGTGCAGAACCGCACGAGCCTGCCGTACGACCAGATCCCGAAGGCGATGAAGGATGCCCAGGTGGCGGCCGAGGACAGGTCGTTCTGGACCAACCCGGGCATCTCGCCGCTGGGCATGGTGCGCGCCATGGTCGCCATCGCCTCGGGCAAGGACGTGCAGGGTGGCTCGACGATCACCCAGCAGTACATCAAGCTGATGTACCTGACGCCCCAGAAGACGATCTCCCGCAAGCTCAAGGAGGTCATCCTCGCGCTCAAGCTGAGCAATCGGCTGAGCAAGGAGGACATCCTCCGGAACTACCTGAACACCGTCTACTTCGGTCGCGGTGCGTACGGTGTCCAGGCCGCTTCGCAGGCATGGTTCGGCATCGATGCGAAGGACCTGAGCGTCGGCCAGGCCGCCATCCTCGCGTCGGTCGTGCAGAACCCGAGCATCCTGGACCCGAAGGTCGACCCGGACAACATGGGCCGTCTCCAGGCCCGCTACAAGTACGTGCTCTCGGGCATGCTCGACGCCCAGTCGATCACCCAGGCCCAGTACGACCAGTTCAGCGCGAAGATGCCGGACCTGCCCACGGTCAAGGCCAACCCGCGCTACCAGGGCCCGAAGGGCTTCCTGGTGAACACGGCCGAGCAGGAGCTCGCCTCCCTCGGCTTCACCGACGCCCAGATCAACGGTGGCGGCCTGCGGGTGACGACCACCTTCGACCAGAAGGCCCAGGCCGCTGCCGAGAAGGCGGCCCAGGCGAATGAGGGGCAGGCCAATGCGGCCGCCAAGTCCCGAGGGACCAGCGCCGGCGCGGCGCACGCCGCCATCGCATCGGTCGACACGAGCAACGGTGAACTGATCGCCCTGTACGGCGGTGACGACTTCGTCAAGAACTCGCGCAACTGGGCCTCGACCGCCCGGATGACCGGGTCGACCTTCAAGGCCTTCGGCCTGGTCGCCGGTCTGCGTGACGGCTTCACCCTCGACTCGACCTTCCAGGGCAACACCTTCACCCCGAAGGGCGAGAACGAGACCGTCCGCAACGAGTTCAACCAGCAGTACGGCCCGGTCAGCCTGCGGACGGCCACCGCGCAGTCGATCAACACGGCCTTCGTGGACATGGTCTCCCAGATGGACCACGGTCCGCAGAAGGTCATCCAGGCGGCCAATGACGCCGGTGCACCCAAGGCCGGCGCCTGGGACGCGTACAACCGCATCGTCCTGGGCTTCGCCGAGGTCAACCCGGTGAACATGGCCAACTCGTACGCCACCTTCGCCAACAGCGGCAAGCAGAACCAGGTGCACGTCATCCGTGAGGTCAAGGACAAGGACGGCAACGTCCTCTACAAGGCGGCCTCCGCCAACAAGCAGACCATCGACCAGAACGTCGCCGCCCTGACGACCAGTGCGCTGCAGTCCGTGGTGAACGAGGGCACCGGCGCGACCGCCGCGAACCTCGGCCGCCCCGTCGCCGGCAAGACCGGTACCGCCGGTGTCGGCAACCAGATCGCCGCCGCATGGTTCGTCGCCTACACCAAGCAGATCTCCACCGCCGTGATGTACGTCGCCGGTGATGACGGCAGTGGCGACCTGGACCCCTACCGGCAGCCCGGCACCCAGACCTTCTTCGGCGCCGGCTTCCCGGCCCTGACCTGGCTGCAGTACATGCAGGTCGCCACCCAGGGTCAGGACGTGCAGAACTTCGACACGCCGACCAACACCGCCCCCAAGCGGACGGCCACCCCTGCGCCGCAGGTCACCCAGTCCCAGGCCCCCGCGACCCAGGCTCCGACCACGCAGGCTCCCAGCCGGGCCCCGAGCCAGGCAGCCAGCACCCAGCCTCCGTCGTCGGCTCCTTCGAACCAGTCCTCGAAGCAGCCGCAGCCCTCAGCGAGCACCTCGACCGGCACCGGCGGCTCCACCGGCACGGGCACGTCAGGCACCGGGAACGGCAAGGGCCAGACGACCACCGGTGGCTGACCGGTCCCTCCTCGGCCGTGACCGCGCGCTGCGTACGGTCACGGCCGCCTGGCTGGGGAGCCGTACGCTCCTGCTCGCGACGGTGGCGCTGACCGCTGTCATCAACGGGTGGGGGTTCGTCGGCCTCCTCGGTCATTGGGACGTCGAGCACTTCGCGCGGATCGCCCGGCAGGGCTACGCGCCGAACCACCTGGAGATGGCCTTCTTCCCGGGCCTGCCGCTGCTGATGCGGCTCGGCCTGGCCGTCGGGCTGCCGCCACAGATCACCGGGGTGTTGCTGTCCCTTCCGGGCTCGGCGCTGGCTGCGCTGGCGTTGCACCGGATCGCGTCCGGCGCGTCGGTGGCTTCGGATGATCCGGGCGACTCGGGTTCGTCGGCGGAACACCGGGCACGGGGCACCTGGGCGACGGTGGCTTGGCTGGTCGCCCCCACGGCGGTGTTCACCGTTGTCGGCTACACCGAAGCGCTCTTCTGCGCCGCCGCGTTCTGGGCCTGGGAACGGGCCCGGGCCGACCGCTGGGCGCTGGCCGCCGTGCTCGCCGCGGCCGCCACCACCTTGCGGGTCTCGGGCCTCTTCCTCATCGGCACCCTCGCTGTCCTGGCGCTGACCTGGCCGCCCGCCCGCGGGCTTCCGCTGGCCGAGCGGCTTCGCGCCGCCGCCAGGCGCGCGGTCTGGCTCCTGCTCCCACTTGCGGTGCTCGTGGCGTACGTCGTCTATCTCTGGACGCTCACCGGTTCGTGGACGGCGTGGTTCGCCGCCCAGCAGGCGGGGTGGCTGCGGACGTTCACACTGCCGTGGGACGCCGTCCGCGCAACCCTGGTGGCGGTGCGACCGGGAGGTTACGCCGACGCCAACGGCTGGGGCTGGATGTTCCGCTTCGAACTCGTCTCGACCTCCGTGGGCCTGATCACCGTCGGCTGGATGCTGCGCCGGCGCCGCTGGGCCGAAGCGGCCTGGGTCGGCATCCAACTCCTCGCGTTCTCGTTCTCGCCCTGGTTGATGTCGGTGAACCGGGCGGTACTGCTGTGGTTCCCGACCTGGACCATCGTGGGCGAGGTCGCGGCTCGCGCGGTGTGCCGCGCTCCCGGCGGCGTGCCACGACCTGCCGGCCGGGTCATCGCGGGGCGCGTCCTGGTCGGCGGTGCGATGGGCGCGTCGGTCGTCGTGATGGCCTGGTGGGCGTGGATGTTCGCCACCGGCCAGTGGTCGAGCTGAGCCCATGCCGACGCGGTAGTCGGGCGGGAGTCAGTGATCGAGAACAACGTCATAGGGCAGCCCTATGGCAAGAATTTCGTAGACAGAGTCCCTCTGTTCCCGTTGTCGAATCAGCCGGGGTCGGCCACCCGGCCAGCGGCCGCCCGGGCCTTCCTCAGCATGTCGGGCTGGATGTCCTCGGGAGCGTACGTCGCCAGGAGCGCCGCCGCCTTGTCGGGCGGCATGGAGGGGCGGAAGGCTTCGCCGATCGTCAGTCCGTGGTCAGGACGGTGGACCACCTCGATCGGCAGGCCGCCACGGACGACGCCGGGCGTGATCACCTCGGCCAGACCGCCCGGGTGCCCGAGATCGGCGAACCGGCGCACCCACGATTCCTCCCGAACCCACCGGGCGAAGGTCGAACACGGTACCCGCGGCTCGGTGAAGGCGATCACGCAGTCCCCGATCCGCCAGCGCTCACCGAGCAGGACATCGCTCATCGAGACCCCGGAGACGCGGAAGTTCTCGCCCAGCCAGCCGACCGGTGGCGTACGCCCGAGCATCCGCTCCACCACCGCGGCGTCCTCGTCCGACACGACGTAGACCGCACGGAACCGGCCACCGTGGTTCTTCGTGTCGCAGATGGCGTCGCCGGCCAGATGCAAGGGGCCGACCTCGACCGGACCATCGACGGGACGCTTGTCGATCGCGGTGCGTCCGACCCGGCCGGCGTCGGGGATGACCTGGTGGACGACGCAGACGTGTTCGAGCCGGATCATGCCGCCATGATAGGGACGCCGCCCGAGGCCGGGACCGAGCAAGGGTCGGTGCCCAGCCGGGTCAGCGGGATTGCCGGGGTGGCCTTGCCGGGGGTGGTCTTGCCGGGGGTGGTCTTGCCGGTGCCCGGGGCGGGGAGTAGCTTGTGTCGCAGTCGCTGCCGCAGGTGGCGACGCCGCTCGAGTCGTGGCGGGAGAGTCCTGCAAGCGTGAGCGAACAGGCGCCGTAGGAGCAACACCTCCCCGGGAATCTCTCAGGCACCCGTACCGCCCCGACGAGGCAACTCTGGAAAGCAGCCCCACCAGGCTCACCGACGGTGCAAGCCGGCTCCGGCCGGCGGAAACTCTCAGGTCCCAGACAGAGCGGGGAGGAACCCAGCCGTTGCCGGCATCGCCGGCGTGTCTCCGGAGTTCCTCATGATGCATGCCCAGTCAGCAGCCTTCCTCGAACGCCACGTCGGCACCCGCCGTGCCGACGAGGTCCGGCGGATGCTGGACGTGGTCGGTTACGACAGTGCGGAGGCGCTCGCCGCGGCCGCCGTCCCCGACGACATCAAGCAGGACGCGCCGCTGATCCTCGACCCGGCCCTGAGCGAGGCCGAGGTCCTCACCGCGCTGCGTGGCCTCGCCGCCCGGAACACTCCCCGGGTGCAGATGATCGGCCAGGGCTACTACGACACGGTGACCCCGGCGGTGATCCGGCGCAACGTCCTCGAGGATCCGGGCTGGTACACCGCGTACACCCCCTACCAGCCCGAGATCTCCCAAGGCCGGCTCGAGGCGCTGCTCAACTTCCAGACTGCCGTCGAGGACCTCACCGGACTCGAGATCGCCAACGCGTCACTGCTGGACGAGGCGACCGCTGTGATGGAGGCGGTGCTGCTGATGCGCCGCGCCAACAAGGACAAGCGGGCGGTCGGCGGCAAGACGCTGCTCGATGCCGACCTGTTCCCCCAGTCGATCGCGATCGTCCTGGGTCGCGCCCACGCGTTGGGGATCGAGGTGGAGGTCGCGGACCTGACCCAGGGGCTCCCCGACGGGCCCCTCAACGGCCTGGTCATCCAGCAGCCCGGGGCGTCCGGGCGGGTCGCCGACGCCACGGACCTGATCGCCGCCGCGAAGGAGCGCGGGGCCATGGTGACGGTCGCCGCCGACCTGCTGGCCCTCACGCTGCTGAAGTCTCCCGGCGAGCAGGGCGCCGACGTCGCCGTCGGCAGTGCCCAGCGCTTCGGCGTGCCGCTCTTCTACGGCGGCCCGCATGCCGCGTTCATCGCAGTCCGCAAGGGGCTGGAACGGCAGTTGCCGGGCCGGATCGTGGGCGTGTCCACCGACGATGCGGGACGTCCCGCCTATCGCCTGGCGCTGCAGACGCGCGAGCAGCACATCCGCCGGGAGAAGGCGACCTCCAACATCTGCACCGCTCAGGCCCTGCTGGCCATCGTCGCCGCGATGTACGCGGTGCACCACGGGCCGGAGGGCCTGCGGGCGATCGCCGAGCGGGTGCACGCTCAGGCGCGGGCCCTGGCCGGGGCGCTGGACGGTGGCGGTCTGCAGGTCGTGCACCGCAGCTTCTTCGACACCCTGACCGTACGGGTGCCGGGTCGCGCCGCCACGATCGTCGCCGCGGCCGAGGCGCAGGGCATCAACCTGCGGCTCGTCGACGCGGACACCGTCGGTATCTCCTGCGACGAGACGACGACGCCGGCCATCATCGCCACCGTCGCCGAGGCCTTCGGGGTCCCGGTGCCGGACGAGGCCGAGTCTATGGAAGGCGAGGCGATGGAAGGCGAGGCGATGGAAGGGGCGGGCGAGGAGGACGACCCGGCCGGCGTGGGCTTCGGGTTGGACGCGGCGATGCGCCGGACCAGCACCTACCTCGAGCACCCGGTCTTCCACCAGCACCGGTCCGAGACCCAGCTGATGCGTTACCTGCGCCGCCTCAAGGACCGGGACCTGGCGCTGGACCGGACGATGATCCCGCTGGGCTCGTGCACGATGAAGCTCAACGCGGCCGTCGAGATGGAGGCCATCAGCTGGCCCGAGTTCGCCGGGATCCACCCGTACGCTCCGGACGACCAGACCGAGGGGTGGCGCGCGCTGATCGCCGACCTCGAGCGGGACCTCGCCAGGATCACCGGCTATGACGAGGTCTCCCTGCAACCGAACGCAGGCTCCCAGGGGGAGCTGGCCGGGCTGCTCGCGATCCGCGGCTACCACGCGTCCCGCGGGGAGGGGGAGCGGAACGTCTGCCTCATCCCCGCCTCCGCGCACGGCACCAACGCCGCCTCGGCGGTCCTCGCCGGGATGAAGGTCGTCGTGGTCGCCAACGCCGCCGACGGCACGATCGACGAGAACGACCTCGCGGCGAGGATCGAGCAGCACCGCGACCGGCTCGCGGCGATCATGATCACCTACCCCTCGACGTACGGCGTCTACGACGCGAACGTGCGGGAGGTGTGCGCGGCGGTGCACGCCGCCGGCGGACAGGTCTACCTCGACGGGGCGAACCTCAACGCGCTCGTCGGCCTGGCCCAGCCCGGCCGGTTCGGCGGCGACGTCTCCCACCTGAACCTGCACAAGACCTTCTGCATCCCGCACGGCGGCGGTGGCCCGGGCGTGGGCCCGATCGCCGTCCGCTCCCACCTCGCCCCGTTCCTGCCCGCCGACGCCGCGCACTGGTCCGGCGACGTCGAGCAGGGCCTGCCGGTGTCCGCGTCACGCTTCGGGTCCGCGGGGGTGCTGCCGATCTCCTGGGCGTACGTGAAGCTGATGGGCGGGGAGGGACTGACGCAGGCGACGACATCGGCCCTGCTCACCGCGAACTACCTCGCCAAGCGCCTCGACCCGTACTTCCCGGTCCTTTACACCGGCGAGGCCGGGCTGGTCGCGCACGAGTGCATCCTCGACCTGCGCGAGCTGACCGCCCGGACCAAGGTGACCGCCGAGGACGTCGCCAAGCGGCTGGTCGACTTCGGCTTCCACGCGCCGACGCTGGCGTTCCCTGTCGCGGGGACGCTGATGGTCGAGCCGACCGAGTCGGAGGACCTCGGCGAACTGGACCGGTTCGTCGACGCGATGATCGCGATCCGCGCCGAGATCGACCAGGTCGCCGCCGGCGACGTCACCGTCGCCGACTCGCCGCTGCGCCGCGCCCCGCACACCGCCGACGCCGTGGTCAGCTCGGACTGGGACCGCCCCTACAGCCGCGAGCAGGGCGCCTTCCCCGGCCGTACGTCACGCCAGGACAAGTACTTCCCGCCGGTGGGCCGCATCGACCAGGCCGCGGGGGACCGGCACCTGGTCTGCACCTGCCCGCCCGTCGAAGCCTTCCAGGACTGACGGCCCACCGTTCGAGGAGAGGACCACCATGACACCGCGGTTCACCGCCCTGCACGCCGTGCACGAAAGCGCCGGGGCCCACTTCACCGACTTCGGCGGCTGGCAGATGCCGCTGCGGTACGGCTCCGAGCTGGCCGAGCATCGCGCCGTCCGCGAGGCCGCCGGTCTCTTCGACCTCTCCCACATGGGTGAGGTCCGGGTCAGTGGCCCGGGCGCCGGCGCCTTCCTCGACTTCGCCCTGGTCGGGAAGCTGTCGGCCATCGCGCTCGGCAAGGCCAAGTACTCGATGATCTGCGCCGAGGACGGCGGGATCCTCGACGACCTGATCGTCTACCGGCTCGCCGAGGACGACTACCTCGTGGTGCCCAACGCCGGCAACACGCCGACCGTGGTCGACGCCCTCCGCGAGCGGGCCGTCGGCTTCGAGGTGACCGTGCGCGACGCCTCGGCCGAGACTTCGCTGCTTGCGATCCAGGGGCCCCGGGCCGCCGCCATCCTGGAGCAGCTGCTGGTGGGCGTGGACCGCGCCCGCGTCGCGAGTCTGAAGTACTACTCCGCGACGGCCGCTGTGGTGGCGGGCCGCCAGGCCTTGGTGGCGCGGACGGGCTACACCGGCGAGGACGGCTTCGAGCTGTTCGTTGCCAACCTGGACGCGGCGCCGCTCTGGTCCGCCCTCGAGACGGCCGGGCAGGAGTCCGGCCTGATTCCTTGCGGCCTTGCCGCGCGTGACTCGCTGCGCCTCGAGGCGGGGATGCCGCTCTATGGCCACGAACTGTCCCGCGACCTCACGCCGTACGAAGCCGGTCTCGGCGGGGTCGTCGCGCTGGCGAAGCCGGGCGACTTCGTCGGGCGCGAGGCGCTGCAGCGGGCGAGGGACGCCGGGATGGGCACCACCAGCGGCAGGCGGCTCGTCGGTCTGCGCGGCCTCGGCCGCCGGTCGGCCCGGGCGGGCTACCCGGTGCTCCACGACGGTGAGCCGGTGGGCGAGGTGACCTCCGGCCAGCCGAGCCCGACCCTCGGTCACCCGATCGCCCTGGCGTACGTCCCGGTCGGACTGGCCGAGCCCGGCACCCGACTCGACGTCGATCTGCGCGGCCGCCCCGAACCGTTCGAGGTCGTCGCCCTACCGTTCTACCAGCGCCAGAAGTAACCACCGATCCCCGACAGGAGCACCACCATGAGCACCATCCGGTCCGGCTACCGCTACTCCGAGGACCACGAGTGGCTCGACACCAGCGCCTCACCCGCCAGGGTGGGCATCTCCGCCGTCGCCGCCGAGGAACTGGGTGACGTCGTCCACCTCGAGCTGCCCGAGGTCGGCGCCGAAGTGACCGCCGGCGAACCGTGCGGCGAGGTCGAGTCGACCAAGAGCGTCGCCGACATCTACGCCCCGGTGAGCGGGACGGTGGTCGAGATCAACGACGCCGTCCTCGACGACCCGGCTGTCGTCAACGAGGATCCGTACGGTGCCGGGTGGCTGTTCTCGGTCGAGGTCAGCACGGAGGGCTCCCTGCTCACGGCGGAGGAATACGCAGAGAAGAACGGCGGCGAGCTCACGTAACCGACCGCGTCCGCGCCTCCAGCGACGAGGTGACCGACATGGCCGTCGGCGTCTTCGACCTCTTCTCCGTCGGTATCGGCCCGTCGAGCTCCCACACCGTGGGGCCGATGCGGGCCGGGGCCGCCTTCGCCGATGAGCTGCGAGAACGGGGCCTGCTCGACGCGGTGTGCTCCCTGCGCATCGACCTGTACGGATCGCTGGCGGCGACCGGGCGTGGACACGGGACCTTCACCGCGGTGCTGCTCGGGCTCGAGGGTTACGACCCCGAGGAGGTGCTGCCCGAGCAGGTCGAGGAGCGGGTCCGATCGCTCGACGCGAGCGGCCTGCTACGCCTCGCTGGGGAATGCGAGGTGGCGTATCGCGTCGAGGACATCGTTCTGCACCCTCGCGAGGTGCTCCCGCGCCACCCCAACGGGATGCGCTTCAGCGTCGCCGATGGGGCGGGCAGGATCCTGCACGAGGCGACGTTCTACTCGATAGGCGGCGGGTTCGTCGTCCGTGACGGTGAGGAGACGTCGGGGGAGCCCGACCATCCGGAGCAGGAGGTCCCGTTCCCGTTCCGTACGGCCGCGGAGCTCCTCGCCCAGTGTGCCGAGCACGGCCTGTCGATGGGGCAGGTCATGCTCCGCAACGAGGAGGCCTCCCGGACCGAGGAGGAGATCCGTGCGGGACTCCTGCACCGGTGGCACGTCATGGAGGCCAGCGTCGCGTCGAGCCTGTCAAGGACCGGTCCGCTGCCCGGTCCGCTCAAGGTCCGACGCCGCGCCCCGGGCTGGTACGCGCGCCTCCTCGCCGAGGATCCGGACCGCGACGCGAAATACTGGCAGGAATGGGTGGACCTCGTCGCCCTGGCCGTCAACGAGGAGAACGCCTCCGGGGGCAGGGTCGTCACGGCCCCGACCAACGGAGCGGCGGGGATCATCCCCGCCGTCCTCTACTACGCCTTGCACTACGGACCGGGCATGCCGGCGGGGAGCGAGGCGGACGCGGACGACGTCGTGGTGCGCTTCCTGCTGACCGCCGGCGCCATCGGCGTCCTCTACAAGGAGCAGGCGTCGATCTCCGGGGCCGAGGTGGGCTGCCAGGGTGAGGTGGGATCCGCGTCCTCGATGGCCGCCGCCGGACTGGCCGAGGTGATGGGGGCGACCCCCGCGCAGGTCGAGAACGCCGCCGAGATCGCGATGGAGCATCATCTCGGCCTGACCTGCGACCCGGTCGGCGGCCTGGTCCAGATCCCGTGCATCGAGCGCAACGCCATCGCTGCCGCCGAGGCGATCAACGCCGCGAAGCTGGCGGCCTGGGGAGACGGTTCCCATCACGTCTCGCTCGACGAGGTGATCGTGACCATGCGCGAGACCGGCAGGGACATGAGCAGCAAGTACAAGGAGACGGCTTTGGGCGGCTTGGCCGTGAACGTCCCCGACTGCTGATCTCCTCGCGCGGGTGCCGCTGGGGAGGCGATGGTGCTCAGGTGGCGGCCTCCTGAGGGAAGAAGGTGATCCGGCCGCACTCGGGGCAGATCGCTGCTTCGCCGCCGAGCAGGTCGGCCGCGCCGAAGAGGCGCTTGGCCTGCATGTACATGCCCTTGTCAATCGTCGCTACGTGGGCCGGGTCGTACCACTCGACCTCGGTGCCGCAAGCGGTGCAGCGGTCGTCGAGATCGACCGCGTCGAGGTCCTCCTCGTCCATGAACGGGTCGTCCCAGTAGTCCTCTATCCCGACGGCCCCGCAGCTCGGGCACCACCAGACGTCGGAGCGCTCGACCACGTCCGGGGCGATTCCGGCCGTCACCTTGCGGTAGGCCTCCCGGTCGACGTCCTTCAACTCCTTGGGGAGCATCCACCGGATCGAGCCGCCACAGGCGCCGCAGTGCGGCATCGTCGACAGGATCGGATGGCCAGCAAGCACGGCGCTGCTCCGTTCCGTGGTCTGTTCAGTGGCGATGGCCTCGTCAACTGCGTCCCGCTCGCCAGACCGGGCCTCGGGAGTGCCATGGTGACCGGATCCGGGCTTGCGCCGGCCCGTACCCTTGCCGGCTCTACGTCGTGACATGGCATCCCCTCGCATCGGTGTCCACGGCCTCGATGGCCATGACCCCTACGGTATTCGCGGTCACTGACAGTCGCCCACGCACTGTGCAGGGGCCGTGACGGTCATGATAGGGACGAGCGGGAGGCCCGGCCGATCCCGCGTACTCGGACGGAGGGAGGTGCGTGGTGCGGCGGCAGGCCTCGATCATGCACCTCGATCTCGACGCCTTCTTCGCCTCGGTTGAGCAGCGGGACAAGCCGTCCTTGCGCGGTAAGCCCGTCGTCGTCGGCGGGGTCGGCCAGCGCGGCGTCGTCGCCACGGCATCGTACGAAGCTCGGACCTATGGAGTGCACTCGGCGATGCCGATGCATGAGGCGCGGCGGCTCTGCCCCCATGCCGCCTTCCTCGCCGGCCGCTTAGGGGCCTACCGTGCGGCGAGCCGGATCGTGATGGGCATCCTGGAGGACCTCTCCCCGCTGGTCGAGCCACTGTCGCTCGACGAGGCGTTCGTCGACCTCGCCACCGCCCGGGAACCGCTCGAGCTCACCGACCAGGGTGTGGTGGCCGTCGCCGAGCGGGTGAAGGCTGAGGTCGCCGAGCGGACCGGCGGACTGACCTGCTCGATCGGGCTCGGCTCGTCGAAGTTCATCGCCAAGCTCGCCTCCGAGATGGACAAGCCCGACGGCATCCACCTGGTCGTCCCGGGCACCGAGGTGGCGACGATCGCGCCGCTGTCGGTACGGGTGATCCCCGGCGTCGGGCCGGCGACGTTCGACCGACTGGCCCGGCTCGGCGTGGCGACCGTCTCCGACCTGCAGGCCCTCTCCGAACACGAGCTGATCCGCGAGATCGGCCGGGCGCACGGCACCGCTTTGCATGCGCTGGCTTTCGCCCGCGACGACCGGGAGGTCTCCCCGGACCGGGACCGCAAGTCCATCTCGGTGGAGGACACCTTCGAGACCGACCTGAGGGGACGGCCCGAGATGGTCACCCGGATCGACCGGGACGCCCGGCTGGTGGCCCAGCGGATGAAGGCGATGGGTGTCTTCGCCCGAACGGTCACGCTCAAGGTGCGCCTGCACGACTTCACCACCTGGACGCGGTCGCGGACCCTGGAAGGGGCCACCGACAGTGCCGAGGTGGTCGCCGCCGAGGCGACCGACCTGCTCGCCGGCCTCCAGCTCGACCAGGGCGTACGCCTGCTGGGTGTCGGCGTGTCCGGGCTGACGACCGTGGCGCAGGACCGGCTGTTCGAGGCGCGGGAGGACCACGAGGAGGTCGTCCCCGGTGGCGTCGACGTTCCCGCGGGAACGTCGGCCGAGACGCTGGACCGGCGAGTGCCTCGCTGGCTGCCCGGGGCGGACGTGCTCCACGACGAGATGGGCCCGGGGTGGATCTGGGGGACCGGGCTGGGCCGGGTGACCGTACGCTTCGAGACCGCGGAGACCGGCCCGGGACCGGTGCGGACGTACGCACTGGGGGATCCGGCGCTGCACCTGGTGTGAGGGCGATCAGCCCGCCGGTGCCTGCGCGGCGACGAGTCGGGCGATGCTCCGGACGAGGGCGGCGTCGGCCACGAGAACGGTCACCAGCCCCGCGCGCAGCGCGGCCACGACGGCCCGCGCCTTCTCCGACCCTGACGCGACGCAGAGCCGACGGGGGATCGTCCGCAGCCGGTCCGGCGTGATGCCGGACGTGCGATCGTTGAGCGGGATGCCGTCGTACGTCCCATCGGCCCGCAACATCACCGTGCAGACGTCCCCGACGACCTCGGCCTCCAGCAAGGTGGCCAGCTCCGTCGTGCCCAGGTAGCCGCCCAGGTAGACGTGGGACCGCGTGCCCGGCCCGAGGCTGCCGACCCCGAAGACCGCCGTGTCGGCGGTGTCCTGGGCCTCGAGTACGGCCCGGACGGTGCTCTCGCGCCACATCGCGACCTTCGTCGTGGCGTGGTCGAAGAAGGCGGGCACCGGGAACTGGACGACGGTCCCACGCCAGGCGCGCGCGGCGGACGCGAGGATGGCCCCGGCGTACGGCTGTCCGGTCGTCGAGGGGTTCACCGCGCCGTTGAGCTGGATCACCTGCGCCTGACAGTTCAGCGGTTCGAGGGCGGCCACGACGGCGCCGACCGTCACGCCCCAGGCGAGGCCCACTCTGGGTCGGTCCGCCTCGCGCAGCCACTCCTCGAGCAGGCGGGCGGACGTGCGCGCGACCGCTTCCAGCCGGGTGGCGTCGGGTACGTCGGGCCACACCGGCACCGAGAGCACGCGGACGCCGAACCGTTCCTCCAGATCCTGGACGTCCTCGTCACGGGCGACCGGTTCGGCCACCGTCACCCGCACCAGACCCGACGCGCGGGCATCTTTCAGCAGCCGGGAGACCGTCGACCGCGACATGCCCAACTGGCGCGCGACGGCCTCCATCGTGATGCCGTCGCGGTAGTGCATGGTCGCCACCCGGTACTGGAGCACCTCACGATCGTCCATCGACCTCTTCCCTGCCTGCACGTTCGTGCATCATGATTGCACGATTGCCCCTCGTGGTCGAGCCTGAAGGAGTCACACAGGGATCTGGAAGGAAGAAGATGGACACCGCACTCAATGCCGCCCAGCGCGCGACCGCCCTCGAGCAGATGGCGGACGACGAGGGGATCGACGTCCTCGTCGTCGGCGGCGGCGTGACCGGCGCGGGGATCGCGCTGGACGCGGCCACCCGCGGTCTGCGCACCGCGATCGTCGAGGCCCAGGACTGGGCCGCCGGCACCTCCTCGCGCAGCAGCCGGCTCGTCCACGGAGGGCTGCGCTACCTCTACCAGCTGGACGTCAAGCTGGTGGCCGAGGCCCTCCACGAGCGGGGACTCCTGCTGACGACGCTTGCGCCGCACCTGGTCAAGCCCCAACCGCTCATCTGGCCGTTCAAGATCCCGGTCATCGAGCGCGCCTACTCGACGCTGGGCGTCGGGATGTACGACGCGATGGCCGTCGTGGGGGCCGGCTTCCACCAGACCGTGCCGATCCAGAGGCACCTGTCGAAGAAGGAGACCCTGCGTCGCGCCCCCGCGCTCGACCCGCGGTCGCTGGTCGGTGCGATGGAGTACTACGACGCCAAGGTCGACGACGCCCGCCTGGTGGTCACCCTCGTCCGGACGGCCGTACGCTACGGCGCCCTGGCCGCCAACCGGACCGCGGTCGTGGGTTTCGCCAAGGACGACGCGGGCCGGGTGGTCGGGGCGACGCTGCGCGACCTCGAGACCGGCGTGGAGCGGGACGTACGGGCGACGACCGTCATCAACGCCACCGGCGTCTGGACGGAGAAGACCCAGCAGTTGGCCGGCGCCGACGGCGGGCTGAAGGTCCTCGCCTCGAAGGGCATCCACATCGTCGTCCCGCGCGATCGCATCCAGGCCGACGCAGGCATGTTCCTGCGGACGGAGAAGTCGGTCCTGTTCATCATCCCCTGGCCCAACGGCTGGATGATCGGCACGACCGACACGGCCTGGCACGAGCAACTGCGACACCCGGTGCCGACGAGCGCGGACATCGATTACGTCCTCGAGCAGGCCAACAACGTCCTGGCCGACAAGCTCACCCGTGACGACATCATCGGCACGTGGGCGGGCCTACGGCCCCTGCTCCAGCCGGGCACCCTGGACGACAGCACGTCCGCGAAGGTGTCCCGGGAGCACACGGTCACGCAGGCCGCGCCCGGGATGGTCGTCATCGCCGGCGGCAAGCTGACCACCTACCGCGTGATGGCGGCGGATGCCGTGGACTTCGCCCTCGGGAGGCAGCAGGCGAAGGAACGTCCCTCGATCACTGACCGTACGCCGCTGTTGGGTGCCGCCGGCCTCGACGCCGTACGCTCCCGGGTGCCGCACCTGGCGAAGCGCTACGGCTGGACCGAGGACCGGGTCCAGGCGCTGCTCGACCGGTACGGCTCGGACCTTCCCGCCGTCCTGGCGCTGGTGGATGCCGATCCGACGCTGCGGTGCCCGCTGAGCGCGGAGCCGCGCTACACACGCGCCGAGGTCGCCTTCGCCTGCACCCATGAGGGCGCCCTGCACCTGGAGGACGTCCTCACGACCCGAGTCCGGCTCAACTCCGAGCACCGCGACCGCGGCGCCTCGGCGGTCGACGAGGTGGCGGCCCTCGTCGCCCCGCTCCTGGGCTGGGACGAGGATCGTACGACCGAGGAGAAGGACAACTATCTGCGTCGGGTCCGCGCCGAACTCGACGCCGAAGCACAGGCCACCGATGCCGCCGCCGCCGAGGTGCGGGCGGCCGCGCCGAGCCTGGTGCCAATGGGGGTGTGAGCCGGGCAGCGATGGATGCCAGACGATTGCCAGCGTGCACGGCGCCCAATATGAGGCGCCGTGCACTGGCTACGCCCCGATCTGACGCGTCAGCAGCGTGTCAGCCCGTGATATTTCCCATGGACTCGGCGTCGGTGAGACGGCGATGATGGACGCATCGAGGCCCTCAGGACCTCGGGGAACCCCCGCTGAGGTTGAGGAGCCAGTATGGCCGACGACCGCCGGGTCAGGCCGTCCCACCAGGTGGCCGACCATGTACGTCCCCACCCTCGATACCCCGACGCACCCCAGCACGAGTCTCTCCGCGGCGATCCCGCGGCAGGCCTTGCCGCGTACGTTTCCGCCGGCCTCGGCGCCGTCGCGGTGGGCACGCTTGCCGTCATGTATGCCGTGGAGGTTCCGCGCGGTGGGCCCTTCGTCTTCGGCCGCCTCAACGACGTCGCCGGCGGGCTGTTCTACGCAGCGACGATCCCGGTGATCATCCAGGTCCATCGGCGCCTGCCGGCCACGTCGGCGAGTCGAGCCGGACTGACGACGGTGGTCGTCGGCTCCGGTGCAGCCGCGGTGAGCGGCATCCTGCTCGCCCTCCAGGTCATTCCCTTCGTCCCGTCCACGGCGGTATCGATGGCCGGGATCGTCTCCCAGGCGGCGTGGGCCGCCCTCACCCAGCACCGACTGCTGCGGCGTCCCGGGTACCCGCCTCGGCTGGCGCGGGTCGGGCGGGCGATCGGGGTGGCGATGCTGGCGGCTCTGCCGGTCGTCGGCCTCGGCTTCACCCTCGGTCGAGCACCGGGGCTGAGGGCGGTCGTGAACGTGGTCGGCTATGGCGTCGGGGGATTGGCGTACGTCTCCTGGCCGGTCTGGCTGTTCGCTGTCGGGCGGCACCTGCGCGGACCCATCGCCGGTCACGTGTGAATCAGCCCGGTTCGCCGCAGCCAGGACTCGATGTCTGGGCCGGCCTGTCGGACTTCTTCCCCGCGCACGGCCAGCCCTTCGCCGATGACCGCTCCCGGGCAGGACCTGGCGTAGTCCCGCTCGGTGGTGCCCAACCCGCTCATGGCGTGAGTGGTGACCGGATGAATCGCCCTGCCGGTGAGGTCGAGACTCTCGGTGAAGGTGGTCATGATCCTCGGGGCCCTCACGTTCCAGATCCCGCTGGCCAGCAGCACGGTGTCGTACTGGTCGATGGTGGGGACGGGATGGGCCAGGGCAGGTCGGGCGTTGGCGTTCTGCTCGCGTACGTTGCGTGCGACGGTGGCCATGTAGTCGGCCGGGTAGGGATCGGCAGCGTCGATGCGGTGGAGGTCGCAGCCGATGAGTGCGCTGATCATGCCCGCGAGGACCTGGGTGTTGCCGACCGCCAGGTCGGTGCGCCCGCCGTAGTAGTAGTTCTCCCCGGCACGGGAGAAGTACGCGAGCAGTACCTTCCGGTCCGCGTCTTGCGATGAAAGACGGCTGGTCGGGTCATGTATGGGCGTGGGATCGGTCCGATCAGTGGTGGAGCAGCCTGATGTTGCGGCAGTCAGTGCGGCGGCACCCAGGCTGGTGGCAGCCGTCCGGAGGACGAGGCGTCGGCTGAGGGTCCGTGGACGTGTACTCATCGTGGGTCTCTCTGCGGGGTGTGCGAGCCGGATGCGGCCGGGCTGCTGGGGTGAAGCGGTCGCTCAGCACCAGGGACGGCGCCTTCCGTCAGGGCGGGCGGGCCGCACCCTGACGGAAGACGCTGACGGGGGACAGTCGGGGTTCAGCTGATCCTGCGTCCGCCGAGCCAGCTGACCATGGCGGGGTCGCGGTGGTCGAAGAAGAGGCTGGTGCCGGTGTCCAGGGTGGCGATCCGGTGCATCTCGTCCTCAGTGAGGGCGAAGTCGAAGATGTCGAGGTTCTGGGCCATGCGGTCCGGACGTACGGACTTGGGGATCACCACGACCTCGCGCTGGACGAGCCAACGGAGCACGACCTGCGCGACGGACCTGCCGTGTGCCTCGGCGATGGGGGTGAGGATCGGGTCGGTGAACAGGTTGTTGCGGCCCTCCGCGAACGGCCCCCAGGACTCGATCTGGACACCGCGTTCGCGCATCAGCGCCTGATCCGCGGTGCGCTGGTGGAACGGGTGCGTCTCGATCTGGTTGACGGCCGGGACGATCTCGTTGTGGTCGATGAGGTCGACGAGGCGGTCGGGATGGAAGTTCGACACGCCGATCGCACGAGCGGCGCCTTCTCGGTTGAGGTCCTGCAGGGCCCGCCACTCGCTGTAGTAGTCACCCAGCGGCTGATGGATGAGGTAGAGGTCTACGTAGTCCAGTCCGAGCCGGCGCAAAGAGTTCTCGAAGGAGCGCTTGGTGTCGTCCTGCACGCTGCCGGTGGGGGCGTGCTGGATCCACAGCTTGGTGGTGACGAAGAGGTCCTTGCGGTCGATTCCGCTGGCCTTGATCGCCGCTCCCACGGCCTCCTCATTGCCGTACGAGGCGGCGGTGTCGAGGTGGCGGTAGCCGATGGCGAGGGCGGCCTCGACCGCGGCCTGGGTCTCCTCATCGGGGATCTGGAAGACGCCGAATCCGAGGATCGGCATCTCGACGCCGTTGTTGAGGGTCACGTTCTTCATGCGAGTTCCTTTGTTTGGGTGTGGTTGTCGGGTCGTGTGGAGTCGGTAGGGGACGTACGTCACCGTTGCGGGTGGGCGTGCCGCAGGGGCAGGGAGGCGGCGACGAGGACGAGGAGGACGACGGCGGTGGCGCCGAGGCCCAGGCGGAGCCCGCCCATGAAGTCGTGTCCCTGGAGCAAGGCCCCGTAGGCGGCGACGCCGAGGGACCCGCCGACCTGCCGGGCGGTGTTGATGACACCGCTTGCCGTGCCTGCTCTGTCCGCCGACACGTGGTCCATGACGAGGGCGATGATCGGGGGCACGGTGAAGGATCCGCCGACCCCGACGGGGACCATCACGACCGAGACGAGCAGGGTGGAGGAGTCGGTGGGAAGCAGCCACAGGCCGGCCAGGCCCAAGGCCATCAGGAGTTGGCCCGCGACGATCATGGCGACATTGCCGTAGCGCACCATCAACCGGGCCGCCACGGGGTTCAGCAGGGCGACGAGACCGGTCATCGGCAGGAACAGCAGCCCCGTTACGAGGGCGGTCGCGCCGCGTTGTTGCTGGAAATAGAGGCTCTGGAGGAAGACCACGCCGTAGAAGGCGGCCATCGTGACGAGTGCGATGGCCAGGGCGGTGGAGACCGCGCGTGAGCGGAACAGGTCCAGCGGGATCATGGGATGGCTTCCTCGCGACTGCGCCCACACGAAAGCGGCGACCGACCCGACGCAGACGGCGAACAGGGCGAGGATCTCGGGCCTTCCGTAGCCGACCGAGGCGCCTTCGATGATCCCGTACGTCAGGCTGGCCAGGGCCAGCACAGCGGTGACCTGCCCGAGCCAGTCGAACGGCATCGGACGCCGGGGCGAGGGAGAGACGCGGGAGAGTACGGACAGGGCGGCCACCCCGACGGGGAGGTTGACCAGGAAGATCAGCCGCCAGTCGATCTGGGTCAGGGCGCCGCCGAGCACCGGACCGGCCGCCGCGGCGACGGAGCCGCCCAGGCCCCAGTACACGATCGCCCGCCCCCGGCTGGTCGCGTCCTGGTAGGCCTCCCGGATGAGAGCCAGCGAGCTGGGCGTGATCATCGCCGCCCCGATGCCCTGCACGATGCGACCGACGACGAGCGCCGGCAGGCTCGGGCTGACCGCGCAGGCTGCCGAGGCGACGGTGAACAGGACCATGCCGAGGCCGTACGCTCGGCGTGCCCCTGCTCTGTCGGAGAGCGTGCCGGAAAAGAGTTGGAGCGCGGAGAACATCAGGGTGTAGCCGGTGACGATCCACTGCAGACCGGACAGGCCGCCTCCGAGGTCGGTGCGGATCCTGGGCAGGGCGACATTGACGATCTGAGCATCCAGGGCGACGACGAAGAAGCCCAGCATGGCGACCACCAGCGAAGCCCGCGGCCGCGACGCGGTGGCCGGGCGGCTCACGAGAGTAAGCGACATCGTGTCCTTCCAGGAGAAGAAACCGGAATCGTGAAGAACCGGACTTCTTCCAGAGAACCAGCGTCTTCCGGCCCGCGGGAGTGCCTGCCGTGCGGTGTACTGGCAGTTCCTGTCAGGCCGTGGGGTCCCGTCGTAGCGTGGACGGCATGCAGAACGCCGACGACGTCCGCGAGTTCCTGATAAGCCGGCGGGCGCGGATCACTCCCGCCCAGGCCGGGTTGCCCGCCTACGGTGGGACGAGGCGGGTGGCCGGCCTCAAACGTGAGGAAGTGGCCATGCTCACCGGCGTCAGCACCGAGTACTACGCCAAGCTCGAGCGAGGGAACCTGCGGGGGGTCTCGGAGAGTGTGCTGGCGTCACTCGCCGCTGCCCTCCAACTCGACGAGGCCGAACGCACCCATCTGTTCGACCTGGCCCGGGCAGCCGCGTCGTCGAAGGCTTCGGCGACCCGGCGAGTGCGCGAAGAGATGCGCCCCAGCGTTGAGCGCATCCTGGCCGGGATGACAGGCGTTCCCGCGTACGTGCGCAACTCACGGATGGACATCGTCGCCGCCAATGGGCTCTGCTTCGCCCTCTATACCGGCATCCTCAGCCCCGAGACCCTGCCGCTGAACCTCGCACGGTTCATGTTCCTCGACCCGCGCTCCCGGGAGTTCTTCCTCGAATGGGAGACCCTCGCCGATGACCTCGCCGCGGCGCTGCGCACCGAATCGGGACGTCTTCCCCGCGACAGGGCGCTGAACAGTCTCATCGGTGACCTCGCCGCGGGGAGCACCGAGTTCTCGACGCGGTGGGCACGGCACAACGTCCGTTTCCATCGCTCGGCTCGCAAGACGCTCCACCACCCCCTCGTCGGCGACATCGAACTGACCGGCGATGCCCTGGATTTGCCCGGAGAGGAGCTGACCATCATCGCCTACACGGCTGAACCCGGCAGCCATGCCCAGGAGCAACTCGACTTCCTCATCAGCTGGAGCGCCACCGCTCAGCACCAGATCGAATCAACGTCAGACGCCCCGTCGACTGCAGTCGTCGGGTCACCCAGAGACGACCGGCAGGACTGACTCCGGGGCGGCGGATCCTCCGGGCGTAGGTGTAGGTGCTTCACCGCCGCTCCCATGACCCGGTCATGGTCGCCGGCGCCGCGGTGTGTGTCACCAGTTTCGTGGTGCTCGCTCGGCCGTCCCGTCACAGGGAAGGTTGAGTCGGCCACCCGGCGGGGGTGCCTGACATCGAATATCGGTCGGCTGTCGGCGTCCAGTGGTCGAAAGGGCGACCTATTGGAAGGTCCCCCGGAGGGTGTCCGTTGATAGCTTCGAAGCAGTCAAGGACGCCGCGAAAGGAGGACGACATGAACCGCGCTGCCACAGTTCTTCTGCAACTGGAATCGATCCTCTCGGTGACCCGGGAGTCGCTCGCCCAGCGCTGCGGGGTCGGTCCTCGGACGATCGCGGCGGACGTCGACCAGCTCAACGACAGCCTCGCCGGCTCCGCCTCCATCCGCTACCTGGACGGCCGTTACCGCCTGCTCATCGTGGACGCCGAGGGCTACCGTCGCCAGCGCGATCGGATCCTCTCCCTGCACGAGTCGTTCAACGATCCGCAGTGGCGGGCCGGGTACATCCTGGGCCGGCTGCTGCGCAGCACCACGGCGGTGCGGACGGAGGACCTGGCCGTCGAGATGGGGCTGGGACGGACGACCGTGGTCGCCGACATCGCGCAGGTGCGCCACCTGCTGAAGCCGTACGGCGTGTCTGTCGAAGGGCGGCCGCGGGTGGGACTGCATCTGTCGGGGCCGGAACACGGCATCCGGCTGGCCGTCCTGAATCACGCGTACGAAGCGGCCTACCGGGACTACCCCCTCGGTGAGGAGCTCGAGACCACGGTGGAGAACGTCCTGCGCGACCACCACGCGACCACCGAGAGCGCCGACGTGCTCAAGCGGTGGCTGACCGTCGTCCTGGACCGGCACGTCACGGACCACCCGGTCGATGATCTGCCCTCCTCCTACCGTGACCTGATCGGCACCCCCGCCCACGACCTCGCCCGGACCCTCGCCGACCGCCTCGAGCCGCTCCTCGCCGAGCACCTGCCGCAGGACGAGGTGCTCTTCCTCGCCCTGCCGGCGGCTGGCCTGCGGATGATCGACCGTCCTGCTGCGGGGGCGGAGGAGGCCGCTTCCGACGCCGCCGAGGAGCGCGTGCAGCGCATCTTCGACCGGATCGCGGACGAGATGGACGTACGCCTCGACCCCACGGAGCTGGTGCACGAGTTCAGCCAGCACATCACTTTCCTGCTCAACCGGATGCGCTATTCACTCCACCTCACCACCGGCTCGCAGCCCGAATCCCTGCGGGAGCGGTACCCCGCCGCCTACCGGATGGCAACGATCGCCGGTGAGGTCATCGAGGAGGAGACCGGACTCGTCATGGAAGCCGGGGAGCTGTCCCTGATGACGACGTACTTCCAGGTGTTCCTCGAGGACCATGCCTCGCACCGGTCCCATGGGTTGGCGGTGACGATCGTCGCCGGTCGTGGGCCGGCGACGGCCCGGTTGGTCCGCTCCCATCTGGCGTCGGTCCTGCGCGGGGACGCGCGCTACACGATCGTGCCGGACTCCGATCCCGGCGACCTGACGGCGAGCGACCTCGTCGTGACAACGCCCGGGGCCAGGGTCGCCACCGACCGCCCGGTGCTGGAACTCACCGAGGTGTTCGACCGTGAGGCCGTCCTACGCAGTCTCCACTCCCTCAGGATTCCGACCGGTGGTCCCCTCTCGCCCGCCGCCCCGGTCGGCTCCGTGTTGTCCTCGTTGCTGGACGAGAGCCGGTTCGTCCGGCTCCCGCCCGACTGCGACTACGAGCAGGGCACCCGCCGGCTGGTCCGCCGGCTGCAGAAGCTCGGGCTCGTCGGGGAAGGCTTCGCCGAGGCGCTCGCCGAGCGGCAGACTCGCTCCACCATGCAGCTCGCCGACCAACTCGGCTTCCCGCATGCGACCGACGCCACCCTCGTGAGCCCCGTCTGCGCCCTAGGCGTCGTCCCGCGGTCCGACCAGGAGGCAGGCATCCGCCTGATCTTCCTGATGGCCGTGCCCGAGAAGTTGTCGTACGACGACTCCATCCTCATCCGTGTCTACGACGAGATCATCCGCCTGGGGACGAACCACGCGGCGCTCGGCAGAATCTCGCGACTCACCAGCTACGAGCAGTTCTTCTACTTCATGGAGAACCTCTCGACCGATCCCCACTCCTGAGGACAGCCCATGTTCTGGACCATCGCGATCGCCTTTGCGGTCATCTACCTCACGCAGACCGTCCTCGGCCTGCGACAGTCGAAGAACTTCGCCACCACCTTCACCGCGATGCGGCGACGCGGCCGGGTCGCGATCGGCAAGAAGCAGGGCCTTGTCGTCGCCGGCGCCATCGTCATGTTCCTCCTGGACGCCGAGGGCCGGATCGTCGAGGGCCGGAAGCTCTCGGGGGTCACCGTCCTCTCCCGCTTCCGCCCCTTCCCCGCCTTCGACGGCGAGGACCTCGCCACCCTGAGACCCGAGTCGGACGGGCGGGTCAACCGGAGCATACGTGCCGCCGTGGCCAACGCCCGGGAGAACTACCGCATCATCATGGGCGGCGGAACTGCACCCGAACCGCCGGGCCCCCTCGCCGGGATCGGCTCGGCCGTCGGCCGCCTGTTCGGGCGACGGGTCCCCGCCCGGCGCTGACACCGCCACCCTCACTCCTCGCGAGCCCGACCCCGCGCCCCTCGCCCACACCGGGCTCCGACCTCACCACGCCTGCTCACCGCCGGTGCGTGGGCCCCGCCATGCCCGAGCGGGCACCCCTCCACACCCCTCGATACCTCTGCACACCCCACCTCGCCACACCCCCAGAAAGGAGTGACCATGAACATCCTCGTCCACGCGGCTGAGTGGTTCATCGGCCTGTTCCAGGCCGGCGCCACGACCTTCATCAGCTGGATGGGCACCATCGTGCCCCTCGTGCTGATGCTGCTGGTCGCCATGAACTCGCTGATCCAGCTGATCGGTGAGAACAGGATCAACCGGTTCGCCTCCAAGGCCGGACACAACCCCGTGAGCCGCTATCTGCTGCTGCCCTTCATCGGTGCCTTCATGCTGGCGAACCCGATGGTGCATTCGCTCGGACGCTTCATGCCGGAGCGTTACAAGCCCAGCTACTTCGCCAGTGCCGCGCAGTTCTGCCACACCAGCAACGGCATCTTCCCGCACATCAACCCGGCCGAACTCTTCATCTGGCTCGGGATCGCCCAAGGCGTCTCGAAGCTGGGCCTGAGCACCGGCCCCCTGGCCATCCGCTACCTGCTGGTCGGCCTGGTGATGAACTTCATCGCCGGCTGGGTCACGGACCTGACCACCTCGTACGTCAGCAAGCAACAGGGCGTGGTCCTCAGCGCCGAGCCGAAGTTGGAAGGGTGAACCCGATGAGCGACTACCGCACCATTGTGATCGAGCGGGGTAGCGGCGGCTTCGGTGGCCCCCTGACGCTCACGCCGGACGAGAAGAAGAACAAGGTCGTCTACATCGTCGGCGGCGGGATGAAGCCCGACGTCGTGGATCGCATCTGCGAGCTGTCCGGAGCTGAGGCCGTCAACGGGTTCGCCACCTCGGTGCCTGACGACGAGACCTTCGTCGCGGTGATCGACTGCGGCGGCACACTCCGCTGTGGCCTGTACCCGAAGAAGGGCATCGCCACGGTCAACGTGATGGCGACCGGCAAGTCCGGCCCCCTCGCCCAGTTCATCACCGAGGACATCTACGTGTCCGCGGTGAGCGCGGTGCAGGTCCGCCTGGCACCGGAATCCGAGATGGCCCTGGCCACCCCGGGTCACGCGGAGGAGTCGAGCAGCCAGGAGCCGACGTCCGGTCCGGCCTTCACGGTGAAGGGTGAGTGGTCGACCGACAAGAGGATCTCGCAGACGATCGCGGCCAAGAAGAAGAAGTCCCTGCTGGAGAAGATCGGCCTCGGGGCCGGCCGCGTCGTGTCGGTCTTCTACCAGGCCGCCAGGGACGCGGTCCAGACCATGCTGAGCACCATCATCCCGTTCATGGCCTTCGTCGCCATGCTGATCGGTGTCATCAACGCCTCCGGGTTCGGGACGTGGTTCTCGAAGATGCTGACGCCGCTGGCCGGTTCGGGTATCGGCCTGCTCGTCCTCGGCCTCATCTGCTCGCTGCCCTTCCTGTCGCCGCTGCTCGGCCCGGGTGCGGTCATCGGCCAGATCATCGGCACGCTCATCGGTGTCGAGATCGGCAAGGGCAACATCCATCCGAGCCTCGCCCTTCCGGCCCTGTTCGCCATCAACACGCAGAATGCGGCCGACTTCATCCCCGTCGGCCTCGGCCTGGCGGAGGCGGAGGCGACCACCGTCGAGGTCGGCGTCCCCTCGGTGCTCTACTCCCGGTTCCTGACCGGTGTCCCGCGCGTCGCCGTCGCCTGGCTCGCCAGCATCGGCCTCTACGCCTCCTGAACGAAAAGGATCCCCATCATGACCGAGATCTACCGAACCACCGTCAGCGGAGCCGGCCCCGAGGCCACGGCCTTCATCGGCCAGGGCATGTTCGTCACCTTCGGCGAGGACGCCCCCGAGGCACTACGTGAGTTCTGCTTCATCATCGACGCGGCTGCGCAGACGAGCCAGGACATCGAGGTGGGGCAGGAACTCGTCCTCGACGGACGGGCGTACCCCATCACCGCGGTGGGTGATGTGGCACGCAAGAACCTGGACCAGCTCGGGCACGTCACGGTCAACGTCGACGGGGCCGCCACAGCGAAGATGCACGGTGCCATCCACGTCAGCGGAGAGATCATGCCGGAACTGGCCGCGGGCAGCACCATCGCCATCCTGGTGCCGTGATCCACCGCGACGTCGTCGTGGGCCACGCACAGGGAATCCACGCCCTTGTGGCCCACGACCTGGCCCGGCAGGCCGAACGGTTCCGGAGCAGCATCTTCCTCCGGACCCCTGAGGGCAGCGCGAGTCTGCGCAGCGTCGTGGAGGTGGTCGCCCTGGCCCTGCCGTACGGCGCGAAGGTCTCGGTCTGGGTCGACGGCACCGATGAGGCGGAGGCCCTCGACGCCATCGCACTGCATCTCAGCTCCAGCACGTGACCTGAGCCGGACCCGTCCGAGCCCAGAACTCCGAAAGGAAAGACCATGAACAACGAAGCCATGGCAGAAGGCCTCCGCCACGCCAGCGACACCCGGGTCATCGAGGTGGGCCGCGAGATCCTCCCACGGTCCGGCGAGATTCTCGCCCGGTCCCTCGCGCAGGACGGACGCCCTGTCCTCCTCGTCGCCGACGACCGCACGTGGGACGCTGCCGGTCGAGGTGTCGCCGCGTCCCTCGAGGAGGCCGGCGTCGCTCTCGCCGAACCGCTCATCTTCCCCGGCACTCCCACGCTGTACGCGGCGTACGAGCACTGCGAGGTCATCCGGGAACGGCTGTGCGCCACCGGGCCCTGGCCGTGGCCGTGGGGGCCGGCACTCTCAACGACCTGGTGAAGCTCGCCTCCGGCGAGCTCGGCCAGCCGTACGCCGTCGTCGGCACCGCCGCCTCGATGGACGGCTACTCCGGCTTCGGCGCCCCGATGACGGAGAACGGCGTCAAGGTCACCCGGCCCTGCCCGGCGCCGGCCGTCGTCCTGTTCGACCTCGACGTCGCCGCCGCCGCACCGAAGTCGATGGTGGCGTCGGGCTACGGCGACCTGGCGGCCAAGATCCCCGCCGGTGCCGACTGGATCCTCGCCGACGCCGTGGGCCTCGATCCCATCGATCCGCTCGCCTGGGACCTGGTCCAGGGTGGCGTTGCCGAAGCGCTGTCCCGCCCCGACGCGCTGGCGGCCGGCGAGGCCGACGCGTACGAAGGTCTGGTCGAGGGACTGTTGCTGTCGGGTCTCGCGATGCAGGTCTACCAGGGCACGCGCCCCGCCTCGGGGGCCGAGCACTACTTCAGCCACCTGTGGGAACTGGACCACCTGGGCGCCGAGCTGGATCCGCCGCTGTCGCACGGATCCAAGGTGGCCATCGGCACCCTGGCGATGACCGCCTTCCACGAGAAGTTCCTGGCGCGCGACCTGGCCGCGGTCGACGTGGACCGGGTGGTGGCGGCCTGGCCGTCGTGGGAAGCGGTCGAGACCGACATCCGGTCGAAGCTCACCGGCGCGCTCGCCGAGAAGGGCGTCCGGGAGACCAGGGAGAAGTACGTGGACGCCGCCGGCCTGCGTACGCGCGTGCAGACGCTCGTCGACAACTGGAGCGTGCTGCGGGGCCGTCTCCGGGCCCAACTGCGTCCGGCGCACGAACTGCAGGCGATGCTGGCCGCTGCTGGAGCGCCGACCCGTCCCGAGGATATCGGTCTGACGCCCCAGCAGGTGAAGGACACCTTCCCGAGAGCGATGTACTACCGCTCGCGGTACACCGTGCTCGATGTGAGTCGCGAACTCGGCTGGTTCGACGGGCTGGTCGAGGAGGTCTTCGGGCCGGACGGGATCTGGGCCTGATGATCACCCTGGAGAGCGGCGCGTCGGTGCGCCCCGACCGCCTCTACGGCGCATACGTCTTCGACATGGACGGCACCATCTACCTGGGCGACGATGTACTGCCCGGTGTACGGGACACCCTGCGGGCATTGCGGAAGCTTGGCATCCCGATCCGGTTCCTGTCGAACAACCCGACCAAGGATCCCGAGCAGTACGCGGCGAAGCTGGCCCGTCTCGGTCTGGACACGCCGGTCGAGGACATCGTCAACACCGTCGTGTCGACCGTCCGCTGGCTGCGGGCGCACCATCCCGAGGCCGTCGTCTTCCCGATCGCTGAGGAGCCGCTGATCCGAGCGCTCGTGGGGGCCGGGTTGCGGATCAGCGAGGACCCCGCCGAGATCGACATCGTCGTGGCGTCGTACGACCGGACGTTCGACTATCGGAAGTTGCAGATCGCCTTCGACGCGATCTGGCGGCACCGCCGGGCGTTCCTGGTGCAGACCAACCCCGATCGCTACTGCCCGTTTCCCGGCGGTCGGGGGAGCCGGACTGCGCCGCCATCACCGCGGCGATCGAGGCGAGCACCGGGGTCGCCTGCGCGGTCAACCTCGGCAAGCCCGGCGCGGTCATGGTCGAGGAGGCCGTGCGCGGCCTGGGCGTCGCGCCCGCCGACGTGTTGATGGTGGGGGACCGGTTGGCCACCGACATCGCCATGGGACGGGCCGCGGGGATGGCCTCGGCACTCGTCCTGACCGGGGACAGCACCCTTGCGGAGGCCGAGAGTGCTGGTGAGGACCAGCGGCCGGACTACGTGGTGTCGACGCTGGACGAGTTGTTGCCAGGGGCCGGGAGCGACCTCCCAGCCCGATGACGCCACACAGGCCGGTTGGGCCGGAGTCGGCAGATCCCACGGCGCCCGCCGGTTGCTGATATCAGCGTGAACGACCGGCGGAGTCTGGCGTCACCTGAAGGGCCCGAGGACTTTGTCCTCGGGCCCTCTGACGTGTTCAGGGAAGGGAGACCGTCGCGGCGGTCGCGGCCTGCACGACGCCTCCTTGACAGCGCAGTGCTCTAGTTTCTAATATCGTTTTATCAAACGCCTTTCCGGAACTCGGAGGCCACGACGAGGTGGCCGGTTCCAGGTCGCAAAGGTGCGCGCGATGGGAGCGAGCCTTGGACTCGAATCGCCTGAGACCAGCGGACGACCGTCGTCCGTCCGCTGGTCGACAACCTCGGGCCGCCGCGGATCCGCGGCATCGGCCCCGCCCGTGACGATCACGGCGCCTGCCCTTCCCCATCGCTGAACACGCGGAACCCCCTCTCCCACATCCCCGCCCGAATGGGCAACAGCCTCACCAGACAGGACTTCAATGAAGAAGATCGGCATCGTCGCGGCCCTCGCCGCCGTGGCTCTCTCCGTCACCGCCTGCAGCACCGGCGCCAGCGGTTCGACCGGCGCCGGCAGCCAGTCGAAGGAGATCTGGTACTCCACCAAGAACTCCACCGAGAAGGTGCACGTCGCCATGGCCAACGGCGTGACGAACGGCGCCAAGATGCTCGGCTTTGACGGCAAGGTCGTCGTCGCCGAGGCGGACGCCGCCAAACAGAACGACCAGCTGAACAACCTCGTGCAGAACATCCGCCCGGCGGCGATCGTCGTGAACCCGTACGACAGCGACAGCGTCTCCGACGTCCTCGGCCGCGCCGCCGATGCCAAGATCCCCACCGCGGTCATCGACAACAAGGCCAACAACGCCAAGGTGGACGTGTCGGTGCTCTTCGACTCGGTGAAGTCCGGCGAGATGGCCGGTCAGAAGGCCGTCGACCTGCTGACGAAGAAGTACGGCGAGCCGAAGGGTGTCGTCGTCGACATGTACGGCGAGGTCGTCTCCCAGGTCTTCAAGGAGCGCGCGCAGGGCTTCGAGTCGGTGATCAAGAAGTACCCGAACATCCAGCTGATCTCGGTGCTCGGCGCGCCGCAGCAGGACAAGGCCACCAGCGCGCTGAACAACGTCATCGCCGACCAGAAGGCCGCCGGGAAGACCATCGACCTGGTCAACACGCCGACCGACACCGCCACGCTGGGCGCCGTCGAGTCCCTCAAGACCAACAACCTGTGGCACAAGGCCGGCGAGGCCGGCCACGTGGCGGTCATCTCCCATGACGGCCTCGGTGACGTGCTGAAGCTGGTCAAGGACGGCTACGTCGACGACGAGGTCGTCATCGACGTCTTCGGCGTCGGCGGCATCGCCACAGAGATCCTCAACGCCTACCCGATGCAGGGCAAGGCCGTGCCGACCTCGGGCACCTTCACCCCGAAGGGCCAGTACCTCAACAAGGAGGTCACCTTCACCTCCAGTCCGACGGGTTCGACCGTCATGCTCGCCCCGATCGTGGTTGACGCCGCCGGCGCCGACAACCCGCTCATCTGGGGCAACGTGAACCAGTGACCTTCCCGGTGCCGGCGCGCGGTTCACGCGCGCCGTCATCTGCCGAAAGGAACCAGGAACCACCAATGACTGATGCATTACTCCAGGTCCGCAACGTGTCGAAGATCTTCGGAGCCACCACGGCGCTGGGCGACGCGAGTCTCGAGATCAAGCCGGGCGAGATCCACTCGCTCCTCGGCCGCAACGGCGCGGGCAAGTCGACCCTCGTCAACATCATCGCCGGCATCTACCCACCCAGCACTGGCGAGGTCCTGTTCGAGGGACAGGACCTGCGTCCGCTCAACATCTTCGAGCGGCAGGAACTCGGGATCCGGTTGGTGCCGCAGCACGAGAACTCCTTCCCCGACCTCTCCGTGGGGGAGAACATCTTCTCCGGCGTCCTGCCGACGAAGCGGGGGCTGGTCGACTGGAAGGAGATCCACCGGGTCGCCGCCGAGGAGCTCGCGGCGTACGGACTCGACATCGATCCCCGCATCAAGGTCTCCGAACTCAGCTCGATCGATGCCCGCAAGCTGAACATCATCCGGGCGATGCACTCCGGAGCCAAGCTGATCATCCTCGACGAGCCGACGACCGCCCTCACCAACCGTGAGCGGGAGGAACTCTTCGAGTTCGTCCGCGACCTGCAGGCCATGGGTACCGCGTTCATCTTCATCTCGCACTACCTCGGTGAGGTGCTGGAACTGTCCGACTCCATCTCCGTGCTGCGCGACGGCCAGATGTTCCCGGTGGACGACATCACCGAGGCCACCGAGGCCCACCTGGCCAGCCTGGTGGCGGGCGAGGAGGTCGAACTGTCGCACCGGAAGGCCACGGCATCGGCCGACAGGCCCGAGTTCCTCCGGGTCCAGGACCTGCAGAGCAGGGACCTGCACGGGGTGTCGATCTCCGTACGATCCGGGGAGATCCTCGGGGTGATCGGCTTCCCGGGCTCCGGGGCGCGGGAGTTCTGCCGGACCCTCTTCGGCATCAACCGGATCACCGGCGGGACGATCCGCTGCGAGGGCGAGGCCATCCGCCTGAAGAGCCCGGGCGAGGCGCTCCGGCGGGGGATCGCGTACATCTCCTTCGACCGCCACCGCGAGGGGATCATCCCGACCTTCGACGTCAACGAGAACATCGGCATCGGCAGCTACGCCGGCAAGCTCCGGAAGGCCGCCGGGTTCCTCGACCTCGGCCTGCAGAAGTCGCTGTCCGACCAGTACCGCGACGCGCTGAAGATCCGCTGCAACTCCACCGGCGACGCGATCGGCAGTCTCTCCGGCGGCAACCAGCAGAAGGTGATCGTCAGCCGGCTGCTGAACACCGATCCGCGCCTGCTGATCCTCGACGAACCCACCGTGGGCATCGACATCAAGAGCCGCGAGGAGATCATTTCCACCGTACTCGAGCTCACCCACCTGGGCATGAGCACCATCTACCTCACCAACGACTACGAGGAACTGCTCCGCGTTGCGGACCGCCTGGTCTTCTTCGACGAAGGCCGGATCGTGACGGTCCTGGAGAACACCGGAATGACCATCGAAGAATTGACCGCGGTCCGCGACCGCGCGAAGGAAACGGTATAGCGACATGACCACCACATCATCGACGACCACGAGCATGGCCTCACCGGCCACGACGAGCCCCGGATCGGCCGCAGGGAGGAGCCCACTCTCCGCCAAGCGGATCCTCGACTTCTGCATGGATCAGGCGGTGTGGATCCTGCTGGTCCTCGCCATCGTCATCATGGGGATCTTCAAGCCCTCGTTCTACTCCTTCGGCATCCTGTCGAACATCCTCGTCCAGGCGACAGTGCTCGGCATCCTCGCCGTGTCGATCTCGATGGTGATCCTGCTGGGCGACATCAACCTCGCCACCGTAGGCACCGCCGGGTTCTCGGCCCTGCTGGGCGTGATGGCCATGAAGGCCGGTCTGCCGGTGCCGCTGGCCATCCTTCTCATCCTCATGTTGGGCTCCGTCGTCGGCCTGGTGAACGGCCTGATCGTCACGAAGCTGAAGGCCAACGCCCTGATCGCCACGCTGGCGATGAACATGGTCCTGCAGGGCGCCCTGCTCGCCATCACCGCCGGGGCGACGATCACCAAGCTGCCGCCGTCGTACAAGTTCCTCAGCCAGGGCAAGATCGGCGGCCTGCCGGCTCTCCCACTGGTGCTGATCGTGGTCTTCGCCGTCTTCCACGTGATCTGGGAGCGGACCCGCTTCGGCCGCAGCCTCTTCGCGGTGGGCGGCAACGCCCGCGGCGCCTACATCGCCGGCATCAACGTGGACCGGGTCAAGATCGGGGCGTACGTCGTGTCGGGCCTGCTCTCCGGCCTGGCCGGGTGGCTGCTGTCCGGCTACATGGGGGCGGTCACCTCATCCTTCGGCACCACGTACGAGATGCAGGTCATCGCGGCGGCGGTGATCGGCGGGATCAGCCTCACCGGCGGCAAGGGCAGCATGCTCGGCGTCCTCGCCGGCACGCTGCTGCTCACCGTCATCCAGGTCGGACTGGCCGTGCTCGGCATCCAGTCGACGCTGATCACGTTGGCCGGCGGCCTGATGATCGCCGTGGCAGTTCTGATCGACGCCTTGCGAAACCTGTACAACGCGCGCACCTGAATCGCTACCGTGGAGCAGGCCGCGGTGATGCGTCCGAGGATCGGGAAAGGGAGGCGGGTCCGATGTCGGAGGCGGCTGTCGGCAAGACAGGGACCGGGACCCGGCGCGCGGTCTACGAGTTCGTCCGCGAGCAGGGTCTGGCGACCAAGAAGGACATCGCCGACGGACTCGGGATCAGCCTCCCGACGGTCGCCAAGTACGTCCGGTTCTTCCTGGACGCCGGGCTGCTGAAGAAGGGCGCCAAGCTCTCCTCCGGCTCCAGTGGGGACGCAACCCCATCGCGTACACCTGTGTGGCGGACGGCCGCTTCTCCGTGGGGGTCGACATCACCCGGGACCGGGTCCGTTGCCTGGTGGTCAACCTGGAGCGCCGGGTCCTCGTCTCCCGTCGGACCCGGCGGGAGTTCGAGCGGTCGGAGTCGTACGTCGAGTTCGTCGGGCACGAGGTCGCGGCCACCATCGAGGAGTCCGGCGTCGACCGCAGCCTCATCCTCGGGGTCGGCGTGGCCGTCCCCGGCCTGATCAGCGAATCCACGGGGAAGGTGACGTACGGTCGCGTCATCGACAACGCCGGACTCAGCGCCGCCGACTTCGCCCGCTACATCCCGTACGAGACGCGTCTGGTCCACGACTCGGAGGCAGCCGGGTTCGCGGAGTTCTGGGATCGGCAGACCGTCGACAACGCCTTCTACATCAGCCTCTCGAAGAGCGTCGGCGGCTCGGTCCTGATCGCGAACGGCATGTACCGCGGCGACGGCGAACTGGCCGGCGAGGTCGGCCACATGCGGATCCACGACCACGGACTGCGCTGCTACTGCGGCCGCGACGGGTGCCTGGACCCGTACTGCAACTCGGGGGTGCTGGCCCAGCACACCGACGGCTCGATCGAGGACTTCTTCGAGGGTCTGTCGGCCGGGGACCCGGAGGCCGTCGAGGTCTGGGAGCGATACACGTCTGACCTGGCGATCGCCGTCAACAACATCCGGGTGATGTTCGGCTGCACGATCATCCTCGGCGGGGACGTCGGGGCCCAGGGCGGGTCGCATCTCGGCGACGTGCGCGCCAAGGTCGATCGGCTGAGCTTCCTGGAGGCCCCGGCGGAGACCTACCTGGTGCCGTGCAGCTTCACCGAGCACCCGATCGCCGTCGGTGCCGCCCTCTACCTCGTGGATGAATTCCGCCAGAACCTCGACACGGCGCTCTCGTTGGCGAGTCGGGGATCGGGCGGCAGGATGGCCGACGGCAGTCGGGCGACCGACGGTCCGCCGGACCAGTGAGGTGGCGGTCGGGAGGGTCGTGCTCTGGGGGATGTGTCCGGGAAAACGACCATAGGTTTGCCCTATGACCCGATTGCGGCACCATGCCTCCGGTTGGCGGTGTGCGAGCCCCGGGTGTGCGAGCCCTGGGTGTGCGAGCCCTGGGTGTGCGAGGCTCCGCGACGGGAGCCGAGGCGAGGCAGGGTGCCGAGGCAAGGCAGGGTGGCGAGGCAGGGGCCGCCGGAGGACGGATCCTCACACAGTACGGTGAGGACCATGCAGATCCTCGTCACCGGTGGGGCCGGCTACATCGGCTCGCACACCGTGTTGTTGCTCCAGCAGGCCGGACACGACGTGACCGTCGTCGACAACCTCTCCAACGCCAGCCCGATCGCCCTGCAGCGCGTGGCGGAGTTGAGCGGTCGCGAGGTCCCCTTCGTCGAGGCTGACATCCGTGACCGGGCCGCCATGGACCGGGTGATGGAGCAGGTCCGCCCCGACGGGGTCGTCCACTTCGCCGGGATGAAGGCCGTCGGTGAGTCCGCGCAGATCCCGTTGACCTACTACGAGAACAACGTGGCCGGCACCATCAGCCTGCTCCGGGCGATGGAGGCGGTCGACTGCCGCACCATCGTCTTCTCCTCCTCGGCCACCGTCTACGGCGAGGTCGACGAGATGCCGCTGACCGAGAAACTCAACCTCGACGCCGTCAACCCGTACGGGCGGACCAAGGAGCAGGTCGAGGACATCCTCGCCGATATCGCGGCTTCCGACCCGCGCTGGAACGTCGCGCTGCTGCGCTACTTCAACCCGGTCGGCGCGCACCCGTCGGGCCGGATCGGCGAGGACCCCAACGGCATCCCGAACAACCTGATGCCGTTCGTCGCCCAGGTGGCGGTGGGTCGGCGGGAGAAGCTGATGGTCTTCGGTGACGACTACCCGACCCCCGACGGCACCGGCGTACGCGACTACATCCACGTGATGGACCTCGGCGAGGGTCACGTCGCGGCGATCGAATACCTGGCCAAGCACGGCGGCCTGCACCGCTGGAACCTCGGCACCGGCCGCGGCTACTCCGTCCTCGAGGTCCGCGCCGCCTTCGAGCGCGCCAGCGGTCGGCCGATCCCCTACGAGGTCGCCCCGCGTCGGCCTGGCGACGTCGCCGTGTCGTACGCCGACCCGTCCTCCGCCCTGGCCGATCTCGGCTGGGCCGCCACCCGCGATCTGGACGAGATGTGCCGGGACCACTGGCACTGGCAGGAGCAGAACCCGCACGGTTACGCGGGGACACCGCAGGACTGATACGCGTGGTGGAGGGATGGATGCTCTGCATCCGACGGACATGAGTGCTCCCTTGGGAGAGACTGGTGACAGGGCAGACGTACCGAAGCGTTCGTTCCTACGGGTCGTCGGATGTGGTGGGACTTATGACCGAGCAATCGCAGGAGATACTCACCCCCGTTGCGGAACGGGAAATCGTCGAAGAGTTGACGCGGGCCGCGATGACCGAATCCCTGCCCGAAGAACTGGGCGTGTTCGAGGCGGACCGCGATGCCTACCTCGATGCTCGGGGCACCATCCCGCCGCTGGCAGCTGCCAAGGACGAGGCGACCGGGTTCGGCGCCGAGATCGTGGTCCTGCTCACTCCTTACGTCGTCGCCGCGGCCCTTGCCGCTGTGAAGTTCGTGGCCGGTCTCCTCGGTGACGCCATCAAAGAGGAGACCAAGCCGCAGGCCGCGAGTCTGATCAGACGTCTGTTCCACCTGAAGGCCCCGGACGACGAGCCGGGGCAGCCGGAAGCGCTTCCGCCCCTGTCTACCGAGGACCTGGCGCGTGTGAATGCGGTGGTGACGGACGTCTGCACCCGGCTGGATCTCGGCGAGGTCGATGCGCGCTTCGTGGCGGACGCAGTGACCGGTCGGCTTGCCCTGCCTGCCTGACCGCCGATCGACGAGCGGGTGTCACGGCGGTGCGCGCAATGGACTCCTCACAGTCCCCTTCGGACCGTCCCCCGTGGCCATCGAGCACGGCCGCCTCGTTCGTGCTGCTGGTGGTCCTCGTGGTCCTCACCGGTGAAATGGTCGGTGACTGGCTCTGGCTCGGCACCCCGGGCGCTGTCGCGTCGAACCCGACCCCACTCATCTGGGTACTGGGCCCTCCCTTGCTCCTCCTGGCGCTCACCGGCGCGGTGACCCTGCTCGAGCCGCGGATCATGGTCCGGCGGCGTCATCTCGAGCCGGTCTCGGGTGACCTCATCGGTGCCCAGCGCTTCGGGATGCTGGCCGAGGCCGAGGGGGTGCGTCCCTGCCCGGCGCTGATGGCGAACACAGCGGACAAGACGATCTCCGCGAGGTCGGTGGGTCGCCCTGGACGGTATCTGGTCGTGATGACACCGGCGGTGCTGGGTCTGGCGAGACGGCGCCCGGGCGACTTCGACGTCCTGGTGCGACACGAGTTGGCACACATCCGATCCGGAGACGTCGCGCTGGCCACCTTCGCCATCCGCTCCTGGCATGTCACCCTGCTGGCCATGGCGGTCCCCCTGGTCGTACGGATCTGGAACCCCGATCTCAGCCTGCTCCCGAGCTTCCTGCTCCGCGCGGGCGTTCTGGCACTGGTGGTGTACGCGGTGCGCGCTCAGTTGCTTCGCGTCCGCGAGCACTATGCGGATGCCCGGGCGACTCCGACGCTCGCGCAACGGAGGGACTTCGATGCGGCTCTGGCGGCTGGCATGCTCGGCCGACCTCTGCGCCTCGAGGCACGGAGCCCGTCACCGAACCTCACCCGGCGGCCCACCCGACGCCGTCGGCCGCCGCGTTGGCTCGCCCTGCATCCTGCCCCGGCCGAGAGGGTGGCGGTCGTCGCGGAGCCCGGGCTGATCGGTGTTCCGCGCTGGACCTCGCTGGGCGCCGCTGGCTACGTCGCGGGCGCCGCGCACCTTCTGCTGCAGGAAGCGCTGTGGAGTGCCGGGATGGATGCCCTGACCGCCTCCGGCGTGGCCCGCGCGCTGCTGTTCGGTGTGGTCGGAATCGTGGGGGCCGGGGAGGTCGTACGTGCCGCCTCGGTGGGACGGGCCGGAGCACGCGCACTGATGGGTCCGGCCGTGGCGCTGGTGGTCGGCGCGGCTCTCGGGGACCTGTTCTCCATCGGCATGACCGGACGTGAAGCTCTCCCCTGGGGCGGAAGCCTGAGTGGCCTGGTGCTGCAGCTGCAGATGCTGCAGACTCTGGCCGCCGTGATGTCCGCTCTGGGCGTCGCCGGCCTGCTCGTCTGGGCGGGAGATGCCTTGGCATTCGTGCGGTTGTCCGAGGAACCGACCCGCCGTTCTCGTCGGCGTGTCTCCTGGATCGTTGCCGTGGTGGGTGCAACGGCCGGCGCCTTGACCGCGGTGTACCTGTGGCCTCCCCTTCCCGGGGCGGGGATGGTGGCGCTGGCTCTTCTACTGGCGACGGTGGCGGTGATGCTCCTTCCTCAGCCGCGCCGGCGGGTTCTGGGCTGGTCGGTGGCGGGGGCTGGGGCCGGCCTTCTCGCCCTGGTGGCCCTGACGGTCCTGCAGCGGGCAGACCCGAGTGCTGCCGGAGTGGTCGGTTCGCCGATGACCCTCGTCCTCGTCGTGGCGCTGGGTGTGGGCATCGCGGGTTCGCTGCGTCTGGGTGCCGCTGCCGGTCTGGTAATCGGGGTCGCAGGGACGGTCCTGGACACGATCGCCTTCGTGCTGGTGACCGCCACCCTGAGGGTGGTGTCGGTGGAGGATGTCCTGTGGACCCTCGCCTGGTGGACCTGTTGGGCGGTGCTGTCAGGCCTGCCGATCCTGGCGATGGTGGGGCTTGTCCGTGGCCCCACGGGGTCGGGCGAGCAATCCGCCCGGCGTCCACCCGACGCGTCCCGCATCAGCCGGCGTAGGGCGTGACCGGCACCCCCGGCACGTCGACCTCGACGGCGAAGACGGCGCCCGCCTGGGGCTCCGGG
This sequence comes from Raineyella fluvialis, assembly GCF_009646095.1. NCBI lineage: Bacteria > Bacillati > Actinomycetota > Actinomycetes > Propionibacteriales > Propionibacteriaceae > Raineyella > Raineyella fluvialis. The sequence continues at coordinate 1,230,183 of NZ_CP045725.1, read as the reverse complement.
TCGGCCAGGTTCTCCCGCGACGTGGTGATGTAGAGGGTGCGCAGGTCCTCGTCGCCCAGGGTGCAGGCGGTGACGAGCTGGACCGGCAGCTCCACGACGGTGAGCACCTTCCCCTCCGGGGAGATCTGGTGCACCTCGCCGAGCCGGTTCATCGCGGTCCACACGTTGCCGGCGCTGTCCACGCACAACCCGTCCGGGCTCGCCGGCGAGCCGGCGCGCTCCCCGTGGGTCAGGATGGGCGCCTCGTGCAGCGGTCGTCGATCGACCAGCTCACCGCCGACGACGTCGAACACGTCGACCCGCTTCACGCCGGTGTCGTTGTAGTAGGCCTTCGAGCCGTCGGCGGTGAAGGCGATGCCGTTCGAGGTGGAGACGGCGTCGACTACCGTCCGGACGCTCCCGTCGGCGTCGATGCGGACCAGGGCCGAGGCTTCAGGCGTACGGTCGTACGCCATCCCGCCGGCATAGAGGCGGCCCCACGGGTCGGTGCCGCCCTCGTTCATCCGCAGGTTCGGATCATTCCAGAGCGCCACGACACGATCCGGTGCGGCATCAGGACCGGGTGCCAGTCCGTAGCCGCGCTCGAGCCCGACCACGTAGCCCCCGTTGGCCCGAGGGCGGCAGAAGGCGGCGACCGGCTTCCAGGAACCACCCGCGCGGGTGCCCGAGGCGGCCTCGACCCAGGGGCCGGTCCCGACGTGCAGCCGATCGACCGAGCCGTCGGCGCGCAGGGTGAGCAGGTCCCCGGCGAGCATGTCGACCCAGCGCAGCCCGCCCCACGAGGGCGACCAGACCGGTCCCTCCCCGTGGTAGCACAGGGGCTCGGTGATCCGGGTGGCGGAGCGGCGTTCGGGCGTCATGCGGTCAGGCTACGTCGCGGCGGAGGCGACGGGAACCGTCGAAAAGCGCGCCGGGAAGCGACATCGGCCCGACCTCGGACCATGACCGCGTTCAGACGCGGGAGCCGAGCGGGCGGACGATGCTCACCATCACGTCGATGAACGGCTGCAGGCAGGCCTGCACCCGCTCCTCGTCACCCCGGTCGGGATAGAGCAGCAGGGCCTGGAGGACGGCCCCCTCGTACATGTTGTCCAGGATCTCCATCACCGAGTCCCGTGGGACGGCGAACTCCCAGCCGCTGACCTCCGCCATCGCCTCCGCGCCCTCGAGCAGCTGCCGCTGGGTCTCCTGGCGCAGGGCCAGGTAGGCCTCCCGGATCTCCGGCTCCCGGGCGGCGTAGAGGCGCAGCTCCGCCGTCGCCATCACCCAGTCGCGATCGAGTCGGCGCACGGAGATGAAGCGGCGCACGGCGCGGTCGACCAGGTCACGCAACTCGCTGGTGCTGGTCACCGGCCGGCCCACCAGTCCGGACTCCGCCACCCCGCCACCATCGCCCGCTGGCGCTCGCGGTCCTGCTCGAGCAGGGCGAGCACCAGTTCGTTCTTGGAGCCGTAGTTGGAGTAGAAGGCGCCGCGGGTGAAACCGGCCCGATCGCAGATCTCCTCGACACTCGCCGCCAGCACCCCACGGTCGGCGAAGACACCGACGGCCCCGTCGAGCAGACGCTGGCGGGTCTCCGCGCGCCGCGGCGAGATCGAGATGTGGGACATGGGCTCCTCCGGATTGCTCGGACCACACGCTTCCGCTGAACCATATCCCGCCGTGCGGCGTTCCACTGCGGCGTCGTACGGCCTGTCGCAGGCGTACGCTGGTCTGCGGATACACAAGTGTCTTGGAACTGGGCCGGGTCGGCGCCCGCGTCACGCGGCGTCGCGGGTGTCGCGCATGTCGCGGATATGGGGAGTCAGGATGTCGTCGGTCCTTTACGCCATCGGGCGGTGGTGCTTCCGTCACGGAGGTCGCGTCCTCACCGGCTGGTTGCTCGTGTTGCTCGTCACGGGAGGCGCCGCCGGAGTGTTGTACGACAAGTTCGACAACTCCTTCGACCTGCCCGGCACGCAGTCACAGCAGGCCCTCGACCAGCTCGGTATGACCTTCCCGGAGATGTCCGGCGCCTCGGCCACCATGGTGGTCGTCGCCGGCCCCGGACGTACGCTCGACGATCCCCAGGTCCGCGCCGCGATAGAGCGGACGACCGACGAGATCGGCAAGCTCGACTTCGTCCGGTCTGCCCAGTCGCCCTACTTCGAGATGATGCACGGGACTATCAGCCCCGACCGTGGCGCCGGTCTCTCCTCGATCATGCTCACGGTCAGGATGACCGACTTCACCGAGCAGCAGAAGTCCGCCCTGCTCGCCAAGGCCGATCAGCTGCAGGCGGCGCTGCCCGGCTCGACGGTGCGGCTCGGCGGTGAGGCGTTCAACGCGACGATCCCGCACGTCGGCGTGGTGGAGATGCTCGGCCTCGGCGTCGCTCTGGTGGTCCTGGTGCTCACCATGGGCTCGCTGCTCGCCGCGGGGATGCCGCTCGTCACCGCCCTCATCGGCGTCGGCATCTCGATGACGCTGATCCTCGGCGCCACCGGTCTGGCCACGATCAACTCGACCACTCCGATGCTCGCACTGATGCTGGGGCTGGCCGTCGGGATCGACTACGCCCTGTTCATCCTGTCCCGCCACCGCGAACAGCTCGGGGAGGGCCTGGGCACCGAGGAGTCCGCCGCGAGGGCCGTGGCGACGTCCGGTTCGGCCGTGGTCTTCGCGGGCCTCACGGTGTTCATCGCCCTGATCGGTCTGGGCGTGGCCGGCATCCCCTTCCTCACCACGATGGGCATCGCCGCGGCGATCGCGATCGCCGTCACCGTGGCCATCGCGCTCACCCTGGTGCCCGCGCTCGCCGGGCTGGCGGGGGAGCGGATGCGTCCGAAGCACCGCCGGCTCACCCGCCGGCTCACCCGCCGGCAGGCCCGGCGCCAGGCCGCCGGGACCTACTCGGAGGATCCGCACGAGGCGGCCCGGTTGCGGATGAAGGCCGTCGCCGAGGGACATGGCGGCGGGCCCTCCGGCTGGTGGGTGCGTACGGTGACGAAGGTGCCGGCGCTCACCATCGCCGTCGTGGTGCTGGTCCTCGGTGGGCTGGCCATCCCGGCACGCGACATGCAGCTGGCCCTGCCCAATGCCGGCCAGGCCAAGGCCGGGACACCGGCCCGCGAGGCGTTCGACCTGATCCGGGACCACTTCGGGCCCGGCTTCAACGGCCCGCTCGTCGTCACCGCGCAGATCGTCACCTCGACCGACCCGCTCGGGGTGATGGACGGGCTGAAGAAGGACATCGAGGCGATGCCCGGTGTCGCCGTCGTCGCGATCGCCACCCCGAACCGTACGGCCGACACGGGGATCGTCCAGATCTTCCCGACCACCGGCCCGGACGACCCCGCCACCGAGCAGCTCGTGCACCGGATCCGGGCGGCGGCACCGGACTGGAAGGCCCGCTACGGCACCGACACCGCGGTGACCGGCTACACGGCCGTGGCGATCGACGTGTCGCAGCGTCTCGGGGCGGCCCTGCTGCCGTTCGGCATCTTCGTCGTCGGCCTGTCGATGGTGCTGCTCACCATGGTCTTCCGCTCCCTGGTGGTGCCGATCAAGGCCACCGTCGGCTACCTGCTCTCGGTCTTCGCCTGCTTCGGGCTCACCACCCTCGTCTTCACCCATGGCGTCGGCGCGAAGCTGATCAACGTCGAGGTGCCGGGGCCGCTGATCTCCTTCCTGCCGATCATCACGATGGGCATCCTCTTCGGCCTGTCCATGGACTACGAGGTGTTCCTCGTCTCACGGATGCGCGAGGATCACGTCCACGGCACGCCGGCCCGGGCCGCGGTGCACACCGGCTTCGTCGGCTCCGCGATGGTCGTCGTCGCGGCGGCGGTGATCATGGTGTCGGTCTTCGCGTTCTTCGTCCCGACGTCCGACCGGGGCTCGATGCAGCCGATCGCCTTCGCCCTCACCGTCGGGGTCGCCATGGACGCCTTCCTGGTCCGGATGACGCTGGTGCCGGCGGTGATGGCGTTGCTCGGCGAGCGTGCCTGGTGGCTGCCGCACTGGCTGGACGCCCGGATGCCGATGCTCGACGTCGAGGGATCCGACCTGGCCCGCGAGCTGGCCCTGCAGCACTGGCCGGCCCCCGGCGAGCCCACCGTGCTCACGGCGCAGGGCCTGGTCGCCGGTGACCTCGACCGCCGCCTGCACGCGCCGGTCGACATCCGGCTCCATCCTGGGGACCGGCTGCTCGTCACCGGGGAGCCCGCGGAACGTACGGCGCTGTTGCTGGCCCTGGCCGGTCGGCTGCGGGTGGCCGAGGGCCGCGCCCGGGTGGGGGGCCGGCTGCTGGAACATGCCGGTCGGGTGCGGCGACGGGTCGCGTACGTCAGCCTGTGGCGCAGTCCTGAGCCGGCCGCCGAACTGTCCCGGCTGGTCTCCGCCGCCGGCGATCCGCAGCACGTGATCATCGTCGACGACGCCGACATGGCCGCCGACGTGCGCACCAGGGCCCTGCTCGGCGCCCTGGTGCGGCACAGCGGTTCCACGGTCGTCATCGGAGCGCTGGACGAGCAGGGACTCGCCCCGATCCTGCCGTTCGGCACCCCGCACGTCGCCGCCCGCCCGTACGGCGCGGGAGCGGCGCAGCCGCCCTCCGAGGGGTCGCCCCTGCTGCTCGCGCCTGCGGGCCCGGGCCCGCAGGCGGCACCGGCCGCGCCCGAGTCCCCTGGCCGGCCGCTCCCTCCCACCCCACCCGCCGTCCCCTCGGCCGAGCCGATGCCCGTCTTCCAGACAGGAGAAGCCCGATGACCTCGACCTCCACCGGCGTTCCCCGGACCACCCGCCCCGACGGCCCCAGCAGGGCCCGCCGCTGGGGCATCATCCTCGGCCTGGTGCTGGTGCCGCTGCTCATCGTCGGTTCGCTCGGCTGGGTCACCGCCCGCGCCGAGCCGCTCCGGCCGACCGTACGGGCAGCGGTCGTCAACGACGACGAGCCGGTGACCATCCAGGGCCATCTCGCCCCGATGGGCCGCCAGTTGTCGGCAGCCCTGGTCAAGGGACCCGCGCAGGGCACCGGCTACACCTGGGTGCTCAGCGACGACAAGGACGCCGCCGCCGGGCTGGCCTCGGGGCGCTACGTCGCCCGGGTGGTCATCCCGAAGGACTTCTCCGCCGCGGTGACCTCGTACGGCGGTCCGGCCAAGGACGCGCGGCACGCCACCCTCCAGGTCACCACCTCCTCGATCACCGGGGTCGCCGACGCGGAGATCGCCCGCCAGCTGAGCGATGCCGCGGCGCGCAGTCTCAACACCACCCTGACGGAGGGCTACCTGGACCAGGTGTACCTGGGCTTCAACAAGTCGGCGGAGGGGATGAAGCAGCTCGCCTCCGGCACCTCCGACCTGGCCGACGGGGCCGCCCAGCTGTCCGGCGGCACCGCCTCGGCCCACTCCGGATCGGTGCAGCTCGCCGACGGGCTCGCGCAGCTCAAGGCCGGCACGGCCCAGTTGCCCGCCCAGACGGCCCAGCTGGCCCAGGGATCGCGACAGATCGCCGACGGCATGGGGCAGCTCTCCGGTGGCCTCCGCCAACTGTCCGACGGCGCAGACCAGCTCTCCGGCGGCGCGTCCGCGTACGCCTCGGGGGTCAAGCAGTACACCGATGGCGTGGGTGCCGCCGCCGATGGGGCCGCGCAGCTCAGTTCCGGCATCAACCAGCTGAGCAGCGGGCTCGACTCGGCGCTGCCCAGCCCCGCGCAGCTGGCCCAGGTCCAGAAGACCATCGACCAGTTGCGGCCGGTGCTCGCGCAGATCACCGCCGCGCTCAAGGACATGCAGGGCACCGCGGACCGGCTGAGCGCCGGCACGGGCGCGGTGGTGACCGGTCTGGACAAGGCTGTCAGCGACCTCAAGGCGGTGTCCGGGGGCTCGATCAGTTGCCCGGCCGACATCGCCGCCAAGGGCCCCGGGGCCTGTGACGGCTGGAAGGCGGGGATGAAGGCGGGGTCGGACCGCGCCCTCGCCCTGCTCACCATCAAGGACCCGACCACCGGCTACAGCGTCGTGAGCGCCGCGAAGGCCGCGAATGCGGGGGCCACCAGCTTCCAGGAGCTGGTCCGGGCCAACGGCGGGACGCTGCCCGGCCTCGACCCCGCCCAGATCGACAAGATCATGGCTGCCCTCAACGACCTGCCCGGCCAGGTCGCCCAGCTGCAGTCCGGGGTGCATCAGCTCAACGACGGTGCGGCCCAGCTCTCCGGCGGCCTTGCCCAGCTCAAGGCCAATGGCCCGCGGCTCGTCGACGGCGCGAACCAGCTCGCCGGCGGTGCCGGACAGCTGGCCGACGGGGCCGCGAAGTCCGCCGACGGCGCCTCGCAGCTGGCCGCCGGGTCCGCCCGGCTCGCCGACGGCACCGAACAGCTCGCGGCCGGGATGGTGCCGCTGTCGGCGGGCATCGCGAAGTCGGCCGACGGTGGCCGTCAGCTCTCGGACGGGCTGGGACAGCTGGCCGACGGGGCGGCCAAGCTCGCCGCCGGCGCCGACCAGCTCGCCACTGGCATCGCCGGCAACGTCGGGTCGATCCCCACCTACACCGATGCCGAGCGGAAGAACCTCGCCGCCGTCGTCGCCTCGCCGATCTCGACCGACCTGGCCGCCGTGTCGGCGACCCCGCTGGTCGCCGCGGCCGCCCTGCTCGCGGTGGCCGCGCTGTGGTTCGCCACCCTCATGACGTACGTGCTGCGTCGGCCGCTGTCGCACCGGCTGCTGTCCTCCACCCGTTCGACCCCCTGGCTGCTGGCGCGCACGGTCGGTCCTGGCGTCGGCATCGCCTTGGTCCAGGCGGCCGGCATCGCCCTGGCCGTCCAGGTCGTGATGGGGCTGTCTGCGGGGAGGGCCGTCGCCGTGTTCGGGGTGCTGCTGTTCGGCGGAGTGATGTTCGCCCTGGTCCAGCAGGCGCTGGCCGCGTGGGGCGGCAACATCGGCCGTGCGGTGGCGGTGCTGATGGGTGTGCTGACCATCGCGGCCGGCTTCACCTCGGCGCTGCCCGGCTTCTTCGACGTCGTCCGGCCGCTCCTGGCGCCGAGCCCGGTGCTCGATGCGGTGCGCGCGGCGGCCACCGGCGGATCTCTCAGTGGACCGCTGCTGGGGATCCTCGCCTGGGCGCTGATCGGCACCATCGCCTGCGGGCTCGCCGTGGTGCGGGAGCGGCGCGTGGGGGTGGCACAGTTCCTCCGGGCGTACGCGTGAGCGCGGGCGCTGGGGCGGCCCGTAGCATGGCGACGTGACGGACCACTTCCGCGAGCCCCTGCCACCCCGGCGCCTGCCGCCCGGCGGGCGCGCCCCGCACCAGTTCTCGTCGCGCTGGACGCTGCTGGTGTCGCTGCTGTTCATGACGGTGGTGGAGACGATGATGGCGGTGACGATCCGCCGCTGGGAGTTCGTCGTGTCGGCGGTGCTCTTCCTCGCTGCCGCGGTGGCGGGCTGGCGTGCCCTGCCGATCCCTCGCGACGCGCCGCACGGGGGTCGGGACGCCCCGGCCCGGACCGTTCCCGGTTGGGGCGTCCTCGCGGTGGTCCTGGTCGTCGGAGGATTCGTGTTCGGCGCGCTTGGCACCCGCTGACCCAGAGGCTCACCTGTCGTTGGCGCGGCATGTCACACTGCGAGAGTGAGCGTGCAGTGGTTGGCCTTCGATTCGCTGGTGAACGCCCGTGACGTGGGCGGCATCCCGACGGTCGACGGCGGGCGGATTCTGCCCCGGCGGCTGATCCGGTCCGACAATCTGCAGGCGCTCACGCCGGACGACATCCAGCGGCTGCGGGACCTGGGCGTCACCGACATCGTCGACCTGCGGTCGGCGTTCGAGGTGCAGGCCGAAGGGCCCGGGCCGTTGGACCATCGGGCCGAGTTCACCATCCACCGGCACTCGTTCTTCGTCGAGCAGGTGTCCGTCGGTGCCGGGGCTCCCGGGGCGACCGGGGCTGCGGGGGACACCGGCGGCATCGAGGCCAGCGGCGCGAACGCAAGGGACGAACTACCGGGCGACGTGCTGCCGTGGGCCGGCGAACGGCCCCACACGATCCAGGTGGAGGACGGCTTCGCGTCGTCCTACCTGTCATTCCTCGCGGATCGTCCCGAGTCGGTGCTCGCCGCGCTGCGGGCCGTGGCGTACGCCGACGGTGCCGCCCTGGTGCACTGCGCCGCCGGCAAGGACCGCACCGGGACCACCGTGGCCCTGGCGCTGATGATCGCCGGGGCGGACGTCGACGCGGTGGTCGAGGACTATGCGGCCAGCACGGAGCGGATCGACCTCATCCTCGCCCGTCTGCTGGCCCGCGAGACGTACGCCGAGAACCTCTCCGGTCGCCCGGCCTCCTCCCACCACACCCGCCCGGAGTCCATGCGGGCGTTCCTCGGCTATGCGGAGGAACGCTTCGGTGGCGTCGAACCGATGCTGGGCATGATCGGCTGGACGCCCGCCGACACCGCGCAGATGCGGGTGAAGCTGCGGGGCTGAGCTCCCGGGTGCGATCCGGGATTCAGGCGGGTACGCGTCCGGTGTCCGTACGCTCCCTGACGATGTCGAAGAGCGCGGTGGTCATCCGGACCTCCACGGGCACCCGATCCCCGACCTGCGGCGGGGTCGAGCCCTTGGGCATGAAGATCATCGAGGACTGCATGTGCGGCGGTTCGAGGAAGGTGCGCTTCTTGCCGTCCAAGGTGTAGGGCGACAGGGCGCGACCGGCGGCCTCCATCGCCCCCGTCGCGACCGAGATCGCCTTCGCGCGCATCGTCGACCCGGACGTCGGGGCCTCCATGCCGACGCCGTTGGCCGTGCCGCCGGCGACGATCACCACCCAGCCGTCGCCGGGGGCCCGGTGCTGGTGGTAGCCGATCCGATCCCCCCGCGACACCTCGTGGAGATCGAGGACCGTCGCGGAGGTCGAGTACGCGGACCGGTCCCCGAGCCACAGCTCGGTGCCGACCCGCAGCCGCGTCTCGAGCCGCTCCCCCTGGGCGCTGAGCTCGTGGGAGATGGCCTCGGCGGTGGAGACCGGCACGTGCGACAGCCAGACCGGGGCGCGGAACGCGTCCACGGCGCGTGCGGCCAGGTCACGGGCCTCCGCCTCGGTGGCCTCGGAGTGCAGGGGCAGGTGGATGGTCCAGCCCTGGACATCGAGCATTGCCGAGGCCTCCTCACCGGCGTCCAGGTCGGCGCTCGACAGCCCGTGGCGCCGCATCGAGGTGAGCACCTCGAGGATCACCCGGGGCCGGACGTCGCCACCCAGGTTGGCGAGCACCTCGATGTCGTCGAGCCGGGAGACGGTCCAGATCACCCGGGGATCACGGGCGAGTTCGACCGCGCGGGCGTCGAAGGGGCGCCAGGGCTGCAGGACGACGATGTCCCCGTCGAAGTGGTCGCGGACGGCGGCCACCTCACCCGGGACGCCGACAGCGATGGTCCGTACGCCCAAGGACTGGGCCTCCTCGGCCAGCCGGGTCAGGCCGAAGCCGTAGCCGTTGCCCTTGGCGACCGGGATGATGCCCGGCGTCCGCTCGACGACGGCCCGTTGATGGGCGCGCCAGGCGTCGGTGTCGATGGTCAGGGTCAGTCCGCTCACGGGGTCAGCCTAACCGGCCCGTCGGGTCGCGGCCGGGTGTCGCCGGAGCGGCGAAGCTCAGCCGCGTCGCTTCATGTAGAGGTCGAAGGCCGTGTAGAGCACCCGGTTGAGCGGCAGGTCCCACTCGCCGAGGTACTCGACGGCCTCCCCACCGGTACCCACCTTGAACTCGATCAGCCCGACGTGCGGGTCGTTCTTGTCCACCGAGTCGGTGATGCCGCGCAGGTCGTAGACGTCGGCCCCGGCCTCGAGGGCGTCCTGGATCATCCGCCACTGGATGGCGTTGGAGCCGCGTACCTCCCGCTTGGTGGTCGAGGAGGCGCCGTACGAGTACCAGGTGTGCCCGCCGACCCGCACCCAGGTGGTGGCGGCGACGAGATCACCCTCGTGCTCGGCGAGGTAGAGGTGGATGCGATCGGGGTCCTCCGCCTCCATCGCCTCCATCATGGTGCGGAAGTAGCTCGCTGGCCGCGGGGTGAACCCGTCCCGCTCGGCCGTCTCGGCGTAGAGGGTGTGGAAGGCCGGCAGGTCCGCGACGGTGCCGCGCCGGACCGTGACGCCCAGCTTGTCGGCCTTCTTGATGTTGCGCCGCCACAACTGGTTCATGCCCTTGAGGACGTCCTCGGGCGTACGGCCCGTCAGCGGCAGCTGGAAGTTGAACTCGGGCTGCCCGGCGGCGAAGCCCTCACCGGCCTTCGGCGGGCGCCAGCCGAGGGTCCGCAGGGCGTTGTGGACGCGGGCGGCCGCGATGTTCGTCTCGTCGGGCTCGACGGCCCGCAACGAGGTCACCGATTCGTCGGCCAGCGCGTCCTTGATGGCCCGGGTGCCCCACCGGCGGACGATGACGGGCGGCCCGATCCGGACGCCGAAGGCGCCCTGCTGCTTCACGTGGGCCACGAAGGGCTTGAGGGCGGCCTCGAGGTCGACGCCGGCCCAGTCGAGCAGCGGCCCCTCGGGAACGTACGCCAGGTAGCGCTTCACCCGGGGGATCTGGCGGTAGAGGACCAGGGCGACCCCGATCATCCGCTCGCCGCCCTCGCCCTCGCCGGACTCGAACCAGCCGAGGGACTCGTGGCGCCACTCGCTCTTCACCGCCGCCCATGCGGGGGTCTGGAGGAAGCTCGCCGAGCGGAGGGTGGAGATGTACTCGAGGTGCTGGGAAGCCGGAATGCTACGTACGGAGATCGCCACCCCTCGACTCTAGCGGGTCGGCACCGGGGGCTTATTCGTCCGGACCCGTGCACGGCACCTGCCGTCTCTGCGGGACGGACCTGCCATGTCGTGCGGGACGGACCTGCCGGGTCGTGGGGCGCGGCGGAGCGGAGTCTGTCATGGAGGATGCGTTTCACCCCGGGGGTGACATGTCACCCCCGGGGTGAAACTGCGCTTTGAACCGAGACTCCCGATGCGACGCGCCAGGCTCAGGCTCGCGGACTCAGGCCTCCGCGCCGGACCGGCTCAGACCTCCGGCGTCCCCGGCACGCCGCCCGGCAGGGGGGCATCGGACGAGTGCATGGCGACGCCGGGCTTGCCGTCGTGGAGGATCTTGCCCGGGTTGAAGTTGCGGCCCGGGTCGGCCCCCTCGAGGAGGACCCGGTGCAGCTTCGTGCCGGCCACCGAGATGTCCTGGTCCAGCCACGGCGCGTGCTCGCTGCCGACCCCGTGGTGGTGGGACACCGTCGCGGCGTTGTCCATGAAGTTCTGCTGGATGGCGCGCTTCACCAGGTCATAGTTGGCGTACGTGTTCGCCGCATCGGTGTCGGGCAGGGCGAAGGTGAAGTACAGGCAGGCGCCGCTGTGGTACGAGTGGGCGAAGTGGCACATCACGAACCCCTGCGTGCGTGCCTTCTCGAAGGCGGCCCGGGCCGCCTCGGTGGTGGTGTCGTAGAGGTTCTGCAGGTTCGCCCAAGGGGTGGCGGTCTCCGACACGTCGGCGGTCGCCCCGCGGTCGAGCAGGAAGTCGCGGATGTAGGGGGTCTGGAACTTCTTCGAGTCGTAGACCGAGCCGACGCCCGTCCCGACGACGATGCCGCCGTTCGCCTTGACGATCTCCTTGACGATCGCTTGGTTGCGCTTGACGTAGCGGCGCCCGCCCTCGAAACCGATGTACGACAGGCACATCTGGTCCAGGTCCCAGCCGCGGCGCTTGAGGTAGCCGAACATGCTGCCCATGACGATCTTCTTCACGCCGCGCTGCGCCCGCTGGGTGGCGAAGGAGAACTGCGTCTCGTTGGCATCGGAGACGCGCGACACCGTGACATGCGCGTCGGAGTCGTTGATCTCCTTCATCGCCCGCAGCCCGGAGCTGAAGTCGGGGAAGAAGTAGCCGACGATCTCGCGGACCTCGGGCACCCGGTGGACGTTGACCCAGGCCTCGGTGATGATGCCGAGCCGGCCCTCGGACCCGAGGATCATCTCGCGGACGCTCGGGCCCGACGAGGTCGACGGCAGCGGCCGCAGGGCGAGCACCTCGCGGTGCCGTACGGCCCGCAGCCCCTTGACGATGTCGGCGATGTCGCCGTACTTGTCCGACTGCATGCCGGTCGACCGGGTGGCAATCCAGCCGCCCAGCGTCGAGTGGGTGAAGGAGTCGGGGAAGTGTCCCATCGTCCAGCCGCGGCGGCCGAGCTGCTCCTCGATCTGCGGGCCGAGCGCGCCGGCCTGGATCCGGGCCAGCCCCGACTCGTCGTCGATCTCGAGCACCTTGGCCATCCGGCCGAGGTCGACCGACACGACGGTACGACGCTCGGTGGGCATCGGTTCGAGGGCGCCGACGATGTTGGAGCCGCCACCGAACGGGATCAGCACGGCATCCGCCTCGACACAGGCGTCGACGACGGCCTGCACCTGGGTCTCGTCGGCCGGGTAGACGACCACGTCGACGACACGGCGCAGGTCGCCCCGGCGGATCCGGATCAGGTCACGCACACCCTTGCCGAAGGTGTGCACGATGCGGTCGAGATCGTCGTCCAGCAGGAAGCGCTCGCCGACGATGCCGAGGAGTTGCTCGCGCAGGCCGCCGTCGATGATCGGCGCCGGGACGTCGAGGTCCTCGAACTTCGGCGGGATGCCGGGCTTGGAGACGTCCAGGCCGATCTGCTTCTTCACGAAGGGGGCGAAAGCGGGCTTGCCCTCCGGGTCGAAGCCGATCCCCTCGACACCCCAACCCCACCACTTCTGGTGCTTGACGCCGGTCATACGTTGTCCTTCCGCTCACGGTCACGCGTGGCCGGGCGGTCCGCGCCTGCGTGGATGCTGTCCTCGGCGTGCTTCACGCCTCGTCCGTCGTGTGATCGTCCGCGGCCGGGTCGGCTGCGGTCCCCTTGCCGGCGTCGGTGCCGGGAGTGGTTCTGGGTGCGCCGTCTTCCACCGGGCCCTGGTCCACGGCGGGTGTCTCGGCCGCCGCCTTCTCCACCTTCTGACGCTCCGCCTCCGCCGCGTAGTCGGCGATGGTCGGGAAGCCGGTGGCGAGCGCCATGGAGTCGTGCATGCGCAGCACCTGGTCGTGCATTCGGTCCGCGAACTTGCGCGCGGTCTCGCCCTTCTCGGCCCACATCGGCTTGCCCAGCACGATGTGGACGTCCGGTCGACCGGACTTGGGCAGGGCGGAGGTCGTCGGCATGGCCAGGTGGGCGCCGACGATGGCGATCGGGATCGCCGGGACGTTGCGGGAGATGCACAGGGCGGCCGGCCCGGGCTTGAACGCGGCCATCGCCCCGGTGCGGGACCGGGTGCCCTCGGGGAAGAGAAGGATCGGAACGCCCTCGGTGAGCAGGTTGCCGGACAGCCCCTTGTGCTTCGACCGGCCGCCGCCGCGCTCGACCGGGAAGGCGTTCATGAACATCACCGGGGCGAAGGCCTTGGTCGGACTGGTGAAGAAGTAGTCCGCCGCCGCCCCCGTGGCAAGGTAGCGGGTCAGCCGCGGCGGCAGGGAAGCCATCACCAGCGGTCCGTCGAGGTGACTGGAGTGGTTGGCCACCGCGATGTAGGGACCGGACATGCC